>JBBPII010000032.1:0-3998 GCA_038040385.1 Candidatus Gilichinskyi gelida
GCCGTCGGCCTGGTCTTCCGCGAGGAGTACGGGCGGGCGGTCGCGATCCTGGGGCGGGGGCGCGGGGGTGTGGCTCGGGCCGCGGGCGCGCGGCAGGGCGCCGTCGCCCCCGCCCACGGGCGCGGGCCCCGCGCGGGGGGTCCGGCGCGTGGGGGCGGTGGGGGCCGGCGGTGAAGCGTGGGGTCCCGGGGGCCGGGCGGTCGGGGCTGCCGCCCCCCCCGCCGGGTGCGGTCGCGCCCGCCCCCCCTGGCCGGGGGGGGCGGCGGCGCCGCGCCCCTACGTCAGAATCCCCCGCTCATGTACTTCCACTGCACGATCTTCTCGTTGATCTCCCGCAGGCGACGGCTGATCATCCGGCATAGCAAGTTGAGGAACTGCAGCGAGGCGTTGGGATCCATCGACAGGATCTCGTTGAGCGTCGCGCGGTCGATCGACAGCACCGTGGCGCCGCCTTCGTGCGCCTTGCCGTCGGCGGAGCGGACCTTGTCGTCGATCAGGGCCATCTCGCCGAAGAAATCGCCGCGGTCGAGCACGGTGAGCGCTTCCTCGCCCACGCCGGGGATGAACTTGGAGATGCGCACCCGGCCGTCGAGGACGATGTAAAGCTTGTCGCCCTTTTCGCCTTCGCGAAAGATCACCGACCCTTCCCGAAATCGTTCCTCGGTGGAGAACGTCGCCAGCAACTTCATTTCCGCCGCGGAAAGGCCGCGCTCCTTGAACAGGTCGACCTTGTCCTCCGACTTGACGGTCACCTGCTGCATCTCGCGTTTTCCCTCGATGCGCTTGCGGCCGGCGCCCTTCTTGGCGTCTTCCTGGAAGAAGAGCTTGAGCTGGTCGTTGGCGTCGCGGACCTTTTCCGTCAGCGAGCGCCAGAACGCCCAATGCAGGCCGACGGCGAGGTCCTTGTCCTCGTCCATCAACTGGTCGAGGGCGCTGAAGGAGAAGGTGAAGACCGAGGAGGGCTCGACGGCGGCGGCGTCGCTGGAGCGGTGGGTGCGGTCGATGAAGTTCATCTCCCCGAAGATGGTGTCGCGGGTCAGCGACCCGAGGATCTGCGGGCCGAAGGGGGTCTCCTTCCGGATCTCGATGCGGCCGTCGCGCACCACGTAGAAGTCCATAGTGCGGTCTTCCTCGCGGAAGAGGTAGTCGCGCTCCAGCAGGCCGTCGATGCGCGCGAACTTCGAGAGATGGAAGAGCTGCTCGTCCTTCATGTGCTTGAAGACGCCGAGCTGGCGCAGCTCGGCGGAGACGACGATGAGGTTGTCGCGCTTCTCCGCGTCGCGCGTGATCTTCTTCATGATCTCGCGAAGTTCGTTGCGCGAGTCGAGCTTGAAGAGATTCTCCTTCCGATACTCCAGCCGCTCGGTGCAGAGCTGGAGCTGCTCCACCCGCTCCTTGATGCGGGCGTTGAGGTCCTTGGAGTCGATGTTCTGGATGCGCTTGAGGGTGTTGATCATCCGGCGCACCGGCTCGGTGCTGTCGCCCTTCTGGTCGGTGGAGAGGAGGAAGGCGTCGACGAAGTCGTTCAGCGATCGATCGAAGTTCTTCAGCTCGAACTGCACCCGGCCGGCGATCTCCGCCAGGCCCTTGTCGAACGGGTTGAGCTTGCGCGCCTTCTCGATCTCTTCGTGCGCCAGGTCCCACTCTCCCTCGGAGTAATACAGCCGGCCGAGGATCTCGAAGGGGCGGTAGCTGTTGGGCGTTTTGAGCTTGGCGATCTCCAAAAGCTCGATGGCCTTCGAGGTCTGGTCCTTGGCCATGTAGTACTGCGCGAGGCCGACGTACTGCGAGGCGTCGATCTCCTCGTGGGCGCGCTCGGCGTCGACTTCCTGCCGCAGCGTGGCGAAGCGCGATTCCTCGGCCGCCTTCTTCAGATCGCGCACGCGCGCCAGGTTGATGCGCAGCGCCACCGAGCCGGGCTTGAGCTTCTCCGCCATCTCGTACAGATGGATCGACTCGTCGTACATCCCCTGATCGGCGTAGCGTTTGGCCAGGGCGAGGAGATCGTCGGCATCGATGGGGATGCTCTGCTCGCTGGCGATGGTGCGGAAGCGCGCACGCGACGACGGGACGACGGGCTGTTCGGCCATGGCGCGGTGCCATTATATGAACGTGCTGCTCGCTTCGTTGGTTTGGTTCGCCACTTCATTTCAACCCGCCCTCCCCGGCTACGAGTTTGCCTTCCCCCGCGACCACGGCTCCCACGACCAGTACAAGACTGAGTGGTGGTACTACACCGGCCACCTGACGACGGACGAGGGAAAGCGCTACGGCTTCGAGCTGACGTTCTTCCGGGTCGGCGTCGATCGGGCAACAGGCAACGGGCAACAGGCAACTCGCTGGGACCTTCGCAACCTCTCCCTCGCCCACTTCGCCGTCACCGATGTCGCCGGCAAAGACTTCCGCTACTACGAGAAGCTCAACCGCTCGTCGCCCTTCACGGCGAACGCCGCGGCGGACAAGCTCGACGTCTTCAACGAAGGGTGGCGGGCCACGACGCTGGCGGACGGCTCGTGGCGCCTGGAGGCCGCGGCGGGGCGCGACTCGATCGACCTGGTCCTCACCTCGCGCAAGCCGCCGGCGATCAACGGCGAAAACGGCGTCAGCGTCAAGGCGCAGGGTGCCGGCTACGCGTCGCACTACTACTCGATGACCCGTTTGGAGGTGCGCGGCTCGATCAACGGCCGCCGTTGCCACGGCCTGGCCTGGATGGACCACGAGTTCGGCAGCTCCGCGCTGCGCGAGAACCAGCAGGGGTGGGACTGGTTCTCGATCCAGCTCGATAACGACACGGAGCTGATGCTCTACCAGATCCGTCGCACCGACGGGACGCCCGACGTGACCTCGTCCGGCTCGCTGGTCACCACCGACGGAGATGTCATCCACCTCCGCCGCGACGACATGCGCATCACACCCACGGGCAAATGGCGGTCGCCGCACACCCGCGCGACCTATCCGATGGGATGGCGGGTGGCGGTGCCGAAGTTCGGCATCAATCTCGTCCTGCAGCCGCTGCTGCGCGACCAGGAGCTGGTGACCAAAGGCTCCACGCGCGTGACGTACTGGGAGGGAGCGGTGGACGTCAGCGGCTCGGCCGGCAACGTGAGCGCGCGCGGCTCGGGCTACGTGGAGATGACGGGGTACGATCGCGCGTTCAGAGCTCCATGACGCTCCTGCTCTACCTCGCCGTCGCGGCAGCGACGCTCTTCGCCTGGAATCGGTGGATGACGCCGCTGTCGCGCGGTGCGGCGATCGTCCTCATCCTGCTGCCGTTCCTCTTCGTCGGCCCGGCCCTGATCACGAATCGCGTCTACGGCGGCTACGACATGCTCTTCCTGTCGCAACCGTGGAGCGACTACTCCGCCGACTACGGTTTGAAGCTCCCGCACAACTGGTATCTATTGGATCAGGTGCTGGCCCTCGCCCCCTGGCAGCATCAAGTCCGCCAGGCGTTAGCGCAACACGAGTGGCCGCTTTGGAATCCGGGCATGAACTCGGGCGACATCCTCGCGGCGAGCATGCAGGTCGCGCCGTACAACCCGCTGAACCTCATCGCCCTGCTGCTGCCGCTCGATCTGGCCGCGACCTTCAACGCCGCGATGGTCTTTCTACTCGCCGGTCTCTTCACGTTCGCGTACGCGCGGGAGCTCGGCTGCAGCGAAGGGGCGTCGCTGATCGCGGCCGCGGGCTTCGCCTTCAGCGGTGGGGTGGTGTTCTGGGTCGGGTGGACGCATCTCGGGAGTTGGACGCTGCTGCCGTTCGTGATGCTGGCCGTGCGGCGCGTCGTCCGCGCGCGCGACGTCGCATCGTTTTCGCAGCTCACGATCGCGTTCGTCCTGCTGATCCTTTTCGGGCATCCCGAGACGATGCTTCACGTCGCCGTGATCGGCACGGCGTACGGGATTTTTGAATTGGTGGGCAACCCTCACCCGGCCCTTCGCTACGCTCAGGGCCACCCTCTCCCGCAAGCGGGAGAGGGGCCAAGTTGTCCTTCTCCC
>JBBPII010000006.1:0-96952 GCA_038040385.1 Candidatus Gilichinskyi gelida
GCCTACTCCGCCGCGCCCCCGTGGGGGTCAACCGCCCGGGGGTTCTCATAACTCCTTGGGGGCGCCCCGCCGCGCGCCCGGCACTCCCGCGGGCTGCGGGCGCGCTGCTGCGCGCCCCTACGCTTCATTTTGCAGCCACGCCTGCAGCATCAGCACCGCCCACAGGTGGTACTGCCAATCACTCTTCCCGGCCAGGTGCTCCTCCCACTTCGCGCGCACCGGCGCCGGATCGATCAGCCGGATGGCGGACGGGTCGAGCAGCGACTCCGCCCAGTCGCGCAGGCGTCCGCGCAGCCACGTCTCCAGCGGCATGCCGAAGCCCATCTTCGGGCGCTCGATGAGCGCCTCCGGAACGTAGCGATCGAGCACCCGGCGGAGCACCCGCTTTCCTTTGCCGGCGCGCACTTTCATCGACAGCGGAAGAGTCCAGGCGAATTCGACCATGCGGTAGTCGAGCAGCGGCTCGCGCGCCTCGAGCGAGGCGGCCATGCTGGCGCGATCGACCTTGGCCAGGATGTCGTCCGGCAGGTACGAGACCTGATCGAAGAACATCATCCGCTCGACGGGGTCGGTGATCGGCGGGTTTGTCTCTCGGATCGGATTCTTCCCGACGGGCCAGTGCGAGACGAGCTCGAAGTACAGCGCATCGGGGTCGTTCGCGCGGAACGTGCGCGCGACCTTCCCGGCTCGCCTGCCGGGAATCGTGGCCAGCAGGCGGCCCAGCGGCGACCGTAATGGCGACGGTATCGCGCCAAGCGTCCGCAGCACCCGCTGTCCGATGAAGTAACGCCGGTAGCCGCCGAAAAGCTCGTCGCCGCCGTCGCCGGAGAGAGTGACGGTGACGTGCTTGCGCGCCAGCGCGGCGACGAGATGTGTGGGGATCTGCGAGGAGTCGGCGAACGGCTCGTCGTACATCGACGGCAGGCGGGGGATCACGTTCACCACGTCGTCCGCCGTCATGATCAGCTCCGTGTGGTCGGTGCCGAGGTGGCGGGCCACGGCGGCGGCGAAGGGGGCTTCGTTGTAGGCGGCGTCGGCGAAGCCGATGGAGAACGACCGCACCGGAGTGGCGCTCTCGGCCTGCATCATCGCCGTGACCGCGGAGGAATCGACGCCGCCGGAGAGGAAGACCCCGAGCGGCACGTCGGCCACCATCCGGATGCGCACCGCGTCGCGCAGCAGCGACTCGAGCTCGCGCGAAGCCTCCTCCTCCGACCCGCGGAAGCGATTCGCCGTCCCCCGCACCGCCGCCTCATGGACCGACCAGTACACCGTCGTCGATGTCTCGCGCGTCGCCGGATCGAACGTCAGGATCGTCCCCGGCATCAGCTTGGAGATGCCCTCGTAGATGCTGTACGGCGCCGGCACGTACATGAAACGGAGAAAGAGATTCAGCGCATCGCGGTCGATGCGGGCGTCGAAGTCGGGATGCTGCCGCAGCGCCTTGAGCTCCGAGCCGTAGACGAGCGTCCGGCCGGCGAAACCGTAGTAGAGCGGCTTGACGCCCATGCGGTCGCGGATCAAGTGAAGGCGGCGCAGGCGACGGTCCCATACGGCGATGGCGAACATCCCGTTGAAGCGCTTGACCGCCCCCTCCACCCCCCACGCCTCGAACGCCGCCGCCATCACCTCGGTGTCGGAGTGGCCGCGCCACTGCGCGTCCAGCTCGCGCCGCAGATCCTCGAAGTTGTAGATCTCGCCGTTGAGGGTGACGACGTATCGCCCCGACGGCGACGTCATCGGCTGATGCCCCGCCGGCGAGAGATCGATGATCGCCAGGCGCCGGAATCCGATCGCCACCCCCGCCTCGGCGTCGATCCACTCGCCGGCGTCGTCGGGCCCCCGATGCGCGACTGCCTCGCACATGCGGCGCACGTTGCGGAGCATTTCGCCCGGCGTCGCCGGACCCACGAAACCGGTCAGACCGCACATCAGGCGATCGAGTCTAGCGAATTGGCTTTGGGGGCGTAACGCTGCGGCCCTTCGAATCACTACTTCCATAGTGCCGTGCGGTTTTGGTTGCGCTGCGGTAAGATTTAGGGACTTACTTCTGGAGTCTAATGTGCGCCGATCTCTCCTCACTGTCGCCGTCGTGCTTCTGATCGTCCTGATCCCCCTGTCAGCAAATGGTGCGACTGGTCACCGCGCTGCGTCGCTCAAAGTCGTCGTCCTGGGCCCACACCTCGAAGGGAACTCCGGGATAACGCCCGTGTTCGTGCAATACGCGGTGTCGGATCCGAACCATCCCACAATTACCGGCAATTACCAGACAGTCGATGGGACGGCGACGGCTGCTGACACGGATTACATCCCCAAGAGCGGGTCCTTCACCATCCCCAGCGGAATGACCACGTCTGAGATCATCCCCCTGGAGATCGTGGGGGACCTTCGCTTCGAAAACGACGAAGCCTTCACGGTGAACGCGAGCAACGTTGTCGGCATCATGGGGCCCCCTCCTATCATCGACATCACCATCGTCAATGACGATGTCCCGGTCGTAACAGTCTCCCAGGCGCGGGTCACGGAGGGGGGCGCCGGAACGACGACCACCATGACATTCACCGTCACGATGACGCCGCCGGCGGGCGTGACGGTACAGGCGGCGTATCGAACCGCCGACAACACGGCCACGGCCGGCCAGGATTATCAGGCGGCGAGCGGAGCTCTGGTGTTCGCGATCGGCCAGGCGACGCAGACCGTCGCCGTCATCGTCAATGGCGACGGAACGGTGGAGAACGACGAGTCATTTACGCTCGCCGTCACGCCGGTCGGCGGATCGACCGCAACCGGCACCGGTACCATCGGCAATGACGACGTCGCTGCGCTCGGAGTCGCGAACACCAGCGTCACCGAAGGAAACGCCGGGACGACCGCGATGACGTTCACCGTCACGCTGACGGCGCCGGCGGTCGTGGCCGTGCAGGCTACGTACAGCACCGCGGACGGTACGGCGACCGCCCCCAGCGACTATCAGGCCACAACGAGCAGATTGACCTTCGCTCCCAACGAGACAACGCAGACCGTGACCGTCACCGTCAACGGCGACACGACCGTCGAGCCGGACGAGACGCTGACGCTTACCGTCACGCCCGTGGGCGGAGTGCCGGCGACCGGCACCGGCACGATCCTCAATGACGATACGCCTAGGCTCGCCCGGCTGGTCATCATCAGCGGGAACGGGCAGCGCGGGAGGCCCGGCGTGCAGTTGGCGCAGCCGCTCGTGGTGGAAGCGCAGAACTCCCTCGACGCCCCCGTCGCCGGCGTGGTCGTGCAATGGGAAGCCAATGGAAACGCAACGCTCGGCTCCGCCTCGAGCACCACGAACGCGCAGGGACGCGCAAGCACTACCGTGACGATCAACAACGTCAGCGCCGTCGCCGTCCAGGCCAGCGCGGCGGGGCTTGCACCGGTGACGTTCAATCTCGCGTCGGAGACGGGCTTCGAAGGACGATCGAAGGGTCCGGTCGCCGTTCCCATCGCGCGGGTCCTCGATCAAATCTGCGCGAGAAACGACGGCGTCTTCGATGACACGTGCCGTGCGCTGTCGAAGCTCGACGACGGCCAGTTGACGCCGACCCTCGAGCACGTTGCGCCGCAGCAGTCGGGCGCGCAGTCGAAGGTGGCCAGCGCGGCGGTCTCGAACGTCGCCGCCGGCATCGGGTCGCGCCTCGCCGCCTTGCGGAGCGGCGCGGAGGGCTTCTCCGTCCAGAAGCTCTCGCTCAGCATCAGCGGCAGCCCCATCCCGATCGGCGCGCTGGCGACCGCGCTCGTCACGCAGGCGCCGGCCGGCGGCGCCGCGGACGAACAGAAGGACTACAACGGCTGGTCCGGATTCCTCAGCGGCAACATCGGCAAGGGCGAGCGGATCGGCCGCAACGGCCAGCTCGGATTCGATCTGAAATCGAGCGGCATCATGGCCGGCGTCGACCGCCAGTTCGGCGACAGCGTCTTCGGTGTTTCGGTCAACCTGATGAAGCTCGACTCGACGCTGAACGACTCCACCGGCTCGCTCGAGACGAAGGGCTACGCGCTGTCCCTCTACGGAAGCCGCAGCGGCCTCTTCACCGGCAGCGCCGCGCCGGGGACAGCCGCGGGGCACCACTTCGACGGCGTGCACATCGACGGCAGCCTCACCCTCGGCCGCAACCGCTACGACGCCAAGCACATCGTCGTCATCCCCGGCTTCACGAACTCCGTTGCGCGTAGCAAGAACAACGCGAACGTCTTCGCGCTCACCGGCGGCGCCGGGATCGACTCTCACAAAGGTCGAACAGACTACGACGTCTCCCTTTCCGGGACGTGGTCGCGCGCCGACATCGACGACCTCACCGAGAGCGGCGACGGCCCGCTGATCCTCTTCGTGCAGGGACACGAGATCGAGTCCGCCGTGGCCACCGCCGGCTTCAACGTGCGCACCGCCATCCCCACCTCCTTCGGCAACGTGCTGCCGATGTTCCGCGCCGAGATGATCCACGAGTTCAAGAGCGGCGCGCGCCTGGTCACCGCGCGCTTCCTCCGCGACACACAGAACATCGCATTCACCATCCCGCTGGACCAGCCCGACCCGAACTACGGCAAGCTCTCCGCCGGCCTCCAGGCCGTCTTCCCGCATGGCGTGTCGGCGTTCGTGGAAGTAACGCAGGACGTGCTTCGTTCCGATTTGCACTTCCGGACGATCCAGGTGAATGTCTCGAAATCGTTCTAGCTCCGCCCCTCTCGTCATCCTCCTTCTGGCGCTCGGCTGGGCGGCAAGCGCCCAAACAACTCCTGACGCGGACGACCTGATGATCGTCGACTGCCGCCTCCCGCCCCGCCAGCGGCGGATCGGCAACCGGACGTTCCCCATCGCGTCTCGGCCGGTGCGGACGACGGCCGTCGACTGCCGCATCCGCGGCGGGGAGTACACCGCCTACGACCGCGCCAACTACCAGACATCATTGAAGATCTGGCTCGCGGAGGCCGGGAAGAACGACCGCGACGCGCAGTACTACGTCGGCAAGATCTACGAGGGTGGCCTCGGCACGATGCCCGATTACCAGGCCGCGGCGAGCTGGTACGAGAAGGCCGCCGCCGCCGGCCACAGCGCCTCGCAGTTCAGCCTCGGGCGCCTCTACGAAAAGGGCCTCGGCGTCCCCGCCGACATGACCAAGGCCTTCAATCTCTACCGCCGCGCCGCCGGATTGCCGGGTGAGTACGTCATCGTCGAGGCCAGCCGCTACGACGAGCTGCAGCAGGCCGCCTTCCAGCTCGGGCTGCGCGAGCAGGAGATCGAGGAGCTGCAGCGCCAGCTCGACGAGGCGAAGAAGCAGCAGAAGAAAGACGAGAAGCGCGAGCGCGAGTTGCTCCAGCAGCTCGACGACGTCAAGCGCAAAGCCGACGCGCAGAAGAAAGACGTCGCGCGAATTCAGAAGCTGGTGAAGAACGCCGCGCCGTCCGCCGCCCCCGCCGCCCTCCCCGCGCCGAAGGTCGCGTTGGGCCGCTTCTACGCCCTGGTCATCGGCAACAGCCGCTATGACCACCTTCCGCTGGTCCCGGCGGCGGAGCGCGACGCGAAGGCGATGGAGTCCCTGCTGCGCGATCAGTACGGCTTCCAGGTCACGACGCTGCTGAATGCGACGAACGCCAAGATCCTCTCCACGCTCTACACACTCAGCCAGACCCTCGGCGCGGACGATAACCTCGTGGTCTATTACGCTGGCCACGGCAAGCGCGACCTGCGCCACGGGCGCGGCTGGTGGATGCCCGCCGACGCCGGCGCCGACGACGACGCGAAGGCCAACTGGCTTGCCAATCAGGAAGTGAGCGACCGCCTGGCGCTCATCGCCTCGCGCCACATTTTGGTGCTGGCCGACGCCGCGTACGTCGGCGACATCACCCGCGGCACGCCGCAGCCCGAGCTGCAGAAGATGTCCGCCGCGCAGTGGGCGAAATACGTGGAGACCACGCGGCAGCGCCGCGCGCGGCTGGCGCTTTCCTCGGGCGCCGACAGTCCGGGCGGCCAGAGCTCTCCGTTCACCGCCGCGCTGATCAGCATCCTGCAGCGCCAGAGGGGCGTCGTCCCGGCGTCGCGCGTCCATCGCGAGCTCGTCAACGCCCTGACTTCCGACGATCGCGTCACCTCCGCCGTTCCCACCTTCGCGCCGCTGCAGTCGGCCTTTCACGACGGCGTCGACTTCCTCTTCGAGCGCAAGCCCGGCTCCTGATGAGCGTCCTCCCGGAGATCGACAGCCGCTTCGACGTGCTCGCCAAGCTCGGCGAGGGCGGCATGGGCTGCGTCTACAAAGTGCGGCATCGCGATCTCGACGAGGTGCAGATCGTCAAGACCCTGCAGGCCCACCTCAGCACGAACGAAGCGCTCAAGGAGCGCTTCATTAACGAGGCGCGCCGCGGGATGCGGCTGCGCCATCCGCACATCGCCGGCGTGCACGACTTCCAGATCTGCGCCGACGGCACCGGCTACATCGTCATGGAGTACGTGCACGGTCACAACCTCCGTGATCTGCTGGCCACGCGCGGCCCGCTGCCGCTGCAGATGGTCGGCGCCATCGCCGTGCAGACCCTCGACGCCCTCGGCTACCTCCACAGCGAGAAGTTCGTTCATCGCGACATCTCCCCCGACAACCTGATGCTGGAGACCGCCGGCGGGCAGCCGTTCGTCAAGCTGATCGACCTCGGCATCTCGAAGTCGCTCGAGTCGGGGCAGACCATGACCGGGACGGGGCAGTTCCTCGGCAAGCTGCAATACGCCTCGCCCGAACAGTTCAGCGGCCAGATCGACGGGCGCAGCGATCTCTATTCACTGGGCGTGACGCTCTACAAGCTGCTGACCAATGCGGACGCGTTCGTCGGCGACAACGTTCAATTGATGACCGGGCATCTCTTACACCCGCCGCGCCGCTTCGAGGAGGCAGCGCCCGACGTTGCCATCCCCGAGGCCGTCCAGCAAGTCATCTACCGCGCGCTGGAGAAGGACCCCAACAATCGATATGCCGACGCCATGGAGTTCTGCGCCGCCGTCGAAGAGGCGTTCGACATTCACGATGCCCGGCCGCTGCGCGTCACCAGGCCCGCGCGGACCGAGACCGACCGCACCCCGTCCACGCTGACCGACAAGACGGTCGTGAGCTTCACCGCGCCGACACTCGTCCCCGCTGCGCCGACCCTCGTGGAGCGGCGCCCGCGGCGCCTCGCGATCACGGCGGCGCTGCTGGCGATCGCCGCGCTCGCTGTCGCCGGGTTCGTGGTCTGGCAGCAACGGAAGCAGGCCGCGGCGCTGGCGCGCTACGGGAAGTTCCACGCGGTGGTGATCGGCGAGAGCGAGTATCGAAAGTATCCGACGCTGCCGACTGCGGTCGACGACGCCCGCGCTGTCGCGCAACTACTGCACGACAAGTACGGATTCGAAGTGACGCCGCTGGAGAACAAGAACGGGAAGGAGATCATCGCGGCCATCAAGGCCGCCAAAGCCGACAACCTGCTGGTCTTCTACGCCGGCCACGGCGAGCTGAAAAACGACAAGGGCTACTGGCTGCCGGTCGACGCCGACCTGGAGATGACCAACTGGATCTCGCCGGCCATGATCCGCGACGTCCTGCTCGACCATCCCGCCCGCCGCACGCTTCTCATCGCCGACTCCTGCTACTCCGGCTCGCTGGCTCGCGGCGCGCTCGCGTCGCCCGACAAGAACGATCGCACCGACAAGCGCTCGCGCATGGTCATCAGCTCCGGCGGCACCCAGCCGGTAATCGATTCCGCCGACGGCCGCCACTCGATCTTCACCCGCGCGCTCCTCGAGGTCCTCGGCGATCCGGCGCGCAAGGTCGTGGACGTGGAGGGCATCTTCGCCCCCATCCGCGACAAAGTCGTCGACTCCGCCCGCCGCGCCGGCCGCGAGCAGAAGCCCGAGCTCGCGGTCATGGCCGAGGTGGGCGACGAGGGGGGGACGTTCTTCTTCGTGAAGAGGTGAGGCGCTTCAGGCGCTGGCGCGCGCGCGCTTCCGCGCCGCCGTGCGCGCCTGCCGCGAGAGCGCTTTTCGCGACACCGTCGAGCGCGGCTCGCTCTTGAGCGCCGCCCGGGCGGCGCGGGAGCGCTTCGCCGACGGCTTCTTCCGGCTGCGGGCGCTCTTCGTCTTCGTGGATGCCTTTCCCTTTGCGGGCAGCTTCACCCCCGCACGCCGCGCCTTCGACAGACCGATGGCTATGGCCTGCTTGGTCGAGCGCGCGCCGTGCTTCCCCTCGCGCACGTGCTCGATCTCTTCGCGGACGAACTCCCCCGCCTGCGTCGATGGTGCCTTCCCTTCGCGCTTGTCCTTCCGCGCCCGCTCGATCGTTTCTTTTTCCGGCATACAAGCCTCCGCCGACATCCCATGCAACGCCGCTGCTAAGTTTTCGCCACTCCGGGCCCGACGAGCCGCACCACCTCGTTTGCCAGATCAGCCGGCTCGATCGGCTTCTGGCGCAGGGCGTTGAATCCGGCGGCAAGGATGCGCTCCTGCTCGTGCGGACGGCCGAAGACGGTGAGCGCCAGAGCCGGAGTATCGCCGCCCGCCGACTTGCCGGCGGTCCGCACCCGCTCGATGAACGCGCAGCCGTCGATATCCGGCAGGACGATGTCGGCGATGATCACGTCGGGCTGGCGCCGGGCGATGCGCAGCAATCCATCGGTCGCCGTGGTCGTGCACTCCACGGTCGCACCACAGCGTTCCATCACCGCGGCAATCACGTTGCTGTTGTCGATGTCGTCTTCCACGATGAGGATATGAACGCCCTTCAGTGAGGGCAGCGCGGAGCCGCGGTCGCGTGGCTCGCGGTCCACGAACGACGACGCGGCAGCATTGGCGTGCAGCGGCAGCCGCATGGTGAACGTCGCACCGTTTCCTTCGCCATCGCTCGCCGCCGCGATCGTTCCGCCCTGCAGCTCGATGAGATGGCGGGCGATGGCCAGTCCGAGACCGAGGCCGCCCTGCCGTTCGGCCTGGCCGCCCTGGCGGAAGCGGTCGAAGATGTGCGGCAGTAGATCGGCAGCGATGCCACGCCCGTGGTCGCGCACCTCGATCTCGGCGAACGCGCCGGCACGCGACACGCCGATCTCCACGCGGCTTTCATCGGGGCTGAACTTGATCGCATTGGAGAGGACGTTCGCGATCACCTGCTGGAGACGATTCGGGTCGCCGACCATCTCCAGCCGCTCGTCGGTGATCTGCGCGATGAGCATGGTTTTCCGCGCCTCCGCGGCCGACCGCATCATCTCCACCGCCGACTGCACGATCGGCGCGAGGTTCAAGGGCCGAAGCTCCAGGCGCAGCTTGCCCGATGCGATGCGCGATTCGTCGAGCAGATCCTCGATGATTCTGGCCTGCGCCTTGGTGCTGCGCTCCAGCGCTTCGAGCGCCGATGCGTGCGTCTCCTGGTCCAGATCGCCGAGCTGCAGCAGCCGCACCCAGCCGAGAATCGATGTCATCGGCGTCCGCAGCTCGTGGGCCACGACGGCGATGAACTCGTCCTTCTCCCGATTCGCCAGCACCTGGTCGGTCACTTCGAATCCAAACACCGTCACGCCGTCGATCCGATCGTCGACGATCATCGGCTGGTACACGAAATTGAAGAAGCCCTCGGTGAGCGTTCCCGAGCCGCTGTGATCGAGCTTGACGGGCAATCCTCTGCCCGTGAAGGGCTCGCCCGTCATGAAGACGCGGTCCAGCAGCTCGAAGAAGCCCTGTCCCTTCAGCTCCGGGACTGCTTCCCGGATCGGCTTTCCGAGGAGCTCACGCGTGGGAAACAGGCGCTGGTAGAGCGGGTTGACGAGGTCGAACACGTGATCGGAGCCTCGAAGAACACAGATCAGCGCCGGCGCCTGCATGAAGAGCGAATAGATCGTGGAACGAGACACCGGTAACCTCCAATCAATGGTTGATGGCGTCGACGATTCGCGTCCGCCGACGGTCGTCATGAGCCAGCTCGCACGACGCCTTGACGTATGCGGAGAGTTGCATGGGATCGAAAGGCTTGAAGATGACGGCGTTCACGACGCTGGGGTCGAGCTCCTGCAAGAGCGCTCGGTCAGTCGCGCTGACCACGATCACCGTATTGGGTTTGCTTTCAGGGTGCACGGCGAGCCAGGCGATGACGTCCCATCCCGTCACCTCCGGCATCATGAGATCCAGCACCAGGACCAGCCAGTTCTGCTTCTTCAGGTGCCGCAGCGCCTCGTCGCCGTTCTCGGCCGTCGCCGAACGCACCCTCCGGCGGCGCAGCGCCGTGACGAGAAGGGCGCGAATCGCCGGATCGTCCTCCGCGATCAACACCTGGCATCCGCTGGGAGCGCTCAGCATTGCAGGCTCGCGCTTGCTCATGGGCTACGGTCCCCCTTTCGGCACAAGAAGAGAGAACGCAGGCAAACTACAAATAATTTCATGGGCCGCTACCGCACGAGTATCGTCGCCAGGGTGAGGAAAAGGCCCATGCTGCAGACGTCCGTCGCCGTGGTGAGGAAGATGCTGGACGCCGTCGCGGGATCGGCTCCCAGGCGGCGAAGCGTGAGCGGGATGAGCGCGCCGGCGATGCCGCTCACGACGCAGCTACCGATCATCGCGCAGAACACGATCGCGGCGAGAATGGCCGCCGCGGGATGCGACTGCGCCCGGGCTGCCACGTACATCCCGAGAGCGGCGGTGAGGCCGACGAGCATCCCGTTGAGCAGGCCGAGAAACCCTTCCTTCAGAACGAGAGCGCGCTCCTTTCCGGGCTGCAGCTCGCCGAGGGTCATGCCGCGCAGGGCGACGGCGAGCGCTTGGCAGCCGGTATTGCCCGACTGCCCGGCAAGGACCGGAAGAAACGCCGCGAGGATGACGATCCGGTCGATGGTGTCCTGAAAGACACCGACCACTGCCGCGGCGATGAAGGCGGTGAGCAGATTGAGTTGCAGCCAGGGATGGCGGAAACGAAGGCTGCGAAGCCACGGCGTGGTCAGGCGCTCTTCCTTGTCGACACCGACCATCCGCCCTGCCTGCGCGCTGATCTCGTACGCCTGCTCCTCGAACATCGCCTGTCCACGCACCTGCCCGATCAGCGTGCCGTCCGCCTCGCAGACCGGATACACCGGGAAGTGCCGGCGCACGACCTGCTTCATCGCCTCCGGCAGTTCCATCTCCGGGACGAGGAAGAACGGATCGCGGAGCATGACCTCTTCGAGACGCTGGTCGCGTGCGGAGAGCAGAAGGTCGCGCATGGTGACGACGCCGTACAGGTGTCCGACGTCATCGACGATGAATCCGTACGTCACGAACGAGGTCTTCGAAAGCTCTCGTACGGCGTTGATGGTGTCGGCGATCGTCTGCTGGCCGGTGAAGACCGCGGCCGGCGGCTCCATCAATCGACCGATGGTCTCTTCGGGATACCGATCGTTTCGCAACCACTGGGCCCGTTGCTGCGCCGACGCTGCGTTGAGAACTGCGCCCCGTCGCTCGGCCGGCAGCTCGTCGAGGACGTCCTGCGCGATCGCCGGATTCAGCGACTGAAGTACGGCCGCCACCGCGGCAGCCGGCACGCCGGCCAGGAGCCGTGCCGCATCACGCGGGCTCCGCCGCTGCACCTCCGCCACCAGCTCCTCGGACGATTGCGGTTTCGTCGTCACGTCCTCTGCGGACATTCGTCCTCCCATGCACACGCCGCCGCGATTTTACTTCGGGGGTGTCACAACTAAGATGCGCACGTGGAGAGCACGAGCGCGACGAGGAGAGGAGCGTGATCGCACGCCTGTTGGAGCGGATCACCGAGCTCCTGCTGCGCCGGCCGTGGCGAGTGCTCGGCGTCGCGCTGGCGGTCGTTCTCGTCTCTGGCGCGGCGGCCACGAGGCTTCGTCTCGATCCGGACGTGCTCAACCTCATCCCCCGCAGCAACCGGGAGGTGAATGAGTTCCGGCAGCTCCTGAGGGAGACCGGAACGCTCGACTTCCATGTCGTCGTGGTGGAGTTCCCGAAAGGGAGCGAGCCCGCGACGTACTTCCCGCTCCTCGACGGGATCGGCGAACGGCTGCGGAAGTCCGAGCGGATCGAGAGCGTGACGTGGCGCCTGCCGGACGCCTTCGCCGTGATCGATCGCGTCATCCCCTATTCGTTGCTCGTGCTGACGCCGCAACAACTCGACGCGGTCGCGCAGAAGCTGACGGACGAAAGCATCCGGGCATCCGTCGAGCGCAACCGCGCCCTCCTCCAGACGCCGCAGTCGACGGTGGCCAAGCAGCTCGTCCGCGTCGATCCCTTCAACCTGCTGCCGGTCTACATGGAGAAACTGCAGCGTGCCGGGGCCGGCCTGAAGGTCGATTTCTCGACCGGCTATTACGTCTCGTCCGATCAGCGGGCGGCCATCGTCATCGCCAGGCCGCGGCATGCGGCGCAGGACCTCCCGTTCAGCCGCGCCGTGGTCGACGAGACCCGGCGCGTCACCGCGCAGGCGCTGGACGAGTTCCGCGCCGCCAACAGCGGCGTCGCGCTTCCGACCATCGGAACCACCGGTGGATACGCCATCGCGGCGAACGACGAGAAGATCATCCGACAGGACATGGTGATCAATAGCATCACCTCGATGCTCGGCGTCCTGGCGCTGTATCTCTACGCCTACCGGCGCCCGTCCGCCGTGCTGTACGCCGCCGCGCCGATGACCGCGGCGATCATCATCACCTTCGGCCTCGGCGCGATGACGTACGGAACGCTTTCCGCGGCGAGCACGGGATTCGCCGCTCTCCTCGCCGGCCTCGGTCTCGATTTCATGACCGTGTTGTACGAGCGGTACGTGGACGAGCGGAATCGCGGTGCGGAAGTCGAGGATGCGGTGCGGACGCTCATGCGCCACACACTGCCAGGCGTCGTCGTCGGCGCGCTGACGACGGCGGCGACGTTCTATGCCTTTCTGGCCACGGAATTCCGCGGGATGACGGAGCTCGGGTTCCTCACCGGCAGCGGCATTCTCATCTTCCTGCTGTGCGTCGTCTTCCTCTTCCCGGCGGTGCTGATCATCGTGGAACGGCGGCGTGCCGGGAAGCGGGAGCTGCGCGTGCATGACCTGGGGTCGAGCGGCATGGTGCGGGCCAGTCTGGCCAGGCCGAGGGCGGTCATCATCGGTTGGATCGTCGTGGTGATCGTGACCGCCATCGTGGCCAAGGACGTCCGCTTCAATGACAGCCTCCAGGGACTTCGTGCCACCGGCAACGAGGCCGTACGGATGCAAGAGGAGGTGACGGGCAGGTTCGGCCAGTCGTTCGACGCCATGATGTACGGCGTACGCGGCTCCACCGGCAGCGAGGCGATCGCCCGTACGGAAGCGGCGATCCCCGAGCTGGAGGCGATGACCAGGAACCGCACCATCGGGTCCTTCCAGTCGATCACCACGTTCCTGCCGAGCGAGGCGCAGCAGCGCGCCACCATCGATCGGCTGCGCCGCGGCGAGAAAGACGAATTCTCGTTCGCACGGATCGAACGGACGTTCCGGCAGGCGCTGGCCGACAACGGGTTCCGCTCCGACGCGTACGAGGAGGTGTTGCCGCTGTACGCCCAGGCGTTCGCGCGGCGCGAACCGTTGTCGATCGAGACCCTGCAGCGCCTGGGGCTCGGCGAAACGGTGCAGCGGTTCATCAAGAAAACGGCCGGCGGCTACATGTCGATCGTCTACGTCTATCCGGCCACCGGGAAGTGGCCGCGCTTTCTTCCGGACCAGCTCCAGGAGTTCCGGAAGCGCCATCCCGAGGGAGTGCTGACCGGCGTGAATCTCGTTTCCGAGACGCTGCGCACCATCACCCGCGCGGACGCCAGCCGCGCCAGCCTGCTCGGCCTGGTCCTGGTGTTCGCCCTGGTATGGATCGGCTTTCGCTCGTTCCTGCGCGCCTGTTTCGTGTTCGTGCCGTTCATCGCCGGATGTACGTGCATGCTCGGCTTCATGGCGGCGTTCGGCCTGGAGTTCAACTTCATGAACGCCTTCGTCGGATTGATGCTCGTCGGCACGGCGACCGACTACGCCGTCTACATGCTGCAGCGGTACGACGAATCGCCCGACGATTTCGGAGAAAACGCACTGGAGACCGGCCGTGCGGTGGTGCTCGCCGCGCTGATGTCGATCATCGGCTTCGCCTCCTTCGCCATCTCGCATTACCCCGGCGTGCGGTCGATCGGCCTGGCGTCGGTGGTCGGAATCGCGCTGAGCTGTCTGGCGTCGATCACGCTCCTTCCCGCGCTGCTCGCCACGGGACGCTTCCGCCACAAGGGAGCTTCGATGCTGGGCGAGACGCCGCCGGAGGGGTGAATTGGCTGTGGCGGGAGGACTCGAACCTCCGACCACCTGATTAACAATCCAGTGCTCCGTCTGGAGCAAGCGGGAGACGACGCCAGATCAAGCACTTACGCGTCGTCTGGAGCCGTCTGGCGTGGTCCGGAGAGGACCACCGCGGGAAAAATAGAAACTGACTAGAACCATGCGACGGAACGCCGTCTCTAAAAGAAGGCCATCCATCGCTGGTCATCAAAGAACGAGGAGCGAGTTTCTGTCGGTGACTCCAGATCGCGAGTCGGCGATCCGTTGGACAGTGTACCTGTTTTCGCGGATGTTAACTCGGCCGGTCATGGGCCGGTCATGTGCTGCCCGTGACGCACGGTGGTGGCAGTTGCGAAGGTGTCTACGCGGGTAGAGGTAGATTGCTGTGACGGAGACGCCTTGCGGCACACCGGCCCCGCGAGGAACGGCGGAGTCCGAAAGCTTGCGTGCCGCGGACGGGGCCAAGTCCGAAGAAGAGCGGGCCGGCAGGTTGTGGAAGAAAGGTGAGCAGTCGAGCGGCCGACCGCTCGAGATGCAAGTCGCCGTCCGGAATGCCCTGCTGGCCGTGATGCCCAATCCCACGGACCGCGAGAACTTCGAGAAGGCATTCGGGGACCACTTCCGGAACGATCACGTCTTCGCCGCTCCGGCGAAGCGTCCGACCGCGTCATCTCTTTGGCCTACCCCCCCGACCGCTTGATGCGTTTCCCGCGCGAGAAGTGAGAGAATGGCGGATGCTGAGTCGAATGAGCACTTTGCGGGGACCGTGCCGCGTTTTTCCGGTCAGGGTATCGCTTCGTGCGAGAATCGCGTGAAAACCGTCCGGGGGCGAAGCAGCGGCCTAGCGGATGGGTACGCTCTTGTCCAGAAGGCGACCGTGAACCCTGCTAATGAAGCCGATGCCGAAACCCTGATCGAGGAGCATCTCCGCTCCCGCGGGTGGGACATCGCTGATTTCACGTCCACGAGAAAGAGGTTTCGCGACCATCTCGACAATGATGAGGCTGACCGAGTCTTCCTCCACGAAGGAAAGGTTTCAGCAATTCTCGAAGCCAAGAAACCGGGGCGTGATCTGTGGGCAGCCCTCGAACAAGCCAAAGGCTACGCGCGCGCGTACAAACGCAACACTGGCTACGAAGTCCCACTTCTCTTCGCCAGCGATGGCGCCATCTTTCTTCGTCAGAACATCAAGGCCAATACCCTTCCCGAGCGAATTTCGCGGTTCCCGACGCCCGGAGAATTCAAGGAGCTCTTCCGGCCGCAAGCCGATGTTCTACTTGGCAACTTGCGTGATTACCAGCGCGTGGCCGTCTCCCAAGTCTTAGCGGCAGCGCAGGCTGGACGCACACGCATGTACATCCAGATGGCGACGGGGACTGGAAAGACGATCACGGCTGCCGGCATCATCGCCAAGCTCTGGTCCCTGGGCTTGATCCATCGCGCGTTGTTTCTAGTTGATCGCGATGCTTTGGCAGGACAGACCGAACGCGCCTTCATCGATCAACTTGGCGACGCGCTCGCCGTTCGGCGCGCCACAGGTGGTCCAGACGACCGCTTTGCCGACGTGCTGGTGACTACCGTCCAGCATCTAGCCGCCAGTCAAAAGTACGAGCGCTTTCCGTCCGATCACTTTCAGCTCGTTTTTCTCGACGAATGCCATCGCTCCTACTACGGTGACTGGCACGGTGTTTTGGAGCACTTTGCCGCAGGAGGCGCAATTCGGCTTGGGTTGACGGCAACTCCCTCCGACAAGGAAACCCAAAATACCGATCGCTACTTCTGCGACAAAGGCCAGTATCAAGGGCCGATCTACCGATATTCAATCCGCCAAGGCGAGCAAGACGGCATTCTCGCCCAGTGTCACCATTTCAAGTTTCACACGAATGTCGACCTGTACGGCGTTCACGATATGGGGTTCGATTTCGAACCGGAACAGCTGGGTCGCGCTGTAGATGTGCCACAGCGGAACGCCTTGATAGCGGAGAAGTACTTTGAAGTCATCGGCCGTCGAGACCCAGTGAAGACGATCGTCTTCGCGGCGTCCATCCGTCACGCGGTCAACCTCCGTTACGCCTTGATCAGGCGGTACAACGAACTCCACCATCTTCCGCCCACCGATGCGACGGCGGAAGCCTTCGTGGTCGCCATCCACAACGAACTAAAGGACGCTCGTGAACGAATCGAGGAGTTTCAACGGATCGGCGGCGATATCAGGATCGCGATCGGGGTCGGAATGCTCGATACGGGCATCGATGCTCCCGATGTCGAAGCCATCCTCATGGCTCGACCAACCAAGTCCAAGATTCTTTACGTGCAAATGAAGGGGCGCGGCACAAGGAAGTGTCGCGAAACGGGTAAGGACTTCTACAAACTCGTGGACTTCGTCGACATCGCTCGTCTTGAAGCTGGTGATGAGCTTGTCACTAACGAGACGCCAGGCGTCATCGACGAACCGATAGACCAAGAAGATGCCATCGTAGATCGCGCGCGTGGAACCGAGAGCAACGAGCGTTCCCAACTGACAATAGGCGAGGAGGAACCTGAATCACCCCAGGTTCAGGAGATGCTCATCCTCGACATTCCGGTAACACTCGAAAGTTCGGAAGTCCTAGCTCCGGCTATGCTAGAGGACTTGCGCCGCCAAATAGAGGGACAGCTGCGCAAAGCGATGTCACGGGATGGATCGAAAGAGCGTTTCACGCAAACGGTTTTCTCTTGGCGGTACTTCAAGGGTAGTGCGCCTGTCGATCAGGCGTTCATCGCCACGATGGGCTTTGACGTCCACACATTGCGCGATCTGTATGGCGAACCTGAGGCGAGCATCGAGGATTTCGTGGCGGTCGTAGTCGGCGAAGCTGACTTCGAACTCCTACGCCGTCGTCGCGCCTTTGAGCGTTGGTCACTTGACAAGGACTTGAACCGCGAGCAACGCGAACTGGTGCAATTGCTCTGCGATTTCCGACATGCCAATCCTGGACTAACGCCCGAGCAGCTGCTCCGCTCGCAGTGGCTCGACGGACAGGGTGGTGTACCGCGGATAAGGGCGTTATTCGGTTCGCTCAAGACATTGCTAGCAATAGCTGACGACGCGATGGCGATTCTTAATCCGCTTGAAGAGGATATCGCGAATGCCAAAGATTCTTGATTTCCAATCGTTTGGAGAAGAACTCTGGCGTATCGCCAACGTCTTCCGGGACGATACGCTCAAGACAACCGAGTATCTTGAAGAGTTTTCCTATTTCTTCTTTCTAAAGCTCTGGGATGAGCGCGAGAGCGGGGAGGAGAATGAGCTGGCTGAAGTGTCGGCTGGTTCCTACATTCCCTATCTTCCCAGGGAAATGCGCTTCTACTCGTGGGCTGAGAATCCCGACCTATTTGCACAAAGTGAGGGCTTTGAATCTCTCGTAGCGTTTGTCCAAAATCTATTTGCGGGGCTTGCGCAAATTGGCGACGTTATAGAGGCCAGAGATAGAAATGCTGATTTCTCGAGACGAGGACCGCAAGACAGTAAGTGCGTACGCGTTATCCCTGGCCAGCCTTACTGGCGACTCCCCGCACGAAAGCCTGCCTTCGCCGACGGTGTTCTTCCCGCTGAAGATGTGAGACTTCCGATCACGCGGGATCTGCAGCTATTTCGGAAGCTCTTTCGAAATCATTCGCTTCGCGTTCGCTACGATCCGACAATCCGTGAGCTCTGCAAGCGGCTCCTGGATCTCCGTATACACGAAACGACCGGCGGTAAGTGGGACAAGTTGGGACGGGCCTACGAGTTTGTCGTCAACAAGCTCGGCGAGCAGAAACAGTATGGCCAGTATTTTACGCCTCGTCACATCGTCGATCGCATGGTACAGATCATCGACCCGGCACGCGGTGAGTCCATTTATGATCCCGCGGCCGGCACGTGTGGCTTCATCGTCCGCGCCTTTGAATACGTTCGGGACAAGATCGAACGGCAGCTTAGAGATGGTGCTGAGCGCGAGCGCGCCGTACGCGAACTGAAAGAGACGCACCTCTTCGCCGTGGAGAAGGCTCCGGACGTTTACAAGCTTGGTCTGATGAATATGATCCTTCACGGCGATGGGTCGACACACATGGAGGAAGCGGACAGCTTATCGAGTCAGGCGCAACAGACTCACCGCGACCTCTATGATGTGATTCTCGCCAATCCGCCCTTTGGCCCGACGGCTCAAGAGCGCACGGCCCATTTCGAGTATCACGTCAAGCTTTATGAGGCCCTCTTTACGCAGCACATGCTGGCGGCTCTCAAGCCCGGTGGCCGTGCTGCCTTTGTTATCAAGGAAGGCATGCTGTTCGGGTCGCAGCGCATTCTGCGCGCGATTTGCAAACGAATGGTCGAGCACTTTCAAGTGCTTGCAGTGATTTCGCTACCGAATGGTGTGTTCAACCCCTACAGTGGCGCGAAGACATCGGTGTTGGTTATTCGGCGACCCAAAAAGAAGGATGAGCCTCGTACTGAGCGTGTCTGGTTCTATCAGGTTGCGAGCGATGGGCGTGATCTCGGAGCGACGCGACGCGCGTTGGCCGACCTCGATACCGACGGCGATCTCGAAGACATGTGTGCGCGTTTCCCATATCGCTTCGCCAAAGGCATACCGAGTTTGAAGCCGGATGCAACCGACGCTGTCGGCCCGCGCTCGTGGTGGACGCCGGTCGACATCATTCGCAAGGATAACTACAACCTGTCCGCGAGTCGGTACTACCCCCATGAGGCGCCTGCTGAGGACCACGAGCCGCCGGAAGTGCTCATTAATCGTCTGCTAGACCTTGAGCGCGACATTCAAGGCGACCTCGAGGAGCTTCAGGCGATGATTTCAGTGCCGAAGACGGCGGCGGCGTTGAAGGGCGCGTTTCGTTTCCAAGGGGATTCTGACGAAGGGCTCGACCAGTGACTTCGTCCGCGCAGGCCGACCTACATCAAGCGCTCTCTCCCGGGAGCCTCATCTGTCTCGATACTAATTGCTTGCTCTACTACTTCGAGGGCAAGATGCCCTGGGCGGACAGTCTGCGACCTATCTTTGAAGCCAAGGATGGCGGACAGGTGCGGCTATTTACCAGCTCTATGACGCTTGTTGAGCTTCTCGCGCGCGTAGATCCAGCCGACGAATCCGTCATGCTCTCCGCAGTACGGCAGTATTTTGAGCTGGTACCTGTGGACGACGCCATCGGAATCCATGCCGCGGGCATTCGCCGCGCTTCAAATATTAGCGGCGCGGCGTCGCCACCGGTGAAAACGCCGGACGCCGTCGAAATGGCGACGGCTAACAGTACCCACTCTCTCCTCTTTATCACGAATGATGAGCAACTGACTCGCATGCCGCAGACAGTCAAAGCGCTCTACCTGAAAGAACTCGCGCTCGACTGGATTGAAGATGAGTTTTCGGCTTGCATCAGTGCATCTGTAGCAGCCGCGATACCAGAGAGCATTCACCAGCGCTTGGAGTTGGGTTTCAGACGGGATGTCGCGCAGGACTGGATGGTCCTTGAGAGCGCGATGAACGCCGACGCGTTCGTACGGAATGCCATGATGCTGAATGCTCTCATAAAGGGGCCGTGTGCCGTCATTGGCTCGGCGCAAGGGCCATCGGGTGGTGCGATGGAAGTCGTCGCCTTGCGCGTCCTGCCGGCGGGTCGGCCATGGATCACGCCACCAGTGCCAGACTGGCTTCGACAGTTTACCCACAAGAAGCATCACTGGGACGAGCCGTCGCAAGCTCCGTTTGTACAGCGGCTCGGCCAGGGTCTTGGGCTTGAGAAAGGCTCTGAGAACAGGGATGAAGGCGAGGAGCGCGCTAGGCCGTTCATCGTGGTTAATACTTCGCGCCTCGATGCCGAGGCCGAGGTTGGCCTGCTTGGCAATAGCGACATGCAGCCTCACAAGACACGCCAAGAAATCTGGCGTCGCTATCTTGCACCGTTCAAGCCTGTGATGCCGTTGCTCGATCTACCAGGCGCCCGACTGTGGAAGGCGGAGGCGCAGAATGCTCACGAACTGGACGTTGCAGCCTTCCGTCGCCTTTTTGCCTGTGCCGAGAATGTCATTGGCAAGGAGGGGGCCAAATGACCAAGCGGCATAAACTGCCGCAGGGCTGGCGGTGGGCTACGTTGGGCGACATCGCTGAGATCGGTGCCGGCAATTCGGCCCCGCAAGGGCTGGAGTATTTCGCGGGAGGAGAGCATCCCTTCGTGCGAACACGTGATGTGGGACGGGAGGGTAAGACTCCGTGTCTCGTGGATACGGCGGATAGGTTGAATGACCATGCGTTGCAAAGCCGTCATTTCCGCCTGTGGCCAGAGTCTACGCTTTTGATCCCGAAGAGCGGCGCCTCCACATTCTTGAATCATCGTGCCCTGCTCGGACGCTCTGCATATGTTTCGTCACACCTCGCAACAGTCGTCGCGGAAGCATCAGTTCTGCCTGAATACTTGTATTTTTTTTCACTTACGGTGGACGCGAGAGATATTGCCGCGGAAAACGACTACCCGTCCCTGCGGTTACCTGACATCGCCGCTGTGGCGATTCCTCTCCCGCCGTTGCCTACGCAGGAGCGCATCGTGGAGATACTGAGGCTGGCAGACTCCATCCGTCACAAGCGGGCTGACGCCCGGCGTCTTGCAGACCAGATCCTTCCGGCAACCTTCAATGACCTTTTCGGAGACTTAAACCCGTCCGACAGTGGTGCCGAGCTCGTCCGTTTGGGCGACGTAGCGGATATCAGGGCTGGAGTAACGAAGGGTCGGAGGCTTCAGGGAAGGGAAACCGTTGTGGCACCGTACCTGCGCGTCGCCAACGTGCAGGACGGCTTTCTGGACTTAGAAGAAATCAGACAGATTGCGGTTCTGCCCTCGGACGTACAGAAGTTTCACTTGGACGACGGCGATGTCCTCATGACGGAGGGCGGCGACCCAGACAAACTTGGACGAGGCTGCGTCTGGCGCGGTCAGATTGAAGGGTGCATTCACCAGAATCACGTGTTCCGTGTACGAGTTAATCGGTTGCGGCTTCTTCCCGAATTCTTGCTCGCCTTGCTTCGCACGCGATATGCAAAGCGCTATTTTTTTCATGCCGCGAAGAGAAGTAGCAACTTGGCCTCTGTAAATTCGACACAGGTGAAGAATTTCCGCTTTCCTCTCCCACCGATGGAGACGCAAAGGAAGTTTCTATTGCGAGTTGAGCGATGGGATAAGGCGGTAGGTCAATCGACGGAGGCTATTCATCTTGCCGAGCGTACGTTTGCCGCTTTGAGCTCGCGAGCGTTCACTGGGCAGTTGACAGGTGAATGAGAGCCGATCACGCGAAGTAAGGTGTCGACGACCGGTGCGTGCGTTCAGTGCCGCACGGCCCTCCTTCGCCCCGCGACCACGATGATCGTAGTCTGCGCGAGCCGCACGCCGCCTGGCCCCGTGGCGCGAAGGCGCTACCCGCCTGTAGATCGCGAACCGCAAAAACGCGCCTGGCGGGCGGACACACCAAGACGGGCGGTGGCTTGTGGCCACCGCCCGTGAAAACAGCGCTAGAAATCACCGCGATACTTCATCGAGACGTGGCGGTCACCGGCGAGGACGAGATGGTCGACAAGCTCGACGTCCAGGAGCTGCGCGGCGCTTGCGAGACGCCGCGTGTACGCCACATCTTCGTCCGATGACTGCGTGTCACCGGAGGGGTGGTTGTGGAACACGACGACGCCTTTCGCGTGCTGGCTCAGCGCCAGGCGGAGGACGTCGCGGGTGCTCACGAGTGCGGTGTGCAGCGTGCCGACGAACACCTCGCGCTCCGCGATGATGCGGCCACGTGCGTCGAGGAGCAGCGCTCCGAGGCGCTCCTGCACCTCTCCCGCGTACCGCGCGGCGAGGCGACGTCCGGCCGACTCAAGGGAGTAGAGCGCACGGTGCGGTGGCGGTGCGACCGAGCGACGACCAAGCTCGATCGCGGCGGCGAGCCGTCTCGCATCGTCGTGCGGGATGTCCGCCGCACCGCTCAGAACGCGGTGGACGAGCGACGCTAGACCGTCGCGGAGGAGCGCGCGTGCACCGTGGAGGTCTTCGTCGGACCCCACACGCTTGCGCGTGAGGAGCGCGACGAGCTCCGAGTCGCTGAGCGTGTGCGCTCCGTGATGACGGAGACGCACGGCCGGCCGTTCGTCATGCGCGAGGCGGCGGCGCGCGACACGCGGCGCGGTTGGGACCGGGAACGGAACGACGGCGGCGTCGGCGGTGGCGGCCGGGCTCACGTCTGTCTCCGGCGAGGGCGCGATGATGTGCGCCGGCCGCGCAGACGCGGCTCGCTGCGCACACCATCGAGGAAGTCGAGGACGATCGCATTCACGATGCGAGCGAGGGGTTGCCGCGTACCGCGGCGGAAGCGGTTGAGGCGGCAGAGCGCGTCCCGATCGAGGCGCACGGCCGCCGGATGGCGATGCTGCATTGGAAGACTCCTTTCCGACGCCGTTAGGCGACGTCGTGGTAAGCGTCATGGCAGGACTTCGAGCAGAAGATCCCGTCGTGCCAGGAGACGCGCGTGCGGATGGCGTCGGGCTCGGTGCCGTAGCGGTAGAGGAATGGATCTCGGGAGCGCGGCGTCACGCGGATGCCACCGCAGAAGCCGCAGGTCTGGTGCGCATGAAGCGGCCGGACAACTTCCCGAACGAGCGTGTGCCGGGCGAAGGGGTCGCGAGCGATCTGGCGCATGCCGTCACGCAGCAGATCGTCGTGCGGCCCGGTGCTCGACCAGGCGGATCGAGGAAGTGGCCGGGGCGCTGACGACGAGGGCGGAGTCCAGCATCAGCTCGAACCGTTCAAGGAGCGCGGCGCGTGCGGCGGTCGGAAGCTCCGCAAGGTTCGCGATGAGCTGCTCTTCTCGTGAGCGTTCTTTGATCGCGTCGGGATCGAACAGCTCTTCGATCTTGCGGCTGAAGAACTGCTCTTCGGTGAAGCCGTAGAGACGGAGCAGCTGGGAAAGTTGCGAGAGCTTCATCGAGCCGATGCGTGCGCTCGTCTCGAAGGAGCTGATGGTCTTGTCGCCGACACCCGTCAGGCGTGCGACGTCTTTCTGACTGTAGCCCCGCAGGCGGCGGAGCTCGCGCAGTTTGAGGACGATGTCCACGATTCGATTCTCCTTTTCGTGTTAGGTGGGTGGGATGCGCCACGCGTCAGGCGGCGTGGCGCTTGAGCGCTTCGGCGACCGTGCGCGTTGCGAGCGGGAAGTGCAGGTCGCGTTCGATCGTGAGACTGCGAACGCGGAGACTCTGGAGCTCGGCGAGCGAGGCGTAGCCCCACTCGTCGCAGTCGGGGCCGAGCGGGGAAATGCAGTAGCCGTAGAGCAGCACGTCCTCGTCATCGAACTCCGCTTCGGTGACGAAGAGCGTGTAGCGGCCAGCGGGAAAGAAATACTTCACGACGACGACGGCATCCATGCCGCGGCGACTCTGTGAACCGATGGGATAGCGTGCGAGTACCACGCGGATGTTGGGCGGGAGCAAGTCCATGAGAGGACTCCTTTCGTGGTTGTGAGAGGGTCGGTGGGCGCGCAGGAAGGACGGAGAGGCCGCCCCGCGTGCCCGAGTTGGGAAAACGGAGCGAGACGGGCGCGCAGGCGCTGTGGCGACCGTTTACGAGGTCAGGGCGAAGAGCGGAAGCTGCGAGGCGACGTCAGTCGTGCCGGTGGGCTCCAACTCCAGGTGCGCGTGCTCCGTGATGCTGCGAAGCTCCTCTTCAGAGTCATCCGCTTCACCGAGCCAATAAATCGCCATACGCCGGTCGCGCTGCGGACGGAGCTTCCGGATGTGCGCCTCGTCAACGAGAAGACGACAGTGACGGCACCAGCCGTACAGCGGCTCGTCGTTGAGGCGGTTGTCGCGGCGGGCTTCACCGGGAACGGTGACCTGCAAATGCTCGCAGTGCGTCCGGCAGATGCAGTGACACGTCAGCAGCGTGCAGTAGCCGTCGTACGACGTTTCGATGCTGTGCCCGCAGCATGGTCGAACATCGCGAGAAAACTTCACGCAGAAACCTCCTTTCGTTGTTGGGGATGTGAGGGGTGGACTAGAGCATCGAGCCGAAGAGCGCGAGTTGGACCGGCTTCGTGCGTACGAGCTGCACGAGCGGCACAAACGGCTCGGCGGGTTCCACGGGGATGGGTGCGATGACGGGGAAGAGCACGACGTTCGCAGCGACGGACCCTGCCGCCGCTACGAGGTCGAGGACCGGCTGCTGCACGGGCATGAGGGAGATGCGCTCGATACGGCGCGCAATCTCCAGCTGCACGTCGCCGGTCGCTTTTTGCAGGATCTCTGCAACGTCGAGGAACCGTGCCTTGCCGTCGATGGCGTGCCGGATGGCCTCCGCCTTCTGCGTCACGACTTCCCACATGATCGGGTCGATCGTGTCGCGCGAGAGGAGCACCTGCACGTAGACGTCTTTCGTTTGACCAGGGCGGTGCACGCGGTCGCCGGCTTGGTCCGTTGCTTCGGGGCTGTACTCGAGGTCAACGATGAGCACGTGGTTCGCGGCGGTGATCGTGTAGCCGCGATTGAGACAGTTGAGCGAGGCGACGATGCAGTTGATCTCCGGGTCATTCGAGAACTCCCGAATGAGACCAAAGCGCTTCTTCGTCGGCACCTCGGCCGTGATGGGGAGCACGCCGATGCCGTTCGCGCGCAGGTGCTTCACCATCGAGGCGACCATGACGCGGAGACCCGAGAAGACGATGGTCTTCTCGCCGCGCTCCGATGCGCGGCGAACGTAATTCAGGACGTAATCGAGCTTGTTCCAGCTCGCGACGTCGAGCGCCGGGTCGAGGTAGTCGATCGCGACGGGGCAGGTTGCGGCGTAGCGGAGCTTCCAGAGGGCGTTTGAGATCACACCCATGTTCGGCGTGCCGTCGCCCTCGCGGAGTGCCTTCGCAATCGCCTTCTGCGCCCAATCGGCGTACGAGTTGTAGAACGGGAGATGGGGGCCATCGAGATTGAGGACGACGACCTGCTGGTGCTTCGTCGGCAGGTCGTAGATGTCGTCTTTGCGGCGCCGGATGGCGAAGGACGCCATGAGGCGCCAGAAGCGGTTGAGGTTACTGACTTCAGGGAGAAGCTTCGCGCGACCCTCATGGAGCGAATCCTCGAACTGCCGGTCCACGAACTCGTAGGTGCCGAACTCGTTGAGGAAGCGCTTCGAGCCGCCTCGGTAGGCGTACGGAAACAGCGGGTTATCGAAGCCGAGGAGCCAGGCGACGTTCCAGAAGATGTCCGTCGCGTACCCCTTCATGAGCGTGCCGGTGAGGATGAGGCGTCCTTTCGGCCGCATCGCCCGTACGGCACGTCCGCGGAGCGTGTTCTTCGACTTGGCGATCTGCGCCTCATCGACGAGCACGGCGCCGAACAGCTTCTTGATGCGCTTGTAGGCGGGCCACTGGCGCGCGTCGCGAGTAGCGGACCACGCTTCACGTCGATGACACGCATCGTGGAAATCAGTCCCGTACCGATCCCTTCCACCATTCCCCATGGAGCTGTTCCTCCCGAATCCGAGCAGCAGTAGGTTCCCGCGTCCCGACCACGCGCTCCAAGACAACACGCGCGTGCGGTTCGTGACACCGCGCCCGGAGCCGCCGGAGGGGGTTTCGACCGTCCGCGCGGATCTCACCGCATTCTTCGTGGTAGTTGATCGCGTGGGCCGCAACGAGGCGCTGCTGCTACTCCTGACGAAAGCGCTGCGACAGCGGACCGGGCTTCTCGCGCTCCGCGTCAATGACCTCGCGTGGATGCTCCGCGTTTCGAACCGACGTGTCATTCACTGGCTCGACCGGCTCGTGAAGAGCGGTCACGTCGTGTACCACGTCGAAGACCTGTGGGGGATCGACACCGTGCTCGTGGAGATCGTCGCGGGTGGCGTGGAGCCGCACCGGTACGACCGCACGGTCCATCAGGAGCTGCCGACGCACTGGTTCGTGCAAGTCCTGCCCCTCATCGGTCGCACGACCTTTACGGTCTACTTGTACCTCCTCTGGTGCGAGCCGCACCACCGCGACACCCACGTGGACCACCTGAAGGAGATGGTGAAGCTCCTCGGCCGATTTCACGCCCGCTGGCACCTGCGGAAGCTCGAACGGCGGTCGCTCATCGCGCCGCATCCGGAGCACGGTGGAATCGTCGTCCATGACCCGAAACCGCCCACACGCGCGGAACGCCTCCGCCTCCGGTATCTGGCGATTCCGCACCTGCGCCGCTCCCTCGTGCACCTCGCGGTCTTGGCGGGTGCGCTCGCGTCGCTCCTGATCCTGCTCTGGCTCTTCGCACGCTTCACCTGACCCCCGTCGCTATGACACCGCTCGTCCTCACCGTCGCAGTTCTCGCATCGCTCGGGCTCGCGGGCGTCGCCACGTACGCCCTCGCGCGACGCACCCGCCGCCCGAGGGGCATGACCGAGCCGGGGAGCATGTCGCTGAGCTTCCAGACCACCACCGCGAAGGCGAAGGAGGGGTGGGCAGCGTTTTGGGCGCGCGATCCGTTCGTGCTCGCGCAGCGCGAGCGGAAGGGAACCGCCTTCGGACTCTACGACGTGCCCGGTGGTGAGCCGATTGCGACCCACATCGCTGCGTCAGACGTGTTCCAGCACACGCTGGTCCTCGGCTCGACCGGGAGCGGGAAATCGAGCCTGCTCGAAATCCTCGCGCGGCACCACCTCGAAGACAAGCGGCCCTTCACGCTCATTGACCTACACGGAGACCTCTTCAACCGGGTCGCGGGATGGGCGCTCGTGCACCGTGTACCGCGCCTCGTCCTCCTCGATTTCACCCGCCCCGAACTGCTTCCTGGCTGGAATCCGCTCACCCGTGTCGAGGGGATCGACGTCGGCCGCCACGTGGACCTGCTCGTCGGCGTCCTGAAACGCCTCTACGCGGGTGAAGACGCCGCCTCGTGGGCGTGGGGCGTCAAGGTGGAAGAGCTGATGCGGTACGCCCTCCGTGCGTGCATCGAGAGCGAGTCCGTGATGAGCCTCGTCGATCTCCCGCAGTTCTTCCTCATTCCTGCGTTCCGTCAGCGCGTCCTCGCCTCGGCCTCCGAGCAGTCGCGCGCGTACTTCACGCTCCGGTTCGGTGCACGTGAAGAGATGTACGTCTCAGCGGTCCTCAACAAGCTCGAACCCTTCCTCGGCTCGATCGCCGTGCAGCGCTTCCTCGGGCAGCCTCGTTCGACGGTGGATCTCCTCGGCGCCATCGACCGCGGGGAAACCGTCGTCGTGAATCTCGCGAAGGGGTATCTCGGCCCGACGGCCGACATCATGGGGCGTTTGCTCGTGAACGTCTTCCAGATGGCGGCGCTGCGACGAGAGAGCATCGCGCCAGCGAAACGCACGCCGTACGCGCTGCTCCTCGACGAGGCGCACGTGCTCGCCGGTGCGGAGAGCGGACTCGAAGACTTCCTCGTCGCCGCGCGCAAGTACAGGGTCTTTGTCACGCTCGCGGCGCAGGGGTTGTCGCTCTTCCCTCCGACGTTCCGGCCGCACCTCCTCGGTAACACGGGAAGGCAGTTCTTCTTCCGCCTCCCGTACGCCGAAGCGAAGATGCTTTCGCACGACATTTTCGAGCCGCTCGGCTCCGTCTGGCGCCACCAAACGCGTCCGAATGAGAAGATCGAGGAACCCCTGCTCACTCCTTCCGAAGAGATCGCGTGGCGCACGCGCGAACTCGCGAACCTGCCGCTCGGTGCATGCTACTGGCTCCTCAAGGGCCGACCGTACAAGGCGCGGCGGGTGCAGGTGCTGAAGCCCCTTCCCGCGCCCTACCGCGACCGCGAGCTGCGCGAGCGCATTGATCGAGCGATGCAGGCGTACAAGGAAGGACGGCCGGTGCATGCGCCCGAGGCGGCGCTCCAATCCGCCCTCCACATCGCGATCGCGGAGCGGAGCGCACGTCGCGCGCGGGCGGCCGGCATTGTGGAAGTTGACGCCGACGCGTCATGACATTCTTCTCCGCATTCTCCGGTGCCGGAGGGTTGGAACTCGCGCTCCGCGATCACACGTGCGTGGGCTACAGCGAGATCGATCGTGCCGCGCTCGCGGTGTACCGACATCACTTCCCTGACCACCCCCCGTATGGCGACATCCAGCAGCTCGACCCGCGCAACGTCGCGCCCTTCGACCTCCTCGTCGCAGGCTTCCCATGTCAGGCGTACTCCGTCGCGGGCCAACGCCGCGGATTCGCGGATGCTCGCGGCGCTCTCTTCTTCGATCTCGCACGATTCATTGCCGCCAAGCGCCCGCGTCTACTTCTCCTTGAGAACGTTCGAGGGCTACTCAGTCACGGCCACGGGCAGACGTTCGCCCTTGTCCTCGCCGTGTTGGATGACCTTGGGTACGACTGCCAGTGGGAAGTGCGTCACGCGCGCGAGTACACCGCCCAAGATCGCCGCCGACTGTTCCTTATCGGACATCGTCGAGGAACGCGTCGCCCCGAAGTATTTCCTCTCGCCACGCGCCGTCCGCAAGTTCCGCTCATCCCCGTCACGCGCAACCGTGGCGTCTGGACGCCGCGCGAGGACGTCACCACCATCGACGCCAGCTACGGGAAGGGGATCGATAACCGCGGCCAGCGCACGGCGCTCCTGATCCCACCTGCGCGCCGTCGCCACGTGCTCGTCCAGCGCCCGCGCGGGAAGAATGCAGGCCGCACCCGAACCTGCGCGCCGACAATCACGCGCGGCGCCGGGGACGGCAACCTCGCCCTGCGCCGCGGCGCGCGCCTTCGCCGGCTGACGCCGCGCGAGTGCGAGCGACTCATGACGTGGCCGGACGATTGGACGCGCTTCGGGCGCCGGGATGACGGCAAGCTCGTCGAACTCTCGGATCGCGCGCGGTACACCCTCTGCGGCAACGGCGTCGTGACGGCAACCGTCCGACCCATCCTCGATCACCTGACCCACGCCTGACCATGCGGCACGCGCCTCCGGCCCGCCTCCGGCCGTACGAACGTCTGCACGTCGTCCCCATCACGCTCCGCGTCGCGCGTGCGTACGTGACAGCCACCCACCGCCATCTGCGCGCACCCGCGGGAGGCAAGGTCGCGATCGCCGTCGCCGATCCGGGCGGCAGTGTCCGCGGCGTCGCAATCCTCGGCCGACCGGTCGCACGCCAGCTCGACACCGGCACCGCCATCGAAGTGACCCGCGTCGCAACGGATGGCTGTCCGAACGCCTGCTCGGCGCTCTATGGCGCTGCGCGCAGGATCGCGCGCGAACTCGGGTACGCCCAAGTCGTCACCTACACGCGTGCGGATGAAGCAGGAACGAGCCTGCGCGCCGCAGGATGGACCGCTGTCCAGATCACGCGCGGCGGGATGTGGCATCGGTCGGGGCGACCGCGACGAAGGAGCGCCGCAGAAGGCGTGAAACGGCGATGGGCCGTCGATCTGACCAGTACCGCCTTCGCAGCATGAGCATGCACGGAGGGCTACAACCGGCAGGTGAGGCGCCGCGACCGAATCCCGTGGGGCAGGCGGAACTCGCCCTCCTCGTCCAGCAAGTCCTCAGCGCGATGCGTGGCGGACACGCTGGGGCCGGAACGTTACCGTTCCAATTCCCATCGCTTCAGCACTTGGACGAGCGTGTCACCGCCGTCATCGCACGGGCGCTCAACGTCGAAGGGCTGTCGCAGAAGAGCATCCGCGCGTGGCGCGCGGCGTACCGCCAGTTCCGGACGTACCTCGTTGAGATGGCGAGCGAGGGTGCATTCCTCGACGGGCAGCTCCCCGTCCAGCAGCGCGTGCTCGAAGGATGGATCGGATGGTTCCGGACGCGCGGCGTAAACCACACGACCGTGAACTCGTACTGGCGCGCGTTGCACGCGGTGTTCGTGCGCATCGGCCGGCAGGATGGCGTGCTCGACCCGACGGGCTTCGTCGAGACACCGAAGCCCGGACGCACGCTGCCGAAGTTCCTCACGCGTGACGCGCTCGAGCAGGTGTTCCGGTTCGTCCGAAACTTCCAGTGGCGCGGCGGTGAGTTCGCCCAGGTACGCAATGTGGCGCTCATCGCCGTCATGGCGCTCGGTGGGTGTCGACTCGGCGAAGTGCTCCAGCTGGACATGGCCGACGTCAACTGCACGGCGCGCACGATCTTCATCAAGAAAGGCAAGGGACCGCGTGGCGGGAAGCAGCGCGTCGTCATCATGCCCCCCGCGCTCGCCGGCGCCTTGGCGGCATACCTCGCCCTCCGCGCGCGCCGCCAGGCCGGGACGCCGCAAGTCTTCGTTTCGGTCGACGGCGATCTGCCCATCTCGGAGATCACCGTGCGCCGTCTCTGCGCGGTCATCACGGAGAAGACGAAGATCCACGTTGCACCGCACCGTCTGCGCCATACCTGCGCGACGCTCATGCGGCAGGAGGGGATCTCCGACCGCCTCAGCATGGATCAACTCGGCCACTCGCGGCTCGACGTGCTGCAACGGTATTCGCACGTCGTAGCCGGAGAACGGCAGCAGGCACTCGCGCACTTCGCGACGGACATCCTCGGTGGCGGCGCGCAGGACGCGAACTTTGACGTTCCCCTCAACTTGCACGCTCCGCTCTTCGAGGGTATGACGGAGGGGCCAGTCGTCGAGGTTCCGACCGACCAAGTTACGCCTCCGTAACCTATCGCATGCTGGCGTCAAACGGCAAAAACAGGGCTTCAGGAAGCGAATAGTGGAGCACGGGCGCCCGAGAGGGCACCTGTCACGCGGAAGGTCGCGGGTTCGAGTCCCGTCATCCCCGCCAAGCTCACACAAACCGCTTCCACAAGAGGTTTCCGCCGTAGACGCCAGCGAGAGGGTTCCACCCCTCGCGAGCGTCTACGCGGTGCACGTAACCGATCGGGTCGAAACGTCGGGGAATGGCGCATCCATAACCCCTTTCTCTCATGTTTCCCCGTTCCAAATCGCGACCTTCTACGCGGGGGGTCGCCGGACGACCGTCTCCCGCTGCGCAGGTGGTCACGGAGCTCCCGGCCGATGCGGCCGTTTTCCGCTTCCAGACGCTGGAAGATGTCGATCTCCGCTTTGCGGAGTTCCTTGAGCACGCCGAGTTCGCCCTCGGCCATAGCCGCGATTCCGTCCGTGGCTACAAAGGAACCTACGGCAACTTCCGGAGGTTCCTCAAGGCGCACGCGAACGTGCCACTCCCTGCGCGGCTCTGCGACATCGAGGGCTGGATCTCGTGGAACCGGAAGCGCGACGGCCAGAAGCCGTTGTCTTCGGTCACGATCAACACGTACTACCGGCAACTCCGGCCGTTCTTCCGTGACCTCGACGCGCGGGACGGCATCCCGAACCCGTTCGACACCGTCCCGCCGCCGCGCCTCCCGAAGCAGCGGCTCCCGAAGGCACGCACGTTTCAGGAGTGTCAGCAGATCCTCGCGACCGCCGAGCACCACGATTGGCTGAACGCGTTCGAGCGCTGGCGGGCGGTCGCGATCCTCGGGCTCTTCCTCTATGCGGGACTCCGCAAGGGCGAGGTTCTGCGCCTCGGGTTCAGCCATGTGAATCTGCAAGACGCGACCATCTTTATCGCGAGCGGTAAAGGCGAACGAGACCGCGTCGTGACGATGGCGCCCGAACTGCGGACGATCCTCGCGCGCTACATCGGCGAGCGTCGTTTGCGCTTCCGCGACACGGCTGGCCCGGCATTCATCACGTCCACGCAGACACGGCAGGGGATCTCTGAGACGAGCCTGCGCCGGATCATTCGAAAGGTCCGCGCCGCGTCCGGGATCGCCTTCTCGATGCACAGCCTCCGGCACTCGTTCATCACGACGCTGCTCAACAACGGCACGCCGATCCACGTCGCGCAGCACCTCGCCGGACACTCGAAGATCACCACCACGGCCGGCTACCTCGCCCTCACGGACGGCGATCTACGCCGCGAGATCCAGAAGATGTCGTTCCGTACCCGCCGCGCAGCATGAGCCGACTACATTCCGACTGGCGCGAGACGCCCGTCGACGCGCTCCCCCCGCGGTACTACACCCGCATCGAGGGGGCGGCCACCGGCGCCTACCGGGAGCTGCTGGAGCCTCCCGCGCTCGATGCGATCACGCGGCTCTCGCTCGTGCGCCAGATCGAGGGATTCCGCGCCATGGCGCGCCTGCATGCACCCGGTGACGGCTGGCACTACCTCCCCTCGCGCGCGGAGTACGTCTACAACGGCTCCTACTGGTTCGGGACGCTCGCCACGTCCGAAGGCCCCGTCCTCGCGAACGTCCTCGACCTCTGCCGCGAACTCGGGATCAGCTACGCCGCGCTGTACCGCTCCGCATACCCGGATGAGGGCCGCTCCGTGCCGAAGGTCGCCAGGGAAGACCGCGACATGCGCACCCGTCCTGCGACGCTCAAGGACGCGCGCAAGGTGCTCGCCGACCTCGAATCCGTGAACTACCATTCGCTCCGTGGAGCGCTCGAAGACGCGCTCCGGAAGCGGCACATCCCGACGTAGTGGTCCGCATGTTCTCCCAGCTCCTCACGCCTACCCCCACCATGAAGCATCACTATCCTCGCTCCCCATTCGTTCGTCTCATCGCCCTTGGACTCTGCAAGGGCACGCCGGTCGCCGATCTCCGTGAGGGAGACACGCTCGTCTGGAATTGGGGCGTGCGGTCCGTGATCGTGAAGATCGAGCGGACGAAGTCCGGCACCTCCGCGGTCCTCACGACGCGATCGTCAGACGGTGCCGAGCTCCGGCCGCAACGCAAAGCCCTCTCGACCCTCGTCGTGCTCACCGCGTGCGGCGGCGGCTGTGTCGCTGATCCTGCACAACCGACGAGCTGCGCGCGGTGCGGCCGAACGATCGCGGGCGCGCGGGCGCTGCCGATTGTGACGATCCGCGGCAAGCGGTACTACCAAGACGATCGGCTGCGGGAGTATCGCGCCGTCGATAACCCCCATGAGCGGCTACCGCTGTAGCTCGCCACGGGCTAGAGGCGTGGGCCGCCCGTTGTCGCGTCAGGACGCCGCAGATGGTCCGATGCAACGATGAGCGGAACTCGCCTCCTGGCCCCGAATTGACGAGCGGCCGGAAGACGTGGAGAGCGCTGCGAGCCGCACGGTACCCCGCGCCGTGGCCTCGTTGACGCCCCTCCGCCGGCCGGTGTCCGAATGGCTGAGGTAGGGAAAAGATCCGTGCGCGACCCTCCATACAGTTAGGAGGATCCATGTTCGACAGAAAAGCGCCTCGAATCCTGCTGTTGCTCTCCCTCATCGGTGCAGTTGGATGTGGCACGACAGCACGCCCTGGAGAAGAGGCGAGGCCGCTGTACTCGATCGTAGCGGTGGACCTGTTGGCGGCAAATCAGCCAGCCGTCTCCGAGGAGCGCCCCTCTCAAGTTCGCCAGATCGCTGTCAATTTTGATGTCCTTGCCTTTGGGAGCGGGTCGGGTGGCCCTCTGCTTCGAACGGTCGAATTGCCGCTGCCGGACCGCCCGGCGATCACCGCGCAGATCCGGCGAGGGCCTTGGCGCCCGAGAAGTTTCGTCTGGTCGGGGACTGTCGAGAATGAAATCGACAGCGATGTGGTCCTCAGTCAAGTCGCGGAATCGTTGGCCGGTTCAATCCGTATCGGCACCCAGCTCTACAGCATCGGTAGGGACGAGAGCGGTCACGTTGTGCGAATGATCGACGATAGTGAGTTTCCTACCGAGGATGCACCGAGCGCGAACTTGACGCCGGAGGAGGAGTCCCCGCTCGACGAGCCTGCGGTAGAGGTAAAGGACGATGGCTCAGTGATTGATGTGCTTGTCTGCTATACACCTGCAGCGCGCGGCAACCTTACCGCTGCAGACATGCAGGCGTTCGTGGAAACGGCGGTTGAGAGTACGAACCGCGTCTACGCTAACAGCGGCGTGCGACCTCGGCTGCGACTTGTTGGAGCGGCGTCAGAGATCTTCTACGACGAGAACGGATCAATCGGATCGCACTCGGACTGGTGGGATGCCGTGCTCGACCGGCTTACCGCAACGAACGATGGGTTCATGGATCAAGCACACAGCTGGCGCGATGAGTACGGAGCCGATGAAGTCGTCCTGCTCGTTCGCCGCGGGGACTACTGCGGCATCGCCAATCAGATGCGGACCATGTCCACAGCCTTCAAGAATCGTGCGTTCGCAGTTGTCTCAAAAGGTTGCGCGATCGACAACTTCACCTTTGGTCATGAGCTTGGGCACAACATGGGGGCCTGTCATGACCGTGGGGCGTCCCAACAGTGCAGAGGTGTCGATGACTACTCGCACGGACACATCGTTCCCACCAAGTATCGGACCGTGATGGCATACCGGTGCGTACCGGCAGACCGACCTTGCCCAAAAACCGGAAATTTCTCGAACCCCGGTGTGATCGTCGATGGCAGCGCCACGGGGGTCGGCGCGGGACAAAGCAATTCGGCAGACAATGCGCGAACGCTCAACAACACCGCTGCTACCGTAGCGAAGTTTCGAGCGAGCAAGTCTCCTTAATGATCGCCCCGGCGCTGCCGGGCAAGATCAGCATGTCGGCGAGGAGCGTCGACACGATGCATTCGGGTCCTGCGGCGTGGCGTAGATGCTCATTGGAGCGACGTCATCTCTGGCAGGAGGAGGGCGAGACGCGGCATGTCGGACGGCTAGTTCGTGCTCGCCGCCTCTTCGATGACTTCAAGCAATGCAAGCATGCGATGAGCTGCGCTCTGCAGCCGATCGATCTCGTCGGCGCACGCAGTCCGGTCGCGCACCTCGGAAACATCTGCTTCCACGGCTTCTCGCATCGATCCAGCAGTGGAGATCGCATCGCCGATCAGGAGGCGGAGACGTGTCTGTCGCACGCGGCATTCTTCCACACGGCTGTGGCTCACGACGGATCGCGCTTGCGTCCGGCGACAGCGACCATCATGCCGAGGATGCCGGCGAGAACACCAAGCGCGACGTCGCCCGCCGCACGCTCAAGCAACGCAGGGTGCTTCAGGAGATATCCCGTGGTGATGACGCCGAGCGCTGCTGCAGCGACAGCAGCGACTAAGCGGAGGTGGCGTTCGGTGGATTCGCGCACCACCGTGAGGTAGACGAAGCACATCCCGGCGAGTCCGAACGCGAGCGCGAGAACGAGGTCAGTAGCCATGCACCCAACAGTACAGATCGAGACCGGTTTCGAATTGACTGTGGAATCGTGAATTGCGCTAAACCCGCTTGTCTATCGCCGATTTAGCAGTCGTCTGCAAATTCGGGCTCGCGGCCGGTCGCTACGCTGCGAAACGCATGGATCGCGCCCAAGCCTGCCGAACTCTCGGCGTCCGATCTGGCGCAGCTCCGTCCGAGATTCGGCGCGCCTACCTGCGCTGTGCAAAGCGGATGCATCCCGACAAGCAACAGAACGTGGATAGCGCGCCATTTGTTCTCGCTCGACGTGCGTATGAGGTGTTGACCAAGCCTCAATCCACCGAGGGCGGGGCCGTGGAATCTCCCGGCTCGGTACATCCCGCACTCGTTCACGGCGTGAGCGTCGAGGGTGCCGCATTCGGAAACGGCATCTACCAGTTCACCATCGTCGGTTCGAGAGGCATCGCCACGGAGCTGGTACCGGTCCGAGAACCCCGGCGACGTTTCGTCCGCGAGTTTGATCTGCTCCGCGCTCCGACGCGTCTTCGATCGAAGTTCCCATGGACCTGCATCGTGCTGCATGGACGCATCTACCCGGTCATGCGAACGAGCAGCCGGTTTCTGGCTCTTGAGCTTCTCCATCTCGACAGGACCTCGGACGTGCCCTATGCGTTGCGGTCGAACAGCCGCTCGTGGCTCCTCCAGCGCGGGCCAGACGACTCGCTCGTTGCCCGGAACGAAGCAGGACAGCTAGTCAGACTCGCGGGCTACTCCGCGTTCAGCGACGCGTCGGGCGCGCTCCGGACGGTTGGCGTCCGCGTGTTCCCGCCCTTCGAAGTTCCGCTACGGCCTTGGTCGCCTTCCCCGCGCGCCGGCCTGTAGGCCATCGGCCCTGAAGCTAAGCTGTGCGCCCAGGGCCTACGTGCCGAAGCCGGGCGGCGCGTTGGCTGCCGCGACTAACGGGCCGCCGGCGGGAGCGAACTGCAGCCGACGTGACGCCGCGACGCTGGTGCTAGGCCGGTGCTAGGCCGAGGCGCTTCAGCGCCGGACCGAAGCCGGGCCGCAACAGCTTCAGATTCAAGTTGAACGAAGCCGCTGCGCGGCGCGCTCCGCGTTCTTGACTGTTTCTGGCCGTATCGCGATGCCGGCGCTCTGCACGTGAGCCCAGGGTGTCCACTGATCGGATCTCATTGAAAGGAGATCCATCATGGCCACCACTTCTTTGCGCGAACGGATGCTCATGGCCCTACGCATCCGCAACATGTCCCCTCGTACTGAACGCATCTACATCGACCTCGTTGCCCGCTTCGCCCTTCACTTCCACCGCTCGCCCGATCGCCTCGGGCTTCCCGAGATCGAGCAGTACCTGTTCTACCTCCGCGACACAAGGAAGGTCTCGTACTGCTGGTTCAATCAATGCGTCTGCGCGCTCCGCTTCTTCTATCTCTACGTGATGGATCGTCCCGACCTGGTCATGCGCATTCCGTATGGCCGCCGCGAGCGGCATCTTCCAGTCGTTCTTTCCGTCGACGAGCTGGTCGCGTTCCTAGGCGCCGTCGGCCCCCTGCGTGATCGCGTACTGCTCACTGTCCTCTACTCGGCCGGTATTCGTCTCGGCGAGGTCTGCCGCCTCCGCGTCGAGGACATCGACTCCTCTCGCATGCTCCTGCGCATCCAGCAGGGCAAGGGCCATAAGGACCGTTTCGCTCCGCTCTCGCCTACGGCCCTCGATCTGCTTCGCCAGTGGTGGCGCGCCACCCGTCCCGCGGGGTTGTTGTTCCCCAACAAGAACGATTGCGCGCGTTCCATCTGTCCGGACACGGTCCAACGCGCCGTCAAGGTGGCTGCGCGCAAGGCTGGCATCACCAAGCGCATCTCGCCGCGTACTCTGCGCCACTCGTTCGCCACACACTTGATGGAACAGGGCACATCGATGCGCGTCATTCAGGTGCTCCTCGGCCACGCCCACAGCCGCACCACCGAGACCTACACGCACGTCTCGCCAGCTCAGGCGCGCAGTCCTCTGGATCGGATTCTCCCGCCGCCATCGATCGAGTGATCCTCGATTGGGTACCGAGGCTTCACTCGGTGCCATCGTTCGCGCCAAGGGCGGTGAGCTTCTCGAGCAGTACCCCGTCAACGCCGCCCAGCGCAAGGTGATGCGCGCCATGGCCGACTGTCGCTCGGCCGCCCTTGGCGGCCATCGCGACAGCTGTGACTCCTGTGGTTTTGAGCACATCTTCTGGAACTCATGCCGCGATCGTCACTGTCCGGGATGCGGCGGTGAGGCCAGGGAGCAGTGGCTCGAGGCGCGACGTGAAGAGGTCCTCGACGTTCCTTACTTCCACGTCGTCTTTACCATTCCCGAGATCCTCAATGTCCTGGCTTTGCACGCGCCCGAGGTCGTCTACGCCATCCTGCTCCGCGCCGCTGGACAGGCTTTACTCGATCTCGGCGCTTCCAGACTCCGTGCGCGCATGGGCGTGCTCACCGTTCTTCACACCTGGGGTCAGACCCTGGTGTTCCATCCCCATGTCCACTGCGTCGTGCCCGGCGGCGGCTTCTCCCTCGATGGCCGCCGTTGGGTGCGCGTGCGCAAGGTCTCGTTCCTCTTCGCCGTCAAGGCCCTCTCCCGCCGCTTTCGCACGCTCTTCTGCAATACAGTTCGCGAGGCTTACGCCGACGGCTCGCTCCACATTCCCATCGAGATCGTCGCCGACGCTCAGGCCCTCGACTTATTACTCGCGCGCTCGTACAAGACGGACTGGCACGCCTATGCCAAGCCCCCTTTCGGCGGGCCCGAGCAGGTACTGGCCTATCTCGCCAACTACACCCACAGGATCGCCATCTCCAACCGCCGCATCCTCTCCTTCGACGGCGAGACCGTCACCTTCTCCTGGCGCGACTATGCCGATGACAGCGCCCCCAAGACTATGGCCCTCGACGCCGTCAAGTTCCTGCGTCGCTTCCTCCAGCATGTTCTCCCGCCACGATTCACGCGCGTCCGCTATTACGGGTTCCTCGCCAATCGCGATCGTGCGGCCAACATCGCCCGGGCCCGTGAGCTGATCGGCTCCAAACGACCGCTTCGTCCGCCGCCACCCATTCCAGATCCCCGACTCTGTCCTCAATGCCACAAGGGAACGATGCGTCGCATGGCACCGGTCGATCCTCAATCTGACAGGACCTGGTTCGACACCTCATGATCCCGACCACACGTTCCGTCTTTGTCGTTCCGGCATCGCCACCGTTGTCTTGGGAGCGGTCTGCCTGCGCGCCGAAAACACCCTCCAGGCGCCTCATTTGCGCTCTGATGCGGGGTCTCTCAGCGCCCGCTGCCATCGAAAAACGCGCCCTCTCGCCGCCAGCGTCGCCATCAAAGCTCACTTCGCGGTCGTTCAACGCCACCACCCACCCGCCTCCGACTCATACTTTCCCCAAGAGGCCCGCGGCTTCGTTCAACTGAACTCTTTCTCGCATCCTCTTCACTTGCCTAAACACGCACTCTGACCGCCGGCGCGCATGCCGATCAGGGTGAGCTTCGCGTTCGAGGGATGCGGTAAAGAGTCCTATGAGTTAGACGACGCCATCGAAGCCAAGTGCCTTGCGTTACGATATGTGCACTAGTCGTGACCGATACCGACCCGACAACCGAGCTGTCTAGCAAGTTCTACCACGCTGTGCGGATTCTTGAGCAGTTCGACTGCGCAGAAGTACGTGGTGTGGCAAAGGGGCAACTGTCTCTGACCGAGCGGGAGACCTGCGTCTTCGGCCTCTACTACCGCGCCGCGCTGAACGCACGTTCCCTCGTTGTATTGAACGACCCGGTCCATTTTCAGGCGATTACGCAGATCGCGCGAGCGTTACTGGAATTGGGTGTAGATCTCCGGCTCTTAGACGTCGTGCCAGATGCCGTTGCGAAGATCATGGCGTACTCCGGTTGGGAAAAACTGCGCGCTGCGAGAGAAGTGATCGAATTTGCGGAGACGCCTGACACTGACGAACCCGGGGACCTCGATATATTTCGCCAGTTCCTCGAAGAAAACGAAGTCAAGATTAGGGCGCGACGGGAGGAGCTCTGGCCGGACGTGAAGCGACTTGACCATTGGTCCGGCATGGACTTGCGCACCCGTGTTTCTGATATCCGGCTACCTTATCACGAGCTTCATCGACTGAATTATCGTCGACTAAGTTGGTACGCGCATGCGGGCTTGACGGGAGTGTTCAATCTGGAGAAGGAGGCTTTCGTTGCCGTTGCCGCAACATCTCTACAGATAGCGGCGGAGAGCTATAGCGACATCTTGGCCGCGATCATTGCCGAGCTGCAACTCGAGCGGGTTGATCCGAAGATCAACGACAAACTCAATTACGCGCGGATGCTCGCGTTCGCCGGGAGCCCCGAGGAAGCCGATGTCCTGCGGCGCGAGCTGCTGGAGTGAGTGGAGGGTAGCTGAGGGACTGCTTGTACGCCGCCTGGCAAGGAGTTGTGTTTGCGTCCGCCTAACTCATGGGTAGCGCGCGCCGACGCATCGCTCTCGCAACAATTCGAGCGATTTGGTCTGCATCACGGCGCGCCAAGCGAAGTTCCCGTCCATCCACCCTAAGAGAGACGGTGCGGTAGTCCACGACGGCAAATCGGTGGTCTGGCGCTAATGCCAGCCACACACCATTCGCAGGATAAGACGCGTCCACGATCCCGACGTGGTATCGGGATTCTTCAGGAACGAACCGCACGAACGATGGACCACGGATGATCTTGGTGAGGAGTTCCGCTACTTAGAACGTGTCTCGATTGGAGCCGCGCGCGCGGCGGTCGCGGCCGTCAACCCGTCTTGGAAACGTAAACTAGGTCCGACTCGACAGCAATCACACCTACCGCCTCCCCGTACCGCGTCATCTTGAGGAGCACGCCGGGCACCCACGTCGTCATACCGAAGGACGAGTAGTAGCGTGACTTCGGCCGCCTCCGCAGTCGGTTCCTCACCGCAGGCGATCACGAGTCCGCCGAGCGGATGTCTTTGCGCGGGCTCGCTTCCCGCGCAGCCTTTGCGGAGCGAAGTCCATGCGCTTCCCGCTCGGAACGCCGCCTCTCCGGAAGATGCGACGAAGCCGCGCCGCGATCAGCTCCGTCTCTCGGTAGGTGAGCCGCATCGTCTTCCCGCCCACACGCGCATAGACGTGCTCGTAGTCATCGACCAGCAACGTTCCGCTGACCGGCGCGAGGGCCATGATGACACCGCTCGCTGGATCGGCGTCGCCGTGGAGGGCGATGCGGTAGTACGCGAGTTTCGCAATCGGTTCGATCACGATCGGATCGCGCGAGAGGCGTTCCACGAGTTCTGCTTTGGTCATGGGAGGGTTGTGAATTGACGAGTTCCCGGATTTCCAGCAAAATCACCGTTCATGCCGAGAGGAAGCGACCAGCGCCGCGTCGTCGGAGACGCCGAGGACAGTCCCGCCGTCAGCGCGAGCAGCGACCCGTCAAGCACTACACGATTGATCAGGCTGAACGTTTCTTCGCTGAGATCCCAGAGGACAACGTTCGCGACCTGCTCCTCTTCGATCTCATGTACCGGCACGGCCTCCGTCGTGGCGAAGCCGTGCTCCTCGAGCTCGGCGATTTCAAGGGCGATCAGATGTACGTTGCGCGGCTCAAGGGTGGTGACGCGCACTGGCACCCGCTCCACCCTCGGACCCGCCAACTCCTCCGCGCGTACCTCACCGTGCGCCCTCCGGATCGATGCAAGTACCTGTTCCGCGGCAAGCAGCGAAGCAGGTATCCGCTCTCGGAGGAGGCGATCAACTATCTCTTCCAACGCTACGCGACGGCAGCGGACCTGCCGCGAGACCTTCGCCACGCGCACGTGCTCCGCCACTCCATCGGCGTCCATCTCGCGACCGCGGGCTGGGACATCGCCGACGTGCAGTGGTGGCTTGGCCACAGAGAGATTGAATCGACGGCGATCTACTTCCAAGTCATGCCGGAGCGTGTCGCGGTGAAGTACCGCATGCTGCTGCGATCGCGCAGCCTCGCGCACACCGGCCGGCGCACGCGGCCAAAGCGAAACGCCGATCAACCACTTGCACGCACGAGAGGGTTCAACTAGTGAATATCCGGGTTTTCATTAGTTCGGGGGTTAGAGATAGAGGCTCAGTACAACGCGAGTGGGATCAAGGGCAACCCTTCGCCGTTCTCGCAGCACTCGTTATCTGCGTCCTCGCTTCCGCTGTTGTCCCCGGTGCGGCGCTCGCGCAGCAGAACCTCGTTCAGAACGGAGGTTTCGATACGAGCTTGGCCGGTTGGAGCGTCACGGCGAATCCCTCGTGGACTACGACATGGGAAGCCGGCGCTGCAAGGACGCGTTGGGTAGGACCCGAGACGCGAGGGGGATTCGTGCCGCTTACCCAGAGCGGGATGCCGGTGATACCGGACGTGACGTACGAGTTCAGAGCGTCCGCGCACGTGCAGATCGCGCCGAATCCCTCTACACAGTCAGGGGTCGGCATCAATGTCTGGATGTATGCGGACAGTCCGAACGTCCCCATCGCCAGCAACTCCGATTCCTCGTACGCCAACAACTTCGTCGATCTCGTGGGCTACTTGATCGCACCGCAAGGTGCGAAGTCCGCGCTGGTCACGCTCCAAATGCCGGGGAACGCGAATCAAGTCGTCTCCTTCGACAACGTGGTGTTGCGTGCGCTCCCCGCGAGCGCTGAGTTCAACGCTGGCCCGACGATGATCGCGACGGGCCAGGCCGTCACGCTCGTATGGGCGACCGCCAGCACTCCGAGCGTCTCGATCACGCCCGGCGTCGGCACAGTCGCGCGCACGGGCTCCGTCGTTGTGCATCCGACGGAGACCACCACCTACACCCTTACTGCGAGCGGGCCGATCGGGTCGGTCACGAAGCAAATCAAGATTACCGTCGTACCGCCACCTACCGCCACCTTCACCGCCGAGCCCCCGAGCATCAGCGCCGGCGAATCCGCGACCCTCTCCTGGACGACCACCGACGCGGCGGGCGTCTCCATCGACAACGGCGTGGGCTCCGTGACGACGAGCGGCGCGGTTTCGGTCTCGCCCACTGCCACGACGACCTACACGCTCACCGCGAACGGCGTCGGAGGCAGCGCGACGAGGCAGGTCACCGTCACCGTGACGCCGCCGAAACCGCAGATTAGCTTCACCGCATCTCGCCGTACGATCGCCGAGGGCGAGAGCACAACGCTCTCGTGGAACGTGCTCAACTCCACGAGCCTCTCGATCGATCACGGAATCGGGAGTCGGCCAGCTTCCGGCACGACTTCGGTTTCGCCAACGGCAACGACGACGTACCGGCTGACGGCGACGGGGCCAGGTGGCTCCTCGTCCGCACAGGTGACGGTCACTGTTCTCGCTGCGCCGGTGATCAACTTCTCCGCGACGCCAAGCACCATCACCCGCGGCAGCGCATCCACGCTCACATGGACCGTGACCGATGCGACCCTCGTTGTGATCGACAACGGCGTAGGAGCACTGGCACCGAACGGCGCCCTCGAGGTTCGGCCAACGGAGTCCACGACCTACCTACTCACGGCGACTGGACCGGGAGGCGTGCGGCAAGCACAGGCCACGATTACAGTACAACTAGCTGGTCGGAGGAGGGCCGTTCGCCACTGACGGAAGCGGCTCTTTCCGGCCATCATCGATCACTCCACGGACGTGCTCGACAGGCATGATTCTGGCGGCTCGTTTTTCGGGGCGATTTTTACTCCTCGTTCGATCTCGTTCTCGTTCGATGGCCGCGTCGCGAGGATGCCGGTTCGATTGATAGCCAAGCGCGAACCGCAACCGCCTTTGACGCCACGAAACGATGACTGCGGAAGGGGCTCCAGCCCGGCTTCAGTCCCGCGGAAACAACGGCCGCGCGTCAACTAGCGGCAAGGTGGGCCGTGCGCTCGCAACGAGGTTGCTTTCCTAATGTGACTCGATCTGCCGACGAGCATTCGACTGAGGACAAGGCCTCGCACCAGTCACACATGGCAAAGCGAAACGCAGCCTCCTACTGATTGGCGCAGTCAGTACAGATCGTCGTGTGGAAGCTGTAGGTTTTCGTGTCCCTAAACAAACCCGACCGCGCGGTGACTTGAATACTGGAATCAGCTTCGCCTACTTGGCACTTACTTGTGGCGAACGAAAGGTATCCGAGTTCCACTGTCCTGTGCGCAGGAATGATGCCGGAGTAAATAAGATTGTCCGACTCAAATTGAGTGGCGCCCTTAGTACGCTTTGCGACCTTTGTAATCTTATACCTCACGTCACGGTCGCGATTGTTGTGAACCACATAATTATGCTTGGCACGCTGACCGTTCGTGGCCGTCGTCGTGAAGTCACATTGCTGGGCGCTGATCGAGGTGGCAGCCACAACGCATAGCGCAATCGTGACGGCCGCGGTAGCAAGCAATGTGCGCATAGCTGTCTTTCCCTTATCGTGCAATGTGTGGCGATGTGGAACGAATGGTACCACCACAGATACACTCAAGGCGTCGCAATATCATAAACTTCGCATGCGACGAGCGGCTCGTCTACGCAGACACATTGCGTCGGCGGGCTGATACCTGCACGTGCTACATGCGACGGCCGAAGACGCGGGCGAACACATGCCGTGCTCGGTCGATGAGTGACGGCCCGCGCGCGGGAGTGGAGGTCGTTGGTGGACGCAGAGACGTACGCATGAGATCGTGTTCTTCCGGGAATCGGAGCTGACCGCCCACGAATCCGGCATATCGCTGCAATACGAGACGAAGGGGCTGAAGCGCCGCACGGACTGCGTCTTGGAGGTCCGCAGGCGCAGGGCCGAGGTCATGCTCGATCGTCGCGACACTCTGTTGAATCTCTTGCGCTTCGGTCGTCCGCATGGGCATCTCTGGGAGGGTCACGAGTCGCCGACGCCGATTCTCAACGTCTCGAATCGCTTCGGCGAGTTTCGGATCGAACGCCGCACCTAGCGGCGCGCCACACAGCGCCGCGAGGCTTTTCTGCACCGTGTCGAGCGCTTCTTCGACTGCTTGGCGGGCGTTCACTGCGTATTCCTCGGTGAGTGGAGCTGCACGATGACGGTCTCTGTTGCATCGTCCGTCCCTCGGCATCGACGGGTGCGTCGTATCCTAGCGAACATCGAGAATTACGGTCCGCGTGCTGGTTCGCCCTTCGGCGTCCATAGCTTGAATGACGATCGTGTGCCGGCCCTGTGGGACGCGTTCCCAGACATGCGTGAACGTTGGCGTCGTAACGGTTGTCAGTGGCCTGCTATCTGCGACGACGCTGATTTGCTTGATCGCCGCCGCGGGAAACGCAACCCACCCGTCGATGGTGATGTTGGCTGGAGCCTTGAACGTCTGATCCGAGGTCGGTGCATTGATAAAAATGTGCGGTTCCACACCTCCGATAAGTGCGGCGGACTCCTCCACCGTCAGCTCGCGCATGCGATCCTCTTCGCGCAGGCGCACACCGACGTAGACTTGTTGGCTCGCTATCTTCCCGTGCGCCGTGTGTGCGATGGCGTGGATGCGGAAGCTACCAGCACCGGCCTTGGGGATCGTCATGCGGAATGGTGGCCGGTCGAGCGTGCGCATGACGCCGCCGTTCGACCAGAACTCCACGCGCTGCACGGGCTCGCTCGTCTCGACCGCCGCCTCAACGGTGATGTCATCGCCCGCATCGAACATTGCCTGGTCCTGCGGCGTCGTAATCGTGACGCGATCCGCAGGCACATCGGGGCGGGTCGCGTCAGCACGCCGGCACGCGCCTCCGCTCGCCGCGGCGAGTGCGGCGAGGAGGACGAGCGCGGCGGTCGAGAGTTTGCTCATTTCGTTCCGTTCCGAAGCTCCTGCACGTGCGCCGCTTTGATCCGGACGCCCGCACTCAACGAAGGGTCGGTGTAGGTGAGCGTAGACAACAGCAACGTGGAGCGCGCGGCATCCAGCGCGGTGCGGAGCTCCGTGATCGGCGCAGCTTGAATCGCGTCGCCCACTTGAATCGTGGTCCATGTTGCGGCAGAGAGCCCGGCCAGCGCGCGCACAGCGTTGACTGCCGTCCGAAGCTCCGTGATGTGGACGAGCTTTGCCGTCGTGACGAACGGGACGATCGGATCGTCAGCGAAGACGACCACGGTGGCCAGATCAGGCGCACTGTACGCCGACGGGGTGGCGGCGGCGTTGACCGCGCGTGCTTTGAACAGGTACGCCGCTCCGCTCACGGTTTCTGTCGCTGACAGGACGAACGAAGGCTCGGTCGTGGGAATCGTCGTGGTGCTCCCCGCGCGCTGCACCGAGACATCGTAATACGCAGTGTCCGCGACTGCGTTCCACGAGACGGCGATGTACGGGCGTGCTGCGTTGTCGAGAAGCACGGTCGCCACGAGGCCGGACGGCGCACCGAACGGTGCCGCGGCGCTCTGCGTCACCGTGAACGTCTGGTCGTTAATCGGGATCGAGCCTGAACGCGCGCTCGTCGTCGGGTTCGCGAGCACCGTGTAGGTGAGTGTCGCCGATCCTGCGCCTGCGGTCTCAGATAGCAGGATCCACTCCGCCGTACTCGTCGCCGCCCATGTGCACGTTGAGGGGAGCGTAATCGTCACGGTCGAAGCCCCACCGCCCGATCCGGCGCTCGCGCTCGATGGCGTCAGTGTCGCCCCGCAGGCGACGTGGATCGTGCTCGTCGTTGAGCTGTAGACGCCAAGCGAATCCGTCGCCTGAACGCGCAGGACATGCGTCCCTTGGGACGGCGAGGTCCACGTGAAGGAGTAGGGCGAGGAGGTATCGGTGCCGAGCGATACCTCGTCCGCGAAGAACTCCACCACCGTCACAGGGTAGTCGCCGGCGGCTACGGTTGCCGAGATTGTTAGCGACACGAGCGACACCCGCGCGTCTGCGGCGGGTGCCGTAATCGTGACGCGCGGCGGCTTCGTGCCGCGCACGAGCGCCGAGGCGTCTTCGTCTGTCAACTCAGGACTCGTGAGCGTCGAGACGCCGTCGCGGAAGTCGCGCGACGCTCGGAAGCTGTACGTGAGGTTCGCCCAGTCGTCGTGCCCTTCGAGCGCTTGCCCGTAATTAGGACCGCACATGTAGATGGAATGGATGTAGTTCACATCCACGCCGACGGGCGTCGCCTCGATCCCGTTCACCCCGTTCCAGTCGATCGGGTCTTCGGAGACGGCGATTTGGAGAATCCCGTTGCGACCGAATGCGATCAAGTCTCCTGGCGGCGCGCCGATGCCGAGCGGCTCGTAGAGCGCGTTGAACTCTTGAAGAACTGGGAGCGCGCTGCGCGAGTAGTCGAGCACCCGCCCGAGCCGTACGGGTGACGGCGTGCCCGGAAAGATGCCACCGTTGTTGAACTGCCGCGAGTAGCTCATGACGCTGATGTAGTTCGGCTTGCACCCGATCTCCCGCTCCGTCACCGGGATACCGAGGCCACCGCCGTGGTCGAGGCTCAGCGTGTGTCCGAGTTCGTGCATGATGGTGCCTGCCATCATGTCGCTCCACTCGTCGGCGAAGGGCGTCCCATACGCGGAGGAGAATCTCTGGGCAGTCGCCTCATGGCTCGGCGCTGGTCCCGTGCGGAGAGTCACCGCGAAGTCGTTGCCGCCGAGTTCCGCGACGCCGGACGCTCGCGTGCCGGCAAGCGAGTGTGCGGAGATCGCATAGCGGTATGCGTACTTCTTCGCGCGCAGGATGTTCGCGCAGTTCGGGCTTCCGCGTTCCGTCGGCGTCCCGAAGTGGCCCGTGCACGGCCCCGCCGGTGCCCCGCGCTTGATCGCATCGAACCCGGTTCCTGCCGTGCCCCACACGAGCGGGTTCTGCTCGGCAATCTCTTCACCGACGACAATGTGGAGCCGAATCCCCGTCGTTCCATCCGGATTTGAAACCGGGGCGGCGGCGAAGGCATTCGTGACGGACTGGATCGGGTCGACGGCGAGCACCGCGCCGCTCGGCGTTCGTTGCGGGTGGTGCGTGTGGTTGCCCGTGCCCGTCAGCGCCATGTAGTCGAGTTCGACGAAGATGTCCTTGTGGTCAGCCGTCGCGCCGGGCAGCGTGAGATCCACCGTGCCATCGCCATCGAAGTCGATGCCGGAGGTCTCCCACGTATCGAGAAGACCATCACCGTCTTTATCAAACTCATACTTCGCGAGGAAACTTGCGGAGTCAGGTGGAGACGGCGGCGGGCCAGACGTCTTCGGAAAATCGGGAGACGCCGTGACGCCGGTAACCCACGCATTGCCCACGGCGTCGACGGCGAGCGCGTACGTATGGTCAGACCACGTGCCTCCGAGCCATGTGGAGTACTCAAGCGCGGTTCCGTTGGCATTGAACCGCAGGATGTAGGCATCGTAGGCGCCGTTGTACGAGCTATCGTCCGCAAACTTCATCGGCAGGTCGGTCTGGTTGGTTGTCCCGGCGAGATAGATGAGGCCACCGTTCGTCGCCACGCCATACGCACCTGACATTCCCGGCACGCGGGATAACAGCTCCAGGCTCCCTCCGGCCGTCACCTTGCCGAAGAATCCCGGACCCGTCGCCGAGTAGCGGTTCTGCGTGAGCGGAAAGTTGCTGGACGACGTTTCGCCGGCGATGTAGACGTTATCCTCGACGTCAACGGTAACCGCAGTGATCTCATCCGAGTTGTCACCACCGAGATAGGTGCCGTACAGCAGGGCCGTGCCCTGCGGGTTGATCTTCGCAAGATAGCCATCGGTGCGAGTGACCTGCGGTGGTGCGCCGCCGGAGTTGGCTTGAAATGCGTTCGGAGATACTCGCATGTCCGTCGAGGTGGTGGAGCCGCCGATCCATGCGGCGCCTGTCGAGTCGATGGCAAGCCCCGCCAGAGTTTCAGTTCCTTGCCCACCGAAAAGCGTCGAGTAGATGAGAGATGATCCCGCCGCGTTGAGCTTCAGCACGAAGAAGTCGTACGCTGTTGCGGTGGCGCTTCGCCGTTGCAAGGCACCGGCGGTCGTCGGAAATGCATAGGCGGTGTGCGGACTCTTGGTGTCGCCAGCGACATACACGTTGTTGTTCGCATCGACCGCGATCGCACTCGGGTGCTGGGTAGTGCTTCCGGCGACATGCGCAGCGTAGAGCAAGGCAGAGCCGGTTGGGTTCAGTTTGGCGATAAAGACATCTGATCCACTGCACCCTGAGCAAGCCGGATAATTGCTCTTGTACGCGCCAGGAGTGAACGGAAATGCGAGTCCAGCGTCACCCCACCCTTGGCGACGGCCAGGACCTGTGGTTCCGGCGACGTAGACGTTTCCGGACCCATCGACCGTTACCGCTGAGCCAGCGTCATCGCGTTTGCCCCCGAGGTAGGTTGAAAAGACTCGATTGCCGCTTGCATCGTATTTGGCTACGAAGGCGTCAGGACTTCCCTCGCTGTACCAGTCGGAAGTGGCCTGATTCGACCCGTAGAGGGCTCCTGGACTCGTCGGAAAGTCTGTCGAATTCGTGAAGCCGGTGACATAGACGTTGCGGGACGCATCGACAAAGACGTCGCGCGCGACGTCGCTGTCGCTCCCATCGAGCACCATCGCATAGGTGAGTACCGGGTCGATAATCAGCGGACGGCTGCGGTCGTATGCGCCGACTATGAACCGGACACGTCCATCCCGATCAATCGAGTACCGGGCATCGACGGGCTGGCGTTCGCCGTCCTCGAGTTGGAATGCGATGGGACGGCGCTGCACAATCGGCTCGGCACGTCCTGTCGGGATGCGCAGGTCTCCATCCTGTGTGATGCTCAGCGGGCCCGCTGCATCAACTTCTAACGCGATGATCGACGGGTCGCTTCCGGGTTGCAGGAGGACGTCGAACTCAAGACCCTGCGACGAGAGCCGGTAGAGAACGTCGGTCCCGCAATACACATCCTTCACCAAGACGGTCCCGAACAGGGGCGTGGTGTACGTCGCATCGGCGCGAACGTAGTGGCGAGACTCCGCGGCGCTCTCTTGACCAAGAAACTCGGAATGTCGGCCGCGGGCGAATCTGAAGCGGACAACAGGCCTGTCCGCGCCATCGGAGGAAAGCGCCAAGACGGTTTCGCTGCGGGTCAGAAAGGCCGTGTAGCCGCGCGTCCGCGCCGCGAAGACAACCTGCGGCTTGTACTGACCGACATTCTTTTCAAAGAGCGGTACCACGGGGTCGAGCCGGCCGAGAGAACCGGCCGTCACGTCAGTGGCGAAGACCGAGAGGGGAATTAGTAGCGCTTTGAGAACACGTGACATGCGGGACTTCCTTTTCGATGTGGAATGACTGCGCGCGCCCACGCAGACTTGGCGCCCTGCCAACTGAAGGGGTGACGGAAATAGGCAAATCACCTTCGGTGCGAAGAAACATGGTGGATTCGGTTAGGACCGGCGCTCTTCAGCAGGCATCGGTTTATCAACACCTCACTGGTAGTGTCGCTGGTGATCGAGAGAGAGATTCGCAGGCCCGCGACGGTCAGATCCGCATCGGTGGGGAGCTGCCAACCCTAACCGAACCCTGAGCCGTGGCGCGAGCATGTCCGGCCACGAACTCCCAACTGTATTTACGTTCGTGCTACCACCTCAATAATCTCCCGCACCTCCCGATCGCGCGGTTCCGCCGTGGCTCGCTCCGGATGGAACAAGCTCGATTCGAGCAGGAGCGGCAGACGGCGCCGGTTCGGGATGCGTCGAAAGTAAGCAACTAAGAACGTGACCATCTCGTCGGTGGTCGCGAACTGTTTGAAGTCGATCTTGCTACGGATCATGAACTCCACGAGCGCGCGAATGATCTCTGCGCGCGAGATCGCTTTGTGATGCCGCAGACGAATGAGTACGCTCATCACATCGAGATAGCCGGCGTGCCGCTCAAGCATGACGACGGTAATCTTCTCCCACGGCTCGGTGTGCATGACCGGGCGACCGCGGTGCGCGAGCACCACCTGTGTGGATCGTTTCGCCACGCTCACGCTCCTCCCCGGAGATCAACCCCGCTGGTGCTTCTTCGCTGCGCGCCGTGATCGCGGGCGCAGCAGCGCATCGAGCCGCCGAATCTCATAGAGGAAGGCCAGCGCGTACGGCGCGGCAAGCGCCTCCACGACTGCGAGCTGGTCGTCGTACCCCCGAGTTCGCACGTGCTGCTCGATCGCCGCCAGCCGCTCCTCAAGGTCGATAAGCACGTCTTCAAGTTCAGGATCGCGACGGACCGCCGCTGATCGATGAGAAGCCATTGCGCGTCGCCACCTTCCTCGTTCCCCGCAGTGGTGGTCGCTGATGCCGGGGGTCGCATGCTCACCAGACGATCCGCGTCTACGGTGTGCTGTGGGTATGGCGCGCGAGAGTGGTCACGCCAGCGACGTGTAGGTGCGCCGGCACCAGCGGCCGGAGGGGACGTTCTCTCATTCATGTGCGTGGACCGAAGACGCATGAGAAGAGCACGAACGACGGAAGGCCGTCAACGCGGATCGGACCCCAGACACATTTTGTTCCCTCCCTGCGTCTAGAGGTAGGGATTGCTCCCTTCGCGTCACACCTAGTACGTGACGGATTTGACCATCGTGCTCGCGGACTACCGCTCGATGTGCGACCTGATCGGGCCGCTCGACGTCGAAGTGTTCTGCGCCGGCTACGCCTGTTTCGAAGAATGGAAAGCGGCACCGAATCGACGCGCTGACGTTGCCGCTTGTGAGCTGAGGAGGGGGGAACTACCCGGCAGTGCTTCTTACGCGGCTTGAACTCTTCCTGCGCAGGACGGAGCTGGTGCTGATGGAGGTAGCCCACTTGGCCGGCTACAGCCGGCAGCACTTTCTTCGGCTGCGGATCGGCGAGGGCGATGCCACGCGGGGCGGGATTCTCGCCGTCACCGGCGCGTGCCGAAAGCTCAGTCGGGAGCGGGTCACACCGTCCGTGCTGTTCGAGCGCGCAGAAGAATTCTTGAAGGGACCAGGCCAACGCTTGAGCCGCGCGCACCTCGCGGACAAGCGTGCGCTCGAAGCCCTCCTCTCCGCGCCTGTCACCGCGGAGTTCCCCGACGACGTGACCGCGACCGGCGTTGCGAGCGAAACGGCCGTGCGCCACCTGTTGAAAGCCGGGAAGAAGCGGCTCGACACCCATCCCGCGGGCGCAGCGACGATCTACTACGCCGCCGCGAAGATGGGAACGATTCTGCCGGCGACAGTGCCAGAACTTGCAGCCTCGCTCCAAGCGCAAGCCCTGAAAGGGCGCGCGAACGCGCTGCGGATGCTCGGCCAGTACGACGACGCGCTCGCGTCGCTCGCGATGGCCGCGAAGCTCTTTGTGGCGGCGCGCTACTGCACCGATGAAGCGGGCCAGGTGGAGTACACGCGGGCGGCGGTCCTCTTCAAGATGGAACTGTGGGACGACGCGCTCGTGGCGACCCGCGCGGCGCGCAAGCGCTTTCTCCAAAGCAAGGACGCGCGGCGCACGGCGCACGCGGAGCTGCTGGAAGCAAACATCCTCTTCGAGCAGGGCGACTGGAACGCCGCGCGCGCGACGTGGCTGCGGCTCCGCAAGCCCCTCACGGCGCTGAAAGACAAAGACGCCCTCGCGCGCGTGTGGCTCAACCTCGGCGTTTGTGAAATCCGTCGCCAGCAACCCGAGGAGGCCCGCCGCTGGTTGAACCAAGCGAGCGCCGCGTTCCGCGTGCTCAAGAACAAGGCCGAACTCGCGCGGACGCGCTGGAACATGGCGACCTACCTTGCGACCTTCAAGAGCCCTGCACGAGCCCTTCGCGCGCTCCGACACGCACAGCGTTCGTTCCTCGCGCTCGGGATGTGGGTCGATGCCGGATGCGTGGGGCTCGACATCACCGAGGTCATGATCGACCTGCGCACGCCGGACGCTGCGCTCACGGCACACGCCCGCGAGATCGCGACCACGTTCATCAAGGCGGGGCTCGGGGTGAGCGCCGCGCTCGCCCTTGACCAGCTCCGGCAGATCGCCCGAAGCGCCGACCGCCGCCGCGTGGTGCGGACGGTGCGGACGGCGCTGCGGGATGCCGAGGCGAATTGCAGCGAAGTCGCGATTGCGGCACTCGGAGAGGCCGGAGCGGACGCCCGGCCCCCCGACACCGCAAATGCCTAACCGTGGGGAACCGACAGCCTGCTGTAGAGAACGATGAGCGCCAACAGAATCTCGACTTCGGACATAGACCCTCCTCCTTCCGCGCTCGCGTGGAGCCGGCGGCAATGTGTCGGAGAGGCCTCTCTCGGCTGGTACTGGAACCGGGAGCCGGGGCAGCGTTACTGGCAATCTCGCTATACTTCCGGCGTCCCGCCTTGGAAGCTGATGCCCATGACGCCGCGTGATCGTGCTGCCGCCGCGTACAACGCGCATTACGAGGTCATGCGCTTCATCGCGGCGCAGAAGTTCGGCGTTCCGCAGGCGGATGTCCGCCCGCTCATCCACGACGTGTTCCTTGCGTACATGCGTCACGTCGCCGTGATCGGCGACGATCGCGGCTGGCTCGTGATGGCCACGAGAAACGCCTGCATGAATTACTGGCGCGACAAGAAGCCGGGCGAACCGCTGCCCGACGCGCTCGTGGATCCCCAGAGGCTCGCGGATGATGTTGCGGCGCGCCTCGATCTCGCGCGCGTGTTCCGCCGCCTCCCGAAGCACTGCCGGAGTGTGCTCTGGCGACGGTACGTGGACGGGGCCGAGCCCGGCGAGATCGCCGTTGAACTTTCGAAGAAGCGCACGTACGGGCGGCAGATCGTCCACAAGTGCTTGCGGGCCGCGCGCGAAGCGCTGGCGTCCATCAGGCGGGGTCGCGCGTGAGCGACCACCTCGACCGCGTGACGCTCATCCAGTACATCGAGGGCGATAACTCCATTGACCGCATCGCGGTCGCGCAGCACGTGGGCGAGTGCGTGGAGTGCCGCGCGGAGATGGAGGAGCTGCAACAGATGATCGCCCTCCTGAGCGACGGGGCGATTTTCCGGCACGTTGCGGACGAGGAGGCAGACGCCGACCGCGAGGCGTTATGGGCAGACCTCGTGCGCGACGACGAGCGCGCCGAGCGGGAGGCGCGCGCCGCGGATGCGTTCTACCTGCAACTCGCGCAGCAGCCGGCCGACACGTGGGACGGCGTCGTGGCGAAGCACCCCGAGGTCTGTACGGGTGCGATGGTGCGGCGGTTGGTCGCCGCCGCTGCGCCGGAGCTGGACCGGAAGCCGGAGCACGCGCTCCTCCTCCTCGGCGTCGCGGAGCTCGTCGCGTTCGCACTACATGATGCGGAGAGTCGCCGCCACCTCGGGCATGTGTGGAAGCAACGCTCAAACGCGCTGCGGATGCTCGCGCGCTATGAGGAGGCGATCGACGCGGCGATCCTCGCGGAGAGCTTCTACGCCTCACTCCCCGATCCCGATGCGGCGTTCGAGGTCGGCCAGGCGCGCTACACGCTCGCGGTGACGCTCTTCAAGATGACGCGCTACGCCGCGTCCCTGCAAGCGCTCACCACATCTCGCGCGGCGTTGGAAGACTACGGCACCACCGCCCCGCTCGCGAAGACGATGATGCTGGACGCGCTCATTCGTATCGAGCAAGGAGATGTCGCGACGGCACGCGATACGCTCCGTGCGCTTCTCCCCATTGAAGAACAGCTCGGACAGCGCCTTGAAGCGGCGCGAGTACGAACGAACCTTGCCGAATGCAATCTGCGACTCGGCGATCTCGACGCAGCGATGAGGGATGCCCGCGCTGCGGTCAAGGCGTTCCACGCGCTTGGCAACGAGGCCGAAGAGACGCGGAGCGAGTGGACGGTCGCGATGATTCGGCTCGCGCGCGGCGAGGTGGATGCGCTCGACCGACTGTACGAGATCGCCGCCGTCTACGAAGGGCTCGGGATGCCGGGCGAGGCAGGCTTTGTGAATCTCGACGCCACGGAGGAGCTACTACGCCGCGAGGAGTGGGCCGAGGCCGAAGTCATCGCGCGCGAACTCGTGACGCTCTTCACCTCGGCCGGCGTGACGCTCGCGAGCGTCAATGCGCTCGACAATCTGCGGCAGGCGGTGGAGAACCGAGAAGCGACAACCGCCGTCGTGCGCTACGTCCGCGAGTACGTCACTGCGGATGATCCTGCGCGGCCTTTCGATCCACCCCGCGACGCGGCCAACTAGGAGTCGTTTACGCGTCTGCCCACTATGTGTCTTTACGAAAGCCCTGGCCTGATTGTAGCGCGGACCTCCTCGCACAAGCGGCGCTTCACTGACATGAACATCAGCGGCGTGCGTTCTCATCGCGATGCGCTGGTGCGGCGAACGAAACGCGGGATAGTCATCGCGCTCGCTCTTGCGCTGGTGTGGTCGTGCTCACGCGAAGTGCATCAGGGCACCGCGGTCTCGAAGCGACAAGAGCCCGCGGACGGCGGACGCGTGGTCCGCCGCATCGAATCCGACGTCAAGACCCTCAACTACATTCTGCATACCGAGGAAGACGAGCGGCAGGTGCTGGCCTACGTCCACGATCCGCTCATCGCACTTGATCAGAACCTGCAGGCGGCGCCGGGCATCGCCGTGCGGTGGGAGATCAACAACGGCGGCAGGGAGTACCTGCTCCATCTCGATCCGCGCGCGACTTTCAGCGATGGAACGCCCGTCACTGGCCGCGATGTCGTCTTCACACTGAACGCCATCCTTGAGCACAACTCCCCGCAGTTCTCGGCCGCGTTCAGCAGCCTCGATCGGACGCGGACTGTCGCCATCGACGACCGCACCGTGCGCGTGGTCTTCACTGAGGCACGTGCCGCGCAGCTCCTCGCGTTCAACATCGGTGTGCTGCCCGAGCGCGTCTACGGTCGTGGAGTCGATTTCATGAAGACGACCGCCGTGGTGGGCACAGGTCCGTACGTGCTCAAGGAAAGAAAGACCGGCCAGAGCATCCTTCTCGTGCGCAGACCAGACTACTGGCGCGAGCGGCCCGCGATTGGATCAATTCTCTTCCGCATCGTTTCCGACGACACCGTGGCGTGGAACGCACTCATGCGCGGCGACCTCGACGTCGGCCGCGTCAGCAACGAGATCTGGTGGCGGGAGAAAGACAAGCCCGCGGTCCTGCGGCAGGTTCGATTCGTCGATGCGTGGCTGCTGGCCTACAACTGCTTCGCCTGGAATCTCGAGCACCCGCTGTTCCGTGATGTTCGCACGCGGCGCGCGCTCGCGTTGAGCTTCGACCGGGACGCCGTGGTCGACCGCCTGTATCACGGCCAGGCGCGGCCGGTGAGTGGCCCGTTCACGCCGGACCAGTGGGCGTACAACCCCGCGATCCTTCCGGCTCCATTCGATCTCCGCGAAGCTGCGTCGCTCCTGCGGGAGGCCGGCTGGCGCGATGTCGATGGCGACGGAACGCTCGATCGCGGCGGGCACGCGTTTGCATTCACCATGCTCATCCCGGTGAGTCCCACGGCGCGCGATCAGGCGCAGATCCTTCAAGACGCGCTCCGGCAGATCGGCGTCCGGATGGAGATCAGTGCAATGGACAGCGCGGCATTCTTCGACCGCGTGCTGCACCGGAACTTCGAGGCCGCATTCTTCGCGTGGAACAACGAGGTCGATCCCGATCCGTACGCGCTCTTTCATTCATCGCAGCTCGCACCAGAAGGTCTGAACGTCGGCGGCTACAGAAGCCGCGAGGCCGATGCGCTCATGGACCGTGGACGTCGCGAGCTCGATCCAGCCGCACGCCGCGCGATCTACCACGAGCTGCACGCCGTCCTTGCCCGCGACCAACCGTACCTGTTCACGGTGCAGGTCGCATCGAAATGGGCAGTCAACGGTCGCGTGCAAAACGTGCGCGTCTCGCGAGGCTTCGGTCTATTTCTTTGGCAGCCCGGCCCGGTTGAATGGCGGGTGCAGTAGTGGCGGCGCGCCGACTCTTCAGCGCCCCAACTCTTTCAAGCAGCGGATGCAGAAGAACCGATCCGAGTCGATCGCTCGACCGTGCTTCTTGCACGTGGGCCGTTTGCAGCGCTCGCAGTCCGCGTACGATGGAGCTTGCTCGCTCGCGTCCTTCGGGTGATTGTGGACGCAGACGTAGCAGAGCTGAATCGCCATCCGGTCCGACCTCCTCGTAACGAAGCCGCACGATAACAGACTGATTGCGAGTCATGATCGTGGCGGTGGACCACCGGATTGGCATTCGCTGAAGTCAGCTACAATCGATCGACCCATCAGGAGGCTCATGTGGCGCGTCCGAGAGAGATCCCGAGTCTGTCGCCTGGTCAGGCGAGCTATGTCTTAGAACGACTGCGTCAAGCGCGACAGATTACGGCGGCGGAGATACGGGGCTACGTTGCCGACATGGCGCGCGAAATTCGCGAGTTGGAGGATCGGCTGCGGCGGCTACGTGACGCGGCCGGAGGAGTGGTTGCGGAGCGTGGTACTTCGAAAGTCGGCAATGGTTCTCCAGCCGCGCCGCGTCGTAGCAAGCGAGCAAAGCCGACGTCGCGTGCTCAACGCGGCCGGCGAAGTAGAACGTCGAATGCTGCACAGACTCCCGTTCCATCACCCGCCACGACGCAATCGGCTCCAAAGCGCAAGAAGCGAAAGTTTACCGTCACTCCTGCCGTCCTCGCTTCCCGCGAGATACAGGGTCGCTACCTCCCGCTCCTGAACAGGTTCACAGGCAAGAGGAAGGAGCGGTTCGCGAAGACGGCAAAGGAGAAGGGCCGGGAGGCAGCGATCAACGAAATGGAAGTGGCGCTCTCAAAGTAGCGGCAACGACCGCGGAACCGGCCCGAGTGGTTCCCGTCACCTGCCTTAGCGGAACAAGTCACCAAGCCTAAAGGCAAGCAGAAGGGCATCGCCCGCCGTGTACCGCGCGGAAGCGAGACAAGAGAAGTCCCTCTGCCCGTCCGTACGATGTAGGTATCTTCATTGAACAAGCCGCCGCGAGATCAACTCACCGACGCCGCGGAAATAGGCGTTCGTGACGCCACGCGATGCCGGATGACGCACCGCGACGTAGAGGGTGTCACCTCCCGCGAGTGCGACGTTTTCCTGCACCTCCAGCGGTTTCCCGGCGATCTTCTGCCAGTGTTCTAAGTAGGACATCCCGAGAAAGACGACCGCCTTCGGCCGGTAGGTAGAAACGCGTGCTCGCATGCGCTCGACGCGCTCCGGAATAAGATGCTGCCGATAGGTTTCGCGATCGCGAAGGTATGGCACGTTCCAGGGCGCGTACGTCCACGTACGAACGTTCGGCGACGGTAGCGGCAGCAACTCAAGGATGCACGTATCGCCGTTGCTGCGGCCCAAGTCGCGCGCTTGGAACGAGCGCACTTGCTCCGTGTCGCATGGGAGTCCTCGTGCACCGAACAGCAAGTGAATCATTTTGGCCCATGTCGGCTGAATCCGAGCATCCGCATTCATGTGCTTTGTGATGCCGATCGCGTGGTGATACTGCACCAAGTCTTCGAGGTCGCGGCCACCACGTTGCTCCCATACAGCCAGTCGGGATGTGACCTCCGCGACTGTCGCGCCTCCGCCTTCCTCCATCCCGACAATCCAGATCGGCGCCGCCCAAGATCCGTAGCCAAAGAACGTCGTGGTGAACCGTTCGAGCGTGGTCGTCGTCGGCGCTTGCTGCATCGAAAGGCAGCATGGCGCGGTACCGCGAACAGCGCAACACGCGTCATCGCATGGTCGGTGCGGAAGCGATCCCGAACCCTTGTGTTAGCGAAACAGGTCGCCGAGCCGGAACGCGAGGCGCAGCGCCTCGGGCCATCCAGCCTCGATGAAGAGCCCCAACATCTCTACGATCGCGTCGCGACACTCGTCGTCAGCTTCGAGGAGGTCTCGATAATCGGCGAGATACCGCTCCGCGATCTTGATGAAGAGGCGAACCGCTTCATGCTCATGCACGTACCCGCCCGGTGCGGCACGCTCAAGGAGTCGTCGCGCGCGGAGAAACGTCCCTCGCGGATCGAGGTCGATGAAGGCGACGAGCGTTTCAAGCACGTGATGTGATGCTTGGACGAACCCTGTCTCGATGAGGTCGTCGATGAGTGCGCCCGAATCCTCGAAGAACCGCTTCACGATGCGGTCGCGGCGCGTCTTCGCTTCCGGCGTCAGCTCGCGCTCTTCGTCTAACGACGTGCCGCATCCGTAGTGCGCTTCGAGTGCGACCGTTTCAATGACCCGCATGTGGTTCTGCAGACGCTCCATCTCGTCATCCGTCAGGGGCGCCGCGGACGCGGGGCGTGCCAATGCGTCGCTGTATGCGCGAGCACTCGGCTTGAGCACGGCGCGTGCGTGCTGAAACGCCCGCTCGCGGATCGCTGCTGCGTCGTCGCCCTCTTCCGTGAGCGCGTCGCGGATGCCATGGACGGCGCTACCCGTGATCTCCGGGTCCACCTCGGCCTGCGTCAGCACCTGCTCCAACCACTCTTCCGCGACTTGCTCGCCCGCATGGAGATAGCGTCCCGTCAGGAAGTAGGTGGCTTCGTCTCGCAGTAGCTCGGGAGCGTCCGGCTTCGAAAAGCGCTGCAACAGCCGAATGGCGATCTGCTCCGCGCGACCAGGCTCGGTGCCGGCGACACGGCGGAGGGCATAGAACGCGTGCGCAGCGACGCCGATCCGAAGTTCCTCGTCGGCTGCGTAGTCGAGGATGGACCACGTCATGTCCGGCGCGTGCTTCGAGAGCACCTGCGCGTTCTGCACGACCTTCATCCGCACACTCGCGACGGGATCGCGGCTGAGCTTTTCGAGCGCCGTGAGCACTTCTGCATCACCTACGGCAGCGGCACGCCCCGCCAGCCACACGATCCCCTCGGCGGCGGATGTCCGCGTCCCTGCGGTGTATGACGGGTGCGCGGTATCCCACCGCTGCTCGTCTTCGGGATTGAGCTCCGGATACGGGCTCGTGGCGGCATGGAGGAGGAGTTCGCGCACGCGGATGAATGCTTCGTCGTTCGGCTTCAAATCTGTGTTGCGCGCGACGGTGATCGCCGTCGCGATCGACGCTTCTTCAACGATGCGTCGATCTGCCGGATCGATGTCGTCATGTTCGATGAGGAAGGAGTCCGCGGCGCCGATGGCGGCGAGAATCGCTGCGTGCTCCTCCAGCGGTGCGGCCTCGTTCAAGTACCTCGATCGAATCTCCTCAAGCGGCTGAACCGCAGGGTGCAACGACGCTTCGTCATCGGCAAAGCGGCTACGCCATCCAGGCGGCGGCGTGTTGTCGTCGTCCTGTCCTTCCGCGTCCTGTGCTTCCGCGGTCTGTCCGGATGCAGCCGGGTCAAGCTGCTCACGCAGCGCCTTCATCTCGGTCGAGACAAGCAGCTCCCGAGGCAGCGCGCGTGCGAGCCGATCGCGCCGCTGCGTGGCGTATTCAACCTCGTCGGCGGGCACACTCCCCGGCATCGCGAGGATCGCGTGCTCAACCGCCTCTCGCTCTGGCTCCGTGAAGTGCGGCATGAGCGCAGGCAATGCACGCCGCGCCGCACCGTGCATGTCATAGGCGAGCAGTATTGCTGGCTCACGGAGCATCGGGAGGACGAACTCCTTCATCGCGGAAGGTTCGCGGCACGAGGCCAGCATGACGCGGCGCCAGAGCGCTGCGTGCGGGTTGTTCGCAACGAGGGTCGTGAAGATCGCCGTCAGCGCGGATGTGTCTCCCTTTCCAGCGAAGGTCACGATCGCAGCTTCAAAAGCGCCCAGCATCTTCCCGACGTCCTCACGGAGCGAATCGCCGTCCCACATCGCGCTGTAGTCCGTTCGCACCACCGCGGACTGCGCGCCGACTGTGAAGGTTGCCTCGGGGACGGCCTCGTACCGTTCTTTGCGGGCGTCATACCCTGCGACAGCGTCGATCAGGGCACGCGTCGCTTCGGTCGGATGCGCTTCGATGAACGCTGGATATGCCGATGCGAGCGCCGTCCATGCGTTGTGATAGCACTGCGTCCGGCTCATCACCATCGACAGGAGCGCACCACCGCCGAGCGGGACGGTGTCCTTCGACGCGTCCTCGAAGGCGAAGGCGGCCCGGTAGATCTCCGCCACGAAGGAGGGATCGACCTTCATTAGGCGCTTCGCTTCATGTGCGAGACACGGCAGCTCCTCGTACCCGACCGCCGCGACACGCTCGGGCTCCAGTACGCGACGGAGCAGCGTGCGCGAAGCATCCGCATCGCTCTCGTAGGTGCGTGCGACGCCGATGATCCCGATGCGTACGAGCGGCTGGTATCTGCCCTCGCTCCACGCAAACGCGAGCAGGGCGGGGGCAGCGACGCCGTAATTCGCACGTTCGGCGTCCGTGAGTTCCGCGTGCCGTTCGTTCGCCGGGCGGAGCAGGTGGTTCGCGAGGGGATACATCACCGGGGCAGCTGCGCCTGGAGCCGCCGCAGCCGCCAGCGCCGCCCATGGACCCGCACCAGCGCCGATGAACGGCCGGTCCCCTGCGTGCACGGCCATCACGACGAACTGCAGCGCCTTCGCGGCCGTCTCGCGCTTCGTCGCATCCGCGCCTTTCAGCGCACCGAGGAGCGGCATGAAATCGTCCGGCGTCGTTGCAAGTTCCGCGGCGGCCATCGGTCCAATCACGCGCGAGAGCGAGGGCACCCCGCTCTTCTCGATCACGGCGAAGACGGTCGTCCAGAAACGCACGCGCGATGCACCCCGCCCCCACTCGTGGTGGAGATGCATCATGAGGCTCGGCCAGATCACGAGCGGCAGGCTCCGATCGGTCAGGAGCGACGCGAAGTCGTTCGCTGGCTTCCGGCAGACGAGGCGCGCTGTCGCGTAGTCGAAGAGGACGTGATGCGCGAAGGCGATCTCCGTCCCTTCCGGATGACCGGCGTTGTCGAGAGGCTCGGCGAGGACATGATGCTCGAGGAGATCGGGAAGCGCGGCGGCGTCAGCGCCGTCGAGAACCGCCTGCGATAGGCGTAACGCCCGCTTCGCAATCATGCGTTCGCAGATGTGGCGCAGCGCAACCTCCCGAGCAGGTGCCCCGACACCATCGCGGATCACGCGTTCGTTCCAATAGAGTTCGAGCAAATCGAGCTGCGTCCGAACGGCGGCGAGATCGCTCTCTCCCGTGCCGGTTTCAAGGAGTTGCGCGAGCAGCGATAGATTGAACGGGACGCGCAGCAACTCGCGCAGCGCGGGGGGCGCGGACGCAATGACGGCGCCGAGATGCGGCGCCTCCGAACCGACGAACGCCAATTCTGCATCAGACAGGCGTGGGAGACGGAGGTGTTGGAACGCCGCAAACTCGGGATCACGAAGGTCGTCTGGAATCTCTGGCGTTGACGAACCGCGGAAGAGCTTCTGCAGTTCGGTACCGCGCCGGAGGTCGAATGTCCGAATGGATGCGACGATCCGCCAGTTCAACCCCTCGCGCATGATTGCGGCGATGACGCGTCGGAGCGTCGACCCCGTCCCATTCGACCGGAGCGAATCCAACGCATCGATGATGAGGAGACCGGGTTCGACGTTGCGCCAGTTGCGAAGCACGTCGATGAGATCGTGTTCGAGTTGCAGGTCGTTCTTCAGCGCGGTCTCGCTCGGCGCATTTAGGGCGTCCGCCACGAGCAAGACGATTGGTCGTCCGGCGCCGCGGACGCGGACGTACAGATCGTGAACTGCACCGCTCTTGCCTGCGCCAGGCTCACCGATTACGAGGAGCGAGTTGGCGGCTGACGCTGCGATGAGCGCTTGCGTCGCGGCGCGATCGATGTGGAGCACGCCACCAGACACTGAAATGCCCGCGAAGTCTTCCAGAATGCGCCGGGAGCGCTCGCTTCCTGTCGTGAGCTTGGCGATATCCGCGGCGTAGCTCCGGACGCTCTTCAGAGCGATGGGCGTGGCGAGGAGGGATGCTTCGAGCTCGGCCCTATTGAGCCCACTCTGCGCACCGCTCGCAGCTCCGGCGGCGTTCGTAATGATGGTCCACGCGTTCTCATCGTCCGCAGGGCTCCGAAGGATGTCGTCGCGGAGGAGCTTCCGAGCTTCTCGTTCGTGCTCTTCCGATGGCTCTGTATCAAGGGTCTCGATGTGCACGTAGCGCAGCACCGCGCGAACGTCCGTGTCGGACGGTGCGCTGCCGGTGGCCGCTTTCCACGCGTCGGTGACGAGCGCCACCAAAATTTTCAGGGCACGCTCCTCCGGCGGGATACGAGCCGCAGCGGCCATGGCCATCGCCGGATCGAGCTCTCGGATGCGGTCGAGAAGGTCAGCAGCCATGTTCCGGAGGGGTGCGCTCGACGCCGAACGCGTCACGAGCACGAACCTGTCCCTGTCGTCGAGCGGACGATTCCAGATCCCGTTGCCCGTGCGGTCGCGAGCATGGAGGTACTGCCGCGTGAACTGATCCATCGCGGAGCGAAGCGGGGAGTCATTCGCGTCGCTGAGCGTGACCGTTCGCTTCGCCTGCAGGTAGAGGATGCCCTCGCTTGCGAGACGGATCACGACGTCGTCGATCTTCTCGTCCGCCTCGCAGCGAACCGAGACCACGGTGGTGTCAGGCGGGAGCTTCCACACAGGAACGGCGGCATGCTCCGCGAGCATGTGCACGGCAAAGAAGCTCGCCACGCCGGCTTGGTAGCGCGGGCCGAGAGATGCCGCCTTTCCGCCGCCTGATCCCTTCCCGCTCCCCTTCGTCCGTTTTTTCGCCTTCGTTGCCATCGGTGTGTTTTTACTCCCTGTGGGGATGGTGGGCAATGCTGCCGCGCAGACCACTGGCGTTAGCGCGCGGTCCTTGTCCGCTGGGTAGAAACCACCTACGCTGCGCTGCGACTCCCCCCAACACCCCCTGCGCACGAAGCTCGCTCTCAGCACGCTCTGGAGCCTCATCGTCCTCCCGCTCATCTGCCTCGTCATCGCGTGGGGCCTTGGCGCGTACCAGTCCGCCGCCTTCCGCGACCAACTCCGGACGGCAGCGCCGAGCGTGACTGAAGAGAAACTCGCGGTGCTCGACGCGTACACGCTCTGCACCCTCTTCGATGACGTCCAGCGTGTCGCCGCTGATGGCTGCTACCACGCGGCTGTCGTGCACGGGATCGTGCGCGGCGCGCAGTCCGTGATCCTCGGCAGCGTCCTCCTGGTCATGCTGATCCTGCTCTTCGTCCGTCTCGTTCGAGGCCACCTCCGTACCGTCGCACGTCTGCTCCCGTTCGTCGTGGTCGTCGTCGCGCTGTGGTTCGTCGCGCTGACCCTCGGGACTGCCGCCCTCATTCTCTTCACGATCTTCGCGCTCTCCGCCGTCTTCGTCCCGATCGGAATCCTCAAGGTAATGATCGTGATCGCAGCGTTCGGTGGGGTCTTCAAAGCACTGCGCCCGCTCCCGAAGGTCGCCGCGGTCATCCGGTCCAACCGCGCTGACTACGACGGTATGCACCTACTCGCCTCTGACGCCGCGCCGCAGCTGCATGCGCTGATCGAGAAGGCAGCGGCGCGGGCCGGTGTCGCGCCGCCTGACCACGTGATCGTCGGGCTCCATCCGGGCGTGTGGCTGGCGATCACGCCCGGCACACTCGGCGGAAGGACGCTCCGCGGCCGGTCACTCTACGTGTCGCTGCCCTTCTGTCGGCTGCTCACGCAGGCCGAGCTCGAAATGCTCGTTGCCGCGGAGCTGCTGAGCGTCCAGCCGCACTCCGCAGCGATTGCGGCGTCGACCCGGATCGCGCGTTTGAGCAGCGGCATGCAACGGCTGCTTGAGGCGAACTTCCAGATCAACAACATGCTCGTGCTCCCGCCCGCCGTTGGCGTGTTCGGGCTCCTGCAGAATCGCCTCAGAATCGACGCGATCCCGGCACTCCTTGAAGAGGTCTACGGCGGCGACGCGAAAGCCGCGCGAATCTACGGCGTCGCGCCTCTCGTCAGCGCCTTGATGAAGGCGCACCTTCACGTTCTCGCGTGGCGGGTCGTGCTCGCCCGAGAGACCCGGCCAGGGGAAACATTTCGGCTGACGAACCTCAGTGAACGCCTGCTCACCGCAGTCGCGTCGCTCGTGGAAGCCATCTCGAAGGGCGGCGCGGATGAAATGAGCGACCTGCGTACTGCGGACCTCGACCGCGCCACGTACTCAACGCCACGCCTTGAGGATCGTCTGAGTCGGCTGGGAGCTGCCCTCACGCCCGCAGCTGTGCGCAAAGTGCGGAAGCCGACGCGCGCCGCGGCAACCCTCCTCCCTGATGCGAAGCACGTCGAAGCGACCCTGATAGCTGCTGCGGAGCGCGAGCTGTCGAAGCAGCGGTTCTATGCAGACGTGTTAGCGGGACTTGATTCGGGGCCAGGCGCATAACCCACCCTCCCTCTGCTCACTGCAACCGACATCGCGAACCTCGCTCGGTGCGCGCAGCGCATCTATCTCGACGCGTACGGTGATCCCGCCGTGAAGCTGCCGCCGACCACCGTTCGTCAGCTCCTGTGGGAGGAAGGGCGCGAGCACGAGGAAGACGTCATCGCGGGACTCGACTACGCGACGGTCCCCCACGGAACGCCCGCGGAACGCATCGCCGCCACGCGTGAGCTGATGCGCGCCGGCGCGGCGTTGATCTACCACGGCTATCTCGAAACGATCGGCCTCGCCGGCGAACCCGACCTGCTGCAACGCGTCGCGCAGCCGTCGATGCTCGGCGAGCACGCCTACATCCCGGTTGAGATCAAGAACGGCGGCGCCTACACGACGCCGAAGAAGACGCGCGTGAAGCTGCCGTACGCACTCCAGCTCTCCGCGTACGCTGAACTGCTCGCATCCGAGCAGGGCTGGTGGCCGACCGAAGCGATCATCATCGATCACCACAATGAGTGGCAGACGATCGACCTCGCGCCCTACCGCGGCGCGTACGCGGGCGCGACGCAGCGCGTCGTCGGCATCCGCGAAGGGGACGAGACCCCCGGCCCGGCGTGGAAGACGGAATGTGCGCACTGCGAGTGGCAAGAGCACTGCTGGAAGGAGCTCGTTGCCTCGGACGACCTCACGACCCTCGCGAACATCGGCGCGCCGAAACGTGACGCGCTCATTCAAATCGGCATCCGGACCGTTGCCGACCTCGCGATCGCCACGCCCGAGCAGCTCCTGAAGGTGGACGGCATCGGAGCAGTATCAGCGCGCACGTGGCCGATGCGGGCGCGTGCCGTGAAGTCGGGCGTCCCGATCGTCCTCACACGCTGGACGCCGCCTGCCGTGGATGTAGAAATCTCCTACGACATCGAGAACACCCCCGAGCCCTTCGTGTACCTGCATGGCCTCCTGACGCGACGGACGGGCGCTGCCACGTGGGGATCGCCGGGGTTCGCAGAGACGGCCTTCGGCGTGTTCGAGCCCGTCTGCGCGGCGCACCCGGAGGATGAGGCCACCGTTTGGCGCCGCTTCCTTGAGAAGCTGGAAGAGCTGACAACGCGCGGCACGTACGCCGTGTACATCTACTCCTCGCACGAGGAGACGACCCTCCGGCGGCTCGCAGCGGCGCACGGCAGCTCACGGGCGCTGGAGGACTTCATGGAGCACTTCATCGATCTTCGGCGCGAGGTGCGCCGCTGCCTCGTGCTTCCGACCGATGGCGAAAGCCTCAAGACGGTCGCGAAGCTCGCAAAGTTCGCGTGGCGAGACGACGATCCAGGCGGGGGACAGTCGATTGCGTGGTGGGCGGAGTATTGGGCGAATCCGGCCGTGAACGCTGCCGCGCGCGATCGTGTGCTGCGCTACAACGAAGACGACGTCCGGGCGTCCTTCGTCGTGCGAGATTGGCTTGTTGAAGCCACGAACGCATCGGATGGCCCCGCGGCGCGGGCCGCGTGAGCATGGTCGAGCATCCGCGTAAGGCCATAGTCTCGCGCCTGACGCTTGCTGGAACGCCTCCGACGCGTTGCTCCGCGATCAGGTGCGGGAGCAGCGGAGAACGCGCCCTAGAGGCTCACACGAGCATCGTAAAACGGTAGCTCGCGATCCCTTCGCGAATCCTCGGCCCCGAAGAGGCGATGTAGACCGAACGCCGGCCGAACGATTCGCGCCGGACTGCTCTTCGCACCGACGTCACCTCCCAACAAGACGACCCGAAGACCCCCTCCGCATACCCGCCTCTCTCCGCATTCGCCCTCGCTTCTTTACCTCATCCTCCACTCGCAGCTCCGCTTCGGCGAAGCGCCACGACGTCCGATTTCGTATTTCCTCAGTTCACGGCACTTGCGCGCGCCCAGGTGTTCACTCGTCTGAACGTCTCCACTGCACACCTGAATGACGCGTCGATTTAGCGCGCGTCGCAAATCCGCAACCGATCGATCGGCAATGTGCAACGTGACTCGCAGCGCACACGCGAGAAACGAGAGAAAGGACAACAAACCCTATGCAGGACCCTCAGCAGCAGCCCTACGTCGTAGACATCCTCGACGTCATCGACGCGACCGTCAGCATGCGACCCGTCATCGAGACGGTGAAGCAGCAGGCGATCGGGTTCTACCCAAAGCTCCTCACCGCGCTCGGTTCGAAGGGCAAGACGATCAGCCGCGTCCGCGTCGGCGTCCTCGTCTTCCGCGACGTGTACTGCGACGGCGACCGCGCCTTCGAACAGTCGCCGTTCTTCGAGTTGCCCGCGCACCAGGCGGAGTTCGAGCGCTACGTCAACGCCATCGAGCCGCTCGGCGGCGGCGATGAGCCCGAGAGCGGCCTCGAAGCCGTCTTCAAGGCGATCAAGTCGGACTGGAGCACCGACGCGAAGAAGCAGCGTCACATCATTGTCCTGCGCTCGGACGCGAGCGCGCACCCGCTGGAGAAGGCGCAGGGTGGCCGGCCCGCGAACTACCCCGCCGACGCCCCGACGTCGTTCAGCGAGCTCACCGACCTCTGGTTCTCGCAGAGCGTGAGCAAGGACGCGAAGCGGATGGTGATCTTCGCGCCCGACGCGACGCCCTGGACGGACATCGCCACGCACTGGGAGAACACCATTCACTACCCCTCTCGTGCCGGTGAGGGCCTCTCGGAACTCGATGCCGAGACGATGCTCGATGCGATCGTCAACAGCATCAAGAGCTAGACGCGTGGCCGCAGGCGGTGGCGATGCGCGCCGCCGTCTGCGGTATCCGCGAGGACGACCACATGACCATGCCATTCTCGAAGCTGCGTGTCCGCACGACACCGGCACTCACCAGCATTTCGTTCAATGCAGCCAAGATCGACGGCAAAGGGGAAGACGCGGACCCGCTGCTGCGCGTTGCGGGATCGCGTGCGACCATCGGCGTCTTCGACGGGCTTGGCGGCAGCGGCTCCATGCGCTGCGGTGGCTCTGAGGGGATTCGGACCAGCGCCTACTACGCTGCGCGCGTTGCGCGCGATAGCGCCGATGAGTTTCTCCGGACCGCGGCACCGTTCCCCGATGTGACGCCGGAGGCGCTCGCCGCGGTGCTCGTGCAGCAGTTGGCGCACGACCTCCACGCGTACGATTCCGAATGGGGCCGCGTCGGCGGCTCACGACTTCGCAGCACCCTCTTCCGTCGTCTCCCCACCACGGCCGCGATCGCGGTCGTCCGGCCGAAGGCGAACACGGCCCATGCGACCGTGCTCTGGGCAGGGGACTCGCGCTGCTTCGCCCTCTCACCGACTGCCGGCCTGCAGCAACTCACCGTCGATCACTTGCGCACACCGAGCGACGCGCTCGCGAACCTCACGAACGATTCCTCCATCTCCAACTGCATCACCGCGGATGAAGCGTTCTACATCGACGCGCGCGAGTTCGCGCTCCCGACGCCCTGCATCGTGATTGCGGCGACGGACGGCTGCTTCGGCTACGTCGCTACCCCCATGCACTTCGAGGCGCTCCTCCTGGCCGCGCTCATGGAGGCTCGTTCCACCGACGAGTGGCAATCGACGCTCCGTGATCGGGTCGCACGGACCGCCGCAGATGACGCCTCCCTTGCGCTCGTCGCGATCGGCTGGAGTTCGCACCGAGCCCTTCGTCGCGCCTTCGCCGATCGCTACCGCTTCCTGCAGGAGACCTATCTCCACCCGATCGACCAGGCCGACGATCCGGGGGCCGCACGCGCGACGCTGTGGGGCCAGTACCGGACGACGTACGAGGCGCTCCAACCCGACGCGCGTCAGCCCGAGGAGATCCCATGCACAGCGACGTAATCCACGGCTACAGACTCGTGACGACGTTCTCGACAGCGGGCGGCGGCCAGTGCCAGTGGGCGCTCGCGGAACGCGACGGCGTCACGTACTTCCTCAAGCGGTTCCTCACGCCGCGCTTCCCGGTTCCCGGTGGGCCGGGGAGCGAGGACACGCGGCGGCGAAAGCGGGCGCAGTGCGTGGCGTTCGAGCAGCACCATCGCGCGCTCATGGAGGCACTGCAGCATCGCTGCGGTGAGGGCGGGAACCTCGTCGTCACGCGTGCCTTCTTCCGGGAGGGGACCGCGTACTACAAGGTCACGGACCGAATCGAGATGGCGCACCTCTCGCCCGACGACATCGCGGCACTACCGCACGCGCAGCGGCTGCTGCTGTTCAAGACGATCACGCACAGCGTCGCAATCCTCCACGACGCCAACATCGTGCACGGCGATCTGAAGCCCGATAACGTGCTCACGAAGACGACGGCCGCGGGCGCGCTGGTCACGAAGCTCATCGACTTCGATGACAGCTTCTTCACCATGCGGCCGCCTGCGCCGGGGGCCGTGGTCGGCGATTCGGTCTACCTCGCGCCGGAGATCGCGCACTACACCTCAGAGCCGGACGAGCCGGTCGATCCCCGCACGCTCACGACGAAGGCGGACATCTTCTCGCTGGGGCTCCTGTTCGCGACGTACACCCTCGGGGGTGCGGCCTTCGCGCGATTCGCGGAGCACGGCGCGCAGTACGCACACGAGTTCATTCTGAGCGGCCGGCCCCTGCCGCTCGCCTTCGACCGCATCGCCGCGCCGTTCAACATGCTCGTTCGCCACATGCTGAGTGCGAACGCGGACGCGCGCCCCTCTGCGCGTGACGTGCTCGCCGTGCTGAAGGCGAAGCCCGGCACGACCGCCGCGGCGAGTCGTCTACGCGGCACGCTGGTCGTCGATCGCCCTTCTTCCGACACGAAGGCATCCGTGCCGGCACCCACCTTGCGCGGGACACTCATTCGGACGACGCGATGATGCCGCCCTGGTCGTGCCGGGTCTGTGAGACCTCGAATCCCGCAGACGTCGACGCGTGCGACGTCTGCGGTGCTGCACGCCCTGTCGGCACGTCCATCATGGCCGGCGCGCGTGCCGCATGGGCACGGGTGGTCGCGCCCACACCAGCCGCGCCGGCTCCCCCGGCTAGCGCACCGCGCGTCGTTCCGCTCCGCCGTTCCGCCCCAGCCGCGGCGCACCCCGTTCCGCCACCGTCTGGCCACCGCGGACGCGGTGCGCCAACACGGGTGGAGCGACGCACGACTCCCGCGACACCGGTGTGGGCGGTCGATGAGCCGCCCCTGCGCCGCAAGATCATGCGCGCGCTCGGCCAGGCGGGGCTGGCGGTTCGCCGCATGCTGCGCGGCTGAAGCATCTACCGCACGAAGCTGAACGTCTTCCGCAAGTCCGCGATGCCGGGCCTGCCCGGCGCATTCGGCAGCATCTCGACGAGGACCGGGAGCGGCAGCGTGGACGTCGCGGCGCGAAGCGCGTCCCGGCGGCGTGCGTTGTTCGTGAGGAGTACGATGACCGCGGCGGCGCTTCCTGCCCACGGTGCCAGCACGCCACAGAGCTTCTCGAGCTTCGGGAGGAACACGGCGGTGAGTCGTTCCGACCCGCGGTCAATCTCGACACCGAGGAGGAGCGATGGCTTGTCGGCGGGCTCGGTGAACGACGCCAGGACATCCGGAATCGCGACCGGGCGCGTGGAGAAGCGCCGCTGGAGCGCCCACGCGGGCAACAGGAGATCCGGTGCGCGCGACGCCTGCCCGAGGACGATCATGGCATCCACGATCCAGAGCTGGTGCTCGATGTGACCTTCGGCGATCGGCGTGCGAGGAACGAAGATCTCGGTCGCATCGACCCCGTTCGCGATGAGGAGCGCGCGTCCGCGCGCGGTGAGTCGCACGCGGTTGATCCCGATGCCGCGCCAGCGCGAGGTGACGATGAGCTCCCGTTTCACCGCACGTCGCACGAAACGCGACACGACGACTTCGCTCACGGCGCCGAAGACGCCTTCGTGCAGCTGATACTGCGCGAGCTCGCCGGCGCGGCCAATGAACCGGAGGGCGTCCACGTCGCGCGGACTGACCGCCGCATCGCGCGGGTCAACGCCGCGACGACGATCACCGGGCCACTCCGTTGTTCCGATGGGTCGATCCGAGACGAGCAGTTCCAATGGACAGCTCGGGTTCGGAGCGTCGTTCGAACGGAGTGGCGCCGGGATGTCGCCTGCTTGATACGAGAGGTCTGCCATTAGAACACCGTCGCCCGCGTGTCGGAGAGTTCGAGAAACGCCGCCTCCTGGCGGAAGAACCTTCGGATGAAGGACTCGATCCGTGCGATCTGCTCCTCTGCCTCCTCGACAGGGAGCGTCACGACGTAGGACCGGGATCGGTCGCGCATGACTTCACCGGTTTCCGGCGAGCGCCATGCCCCCTCCACATCACCGCGACGCGTGAAGCCGCCGCAGAGTTCCGTGAAGAAGTGCTCGAGCGTGTTGAATGCTGATTGCGGGAATGCATCGCCATCGTTGTCCGCGAGCGGAACAAGGATGTCGACGTGCGTCATCTGTCGCATAAGCGCGAGGGTTAGGAAGTCGCGCGGTGCGATGTCCATTGGCTTGGCTCTCGACCAAGCAAGATCAAAGACGAGGGGAAAGACTGCGCCGCGACCTCGCAAGGTGGGCGGGTGCGCTCCCGTTGAATCGCGCCGTGCTGCGGTGCCGATGGCAAGCAGCAGGACGGCCGCGAACGTTCGCGCGCCCGCCGTCGCCGGCGAGGTCGCGTGCAGCTTGAGCGATTGGATGGATGCCAGCATCGACTTAGATCCCTGCCGGCAGCACGAACTGCTGCGTATGACGTTCGATGACGGCGTCGATCAGCGGGTCGATCCGCTCCACGAAGGCGTCAACTTGCTCTGCATCGAGAGTGACTTCGACGAGATAGTGCGCGAACGGAACAAAGTCCCGGCCGTGGTAGGACCCAGGTCCAGTGTGATCGTGGAAGGTGATGGTGGCGTTGAACTCCTCTTCCGCGACCTGCCGCACGTCAGCCCAGGCGGAGATCGGAATCTCGACTGTGCCGTCGTCGGTGGTCTGGGGGATTGCACGTGAAATGGTCGTCATACAGGTGTGGGGTAAAGGGGGTGGATTCAGCAGTGCGCGTCTGCGCGGTGAAGATGTGCGAGACTGAGTGGTCGGACGGTTCTCACTCGAAGAGGAGCGGGAGGCCATCTGGATCCACGCGGTTGCCGCACGTGGGGCAACGATCGTCGTCCCCGCGGTTGAACCGTGCGAGTGCGTCGGTGCCGTTGAGCGCGTTGGTGATGCGTTGAGCACGCTCCTCGAGCACGTCCGGGTCTCCCTCGAACGGAACGAACGCGATCTTGGACTCGCCGTCCATGATGAAAGCGCCTTCCGGCTTCGAGAGTCGGTAGAAGTAGCGATAACGTCGTCGTGCCATACGTCAGGGAGTGAGGCAGTGGATGGTGATCGATGCGGCATCCTCCTTTCGCTCAAGATGAAGGTCGATGGAATGTGGGAGGTTGTGACGCGCTGCCGCCCGCGCGCCGCGTTTCGGCTGATCCCGGCTCGATCGTGCGCAGCATCGCTGGCAGCAATCAGCCGGTGCCTTCGCGCAGCGCGGCGGGCCGGCAGAGCATCGGCAACCTGAGCATCGGGGGTGAAGGGCTGGCTACTCCGGCAGAGGTGATGCGGGTGTTCCGATGGTGAACGCCATTTGTCGAAGTGCTCGGAAGTGCTCGACGAGCAGAACATGCGCGTCGAACGACAGCTCGAAGCGAGGAACGTCGAGGAAGACGCCATTTCGCACGCTCGGTTCGGCAGTCTCCGTGATCTGAAGTTTGAGGACGAAGAGACTCTCAAACTCTCGACACAGGATCTGCAGTCCAAACGGTGTGAACGACGCGAGCCGACGCCCGAGCTGTGACTGTTTCGGGACAATCCAGATGTAGTCTGGTGTGCGCTCAGTGGACATAGAAAGGCATGGGTAAGAGTGGTGCCGGAGCGAGTAGCCCTCCCCTCGCTCAAGATGAAGATCGATGGAATGTTGGAGGTTGCGAGGCGCTGCCGCCCGCGTACCGCGTTTCGGCAGATGCCGACTCGATCGTGCGCAGCATCGCTGGCAGCAATCAGTCGGTGCCTGCGCGCAGCGCCGCAGGACGGCAGAGCATCGGCAACCTGAGCACGGGAGAGGCGAAGGCCCTTACTTCGACTTGGTGTGCATCTTGATCTCGTATGCGAGCTGCGTTTTGATCGCGTGTGTGAGGTTTTCCAACGCGCGAATGAGACGCACGCGCTGAACACGGAAGGAGATTTCGAACCGCGGAACGTCCAGCCAGGCGCCGTCACGTTCATCCAGTTCGTCGTCGAACTCATCGATCGTGAGAGCAACCGCATAGGCGCGCTCGAAGTCCGTTCGAAGTGTCTCCAATCCTGCGGGCGTGAGGGACGCGAGCAGTTTGCCGAGATCGTCGTTCTTGAGAACGATCCATGTGAAGTCGCGGGCGATGTCGTCGTGGGGCATGGGAGTGAAGCGTTAGGAATGCCGGTGTCGTCGCGGTGAGCTTCTCCCTCCCTGCTCAAGATTGGTTTCTGGTTGAACGTGCTCGATCGCGTCATCAGAGCACCTTGATCGTCGCGGTGCATCGGTCGCACGCGAACGCCTTCGAGACCTGCTTGCAGACGGTGCAGTAGAGGCGTGAGCCGAACTCGGTGGTGCCGCACCTGCGGCAGCTCATGAGCGCGTCCACGTTGTTGTTGAACCCACAGTGAGGGCAGGTCACAACGCCCGTTCGGAGCACGGACATGCGCTTCAGCGCCTTCGACGCACCGAGGAGCCACTGCACGAAGTAGATCGGAGCCGCGAAGACATACAGCAGCGCGATCGCGACCCGGCCGAGGAGCTTCGACGTCATACGACCTCCTCGTCGTCGCCGGCAAAGAACTTCTTGAGGTCCGTGAGGCTTCTGATCGGTGCCTTCCCTTTCTTCATCACGGGTGGCGGTGCAACGGACGCCTTCTCGACGACCTCCGCTTCCCACTTCGCGATGAGGCCCATCGCGGTGGCGGTTGGGAGCATCGACTTCGACGCGATCTCGCGGTTGAAGACGTCCACGAGCTCGTCGTCCGAGACGCTGGCGACCTTCGAAGGGTCGGCGACGTCCGGGGCACGGAGCGGGAGCGCCGGCTCGCCTTTCACGAGCAGCATGTAGTGCTGACGCGCCATGCTCGCCATATCGCGAAAGAACACGTCCCGGCGTGCGCTGTCGGCGCGACGGTCGGCAGGATCAGCGATGACGTGCGGCCAGAAGATTTGCGCGTCCTCGCGTACACGGAAGCCCGCGATCCAGGAGGTATTCAGGAGGACGTTTCGCACAACGGACGTTGGCAGCGCATTCGAAAAATCCTGCGCCGCGAGTACGATCCCCATGTTGACGGAACGAAGGGTGCGCAGGCCGGCCGCCGTCGCGTCTGCGTGCTCCGCATCGGGGTCTTTCAGAAACTCCGCTGCCTCTTCAATGACGAGCTGCTTCGGCCGTCGCGTGTCGCGGCGCGGTGCGGAGCAGAGGCAGTCCGTGGTCTGCCACGCGCCGCGCTCGTACCCGAGCGCCTTTGGCATCGCGCTCGTGCACGCGGTGTTCGCGAGCGTGATCGGCGCCTCGCGAATCAGCCCGAGGCGCTCGATATCCGCAGGAGGGACGTACGACGCGCGCAGCTGCGGGAAGCTCGTGGCGTACTGCACCCGACGCAGGAAGCCGTCGCGCGTCTGACGGGGGATCGTCGTGTCGAAGTTCTCGAAGTAGTAGCGGACTTCGGGTTCGGGGACTCTCGCGAGTATGGTCGCGCGGTAGTCGGCGTCGTGCATGAAGCGAACGGCAAAGCGGTAGCTCGGAGGAAACCGCAACTCGATCGAAAGCCAGTTGAACATGTACGCGAGCTGCCGCATCGAATCCGTGTAGGCGTGGCCGCTCGTGCGCACGGTCACGTCGGTTCGCAAGTGCGACAAGTACGCGTTCGAGATCTCGGCGAAGTGATTATCGAACGGCGCAAACGGCGTCACCCACCCGACTGACCAATCGACGACCCGGACGCTGCGCTGCAGGAGCTCGCGCCCCTCCGCTGTTGCGCCAAGCCAGAGCGCTGCGATGTACTTCCGAAACAGGTCGTACGTCTCGAATTTCGGGTCGATCAGCTCCAGCTCGATCGTGACGTCGCGGTGCGCCCGCGGATTCGTCCGGAGATCCTCGATGACCTGGCGCACAGGGTCGAGCAGGAGTGAGAGCAGGAAGCGCGTTTTCCCGGCGCCTGTCGCGCCGAGGACGAGCGCGCTCATGACGGCGAGCGCGCGCCGCACCTGCACAGGATCGCCGTTCGGCAGCGTCCCGAACGTCTGCGCGTGCGGCCCGGCGAGTCGCTTCCGCGCCCGTTCGTACGCCGCTTCGCGGCTCACGGGCGCGTCGGCAAGCCGCGGGCGCTCATTGACGAGCGCTCGCGCGTACGACGCGTCTTTCTGCACGCGGAGGGCGAGATCCGGCCGACCGAGTGCCAGCAGCACGTTCGCGAGCAGCTGCTTCAGCGCGTCGGGCATGGCTACGGCCCCGGCTCCTCATCGAACAGCGATGGCGTGTGCGTGGTGCGGGGGTCGCCGACCGGACGCTTCCCGGATGAGCGGAGACTGACGAACTCCGACCAGGCGTCCTTCGAGGTCGTGCGGAGACGCTTCCGAATGGCGAGAATCGCGTACGAAGCGACGGAGAGAAGCACGAGTGCGCCGATCACCTCGAGCGCGTTCGGGCCAGATGACGATGACGCTGGACTGGAACCCGCTCCGGCACTCGGGGGTGCCGGAGCGATGACGCCGAAAAAGAGCGACGGCAAGAGCGCAGCGAGAAACAGCGCTGCGGCGACGCGTCGCAGCGTGGCCGCGATCGGGAGCTTCCAGATCGGCAGCGACACCACGAAGAGCAGGCACGCCGCGGCGAACGCGTATTGAATGACGAGTCCAAGCATGGCGCGCTCCTCAGTCGGTCGTGCGGATCGGGAAGGACGGCGAGATCGTGTTGGCGGTGAGCCGCTGCACCGCAGCGTCGAAGCTCGGCCAGCCGATCCCGGCGACGGTCGGCACGGACGCGTTGCGAAGCGCAATCTGCCGGTCCGTACGCCGACGCCGCGCTTCGTGGAGGCGCACGTCACCGTCCGGCCCGAGTTCCGCGACCACCACGTCGGTGCCGAGCTCGATCGGCATGACCGGCCGCTGCAGCACGCTCTCCGCGAGTGTCTGCGGATCGGCCCACCCTGCACGGCTATCGTGGATGAGGAGCGGCATCGAGGCGTTGCCGTCGCGCGTCACCTCGATCGGGGCGCTCACCGGAGGGAGGTTGTAGAGCACCTTGTAGATGTTCGCGAGCATGTGCGACGCGAACCACGCCCGAATGAGCGGCTCCAACCCCATGCTGCGAGGCGACGCCTCGACGCCGAAGACGGCACCGGCGCCGCTGCGGATCGTGGCGCCGCTCATCGCATGGAAGAGCGCCGCGAGTTGCGCCGCGAGCGCTGTATTGGACGCCGTGAGCACGGCCCGAAGTCCGAGGAGGTCACCCGTCCCGAGGAGGATGGCGACATAGAGCAGCATCGGACGGCCGGTGCGCGCGCCGGCATCGAGTGCGGTTGCGATGCTCGCGGGCGCGTCGATGAAGATGCCGAGCGGCGCATCGTCCGTCCGCGTAGCAAGCACCGCTTCAATCGGTTGCTGCTCGCTCGTGACGCTGAGGCCCCGCGCGGTGGCCAGCGCCACGAACCGGCTCAGGTTCTCGCCGTTCGGATCGGCGACGTGGACGGCAAACTCGGTGTCGTGTGTGCGGCCGTTCGCGTCGGCGAGGACCGTGACCGCTGCAGTGGCGCCGGCGTTCGCGCCGGCGAAGAGTACGGGTTTGATCGATTTCATAGTGGTCTCCTTCGTTACGTCGTTGGGGGTACAGCGGTGCGCGGAGCGGTTCCGGGTGCGGGAGGCGTCGCTGTCGTGTCGTCCATCGCGCGACGGCGAACAGTCACGTCCCACACGCGGCGGTACTCGGCCAGCGCGATTGCGCTCTGATGGGTCCAGGCTTCGATGTCGCTGACGCGACGACCAATCACCGTATCGGCGCCGCCGATCACGCGCTCCTCCACGCGCAGCTGGCGGCGGACCATCGCGAGATCGCGACGGACGCGCAGCGCGTCCGTCGCTTTGCGCAGCACCACCTCACCGAGAAAGGCAGGGCCGAGCGACAGCACGACCAACACGATCGCGCTGGAGATGTCCGTTGAGACGTCGCCGTCATCGCTCGCGACCTCGCGCATGCGGAGAACGGTGAGCGCCACGATGAGAACGGCGAACACCGCGACGACGAGGAAGTAGACGAGCTTGCGCGTCGGCTTGCGCGAGCAGTACGCAGCGAGCGCGAAGATCCCTGCGGCGAGCGCTGCGCCGAGCACCAGGGACGCGGCGGGCTCGCCACCGATGCCGATGAGCACGCGCGCAGAAGCCCACCACTCGATGAAGAAGAGAGCGACGACGAGCGGAATCGCGACGAGCGGCGTCATTTCGGCAGCTCGTGCGGCTTCCCGCGCGCGGCGGTCTTCCGCGAGCTCGTCGCGGAGGGTCGTGCTGAGCCGCTTGTGCTGGAGTCGCCGGTCTTCTTCGTTCCCGACAGGATCGAACGCGCGCGGAGGGGGACCGATGAGCGTCGTCACGCACTCGTCCGCGTTGTAGACGCCGCACTCCGCGTCTTCCATCGCGATCGAACCTGCGCGAATCCGCAGGAGCCAATCGGGCATCTTCATGACGCACCTCCGATCGGGGCGGTAGCGGTCAGACGAGGTTCATCGGTCGTGAACTCAATCGTCGTCGCGCCAGCGGCCGTGAACGCGGCGCGCCACATGCTCTCGATGTGCCGCGCACGGGCGAGCGTGACTTGGCAGCCGCGCTTCGGAATTGCACCGAGGGCGACGTAGGCGAAATGCACGTCCGTGTCGCGAAGCGAATCCGGCGTGAGCATCGCCTGCTTGTGCAGTGCGGCGACGAAGGCTTCGACGGTGGGGAGCTTCTTGTCGCATTCCAGGTCGATCCGCAATTGACCGCCCACCTGCCTCGCATCCGTGACTGCGATGATCTTCCGATGCATGCCGGCCGGCGCGCGGGAGTAGGCGACGCGGGAGATCCCTTCGGCGATCGGGGACTGCTTCTTCGCCGGGTGGTCAAAGATGGGGCGTGCCGCCTGGAGGAGGTATGGCAGGCTCGCATCGATGAACCGCGTGGCCTCGTTCTTCCGCGCGCGCTCACCGCGGCGCTTCGGTGCCGTGCTCCGGACGGACGCGAGGAGTCGCGTGTCGGAGAGCTCCAGACCGAGTGCCCACAAGCGGACCTCGCTTCCAGGGCGTTCCGCGGCGTACGTGAGCGCGGCTGTGATCGTGCTCTCGACCGTGGTCATGGAGCCGGGGCTACCATCCGACGCATCGATGACGATGTCGAGCATCTCCGCGGATTTCGCGGGCTCTTCCTGCAGGCCGACTGCGCCACTCACGATGCTGACGATGTCGCCCTTGGCGGCGTTGTCGCGTGAGCACGCAGCAGTGAGCACGAGACCGAGAAGGAGGAAGAGAGAGAGCGTCGAGCGACGGCTATTTTTCACGGCTGCCCTCCCCGCCCGGCTGCGGCTGTGTGGTGCGTGCGGAACCCGCGGCGGCGCGCGGCGGTGCGGGCTTCTTCGGCTGCTCGGCGCGCGGCAGGAAGCGCTGCTGTATGTCACTCAGGGCTTCCGCTACTTTCGCGCGGCCGGCATCGTCGTCGCCGACTTCGAGATGGACGTTGTACGTGTGTTGGTCGGTACTGACGTTCGCGATGAAAATCATGCGATCTCTCCTTTCCATAGGAGCCGTTGTACCGATGGCTGACGAATTGATTTGCGAAGTGCGCTAAAACGGGTGTTCAGACGCGCGTGTAGGCGCTGCGCGCGTTCTCAACGCGCCGCAGACTTCCAGCGCGTTCCCTGCGCGGCCTCGTATCGAAGGAGCAGCCCGAGCGATGCGAGCGTGTCCAGCGCCGCCTCAACATCTTTCTTGGGAGCACCTTCGAACGCGCTCCGAACGTCGCTGATTGCGACGGCGTGCGGAGACGCTTTCACGAACGTGCGGACGGCGCCGATTCGATCCGGGAGCGGCTTGGGCCATCGCTGTTTGGCAGTCGTCGGTTTCAGCGTCGGGCCGCCGATCGTGTGCCCGCCCGGCAGCGCGTTCTGTACAGGAGCAGGCGAGTCCTGTGGCCGCTGGCGCTCTGGCCGGAGCCAACGCACAACTCCGGATTCCTCCTCAGCAGCGCGTTCGGCATTCAGCGCGATCAACCGCTCCATGATCTCGGGATCCGAAATGTCGTGGGGCCACCCGTAGGCGTCAATCACGGCCAGATCCAGCTCGTCATGCATCTGGCGAAGAATTGAGACCAGCCCCTGCTCATGAATGATCCGATCTTTCGCGGTGAGGGTTGTTCCATCGCGCACTTTCTCCAGCACGTTGTACATGGCGGTGATCGTCAGATCCGGATGCGCCGTTTGACGCGTCTTCCGGTGCTCGTCGAGGTGCCTCGCGAGCTCTCGAATGCGTGCTTCCTGCGCCGCTGAGGCGGACGGAAACGGAAACGGGTCGAAGCACAGGCTGTTGTTGTAGCGCGGGTCGTCACCCACACCGAGACGGGTTCCGACGAGGAGCGAGAACGCAACGTGCGGCCTGCTCGACAAGACACCCAGGTGGTAGAGGTCGGCCAGCGCGATCGCCACGACCGTGCTCTCGACTAACGTCATGGCTGGCAGCGTTCGGAAGACCCGATGTTTCGCTGTTCGACAGATCGCGATGAACTGATCGAGGCCCGCGACTGCTGCCCGGAGCGCCGGCCTTGGTTCCGCATGGAGCCACCATTTCTCTCGATACACGGGGCGGGCATTCTGCTGCCGCTCCGGCCGCACTCTATCCAGTACGCGCTGGAACGCCTCCGGGAAACGCGTGCGCGCTTCGGCCTCATCGTGAGGGTAGAGATCAATCACGAAGCGGTTCCGACGCCGTTGATTCAGCTCGCCTCCCGTGACATACGGTTTCACGGCGTCTGGCTCGCGGACTCGCAACTCGTCCTCCGCATCAAGCAGGAAGCCTTGCCCAACGAGCGTCACCCCCATGTACGAGAGCGCCGAGTTCGCACGGAGTGATACGAGGCTGGCGGAATTCGCTCCGATTTGGAGCGTCTCCTGAATCACACCGCGTCGCTGCCTGAACCGAACGATCGTTGCGCCATCCTCACCGCGGTCTTCGGCAACGAGTTCCAGCAACCGGCCATCTGACACGCCGGCTGCGCCGGCCGTCATCGCGACGCGAACGGCAGCGCCTTCGTGCGCGTCAACCCAAGGGTGGTTCGGAATCGCGAATGCCACGTGTAACGCGTTCGCTGCGCGCAGGTGCTTCGCGACGATGCCGCGATTGGAGATATGCGTGATGCTCTTCGTCGTGATGAAGCCAAAGCGCTGCGCTCGACCGTCCCGAACAAGTTGCGCCGCGCGGTTCCACCAGTACATGACGAAGTCGGCGGTTTCGGGAACGTCATCGTGCGCAGCTCGTAGCGCCTCGACGTAGCCATCCCCCAGCGCGCCACGCATCCGCTTGTTGCCGATGAACGGGGGATTCCCAACGATGAACTCTGCGTCTGGCCATTCGGCACGGCGGGCGTTGACGTAGCGCACGACGGGTCTGCGCTTCGCGTCGTCTGGCACCTGCTCGCCCGTCACGGGGTTGAGCTTCGTCGAGACACCGTCCCAGCGCGTGACAGGTTCCTCATTCGCGTCCAGTACCGGTTCGATTTCGTCCCACGCGAGCACCGCGTCGCGGCACTCGATGTTGCCGTACTTCTGGAGGACGGGCTCGGGGATGTGGCCCGCATCGCCGCGGGTGCGCATGAGCCACTGGAGATACCCAATCCAGAGCACGAGCTCGGCGATCTCCTTCGCCCATCGCTTCACTTCGATGCCGTGAAACTGCGCGGGCGTGACCGTAAGTCCGGCAACCTGGAGCGGCGCCTGCGTCTCGCCAAGCTCAGCGAGCAGTTGGAAGACCTCACTCTCCAGCCGTTTCAGGAGGTCGAGCGTCACGTACAGGAAGTTGCCCGTGCCACACGCGGGATCGAGGACACTCACCGCGCAGAGCCTGCGATGGAACGTATGGAGCGCCGCGATGGCCTTCCTTCGCGCCGTCGTCCCTTCCCTCGCGGCAGTCAGGAGTTGCTGTACGTGCGCGCGAACGATGTCCCACTCCGCGCGAAGGGGCTCTTCGATGGTCGGCCGTACCAGGCGCTCGACGTACGCACGCGGTGTGAAGTGCGCGCCGAGTGCGTGCCGTTCCTTCGAATCGAGCGCGCTTTCCAGAAGCGTTCCGAAGATCGCCGGCTCGACATCCACCCAGCTCGAACGCGACGCCTCAAGTAGGAGTTCGAGTTGCTTGCGTGTCAGTGGAAGCGCCTTCTGGTCGGCGAACAGCCCGCCGTTGAAGTGCAGGATCTTCCCGACGCCGATCAGCGCGCCACCCGTGTTCATCTTCTGCCAGAGCTGCGTGACCTCATCCGCGAACCGGTCCGGATTCGGTATCCACTCCTTCTCCAGCAGCGTCGTGAAGGCGCGGTCGGGCAGGAGGCCCGCATCCTCCGCGAACATGGTGAAGATGCAGCGCATGAGGAACGTTGCGATATCTGCGGGGGCGTACGTCTGCCCTTCAAGGTCGCGGGCGAGTGCCGCGAGGTGCGCTGCGATCTCGCGCGTGACCTTCGTCGTACGTTTGGCGGGATCGAGTGCGTGCGGCGTCGTGAAGATCGTCCGGAGCGTCTCGACGTGCGCTTCCAGATCTCGAAGGAAGATCCGCTTGTGCTGTGCGCTCGGGAAGTCTCGGTAGTTCCGTGACCCATCGAAGGTCGCGTACAAATCGAAGCAGTACCCGATGTCGCAGACGATCAGGAACGGCGGCGGATTATCGAAGGTCTGCGCGTAGCCGACCGCCTGCCCCTGCGCGGCCTGCATCGCGGCCGCCCACATCGCTGTGCCGCGCTTCGCCGTACCGAGCTTGGTCGCGCCGGCTTCGCTGCCCTGCTTCGCTTCCAAGATGAAGCAGCCGTCCTTGTACAGATCGATCTTGCCGGTCGAGACCTTCCCGCCCTCGTGCGTGGTGAGAGCGTCTTTCTCGAAGCAGTACCGATCCTTCTCTGCCTCGCCGGTCGTTGGGTCCGGGCGTGGGATACCGAGGATGTCGCACAGCTCGCTCAGGAACGAGTCTTTATTCGCGCGCTCGGCACCACTGCTCGCCGCCCACCGCGCGATGAAGTCATCAATGCCTGTTGCCGGTGCCGGAGGTGGTGGTGCGGAGGGGGACAGCGCTCGTGCGCGTTATGGCTTCGGCAGCATCGTACAGGCGGGATGCGCACGCTGCCACCGTACCGCGCGTGGTTGTGCGCTCCTGCCGAGCGGCAGGAGCGCACAACGAGGGGTTACCGCTTGCGCCGCTTCGGCTCGATCCGACCGGCTTCGCGGTCCGCGGCGATCTCGTCGGAATACTCGGCGGCGAGAGCTTCGTACTTCGCAGGATCGCCGCCCGCGAGCCTCCACAAGTAAGCCTCCGTCCGTGTCGGCTGCTCCGGGAGGCAGGCGGGGTACACGTCCACGGGCTCGCTCGACTTCGGCGCGGCAGGCTTGACGGGTCGGTCGTGGGGCCGGCGCGGCTTCTTCGGTTCTGAAGTCCACCGCGGACCCCGGCGCGGTTTCCGATCGTTCGGCATCTTGGGCTTCTTCGTTCGCGGAGGGACGGGGCACGGCCCCGCCGTCTCCTTCCGATCGCAGCCGGGACGATGGCGTCCTCTGCGGCCTGCAGGCGCGCTTGCAGACCGTGCCGCCGCGGCGGCAGGCGCAGCCGGCTTGGTCGGGTCGGTGAACCGCTGGAAGTCGGGACTGAGCGCCGGCAGGTCGTACCGCAGGAAGACATCGCGGTCGAACACGAGCTTGGACCCGCGCTTCCGAAGCGAACGGAACGTTTTCGCCCGCGTGTAGAGCCGGCTGGGGCTCAGCTTCGAGAGCGCGGCGACCTCGAGGAGGGTGAGCTCCAGCTCGACCGGCAGCCAGTACGGCCGAAGCGCGGTCGGCGGGAACATCTCAATGAGGACGACGCGCGAAGTCCCGCGCTGCGGCTCGTCAACCCGGAAGGGGACGAGGTACCCACCGAGCAGCCCCTTCGGGTATGGAATCGGCGCGCGACGTCGGCGGTTAATTCTGAGCAGGAGCGCTGAGCTCCGGCTTACGGAAAGCGCCCGTGCTCTCTTGACAAGCGAGCGCCACCGTAGGAATGTAAGGAAGTCCTTAAGGGTGTCCATAATTCGTCTCCGGTAAAGTTGCGAATTTGGCCGTCTGAGAGGACCAGTACCGGAGTTTCCGGGACTGTGGCCGAGACGGTTCTGCGGGGGGCCTAATCCCCACAGGCCGTCTCGTTCCTATTTGGGGTGTTCTCCCGTCAGGCCGAGCTCTACTTGGTCTCCCAAAGAACCGATCCGCTTCCTGCGAATCGAGCGCTGCCGCTAGCGCCAGACAGAAACTACTGCACTCTGGCGCTCTGTAGCAAGCGTTTTCTGTCTGATTGTGCTCGCAACTAGCATCTAACTGCACTCCGTAACAACTGAGAGCGCTCGTGAGAGCGCTAGAGAGCGAGTCGCAGCAAGTTCGTTGCCAGGTAGCTCATCCGTGTGCAGAAAGCGCTCTCCAAGCGCTTCGTGACGCTTTCTCAACAAGTCGGTCTTGCTTGCGCAAGCGGAATGGCGCTAGGATTCGCGCTTATGACTGCATTCCCAAGCGAGGGGAGCGCTCGTCCGCTCGCGCGGCTGCTTTTTGAAGAGCCCGCGCTTCCGAACGACGAGTCCCTCTTCCGCAGCGCGACCGACCTCGCCGAGTTCATCGTCGCGAACCACCCGGAGTACGCGGGCAGGAAGCCGAAGAACGTCGCAACCTTCATCCATCAGATCGCGCGCGGCGAGCGGACCGCGCCGGACAAGTTGCACGACGCAATCGCGATGGCAATCCGTGCGCGCGTGCCCGAGCCCGAGGCGCAAGAGGCGTGGCTCGACCGCCTGACGGCGCTGCTCTCGGGTGCCGCGCACGCGGAACCGCGCGTCACGGATGCCGACGAGCTATGGACGCGCATCCTCGAGCACGCCCGGACGGCTCGCGAGCACTTCATCATCACGGCGCAACCGGCCGAAGCGCGACAACCGGACGCCCCGGCGCACGACGACGAGGACGTCGTCGGCCAGGCGAAGCAGCTCGCGATGATCCTGCAAGAACGTCTGAACCTCCTGACGCCCGTCGCCGAGTTCGAGGTGCCGTCGAACGTGCAGTACACGTTCTGCTTCCCCGACCGGACCACCGGAACGACGTTCTGGACGAAGCTCCTCGATTCCATGTGGTACACGACGACACCCGCGTGCACGAAAGAGGAAGCGAAGCAGCGGCTCACGCTCCTCAACGAGCGCGCGGTCCTTCGCGTGCTGAAGGTTCCCGAGATCGCGTGTGGGTGTCCGCTGGTCGCCTACGACCCGACGTCTGCGAAACCCGACGCGTTCGTCTTGTTCTACTTCCGACGCGAGGACGAGGGCGTCCCTGCGAAGCAAGAGGTCAGCATCGCGCGCATGGATCGCGACTACCTCGCCGTCTGGAAGAAGCTCGTGCACTTCCCGATCATGCAAGGCGATCTAGCGCAGGAAATCACATTCGAAAGTGCCTTGTAGGCCAGAGCGGCGACAAGGTTTGGACGAGAAGGAGCTACGACCATGGCACTCGAAACACGACCCCTCGGTGACAATCCAATCGGCTACCGGTACTTTCACCTCGTCGCGATGATCTTCGTTGCGTCGCTGCTGATCGCGAACACGATCGCCGTGAAGATCATCACGTTCGCAAACTTCACGCTGCCGGCCGGCATCATCGTCTTCCCAATCGCGTACATCTTTGGGGACGTACTTACGGAAGTTTACGGCTTTCGCCGGACGCGCTCGGTGATCTGGTGCGGCTTCGCGTGCCTCGCGGGGATGGCGCTGTTGTACTGGATCGCAACGCTGCTTCCCGCCGCGCCGTTCTGGCAGGACTCTGCGCCGTTCGCCCGCTTGCTCGGCTTCGTCCCGCGCATCGCGTTCGCGAGCTTCGTGGCGTACCTCGTCGGCGAGTTCCTGAACTCCATGGTGCTGTCGCGCATGAAGGTGAAGACGGAGGGCAAGCACTTCTGGGCGCGCGCCCTCGCCTCCACCGCCATCGGCGAGGGCGCCGATAGCGTCGTCTTCAACACGGTCGCCTTTGCCTTCGTCTTCCCGTGGAAGGTGCTCGGCGTCATCATGCTGTCCGGCTGGATCTTGAAGTGCGCGTACGAAGTCCTTGCGCTTCCTCTCACCTACGTGATCGTCGGATGGTTGAAGCGCGCTGAAGGCGTCGACACATTCGACCGTGGCGTGACGTACACCGTGCTTCCGACGAAGGCGCCGGCATGACGACGACGGATCTCGCGCGAGAAGAGTGGCCGAGCGAGCTGTACGTCGAGGCGTGGAAAGCGTTCCGGACGCTCTCGAACGAGAACGAGGTCACGGCGGAGCACCTCGTTCGGCTGCCGTCCTGGCCGAAGCGGAACGATCTCGTCATCTGCGACCTCGGCTGCGGGGATGGCCGGCTCGTCGAGCAGGCCGTCCTTCGCAGCATCTCCTCCGTCGCGGAAGTACGCTTGATCGATCCCGATGAGGATCTGCTGACTGAGGCCGTTCGCGTGGTCTCGGAGACAGGTCTCGTCAAGAACGTACAGCGCTCGCTCGCGACCGCCGAGCAGGTCTTCCCGGAGTGCGCGAAGACGTCGGACGCGGTGCTCCTCGTCCATGTCGTGTACTTGATGAAGAATGGCGCGTTCCGGCGACTCCTCGACGCCTGCCCGAAGGAGACGCCGCTCTTCGTCGTGATGGACGCGCCGACCTCCGTGTTCACGGAACTCTGGAGCGTCACGGCGCCGAAGTACCACGAGCGCAGCCTCCGCGCGCACGAGACGATCGCGCAGCTGCTCCCGAAGAATGGATACCTCGTTGGGGAGACGCGCATCGCATCGACCATCGAAGACCCGCGCGGCCAGCGCCCCGATCTCAAATTGGCGCTGCTGTCGATGCTCTGCTACACCGACGCGCGCACGCTCTTTCGTGACAGTGACCTCATGATGCGTGTGGAGGAGATCCTCGATCAACACCACGTCGCCGGGAACACGTTGAAGATTCAGTGTGAGTCCATCTGCTACGAGATTAGCCGCTGAGACAAGGTCCATGCCTGCTACGCCCTAGCGTTGGGGCGCAGCAGGCATGGAGCCCGAGCTGCTTCCGCGCGGCCTCGATGAGCGCCTCCATCTCGTCCAGTTCTTCGACAACCGCGCGGAACTGCTCGTCCATCGCTTCTCGATGGTCTTCGGCGTACTGCTGAAGGAGCGTTCTGGATGGAAGCCGGCCGCGCCGCAATCCCCGTGGATCGTGACCTGCGGGCGCGCGCGTTGCGCGACGCACCGATGGTCGACGACGGTTCCTGCGGCGCGGGCCGCACTTCGTTCTCACCCGCTCGCGCCGACCGATGCACAACGCAGGAGTCGTGGAACGCTACGATTCTGCGTAGTGGTTCTCGAAAAGTATGAGTCGGTTTATGCGCTGAATGAGTGCGTCGAACGCCCACGTGTCGACGGACACGTAGTCGCCGTGACGGTCGGCGCCGTTGGCTAGGTCGACCGCTGCGTCGCGCACCCGCGTGAGGAGCCGGATGCGTTTCTTCGCGATTTGCGCTGCTGATAGCTTCGCCATGGGATGGAGTGGTTAGGAGTATGGCGTTGAGTAACCGGCCAGCGCTCGTGGGTGACGAGATCGGGTTGGGCCGCTGCGTGTGCTCGCAGCGGCCCTCAAGGCGGGTGATGGGCAGCGCACTCACGCCCGTGCTCCATGTGGCTTTGCCTTGGAGGCCGTGCTGCGCGTGAGCCCGAGGCGCTCGTTGTGCGCGTCGAGGGCTCCGCGGGCTTGCGCGACTGCCGCCTCGTTCACGCGCACGTACCGCTCGGTCATCTTGATCGACGTGTGGCCGAGGATCTTTTGAATCACCTGTAGCGACACGCCCATTGAGGCGAGCGTGCAGGCCGCGGAGTGCCGCAGATCGTGGAAGCGGAAGCGGCGTGCGAGCTTTGCGAGGCGCTTCGCGCGGAGGAACGCGCGGCGGAGTGTGATGTCTGCGACCTGCCGCCCTTCCTCGGTCACGAAGACGAATTCGCTCACCACGGGACGGCGGCGACATTCGTCGAGTGCCTCGCGGCAGAGCTTCGAGATCGGAACGACGGCCCACTTCTTCGTCTTCTTCATCGTGAGGCGGATGAACTCCGCCGCGAGATCGACCTGACTCCAGCGCAAGTTGAGGAGATCGGACTTGCGGAGGCCGGTTTCCAGGGCAACGACGAACATCGGCTTAAGCGCGCGATAGCGAAGGAAGATGACGTGCGCAGCTTCGCTCTCCGGGTTGAGACCGAAACCGAACTGCCGCGGCGCCTTGAAGTGTTCGCTCGTGACGACGTGCGCCTCGCGCCGACGCGAACCAACATCAGCCCGGAACGCGGCCTCGTCATCGAACGCGCCGAGGAACGCCACGCGCTCCGCATCATCCAGCTCGAGCTCGGGGAGTTGCACTTCCTCGAACTTGATCTTCTCCGTGAGCGGCGAGGCCGCGATCACGCGGCGCTTCACCGCGTGCCGCAGGAGCGCTTTGAACGTTCGCACGCACGCGTTCACATACGCAGGGCTGCACTCTTTCAGCGTCAACGCCATGAAGTCCTCGACATCGCAGGAGTGGATGTCGGTAAGCACCGTGTCTCCGAAGAACGGGATGAGTCGCGCGTCCGCGATCGTCTGGTACGTCGCGAGCGTCTTCGGCGCGAGACGCGCGCAGATCTTCTCCAGATGCTCCTCGATGAAGACGCGGAACGTCGGCACGCCGTTGATAGCGGCCGGCTGCGGCAGGTTCACGCCTTGCGGCTGCGTCGGGTCGACGCCGCTCACTTCGTCGCGGAACGCCTGCCAGAGTTTCAGCGCCTCGTCACGGGACTGCGCATCGACGGTCAGCGCGCGGCGGAACTTGCCGCCAGACTTCGGGACGTAGAGCGAGAAGCGGGCGGTGTGGTTCTTCGGGTTGTACTTGAATCCTGGGATGCGGCCATTCATCGGGGATCTTCTCCGCTGCGTCGCCGGCGCTGCATGGGCGGGCGCCGGAACGCGTGTTGGGCCGTTCTGCACTCGGAGACGAAGCGCTCCACTTCACCTTCCGGGTACACGACGGCGTTCGACGAGATGTAGATCCAGCCGTGGGGGGCCTTCTTGAGGTAGCGGCGTTTCGCGAGCGCACCGGTCGAGAGTCCCGTCCGCCGCGCCGCCTCTTGAGCCGAGATGAGGGTATCTGCCATCGCAAGAATCTCCGTTCCTGCGATGCACCTTAGAGATCGGTTCTGGGGCGGTTTGCGAGCGGAGCTAAACGCGATGCTCGGGAAAAATAGAAACTTCGTAGAACGTCGCGGGTTCGATTTGAGGCGTCGAACGCATCGCAGGTTCTAGCTAAGTCTCTGAAACGAAATTGGCTGTGGCGGTAGGACTCGAACCTACGACCACCGGATTAACAATCAGGCGCTCTACCAACTGAGCTACACCACAGCAATGATCGGAAGGACGCGCAGGATAGCAGATTATTTGTCGTTCAGCAGCCGCCTCGGCGTGCGGTCGACGCGCAGGTCGAAGATGTCCGGCCGCGCGTAGTGGCCGGCGATGTCGAGGTCCCACTTCGCCGCGCGCGCGGCGTCGAGGTCGACCTCGGCGTAGAGGATCTCTTCGCGGCAGTCGATCGGGCCGGCGAGGACCTTGCCGTCCGGCGCGACGATCGCGCTGCCGCCGGGGTTGATCCACTCGCGGCCGGGCGGATAGAGGCTCGCCAGTTCGGGCGGCATCTGATCGAGGCGCATGGCGATGGAACAGCCGATGACGAACGCGCGCCCCTCGCGCGCGATGTGCCGCAGCGTGGCCAGCCAGGCGTCGCCGTGGTCCCACGTCGGCGCCACGTAGATCTGCACGCCCGCGGCGTAGAGCGCGTAGCGGGCCAGCGGCATGTAGTTTTCCCAACAGATCAGACCGCCCACGCGGCCGATTGATGTGTCGTACGCCCGAAGGCCGGTCGCGTCCCCCTGCGCCCACACCAGCCGCTCGCCGCCGGTGGGGACGAGCTTGCGATGCCGTCCGAGGATCTCGCCGCGCTCGTCGAAGAAGAGGAGCGTGTTGTACATCGTCGCGCCGCTCGCCTCGTCGTTGCGCTCGGTGACGCCGACGGCCACGATGACCCCCGCCTCGCGCGCCGCCTCGCCGATGCGCCGCGTGGCGTCGCTCGGAATGCTCACCGCGTTGGCGAGCAGCTTGGCGTGGAGCGCGCCGAGCATCGCGCCGCGTCCCGCGGGGATGATCCACACCCAGTCGGGATAGCCGGGCACGAAGCTCTCGGGGAACACCACCAGCTTCGCTCCGGCCGCTCCCGCTTCGGCGATCCGCGCGCAGACGCGGTCGAGCGTCGCCTCGCGGTCGAGAAAGATTGGCGACGCCTGCACCGCCGCGATTGTGGGCATGAGCGGGATTTTAGCGCCGCGCCGGCTTCTTTTTCGCCTTCGGCTTGCGCTCCGCGGCCGCGCGCGCTGCTTGCGCCGCCGTCTTGACGTCCCGCTTCTCTTCGGGCGGGGGGAGGGCGGCGGGGAGGCCGAGGGATTCCAGCCATAACTCCCGGCACCATCCCTTCGTGTGGTACAGGTGCTCGTCTTCCTCGTCCTCCACCTCGTCGTAGGCGCTGCTCAATGCCCTCCTGGCGACGCCGGTTGAATTCTTGGCGAGCGCGCCGATCAACTGCCAGTTGCCGTGGTCCTTTGTTTCCGCGTCGACGACGCACTCGGCGGCGACGATTTGGGCGGCCTGAGGCGCATCCTTGAGAGCCTTCTGCATGGCGGAGAGAAGGGCTTTCCCCTTGTCGCGCACGATCTGGCGGCCGGGCGTGGTCGCTTCCGAGTCGAGACCGAGCGCATCGAAGATGCCGCGGACGACCTCGACGTGCCGTTCCGTCTGCGCCAAGTACTTCGTCCATTCCTCCTTCAGCTCCGCGTTCTTCGCGCAGAGGATTGCCAGCCGGTAGATCTCCACTCCGCCCAACTCGGTCTCGAGGGCTTGATAGAGAAGGTCTTCGATCTGTTTCTTCACCGCGGGTTGTTGAGCCTTCATCGGATTCTCCCGCCAGGCCCACTTTGCGAAGTCCGTACCGCAAACGGCGGTCCGGCGATTGCAAAAAGGTCGGCTGTACGAACCGATTCAAAGGAGCGACTGATGAAGAGGACAACGAAAAAGAGCAGCAAGCCACCGGCACCACAAACTGCGCCGGAGAGCGCGCTGCCGTCGACGAAACGCGAGAGCCAGCCCGCAAATCCGGACCTCGCGGCAGGCCAGTCATCCAGTCCCGCGCGGCCGGCGAATCCGAAGGCCGCCGACCTCGGCGTGTTCAAGGAGGATGGCGCCGGCCAAATCCTGACCACCAACCAGGGAGCGCGCGTCAACGACAACCAGAACTCGCTGAAGGGCGGCGAGCGGGGACCGTCGCTGCTGGAGGACTTCCACCTCCGCGAAAAGATCACGCACTTCGATCACGAGCGGATCCCCGAGCGGATCGTTCACGCTCGCGGCAGCGGAGCGCACGGCTACTTCCAGGCCTACCCGAACGCGTCGCGCTACACCAAAGCGGGATTCCTTCAGGATCCGAACGTCCGCACGCCGGTCTTCGTCCGCTTCTCGACCGTCGTGGGGTCCCGAGGCTCGACCGATCTGGCGCGCGACGTCCGCGGCTTCGCCGTCAAGTTCTACACCGAACAGGGGATCTTCGATCTGGTCGGCAACAACATCCCGGTGTTTTTCATCCAGGACGCCATCAAATTTCCCGACCTGATCCATGCCGTCAAGCCGGAGCCCGACAACGAGATGCCGCAGGCCGCGTCCGCGCACGACACCTTCTGGGACTTCATCTCGCTCATGCCCGAGTCGATGCACATGATCATGTGGGTGATGTCGGATCGCGCCATCCCGCGCAGCTTCCGGATGATGGAAGGCTTCGGCGTTCATACCTTCCGCTTCATCGACGACGTCGGCAACTCCCGCTTCGTCAAGTTTCACTGGAAGCCGCTCCTCGGCATGCACGCCGTCGCCTGGGACGAGGCGCAAAAGATTTCCGGCAAGGACCCTGATTTTCTGCGCCGCGACCTGTGGGAGGCGATCGAACAGGGCAACTATCCCGAGTGGGAGCTGGGCGTTCAGATCGTCGAGGAAAAGCGCGAGCATGACTTCGACTTCGATCTGCTCGATCCGACGAAGATCATTCCGGAGGAGCTGGTGCCGGTGGAACGGATCGGCCGCCTGACGCTGAATCGGAACCCCGACAACTTCTTCGCCGAGACCGAACAGGTGGCGTTCCATCCCGGGCACATCGTCCCCGGCATCGACTTCACGAACGATCCTCTCCTTCAGGGACGCCTCTTCTCCTACACCGACACGCAGCTCAAGCGCCTCGGCGGCCCGAACTTCCACGAGATCCCGATCAACCGCCCCATCGCGCCGGTGCACAACAACCAGCGCGACGGCCACATGCGCCAGACCATCAACCGCGGCAAGGTGTCCTATGAGCCGAACTCCATCGGCGGCGGCTGCCCGATGCAGGCGGGCTCCATTGCGGGCGGTTTCACCACGTTCGCCGAGCGCCTGGAGGGAACGAAGATCCGGGCGCGGTCGGAGAAGTTCTTCGACCACTTCAGCCAGGCCACGCTCTTCGTCAAGAGCCAGTCAGCGCCGGAGAAGGACCACATGGTCGAGGCCCTCCGTTTCGAGCTGGGCAAAGTCGAGCGGCTGGCCATCCGCCAGCGGATGGTGGCGCTGCTGAATCTGGTCGACGAGGACCTCGCCACCCGCGTCGCCGAAGGCCTCGGCTTCCGCGAGATCCCGAAGCTCGATCGGCCGATCAATCACAGCATCCCCGCCGACGGCGATCCGGACGCCTTCCAGCCGCGACCCGTCGGGCGATCACCGAAGCCATCTCCTGCACTCTCGATGGCGAACACGGTCAAGAACACCGTCGCCACGCGCAAGATCGCGATTCTCGCGGCGGACGGAGCCGACACCGGATCGCTGAAGCAGGTCAAGAACGCTCTCGAGCGCAGCGGGGCGGCGGCCAAGGTCGTGGCACCGCGGCTGGGAACCTTGGAAGGCGCGGACGGTGATCAACTTCTGATCGACTTCAGTCTCCTGACGGCGTCGTCCGTCCTCTTCGATGCGGTGTACGTACCGGGAGGGGCCGCGAGCGTCGCGGCTCTCGCCGCCGAACGCGACGCCATCGAGTTCGTCACCGAGGCCTATCGGCACTGTAAGCCGATCGCAGCGACGAGCGAAGGCGTCGACCTGCTGCGCGCGTGCCCGGGCATTCTCGACGACTCGCCCCTCGGCGTCATCACATCGAGCGGGCCGGCCTCTCCCGATCTGATCCAGCGGTTTGCGGACGCGATTGCCGCGCATCGATTCTGGGATCGTCCGCGCAAGAACCGGATGGACGGTTCGACGGACGACGATACGCGCGGTCGCGCGACCGCCGAATATTGACGCTCCTCGGTCGGTTCACTAGACTCGCTTTCCCTCGCCATCCTTGGGGCGACGTAGCCAAGTGGTAAGGCAGAGGTCTGCAAAACCTTTATCCGCCGGTTCGATTCCGGCCGTCGCCTCCAAAACTTCCATGACCCGAATTGACGTCCCGCCGAAGTTCAATTTCCCATCGACCGTCGTGTCGCACGGCTGGTATCTGCTGGCGCCGTTCCGCTGGTCGGCCGACGAGCACGTCCTGCGGCGCGTGGAGATCCTCGGCGGCAAGCCGGCGAACCTGGCGATCTCTTTCGACGGCAAGGCGCTGGTGGTCGACGGCACCCGCGACTCCGCTGAATTGCGCGCGAAACTGGGACGGATGTTTCAGCTCGGCGTCGACACCAGCGAGTTCGCCATGCTGGCGGGCGAATCGCCCGATCACGTCTGGGTGGTGCGCGCCGGCTTCGGCCGGCTCCTCTGCGGGTCGACGCTCTTCGAGGACGTGGCGAAGATCATCGCCACCACCAACACCATGTGGAGCCAGACCAAGCGGATGGTGGAGTTGCTGGTCGAGAAGTGCGGGCGCGGCGGCGCGTTTCCGTCGCCGGAAGACGTCGCGCGATTTTCCGCCGACGAACTGCAGCGCGACTGCCGGCTCGGCTACCGCGCCAAGACGCTCCACGCGCTGGCCAGCGGCATCGCCGGCGGCTCGATCGACGTTGCGCGGATCGCCGATCCATCGCAGACCACCGAGGAGCTGTTCAAGAGCTATCGATCCCTGCCGGGCATCGGGCCGTACGGCGCTGCGCATTTGCTGGCGATGGACGGCCGGCACGACTTCATCGCCGTCGACACCGAGTTCCGCCGCTTCGTCCGCGATCGCTACCACAAGGGGCGCGCCGTCTCCGACGCGACGATGCTCCGCCGGTACAAGAAGTGGGGGCGCTGGAAGTACCTCGCGTACTGGTCCGAGTTATGGAGCTCGATCGCGGAACGCCTTGTTGAGAGGGCGCAATAGTGTACGCCTCTGGCGCGCGATCTGAAATATTGACCAGCGGGGTGCCGTTTGCCACAATTAGTCGGTGCATGTCAACTTAAGCTGCTTGTTTCTCAATAGTTTACATGCATCTGCGAGGGCATGTGGACGAGAAAATCAAGCAGCTTCTTCGTGAATTGGGAGCGGCGATCAATGAGGCGATCTCCAGCTCCGACGAGGTGAACCAGCACATCCAGCGCATCCGCGACGAGGGCTACGACCTCTACGTCGTGCTCGACGCGACCATCGGCCTGAACAAACATGGCTCGGAGGACGGCGAAGTGCCCGCGTCCGCGCCGTCGACGGAACTGATCGTCAAGAGCGACAAGGAAGTCCAGTTCCGCATCAACGTCAACGACCTCGCGCTCCTCCGCTCCCTCGGCATCGACCCGACGCGCAAGGTTCGCCACGCGCGTCGCGTCGCGGCACTCCCGGCAGCCAGTGAGGAATGACCATCCCAACCTCCACGACCTTCCGGCGGCCGAGCTCGAATCGATCGTCGGCGCCGTCGTCTCCCCCCCTTTCCGCGTAAAGCAGATCGAGGAGTGGACGCACGTCCGCGGCGTCGCGTCGTTCGAAGCGATGACCAACCTCCCGAAAGACCTGCGGGCGAAGCTCGCCGCGCGGTTCACGCTGTCGTTCCCCGACGTGGTGGAACGGACGGAGCCTGCGTCGGACGGGAGTCAGAAGTACCTGTTCGTGCTCGACGACGGGAATCGCATCGAGTCGGTCTACATGCCGATGGGCGAGCGCACCAGCATCTGCCTCTCGTCGCAGGCGGGATGCGCGGTCGGCTGCACCTTCTGCGTCACCGGCTTCTTCGGCGCGGGGCGCAACCTCACGCCGAGCGAGATGCTCGGGCAGTTCTTCACCATCCGGCACGAGCACGCCGTGCCGATGGAGCGGATGAACGTAGTCTTCATGGGGATGGGCGAGCCGCTGCTCAACATGGAGCATCTGGAGACCACGCTTGAGGTGCTGTACCGCAACGTCGCGCCGAAGCGGATCACGGTGTCGACCTCCGGCATCATCCCCGGCATCGACGAGTTGGCGAAGCTCGACCGCCGGCCGAATCTGGCGATCTCCATCAACGCCCCCGACCGCAAGCGCCGTGAGGAGATCATGCCCATCACGAAGAAGTACCCGCTCGACGAGCTGATCGCCGCGCTGAAGCGCTACCCGACCGAGCATGGGCGGGAGATCACCGTCGAATACGTGCTGCTGGCCGGCTACAACGACGCGGCGTCCGACGCGGCGGCGCTGGCGCGGCTCATTCGCGGCGTTCACGCCAAGGTGAACGCCATCCCCTTCAACGCCGATCCGAACTTGCCGGCGTGGATGAAGCGCCCGTCCGATGCGGCGATCGACCGCTTCGCCGACGCGCTGGTCCGCAACGGCGTGCCGGTGACGGTGCGCCGCTCGAAAGGGCGCGAGATCGCCGCGGCGTGTGGGCAATTGCGAGGGAAGAAGGAAGCGCCGCGGCACCGCCGCGCCCTCACCCCGCCTTCGGCACCCCTCTCCCGCTCGCGGGAGAGGGGCCGGGGGTGAGGGCCAGCGCGAACCGCCGCACCGGCGTGTGAATCGCTCCCTTCGGATTGAGCTCGCTCGAATAGAGCGTCACGGTGTCGACGGTGAAGGGCTGCGAGCGAAAGTCGCGCAGCGCCTTGTTGAAGATGTCGATCGACAGCGGCGGCCATCCTTCGCGCGTCCGCATGACGGTCAAGTGCGGCTTGAACTCGCTCTGATCGAGGTGAATCCCGGCCCGTTCGACAGCGGCGCGCACGCCGCGCGCGACAGTCTGGAAGCGCTCTTCCGGTTCGACGCCGATCCACCCCACGCGTGCGTGCCGCGGGTTGGGAAAGAACCCGCTGCCGCGTAGCGTGCCTTCGAATCGGCCGACGCCGCTCAGCTCCTGCTCGACGAGCGGCGCGAGCTGCTCGATGAGCGCCTCATCCTGCTCGCCCAGAAAAGCGAAGGTCAGGTGCTGCGTCTCCGGCCGCACCCACGTCGCGGGCGGCACTCTGGTCTTGACGGGAGAGACACGCTCGTTGAGCGCGCGAAGGACGTCCTCCGGAAACGCGGCGGCCAGGAAGAGACGCATTTTTGGACGGCGGTCATTATGCGCTAGTCGCCCTGTCCGGCGAGGAACTGGGGGGTGAAGATCCGCGCGATCTCCTCCTCCGACAGGATCTTCTTTTCCCGAAGGATCTGCGGGATCGGTTTGCCGGTCTTGACCGATTCCTTGGCGATCTCCGCGGCCCGCGCATATCCGATGAGCGGATTGAGCGCCGTGGCCAGCGCCGGGGAGCCGATGTAGTACGCCTCGCAGCGCTCCCGATCGGCCTCGATGCCGCGGATGCACTTCTCCACGAACACCGGCAGAAAGTTCGTCAGGATCTGCATCGAGAAGTGAAGTTCGAATGCCATGAGCGGCATCATCACGTTGAGCTCGAGTTGCCCGGCCTGCACCGCGTAGTCGATCGCCGTCGCTCCGCCGATGACATGGAAGCAGACCTGGTTCATGCACTCCAGCATCGACGGGTTGACCTTCCCCGGCATGATCGAGGAGCCGGGCTGCACCGCCGGGAGGAGGATCTCCGCGAGCCCGGTCTGCGGGCCGGAGGCGAGGAGGCGAAGATCGTTGGTGATGCGCGTCAGCTCCAGCGCCACGTTGCGCAGCGCCGACGACACCGCGGCGATGGGGAGCTGCGACTGCATCGCTTCGCGCAGGTCGTCGGTCGGCCGGAACGCGCTGCCGGTCAGGGCGTTGATCTGCTCGACCACCACGTTGCGGTATCCGCGCGGGGCGTTGAGTCCCGTTCCCGCCGCCGTGCCGCCGATGCCGAGGATGAAGAGCTCCAGCGAAGCGTCGACCAGCAGCCGGTTCGCCCGCTTGAGCGCCGCGCCGTAGGCCTTGAGCTCCTGGCCGAGCGTCATCGGCACGGCATCCTGCAGATGGGTGCGCCCCGACTTGATGACGTCGGCGAACTGCACGCCCTTTTCGTCGAGCGCGTTGGCCAGCCGCTGCAGCTCGGGGACCAGGCGGCCGAGCATCGACACCGCCGACAGCCGCATGGCGGTGGGGAAAACGTCGTTGGTCGACTGCGCCATGTTGACGTGGTCGTTCGGGTGCACCGGCTTGTATTCGCCGAGCCGGCCCCCTAGGGCGAGGTTGGCGAGGTTGGCGATCACCTCGTTGCAGTTCATGTTGAACGAAGTGCCGGCGCCGGCCTGGAAGACGTCGACCACGAACTGGCCGCGATAGCCTTCGAAATCGCCAAGGATCTGGTCGCAGGCGCCGGCGATGGCGTCGGCGAGCTTCGGCTCCAGCTCGCCGAGCTGGCGATTGGCCAGGGCCGCCGCTTTTTTCAGGATGACGAAGGCGCGGATGAAGTCGGGATGCTCACGCAGTCCGCTGACCGGGTAGTTCTCGACGGCGCGCTGGGTCTGCGCGCCGTACAGCGCGTCGTCGGGGACGGCCACCGCGCCTAAGGTGTCGCTTTCGATTCGCATTTGTAGGGGCGCGGGGGCGCGCGCCCCCCCCCCCCCCGGGGGCGGGGGCGCGGGGGGGCCGCCCGACCCCGGCGGTGGGGCACGGAGCGCGCGCGCTGGGT
>JBBPII010000006.1:96962-270927 GCA_038040385.1 Candidatus Gilichinskyi gelida
GCCCCGTGCGGTTGTGTGGCTGGTGTGGTTTTGTTTGTGGGGGGGGGGGGGGCGGCCCCCCCGCCCGGGGGGGGGGGGGGGGGGGCGGGCCCCGCGCCCCTACGCCTTCAGTGCTGCAAGTCGCGCGCGCGATTCTTCGAATACCTGCTCGTGCAGCGACTTTCCGTGCGCGTCCATGGTCACGATGGCCATGAAATCTTCCACCCACAAATGCCAAATCGCCTCGGGCGATCCGAGGTCCATCCAGTCGACGCCGTCGACACGCTTGACCGACGCCGCACAGACCTGCGCCGCGCCGCCGATGGCGTGGAGGTACACCGCGCCGTACTCCTTGCACGCCGCGAGCGTCTTCGGACCCATCCCGCCCTTGCCGATCACGCCGCGGATCTTGTAGTCGCGCATGACCTCCCACTGGTACGGCTCCTCGCGCGAGGAGGTGGTGGGCCCCGCGGCCTTGCACACCCACTGGTCGCCCTCCTTCACCATCACCGGGCCGCAGTGGTAGATGATTTGCCCTTCGAGGTCGACCGGCGGCTTCACGCCGGTGTGCAGGCGATGGTGGACGGCGTCACGGCCGGTGTACAGGCGGCCGGTGATGGTGACGGTGTCGCCGACGTGGAGCGAGCGAATGGTCTCTTCGTCGACGGGGGTGGTGATCTTCAGTAGAGCCATTCGCGTGCGTTTCCGGCGGCGTCCAGCGTGACGCCTCTGCGGCGGAACGCCCAGCACATGTAGGCGATGGAGACGAAGAACGACGCCGGCAGGCGATTGAGCGTGCCGATCTTGCAGGCCAGGAGCGTCGTCTTGCCGCCGAAGCCCATGGGGCCGATGCCCGACTGATTCGCCTTCTCCACGATGCGCTCTTCGAGCGCCGCGAGCTCGGGATCGGCGTTCTGGTTGCCCATGGTGCGGAGGAGCTGTTCCTTGGCGTGCTCGTAGCCGGTGGCGCGGTCGCCGCCGATGCAGACGCCGAGGATGCCGGGGCCGCAACCCTGGCCCTGCGCCTGAAGGATGGCGTCGAGGACTGCGTTCTCCACGCCCTTGAGATCGCGGCCGCCGAGGTCGGGGTGGGGGAGGGAGTACTGCGCGTTCATGTTTTCGCAGCCGCCTCCCTTGAGCATCAACTTCACCTCCACATGCGGCTTGCGCCATTGGTGGTAATGAAAAACAGGTGAGCCCGGCCCGGTGTTGTCCCCGGTGTTCTTGCCGGTCACGCTGTCGACGCTGTTCTGCCGCAGAGTTCCGACCTTCGTCGCTTTCCGCACCGCCTCGGTCGCCACATCCTGGAATTCGAGCTGGTCGTAGCCGACGGGGGTGTGGACATAGAAGAGGATCGAGCCGGTGTCCTGGCACAGCGGCAGCGAGCTATCGCGAGCCAGGCCGATGTTGCATCCGATGACGTTGAGCGCGACGTCAGCGTTGGACCCTTCCGCTTCGTTCTTGCGCGCCGCCGTGACTGCGGCGACGACGTCGTCGGGAAGCTGTGTCGAGGTGCGGCGGATCAGCTCGAGGAGGGTCTCGAAGAGGGCGGGCTCGTTCGAGACATCGCGAAGGGGTGCGGTAGCGGTCATTGCGGTGGCTCCGGAGGCGAGTCTATCGCGCTCACGATTTGCGGGCTACCAGTGCACGACGGTGAGGCCGGCGATGTGATCGAAGCCACGGTCGTTCGTTAGGAGAGGGAGGTTGTGCTGGAGGCAGAGGGCGGCGATCCAGAGGTCGTTCAGTTTCGAGGGCGTGATCGGCAGAACGTGGCGAATTCCTGCACGCATCTCGCCGTAAACACGTGCGGTGGCAACGTCGGGCGCCAATGGAATCCAGCCGTTCGTCTCGTTTTCGAGCAGGGCGATGTGGTGTTCAGGGCGCAGAGTGGACAACGCACCGAAATACAGTTCCCCCAAAACGGGAATGGGAAGATAGATGGTCTCGGCGACGCGCAGTTGAGGCGGTTTGGGTCGTCCTGCGCGCATCAGATCGACGACGGCACTGGTATCGACGGCGAACCGCTCAGTCATTTCTCGATTGGGAACGCTTCCTCGATCGCGCGCTCAAAACGTTCTCCGTCTTCACCCACGAGAGTATCGGCAAGTGCCATCCATGGCCGCTCAGCAACAACTTTCTCCACGATCACCGAAACCTTCTCGTGGTCATCGAAGCCTTCGATCGGCTCGAGCAGCCGAAGCGTCTGGTGTTCGGCGTCGTATTCGGCTTTCACCACTTTGCCCATTTCGCAAGTCTAAAGCATGGTGATGATGTCCTTGATTTCCTTCCCCTCAAAGCCTCGGAAGAGCGTCGGGAACGCCGTCTTCAGGACCGGCCCTTCGAAGCGCGACAACCTGGCGCGTCCGAGCCACGTCCGAATGGCGTTGATGGATTCTCGGCGCGCGCAGCAGCGCGTGAACAGCTCCTCGTAGCGCGGGCCGGAATGGCGGCGGTAGATCGCGGCGAGCTCTTTGAGGCGGCGGTCCCCGCCCGTCCCGCTCTTGTGCCCTCGATGCATGCGGTAGACGGCGAGGTATCGGTCGTCGGGGCGGAGGGCGACGCCGGCGTCGCGGGCGCGGATGAACCAGTCCCAATCGAAGGCGAAGACCATCGACTCGTCGAGCGCGCCGGTGGCGTCCCATGCTTTGCGCGTCCAGAAAGTGCTGGGCTGGATGATGTAGTCGGCGAGCGCGGGATTCATCGTGGCGTGTCTGCGGCGGACGTCGCTCCCGTACGTGGACGCCGGCTCTTCGACGAGGTGGCGGCAGTTGCCGAACAGAACCTCGCCGCGGCTGGGGTCGAGCGTGGAGGCGACATGCGCGAGCGTGCCGGGGAGGTAGGTGTCGTCGGAGTTGAGCCAGGCCAGGATTTCCCCGGTCGCCTGGGCGAATCCCTGATTGATGGCCGCGGCCTGGCCGTGGTCCTTCTCGCTCACCCAGTGGGCGAGATGCCGCTCGTACTTCCGGATGATGTCGACGCTGCCGTCGGTGCTCCCGCCGTCGAGGATGATGTACTCGAGATTCGGGTACTCCTGCCCGATCACCGAGAGGATCGTCTCTTCGAGGAAGTGCCCCTGATTGAGGGACGGCGTGACGACCGTGATCCGCGGGCAGGTCATGAAAGCGCGCTCTCTTCTTGCACGCCCGGAATGGGCGGAAACCTTTGCCGGTTAAAAGTTGAGTCTACTCGACTCAACTCTGAGGTAAACCATGAATTTCAACAAGCTTACAGTCAAAGCGCAGGAGGCGGTCGTCGAAGGGCAGAACCTCGCCCGCGGCGCCAGCAACCCGGAAGTCACTCCCGAACATCTGCTCATCGCTCTCCTGCAGCAGGAGGGCGGCATCGTCGCGCCGATCCTCAACAAGCTCGGCCTGAACGCGGGCTCGATCGAAGCTGAAGTCGCGGCAGAGGTCGCCAAGTTCTCCAAAGTAGGCGGAGCTTCCGCCGAGCCGATCATCGGCAACACGCTGAACAAGGTCTTCGACGCGGCGTTCAAGGCCGCCGACGACTTCAAAGACGAGTACGTCTCCACCGAACACCTCCTCCTCGGCATCGTGCAGACCAGGAACGTGACGGCCGCGCAGATCCTGAAGCGCCACGGCGTGACGGCCGACGCGGTGCTCAAGGCCCTGCAGTCGGTGCGCGGTACGCAGCGCGTCACCGATCAGAATCCCGAGGATAAGTACCAGGCGCTCCAGAAGTATGGGCGCGATCTGACGGAGCTGGCCCGGCGCGGGAAGCTCGACCCGGTCATCGGCCGCGACGAGGAGATCCGCCGCGTGATCCAGGTGCTCTCGCGGCGAACGAAGAACAACCCGGTGCTGATCGGCGAGCCGGGTGTCGGCAAGACGGCCATCGTCGAGGGGCTGGCGCGCCGCATCATGGAGGGCGACGTCCCCGAAGGTCTCAAGAACAAGCGCGTGGTGGGCCTCGACCTCGGCGCGATGGTCGCCGGCGCAAAGTATCGGGGCGAGTTCGAAGACCGCCTCAAGGCGGTAATCAAGGAAGTGGAGGAGAGCGACGGCAACGTCATCCTCTTCATCGACGAGCTGCACACCCTGATTGGCGCGGGCGCGGCGGAAGGGGCGATGGACGCCTCGAACATGCTCAAGCCGGCTCTGGCGCGCGGCGAGCTGCGCGCCATCGGCGCCACCACGCTCAACGAGTATCAGAAGCACATCGAGAAGGACGGCGCGCTCGAGCGGCGCTTCCAGCCGGTGTTCGTCGGCGAGCCGACGGTGGAGGACACCATCGCCATCCTCCGCGGGCTCAAGGAGCGCTACGAAGTCCATCACGGCGTCCGCATCCAGGACTCCGCGATCGTCGCGGCGGCCACCCTGTCCCAGCGCTACATCACCGATCGCTTCCTTCCGGACAAGGCCATCGATCTCATCGACGAGTCGGCGGCGCGCCTGCGGGTGCAGCTCACCTCGAGTCCCGAGCAGATCGATGAGCTCGAGCGCCGCCGGCGGCAGCTGGAGATCGAGCTGATGTCGCTGCAGAAGGAGAAGAGCGCGTTCGCCAACGCGCGGAAGGCGGAGATCGAGTCGGAGATGGCGGAGCTGAAGGAGAAGATCTCCGGACTCCGCGCCCAGTGGGAATCGGAGAAGGCGGTCATCGACCAGATCAACGATCTGAAGAAGAAGCTGGAAGAGACGCGCGAGGCCGCCAGCCGCGCCGAGCGCGAAGGCGATCTGAACAAGGCCGCGCAGCTCCGCTACGGCGACGTCCCCCGCATCGAGAAGGATCTCGACACCGCGAACGCCCGCCTCGCCGAGATGCAGAAGGGCGGCGCGCTGCTGCGCGAGGAAGTGACCGACGAAGACATCGCGGAGATCGTCTCCAAGTGGACCGGCGTGCCGGTCACCAGGATGCTGGAGTCGGAGATCCAGAAGCTGGTGCGGATGGAAGACGAGTTGAAGAAGCGGGTGGTCGGGCAGGAAGAGGCGGTCCGCGCGGTCTCCAACGCTGTCCGGCGCTCGCGCGCCGGGCTGAAGGATCCCAGCCGACCGATCGGCTCGTTCATCTTCATGGGGCCCACCGGCGTGGGGAAAACCGAGCTGGCGCGCGCGCTGGCCGAGTATCTCTTCGACGACGAGGACGCCATGGTGCGCATCGACATGTCGGAGTACATGGAGCGCCACGCGGTGGCGCGGCTCATCGGCGCGCCGCCGGGATACGTCGGCTACGAAGAGGGGGGGCAGTTGACGGAAGCGGTCCGCCGCCGGCCGTACGCCGTGATCCTGTTCGACGAGATCGAGAAGGCGCACCCGGAAGTCTTCAACGTGATGCTGCAGGTCCTCGATGACGGCCGGCTCACCGACTCGAAGGGGCGCGTCGTCAACTTCAAGAACACGGTCATCATCATGACCTCCAACGTTGGCGCGCAATACATCTTCGACTACCAGAAGTCGACGCAGTCGCCGCAGCAGGAAGCGGAGATGGAGCGCAAGGTGGAGGAGGAGCTACACCGGCATTTCCGGCCGGAGTTCCTCAACCGGATCGACGACGTGATCATCTTCCACGCCCTCGACATGGCGCACATCAAGCGGATCATCGAGATCCAGCTCCGCAAACTGGCGAAGCTGATCGCCGAGCGCGGGCTGACCATCGATATCAGCGAGGGGGCGAAGGACTTCCTGGCCCGCGAGGGCTACGACCCCGCCTTCGGCGCGCGCCCGCTCAAGCGCGCGCTGCAGAAGTTGATCATCGATCCGCTGGCCATCAGGCTGCTGGAGGGGAAGTTCAAGGCGGGCGACGTGGTCTTCGTCAATCTGATCGATGGGAAGCTGGAGCTGTCGCTGGAGCCGGAGCCGATGAGCGTGCATTGAGGGCTGCGCCAGCCGCCATGAGCGTCATGAGCAGCGGCGTCAGGAGCACGCGCGGGGCAGAGGAGCGAATCCAGAAGCTGGTGGGGTCATGGGGGCCGTGCAGATAGAAGTAGATCGTGGCGACGAATGTGAGCGCCGCGATCGTGAGCGGCAAACGCGCGCGGCGGACATTGCCGACGACGATGACGATCAATGGCGCGATCCAAGGAATCCAGTACGCGTGGTAGTCGGCCATGCGCACCGTCGCCTTCAGAACTCGCCAGAAGTATTCGAGATGAATGGGTCCGCTGCCCCGGTATCCGTCCAGCAGGTTGTGGCGCGTCATGACGAAAAGCCACGCGGCGAGCGGCACTGTCGCGAGAAGAACGGCCGCCGTGAGGACAAGCGGCCTCGATTTCAGGAGAAGCACGGCAATCAACACCGCGGCGGCGAAACTGGCGCCTTCGACTTTGGTGAGGGCGGCGCCGGCCACACCGATTGCAGTGACGATCCATTGCGCGCGGGAATCCTCGATGAAGAGCAGGCCGCCGACGGCGGTTGCCTCGAAGAAGAGCAAGAGAGGATCGGCCCCTCCGGCGACGAAGGCGCTGCCGAATGCCGAGGCGAGCGCCGCCGCCGTGAGAAGGCCGGCGAGGTCGCTTTGGGTGCCTGCGCGTACGATCGCCACGATGCCTGTCAGGCATACGCCAGCGAACAGCACTGCCGCCCACCACGAGAAACTCCTCGACACCGTATGCGACCACGCATAAAGGAGCGGAAGGAGCGGTGGATAGTCGCGGTGGGCGAGGAAGTTGTTGATGTCGGCGAGATACTGAAGATCGATTTTCCCGGCGCGAAAAAAGTGCACGCCTTTCGGCCCCCAGAAAAAGAGAAGATCGCCGCAAGTCTCACGCGCGGTGAGAAGGGCGTATGCAGTGACGGCGAGAACGATCACAATCCCGGCCAGCGCAGGCGACCGCCAATTCGTGCGCCCTTCACGAATCCAGATGCGCCGGCTTGCCGCACCAGCGCATGCGAGCGCCGCGAAGGCGATGACCAGGCGCGTCCGGGACCATTGGACCCCGGCGATCGACATCAGCGACATCGTCAGAGCCACCATCAGCGCCCCGGCGGCGCCTGCCAACGCCAGCCGGCCGTCCAGAGAGAGGCGTCGCACGGCGTCGAAGCGCCACACGCCGATGCCGATCAACGGCAGCGCGAGGTAGGCGAAAAAGCCGAGGAAGTCGGTCATTGCCCGCGCCGGTAAATCCGCCCCTCCGGGAATTCACGGACCAGGTGATAGGCGGGGTTCTCCAACGCTGATCCCAGAGCGATCACGAATTCGGGGCCGCGCCCTCCCTCGAACGTGGGATGCAGCACGTGCTGATGGGGGAGAAGGCCCGATGCGGTGAGGTAGTGCGTCGCGTCGTAGTTCGGCGCAAGCGCCGGAGCGATGACGGTCACCGTCACCCCCCGGGGCAACAACGGCTCGGCGCGACGGCTCATGACGATCGCCTGCCTGCTGAGCGGCATCCCGCGCAGGACGTGGTCCTGGACCGTTTCCGGGATCTCGAAGTAGGGTCCGCCGCGCGAGAGGAGATGCTGTACGAGGAGAAACGTCATCAAAGCGCTGCTGACATAGACGGTGACGCGAATGGCCAGCGAAGGCATCGGCGAAGTATACGAAGCAGCCAGCTTCGCCGTCGTTTTGACACGATGCAGACGAGGCAGTAGCATCGCATCTCCAATCTCACATAAGGATCCGCCGATGAAGCGCTTATTGATCGCTGTCTGCGTTCTTTTTGTTGTCGCCGTGCAGGTCGAAGCGCAGCGGAATGAGCCGTTCTTCATGCGCGATGCGGTGGGAGTCAAGAGCTACCCCGCCGCGCCGCGAATCGCACAAAGCGCGTCGATGGTCCCCGCCACACTCCTCCCGGCTGCGGAATCGACCATCCCCGAGGCGATCGAAGCGATTCGGGAATGGAACGAGAGCGGCCGCCAGCCGATGCGCAACGGCTTCAAGCGCGCCCTGCCCGACCTCATCGAGCTCAAGGGCGAGCCCGTGCAGGTTGCGAAAACGGGTGTGCGCAGGGCCGGTCGCGGCCTCGCCGTCAAAACCGACCACGGGACCAGCATCTGGAGCACGGTGGTCAAGGTGGAGAAGGCGCACCGCCTGCGGTTGCACCTCGAGAATTGCGTTCTCCCCGAAGGCGCCGTGCTGTGGGTGTACGGCGCCGGCGAAGCACCGATCGCCTTCGGCCGCGAGCTGCTGGACGACAAGGGTGGGCTCTGGACGCCGGCTACGGACGGCGAAACGGTGTGGCTGGAGATCGAAACGCCCGCCGCCAGTGCGGCGGCGTTCACCATCCGGGAAGTCCTGGAAATCGTCGATCTCGCCGCGCGCTCCGTTCGAGCCCAGGATGCCCCGACCTGCCTCGTCGACTCCACCTGCGTCAACAGCTCGACGTTCGATGTCATCACGGCCGCGCGGCGCGCCGTTGCGCAACTGCAATTCGTCACCTCCGAAGGGGGCGCGGTCTGTTCCGGCGGTCTTCTCAACGATCGCAATAACACGGGCACACCGTATCTGCTGACGGCGCACCATTGCTTCTCGACGCAGAGCGAAGCGAGCTCGCTCGACGCCTATTTCGATTTCGTCAGTTCCGCCTGCAACGGTCCCTTCAACCGGAGCACCGCGCCGCGCACGCACGGCGCGACGCTGCTCGCCACGTCGTCGATCAACGACTTCACCTTCGTCAGACTCAACTCCGCTCCAGCAGGCCGGGCGTTGCTCGGCTGGGACTCTGCCGTGCCCGCCAACGGCACGAAGCTGTATCGGCTGTCGCATCCGTTTCCTTCTGATGACGTCATTCGTCCCCAGATGTACTCGAGCACCCTGGTCAACATCTCCGCGGGTGTTTGTGAGGGGCTTCCGCGCTCGAGCTTCATCTATTCCAGCGCTTCCGAGGGCGGAACGTATGGCGGGAGCTCGGGATCGCCGGTAATGCTCGCGGGAGGGCGTGTCGTCGGTCAGCTCCTCGGGTCGTGTGGTCCCGAACCGAAGTCGGGTTGCGACCCGCGCAACTCCAAGGTCGACGGTGCATTCTCTTTGACCTATCCCAACATCGCTCAATGGCTGGAGGGGAACCCCGCACAGCCCGTCGCCTGCACGCAAAACGCGACGACGATGTGCCTGGTCGACAATCGATTCGAGGTGACCGCCGCGTGGCAGACCAGCAACAACAGCGGCGCCGGCCAGGCCGTACGGCTGACCGGCGACACCGGCTATTTCTGGTTCTTCGGATCGAGCAACGTGGAGGCGGTGATCAAAGTGCTGAACGCCTGCCCGCTCAATCAGAGATTCTGGGTGTTCGCCGGCGGGCTGACCAACGTCAGAGTCGTGTTGACGGTCCGCGACACCAAGACGGGTACGGTGAAGACGTACACCAATCCGCTCGACACGGCGTTCGTGCCGATCCAGGACACCAGCGCGTTCGCTACGTGTCCCTAAGGCCGTTCGACGCCTACCAATACCCCCGCGCATCCGAGAACATCTCGCGATAGACCCGTCGCGCCCACGACCGCTTCCCCACTTCTTTTTCCCCCTCCTGCTCCAACCACTCCTTGATCGGGAGGGTGAATCCCGTCTTCCGCCTCTTGCGCACCTCGGGCGGGAGGGCCGGGTGGGGCGCGGCGGCGAGGAGCTGCTTGCCGCGCTCTTTGCGCGTGACCAGCGCCGGCGCGAGCTTGCGCAGCAGGTGAGCGTCGACCAGCGGGACGCGCACTTCCAGCGAATGCGCCATGGAGGCCCAGTCCATGTCGCGCAGCAACTGGTTGCGAAGGTAGAGCGACGACTCCAGCGCCGCCACGCGTGCGAAGCCGTTGCCGGGGTCGGGCGTCACCGCCTGCTCGATGAGCCGCAGCGGATCGAGTCGCGCCAGCCCTTCGCGCGCGATCTCCTCGCCGAGGAGCGCGGGGAGCTCGGAGGCCAGGAAGCGTCCGCGCTTGACCAGGTAGGCGCCGGCCCAGCTCGCGCCGTAGCGGACGATCTCCCCCATCTTCGGGCTGACGTGGCGGCTGCGGCGGGCGAGCGCGGAGTTGAGCCGGTGCAGGGCGTCCCCGAGGTGCGGGACGCGGGCCAGGATGGAGGTGATGGGCATCCAGCGCGGGATGTCGCGGAACGACGTGTAGCCGCCGAACAGCTCGTCGCCGCCGGTGCCCGACATCGCCACTTTGAGTCCCAGCTCGTGCGCCGCCTTGCTGATGAAGTACGAGTTGAGGCCGTCGACGCTCGGCTGATCCATGGCCTCGAAGATGCCCGGTAGCGACGCTTTGAATTCCGGTAGCGTCACTTCCTGAATCGAGTGCCGCACCCCGTACTGCCGCGCCACTTCCGCGGCGAGCGGCGCCTCGTCGTTGACCCGGCCGCGATACTCGGCGAAGCGCAGGGTCATGGTCTGCAGGTCAGCCGCGCCGCTCTCGCGCGCCAGCGCGACGACCGCCGTCGAGTCGATGCCCGCGGATAGGAAGGCGCCGACGGGAACGTCGGCAACCAGGTGATAGCGGACCGACTCGAGCACCGCGTCATGTACGGCTTCGCGGCGCTGTTCGTCGGTGAAGGTGCCGCCGCGCTCGACCGCGTCGCGCAGCGTGGCGGCGATCGAGAAGTACTGAATCGGCTCGCCCACGCCGCCGCCGTCGATCCAGCAATACGAGCCGGCCGGCACTGCGCGGATGGCGCGGTACATCGTGAACGGCTCCGGCACCGTGCCGCGCAGAAAGAACCCCGCGGCGCCGGCGGGATCGAACGCGCGGTCGATGCGCCCGCTCGCCACGAGCGCGCGCACCTGCGACGCCGCCCGCAGCGTGCCGCCGTCATCTGCGTAGTAGAGCGGCTTGATGCCGTAGGGGTCGCGGGCCAGGAACATCCGCCGCCGCGTCGCGTCCCAGAGGACGATGGAGAACATGCCGCGCAGCTCGCCCAACATCCGCTCCTGCTTTTCATCGAACAACTGCAGCAGGACCTCGGTGTCCGAATGCGAGACGAAGGTCCGCCCGCGCGCCTCGAGCCCCGCGCGCAGCTCGCGATAGTTGTAGATCTCGCCGTTGAAGATGATGGTGAGCGCGCCGAAGTGCATCGGCTGCGCCCCCGCCGGCGAGAGATCGATGATCGCCAGCCGCCGGTGCCCCAACCCCACCCGCCCCCCCGGCTCGATCCACGCGCCGGCGGCGTCGGGACCGCGGCTGCGGAGGCACTCGCGTGTGGCGATCAGCTCGTCGCGATCGACCGGCGGCGCGGCGTCGCGGTACGCGTAAATCGCGTTGATGCCGCACATTGGGGGCGAGTATACGAGTTCGCGGTTGACCGCTGGCCGTTGACCGAGAGGCGCACGTCGGCCAACGGTCAACGGCCAACAGCCAACGAATACAATGCGCCTCCATGAAGATGCGCGCTTTCGTTCTCTTCGCTCCGCTCCTTCTTGCACAAACTCCCGACAAGCCCATGCTCGGCTTCTCCGCCGCCGGCGTGGTGAAGCAGCAGGCGCTCGAGGCGCAGTTCGACTCCAAGCTCAACCGCGACGAGCTGCGCGATTGGATGCGGCGGCTCTCTGCGCGGCCGCATCACCTCGGCTCGGCCTACGACAAGCAGAACGCGGAGTTCATCGCCTCGCTGTTCAAGTCGTGGGGCTATGAGACGGCCATCGAAGAGTTCCACGTTCTCTTCCCCACGCCGAAGAGCCGGGTGCTCGAGTTGATCGCGCCGGAAAAATACGCGGCGAAGCTCGCCGAGCCGGCGCTGGCGCAGGACGCGACGTCGGGACAGACCAGCGAGCAGCTTCCGGTCTACAACGCCTACTCCATCGACGGCGACGTCACCGGCGACCTGGTGTACGTCAACTACGGCGTCCCCGACGACTACGAGATCCTCGAGCGCAACGGCATCGACGTGAAGGGAAAGATCGTCATCGCCCGCTACGGCGGCTCGTGGCGCGGCATCAAGCCGAAAGTTGCCGCCGAGCACGGCGCGGTCGGCTGCATCATCTACTCCGACCCGCGCGACGACGGGTACGCCCAGGGCGACGTCTACCCCAAAGGCGCGTACCGCAGCGACATGGGCGCGCAGCGCGGCTCGGTGATGGACATGCCGACCCATCCCGGAGACCCGCTCACGCCCGGCGTCGGCGCGACGAAGGATGCCAAGCGCCTCGACCGCAGCGAGACCGGCGTGCTGACCAAGATCCCCGTCCTCCCCATCTCCTACGGCGACGCGCTGCCGCTGCTGCGCGCGCTCGCTGGCCCCGTCGCCCCGCCCGACTGGCGCGGCGCGCTCCCCATCACCTATCACCTCGGACCCGGCCCGGCGCGCGTGCACCTGGCGCTGGCGTTCGACTGGAAGATCGTGCCGGCGTACGACGTCATCGCCCGCCTCGCCGGCAGCGACCGCGCCGACCAGTGGATCATGCGCGGCAATCATCACGACGCATGGGTCAACGGCGCCAGCGATCCGATCAGCGGCCTGGTGGCGCTGCTCCAGGAGGCGAAGGCCATCGCCGAGCTGGCGAAGAGCGGCTGGAAGCCACGCCGCTCGATCATCTACGCCGCCTGGGACGGCGAGGAGCAGGGCCTCCTCGGATCCACCGAGTGGGCGGAGACGCACGCCGCCGAGCTGCGGCGCAACTTGGTCGTCTACATCAACTCCGACTCGAGCTCGCGCGGCTTCTTCGACGCCGGCGGCTCACACACCCTGGAGAAGCTGACCACGCAGGTGGCGCGCGACGTGGTGGACCCCGAGCGCAACGTCTCCGTGCTGGAGCGGATGCGGTCCCGCGAGATGGTCAACCTCACGCGCCCGGAGGAGAGGAAGGAGTACCGCGAGCGGCAGCTCATCCGCCTCGACGCCCTCGGCTCCGGCTCCGACTTCACCCCGTTCATCCAGCACCTCGGCATCGCGGCGATGAACGTCGGCTATGGCGGGGAGGGGGGCGGGGGGTCGTATCACTCCGTGTACGACTCCTTCGACCACTACACCCGCTTCGGCGATCCGAACTTCGACTACGCCATCATCCAGGCCAAGACCACCGGGCGGCTCGTCCTGCGGCTGGCCAACGCCGACGTGCTTCCGTTCGAGGTGACGTCGTTCGCCGAAACCGTCAGCCGCTATCTCGACGAGCTGACAAAGCTCGCCGACGCCAAGCGCCGCGACATCGAGGAGAAAAACCGCATGGTGCGCGACCGGGCGTTCGAGATCGCCGCCGATCCGACGAAGACCTACGTGCCGCCGAAAGCAGAAGAGGTGCCGCCGTTCCTCAACTTCGCGCCGCTGCAGAACGCCGTGGCGCGACTGCAGAAGAGCGCGCGCGAATTCGACCGCGCCGCCGCCGCCCACCCCGGCGACCCCGCATTGGACCGCGCCATCATGCACTTCGAGCAGGCGCTCACTCGCGTCGAGGGACTGCCGCGCAGGCCGTGGTTCCGCCATCAGATTTACGCACCCGGCTTCTACACCGGCTACGGCGTGAAGACCATTCCCGGCGTGCGCGAAGCGATCGAGCAGAAGCAATGGAGTGAGGCGAACGAGCAGATCGCCATCGTTGCCAAGGTGCTCCAGGGGTACGCTGCGGAAGTGGAGCGGGCGACGCAGTTGGCCGCGCGCTGAGAATGAGGAACTAGCATGGCTGAAGCGGCGCTCTCCTTCCTGTTCGCTCTCGCTTTTGTCGGGCTGGCGGTCTATGCCATCCAGACCGGCCAGGTGCGATTGCGCCACGGTATGCGGGTGAGGCGCGCGGCGTCGCCGCTGGCGTTCTGGCTCTTCGTCGCCATCTACCTCATCGCCGCCGGATTCCTGGTGTTTCTGGGGCTGCGCGCTTTCTGAGCGCGCCACGGCGTCGCCCCGTCGCCGTAACGCGCGGCGCGCTGACGGCGCTCCACAGGGCGTAGAAGTATTGCAGTCGCGGCTGATCCGAGGGACTCTCCCGCGTCCGCGCCGCGGCGCGCGTCCGTCATTACAGCCGGCGCACGGAAGACGCGTATGTTGCGTGGATCAAGCGATTCATTCTCTTTCATGGAAAACGCCATCCCCCCTCAATGGGTGCGAACGAGGTCAATGCGTTGCTGACCACTCTGGCGGTCGAAGGGGGAGTGGCCGCCGCGACGCAGAACCAGGCGCTCAGCGCGATCCTCTTCCTTTACCGCCATGTGCTCGACGAACCGCTGCCGTGGATACAAGACATCGTGCGGGCGCGCCGACCGGAGCGGCTTCCGGTCGTTCTGACGCCTGAGGAAGTGCGATCCGTGCTGTCGAGCGTCGAGGGGACCGCGCATCTGGTTGCCCTGCTGTTGTACGGAGCGGGCCTGCGGCTGCTGGAGTGTTTGCGTCTGCGTGTCAAGGACGTCGACTTCGGGCGAAGCGAGCTACGGGTCCGCGATCCGAAGGGGAGGCGCGACCGCACCACGATGCTGCCGCAGGGCGCGGTCGATGAGCTGGGCGAACATCTCGCCCGGGTGCGCGCGCAGGATGAACGCGACATCGCCGACGGGTTCGGGAGGGTATGGCTGCCGGATGCGCTGCGCCGGAAGTTCCCGAACGCGGAGCGGGAGTGGTTGTGGCAGTGGACGTTCCCGGCCACGCGCCGCTGGCGCGACGACGCGACAGGAGAGGAGCGGCGGCACCACCTGCATGAGACGGTGATCCAGCGCGCCGTTCACGACCCGGCGCGCGCGACAGGCATCGCGAAGCGCGTGACGTGCCACACCTTCCGCCACTCCTTTGCCACGCACCTCCTCGAGCGCGGCCAGGACATCCGCACCGTGCAGGAGCTTCTCGGGCACCGCGATGTGACGACGACCATGATCTACACGTATGTTCTCCGGCTCGGCCCGAGGGGCATGCGTAGCCCGCTGGATACCGGTTGATCAGTCGCATGGACACGCCTCGCATTGATAAAACGCTGCGTAACACGGTACCGGCCCGCAACGACGCTCAACTCCTTCAGCGAGTTGCGCGAGAATACCGTCAAACGCAACGCGCTACGCAGCAAAGCGGCGGTGGATATTCTGCAGGCTACTACAGAGTTAGCCCGACGGAGCACGATCGCTAATTCAAATCTTCCCGCGGGGTGTTCCATGCGTTCGGGGTTTCGAGCATAGCGCGCCGAATTCCCTTACGTTTAATCTGTTTCGCCAACGGATCATTGGCGCGGGCCGGCTTCCAGTTTCTGGCGCCGCATTTCGGGCAACGGCCTCTGAAAGCGACGTTCCTACCGCAATTCAGGCAATCAATGACGAGGTATTCGCGCAACTCACTCTTCGTTTCTCCTTCAGCATCGAGACTATTCAAGAATGCAGCGAGATTCTGGAATGTGTCTTCTAATGTGGATTGCGGCGTGCCAAAGTCTGCCACGCCATCCCTTCGCTCTTCGGCGATCCCATTCGCTAACCCCTGACGCTCCGGTTGTGCTGCCATTTCTCCTGGCGGAGCGCTCGAAATTGCCTCGCGGTCCATCGCGATCATCTCCGTTCGATCATCTTTCTTCACACGACCCGTGGTGTTTGGCGGCTCCTGTAGATTGGTCGACTTATCAAGCATTTGCGCGTCAGGGGCCAATCTAATCCCGAGCAATCTTGATGATCCAAACATCCCGAGCGCCGTCTTGCGGTGTCGTGCACGCAGATGCGAATACAGGAGGGCGCCAAGGAGCACGATGACTGTCATGGCCGCTCCGATGAATGTGAGGCTGACGACCGACGCCGCCAACGCTCCAATGCTAGCGAATACGAAATAGATCGTCACCACCCGAACGACACGACCAAGGAGCACGGTAGCAATACGGCCGCCGGTGGGAATGGGTCTGATGATCTGTAACTCTTCGAGCATCAGAGCTTCTCGTATCCTATATAACAACGTACCGCTGCAACAACGCCAATTAAGGCAAAAGCGACGAGCAAGGCAAGATCGGCCCCGTCGATCAACCAACGAAGTGGTATCCGATCAAAAAACATTTTATCCTTGCCTATGCCAAGGAAAGCCAAGCCGCGTAGCAGCGCCGCGATGCACACGAAAACACCGAACAGTAGCAGTGAATGTGCGAGCCATTCCGCCAAGGCGCGTCCACAGCGCACCGATAAATCGCGCCAAAAGGCTCGCCAAGCTACTTTGGCCGGCACATACGATGGCGTCGAGTCTGAGGTGGCGGGCATATCGTCCTGAACGTTGCGGATGCGCGAGTTTATCAGTTCGTGCGGAAGTCGGGAAGGCGGGCTAACGCATATTGAAAGCGCGCCCCTTCCTGTAAGTTTGGAATCGCCAAAGACCAAACGAAAGGAAGGAGCGGCTGCCATGAAACAACAGGCGATTCAGTATCTCGCGTTGGACGTCCACCAGGCAACGACCGTCGCCACGGTACGAGAGGAGAACGGGTCGATCCTCATGCGGGCGACGGTGGCGACTGAGGCACGGGCCATTCTCGGTTTGGTGCGCGGGTTGGGCCGGAGAGTGCACGTGGTGTTCGAAGAGGGAACGCAGGCCCAGTGGCTGCACGATCTGCTGCAGCCTCATGCCGAGCGAGTCGTGGTCTGTAATGTGCGAGGTCGGAGCGAGACGACCAACAAGAGCGACCGCATCGACGCCGATTGGCTCAGCGAGCAGCTTCGTCTGGGAGCGCTCAAGTCGGTGTATCACGGCTCGCCGAGCGTGGGGACGCTGTGCGATACTCTTTCGCGTGCGGTTGGCGCCGGTGAGCGCCAAGCCGTTATGCCGGCGCAAGGACCGGTCAATCCGTGGGAACCGCGTTGATCGAAGCAGGCTTCGAAACGTTTACGACGGAGCGCGAGAGTGGCTGTTCCACGCCGTCGCCGTCGACATAACACGAGCCAGCGCCGAGTCGCCGAGCCTGGCGAGGAGCGCGTCGTCCTTGCGAGGTTGGCCGCCCATTCCTCCACGACCAGGGCTAACGCCCGAGCTTGTCTGCAGCCTTCACCCGGTCGAGGATGTCGCCTCGTCTGGTAACATCCCTGTTCGTGCCGATCGTTTCCAGCTTTTTCGGTATCATCATCAGAATGTTCTTCGATGATCATGCTCCCCCGCATTTTCATGCAGAGCATCAGGGGCAGATCGCTTCGTTCAAGTTGAACGGAACGCCACTTGTTGGTGAGATCCGATCAGCAACAGCGCGGAAACTAATCCGCGAATGGGCACGTCTTCATCAGGTTGAGCTCGAGGCAAATTGGAAGCGAGCCAAGAAACTGCAGACCATCCAGCAAATTGCGCCGTTGGAGTAGTTATGAGCGAACTTATTGCGGTTGTCGCGGCGGAGTATGCCGGTGATTACAAAATAAACTTACGGTTCAGCGATGGCGCCGCAAAGGTCGTCGATTTTTCAGCGTGGCTTCATGGGGAAGTCTTTCAACCTCTCCGAAGCAAGCGGGAATTCAAACGCTTCTTCATTGCTGGCGGTACTGTTTGTTGGCCCAACGGCGCCGACATTGCTCCTGAAACGCTGCGCCAGGCGAAGTCCGCAGCTCGAAGCGCGGCATAACTCTTCTGAACGGCCGGGAAGATGGGTAACAAAACAGACCGGGAACATGGGTAGCAGTTCCGGGACTGTTCGCAAACGCGGAGAGAGAGGCGTTTGGGCGCGAAGGGTACAAGGACGCGGAGCGTCGACGCTGATTTAATTCGCACGACAGGCGCTCCGCAACGCGGTGCGCGGCTGAGCGCGTGGTACGTTGGATCAGTTTTCGGCCGGCCGAGTGGAGCAGTTTTCGAGCGGCACCAGCAAGAGGAAACGCGTGCCACTGGTGGTTCTTCTGAGAGGGGTCAACGTCGGTGGTCACAGGACCTTCCGACCGACCACGCTCGCCCGACAACTGAAGCACCTCGATGCCGTCAACATCGGCGCGACGGGCACCTTCGTGATTCGGCGGCCGGTCACTCGGGCGCAACTCCGGGCCGAATTGGTACGCAGGCTTCCCTTTGATGCCGAGATCGTGATCTGCCAGGGCCGCGAGATTGTCGGGCTGATGTCGCAGAATCATTTCGCGGACCAGCCCATGCGACCCGACATCGTCCGCTTCGTGAGCATCCTTTCAAAACGCCCCCGCTCGGCGCCGTCGATGCCCATGAGCCTTCCTTCCAGCGGCAAGTGGCTGCTGAAGATCCTCGCGAGGGACGACCGGTTCGTCTTCGGCATGTACCGGCGCCACATGAAGGTCATCGGCTACCTCGGCACCTTCGACCGGCTCTTTGGGGTCCCGGTCACCACGCGCAACTGGAATACCATCACCGCGATTGCCAAGGTGCTGGTCAGTCGCTGACGGCGAACTACCAGGGTGAAGGCGGCGCGGAGACGGGATTCGTCAGGTCGAAGTCCACCCGAAATCTCCGTCCGCTGTTCTCTCGGCGAAGCCCGTAGGCGAATGTTCTCGGCGGCTCGATGGCAAGCGTCCAGATATTCGTCTTCGCAGCTGGAATCAACTTCGCGGTGGATTCGTCGGCGAAGAACTCCAGCGTCAGGTCGTCATCGCCGGCCCGAGTATCGCCTCCGTACTGAGTGACTTGATCTGCCGTGCCGTCTTCGTGACGGTGATCGTGCTTCAGACGCACGCCTTCAGCCATTCGGGTGATGACCCATGTCCGCGACCGGTTTTCGCCGACGTGAAACGGAATGCGGATTTCCGTGGCGGAACACGATCGGACGTGCATGACCAGCCGTTGCTGACCGATTGCCGCGTCAGATGCTTCGGTTCCGCGGATGCTAGTCCATTACCAGGGAAGCAGTTTCGCTGTCCCGCCGACGGCCACGACGGCTTTTTCCAGCCGCCGGCGCGCGGCGCCGGCGTCGCGCGTCGCGCGCACTTTCATCCGCTTCGCCCACACGTCCCACGCTTCGTAGCGTTTCTCGTGCCGTCCCGACTTGGTGTGCACCTGGTATTCGCGATCGCCGGTCACCACCGCGAGCAGGTCGGGCCAGAGCGAGCGATGGACGAACGTCACCTTGCCGCCGACGAGCTTCGTGGCGATCACCTGATCCTCGGGGAGCGCTTCGAGCGCGTTGAAGATGTCCTGAGCGCGGGGGTGCGACCACCAGGAGCCCTTGACCCGCTCGCCGGTCATGAAGGTCACGACGTTCGCCAACTTCTTGTCCTGCAGGAGGAGCAGTCCGTGCTCGGCGATGGCGTCGAGGAGATTCACTTCCGCGGCAGCATGTAGACGATCTCGCCCTTCTTCGACATGCCGAGGTCCTCGCGGGCGATGCGCTCCACGGCGTACGTGGACTTGCGCACGCTGTCGATTTCCGCGCGCAGCCGCGCGTTCTCCGTGCGGAGGCTGGCGATCTCGGTGCGGAGCAATTCCACGCGCTGCTGCGACTGCTGCCGCTCCGAGGTCGGGCGCCGGCTGAAGAAGAGCGAGAGGATGGCCAGCACCACGAAGACGCCCGTCACCATCACCGCCATCTTCAGCGTCACCTGCGTGACGCGGCGTGGATCGCGGGTGAAAACCGTTGCGGGCATGTGGAAAGTATAATTCCTCCGTGAAGCGCGACGTCGCCTCCAATCCCCTCACCGAACGGTACGCCTCCAAGGAGATGTCGTACCTCTTCTCCCCCGACTTCAAATTCCGGACGTGGCGGCGGCTGTGGATCGCGCTGGCCGAGGCGGAGAAGGAACTGGGACTCCCGATCACCGACGAGCAGATCGCCGCGCTGAAAACCTTCGCCGACGACATCAACTACGCCGACGCCGAGCAGCGCGAGCGCGAGATCCGCCACGACGTGATGTCGCACATCTACGCCTACGGCCTGCAAGCCAAATCGGCGAAGGGCATCATCCACCTCGGCGCGACCTCGGCGTTCGTCACCGACAACACCGACATCCTCCAGATGGCCGAGGGGCTGGCGATCGTCCGCCGCCGGATCATCAATCTCATGAGCAAGTTGCGCGACTTCGCCTGGCGTTGGCGCGCGACGCCGCAGCTCGCCTTCACGCACTTCCAGCCGGCGCAGCTCACCACGGTCGGCAAGCGCGCCACGCTCTGGCTGCACGACCTGTTGCTCGACTACAAGGAGATCGAGTTCCGACTCTCGCAGCTCGCGCTCCTCGGCGTGAAGGGCGCCACGGGGACGCAGGCGTCGTTCCTCAATCTGTTCGACGGCGACGAGTCGAAGGTGATCCTCCTCGAGCAGCTCGTCGCCGCGAAGGCCGGCTTGCGCCGGAGCTATCCGGTGTCGGGGCAGACGTACTCGCGCAAGGTCGACGCGCAGGTCGCCGCGGCGCTGGCGGGATTCGCGGAGTCGGCGTCGAAATTCGGCTACGACATGCGCCTGCTGCAGCACATGCACGAGATCGAGGAGCCGTTCGAGGAGGAGCAGGTCGGCTCGTCGGCCATGGCGTACAAGCGCAACCCGATGCGCGCGGAGCGCATCGACGCGCTGTCGCGGCACGTGATCGTCAACTCGCTCAATCCCGCGCTCACCGCGGCGACGCAGTGGCTCGAGCGCACGCTCGACGACTCCGCCAACCGCCGCATCGCCATCCCCGAGGCCTTCCTCGGCGCCGACGCCATCGCGCTGATCTACGACAACATCGTCGGCGGCATGGTGGTGCACGAAGACGTCATCGCCGCGGACGTGCGGCGCGAGCTGCCGTTCCTGATGACCGAGAACCTGATGATGGAGGGCGTGCGGCGCGGCGGCGACCGCCAGGTGCTGCACGAGCGCGTGCGCGTGCACTCGCACGCGGCCAGCGACGATCTGTTCGACCGCATCGCCGGCGATGCGCTGTTCGGAATCGACCGCGCGACGATCGAGGCCATGGCGCGTCCCGACGACTACACCGGCCTGGCGCGGCAGCAGACGGAGCGCTTCCTTGTCGAGGAGGTCGATCCGATCCTGGCCGCGGAGCGGGAGCAGATCAGCGCGGAGGCTGCGGAGGTGCGGGTATGACTGCGCTGCAAATCTCCCTTCTCCCGCTTGCGGGAGAAGGTACCGCGAAGCGGCGGATGAGGGTTCGTGGGTTCGCGCTGAGCATCGCCCTCTTCCTCGCCTACTCCTGCGCGACCACCGCGCCGCCGCCGCAGCAGATCGAAGTCCTGCACGGAGTGGCGAGCTGGTACGGGCAGGAATTCGCCGGCCGCACCACCGCGAACGGCGAGATTTTCGATCCGCTGCTGCTGACCGCGGCGCATCGCACGCTGCCGTTCGGCACAGTCGTCGACGTCAAGAACGCCAAGACCAGCAAGATCGTCCGGGTGCGCATCAACGATCGCGGCCCGTACGTGGGCAACCGGCTGATCGATCTCTCCTACGCCGCCGCGCAGCAGATCGGGCTGGTGGAGCCGGGCAGTGGAGAGGTGGACCTCGCCGTCGTCACCATCGGCAAGGGCGAGCGCGAGCCGCCCGCGCCGTACTCCATCGTGGTGGCCGAGGCGGTGCCGCCGCCGGTGGAGATGCCTGTCGTCGCTCCGGCGGCCGCGCCCGCGATCGTCGATCAGGTCCAGGTGATCGAGGTGCATCGCGGCGTCGAGACGCGCAGGCAGGTCGCCGCGGATGGGAAGACGATCGAGGCGGTGCCGGTGAGACCGAGCTCGCAGCAGGCAGCAGGCAGCTCGCAGCCGGCGCCCGTCAGCCGCGAGCCGCTGGCTGCCAGCCGCAAGCCGCCTTCCGGCCGCTTCGTCATCCAGGTCGGCGCGTTCGGCGACGAGAAGAACGCCGTCGCGCTGCAGCAGAAACTGCGCGCCGAGGGCTTCGAAACGTTCATCGATCGCGGGCCGGTGCTGCACAAGGTGCAGATCGGGCCGTTCGAGACGCGCGAGCTGGCGGTGAAGACGCGCGCCCGGCTGGAAGCGGCCGGCGTCTCCGCCATCATCATCACATCAGGTCCGACTCGCTGAAGAAGAAGGCGATCTCGATGGCCGCGTTCTCGTTGGAGTCCGATCCATGGATCGCGTTGTGCTCGATCGATTCTCCGAAGTCGGCGCGGATCGTTCCCTGATCGGCTTTCTTCGGGTCAGTCGCGCCCATGACCTGCCGCAGATGCGCGACGGCGTTGTCGCGCTCCAGCGCGGCGACGACCACCGGCCCGGAGGTCATGTACTCGACCAGCGACGCGTAGAACGGCCGTTCGTGATGAACGGCGTAGAACCCCTCGGCCTGTTTGCTCGAGAGGCTCAGTTTGCGAAGGCCGAGGACGCGGAAGCCCTCGGACTCGAGGCGGCTGATGATTTTTCCGAAATTGCCCTTGCGGACGGAGTCCGGCTTGATGATGGTGAAAGTGCGGTTCGCCATGGCGGCGCGGATTATACAGACGCGGCGTGCAACATCGGCGGCGCGGCTGCCTCGTAATCCACCGGCAGCACCATGGTGAACGTCGAGCCGCGACCCGGCGTCGACTTCACGTCGATCCGCCCGTGATGCAGCTCGACGAAGTTGCGCGTCAGCGACAGGCCGAGGCCGGTGCCGCCGCCGCGCGCGCGGCGTCCCTGCTCGGTCTGGTAGAACTCGTCGAAGATCCGCTGCAGCTCCTCGGGGGCGATGCCGATCCCCTGGTCGCTGACGTCGATGCGCACTGCCGCCACGCCGATCGGCGACGCGTCGTGCGCCAGCGAGGTCACGCCGATGGTCACAGGACCGCCGTGCGGGGAGAACTTCACCGCGTTCGACAGCAGGTTGAAGAGGATCTGCTTGAGGCGCCCTTCGTCGAGCCGCACCCGCGGCACGCTGGGGTCGATGTTCGACGCGATGCGGACATTGGCCTCGGACGCGAAGCCTTTCATCACCCGCTCGACGGAGGCGATTGTGTCGCGCAGGTCGAACTCGTCGGCGCGCAGCTCCATCTTCCCCGCCTCGATCTTGGAGAGGTCGAGGATGTCGTTGATCAGCTCGAGCAGGTGATTGCCCGCGGTGCGGATGTTCTCCAGGAACTTGTACATCCGCGGCTGCAGCGCCTCGCGCGCGTTCTCCAGCAGGACGCCGGAAAAGCCGATGATCGAGTTCAGCGGCGTGCGCAGCTCGTGCGACATGTTGGCCAGGAATTGGTTCTTCGAGCGGTCGGCGGCGAGGAGGCGGAGGTTGGTCTCGCGCAGCTCGTTGGTGCGCTCCAGCACGCGCGCTTCGAGCGCGTACGTCAGCCCCTCGAGGTCCTTGTAAAGGCGCTGGTTCTCGATGGCCACGCCCGCCTGGTTGGCGATGGCGGTAAGCAGGAGGATGTCGTCGTTGGTGAAGGCGTTCTTCTTGTAGCTCTCGACGGAGATGACGCCCACCACGCGGTCGCGGGCGATCATCGGCACGCCGAGCCACGATTCGGTCGGCTTGCTGTCGACGATGGCCTTGACGCCGATGCGCTTCTCGTCGGCCACGCTGTGGATCAGCAGCGGCTGGTGGTGCTCGACGACCCAGGAGTTCAGTCCCTGGCCCAGCGGCATCCGACTCCTCGGCAGCGGCGTCCCCTCGTGCACGTCGAGCTCGAACGACAGCTCGTTGGTCTGGTCGTCGAGCAGGGCGATGGTGAAGAGGGTGCAGTCGACGATCTTCTTGCACTCGGTGTAAATCGCCATCAGCAGCTCGTCGGTGTCGAAGCGGAGGGAGATGGTCTTGCCGATGTTCGTCAGCGAGGCGATCCGCTTGAGCTGCTGCTGGCTGCGGCCGCGGGTGAGGGCCAGGTTGCGCGCCACGAGGTTCACGATCACCCCGCTGAACGCCAGCGCGAGCACCGCCCCCCACCCGATCAGCGAGTACGACAGCGCTATCACCACCACGAACGGCACGGTGACCAGGTAGAAGGAGGTGTCGATGAGGTCGAGCTTGAGGACTTTGCCGAGCGAGTAGCCGTACGCGCGCTGCGGGCGGAACATGACCAGGTTGTTGGTGAGGATGAGCGCCACGCTGGCGGCGGCGATCTTCGCCGCGGACGACGGCGTGGCGTGCATCACCGGCAGCTCGCCGCCGAGGAAGTCGTACAGCGTGCCGGCGACGACCACCGGGATGCCGTAGGTGCTGAAGAGGCCGAACGTCTTCGCGTACTCGCTCGCGGCATCCTGCATTCCGACCTTCACCAGGCCGATGTCGCGCATCCCGAGGAGCCGGGTGGCCACGGCGACGCCGACCACCATCCACGAGGCCAGCACGGTGCCGAGCAGCGGCACCATGGTCATGTACGCCATCATGCCGAGGGAGACGTAGATGACATTGGTCAGCTCGAACTTCAGCAACTGCAGCGCCGCGGCGAAGCCGACCAGGATGGCCATCAACAGCGGAGCGTTCGGACCGAGCCGGTGGACGATTCCGGAGACCTCCGCGTGCTTCTGCCATGTGATCCACAGCATCAGCAGCAGCCCGATCGTGCCTTGGGTCAGATAGACGGAGATGACGCGGCGGCGCACGGCGGAGTCGGCGGGATTCATGGGGATGGCGTTATGTTAACGCGTCCCGCGTCCCCGCACTGCCGTAGGGGCGCGCAGCAGCGCGCCCGGCACCCCGCGTCACTCTCCCATGTGATACCTATCCACCGTCCACCGGATCGGATTCTCCTGAATGTACGTCCGTACGATCTCCAGCTCCCGCTCATCGCGAACAATGTGCTCGTGATATCCCCGTTGCCATACCTCTCGCCCCGCAGCCCGCGTAACCGCCCCCTTGAACCCGCGTACGAGCGACGCGAGCGACGAACGGCTCCCGTCGGCCGTCGGAACACAAACGAGCGCGTGCATGTGGTTCGGCATGATGGTGTATTCGTCGAACAACACGTCGGGCCTGACGGTCTTAGATCGCAGCCATTCGCGGTTCACGATTTCACCGAGTGGGGATAGCAGGACGTGATCGTTTTCCACACGTCCGAACGTGCATCGCTTTTCGTCAGAGCAGATGGTGATGAAAACCGTTGCGTCGCGGTAGCTCGAGGGCGTCAATCTGACGCTGCGACGGTGCGGGAGGCCGCCGGAGCTGGTGCGCATTGGACAACCGTACCTCGGACGATAGTAACTGTGGTGTTTTGCTACGACCTGTAGACGGGGGTGCCGGGCGCGCTGCTGCGCGCCCCTACGGAAGGTTGCGGAGATCGTGTCAGATAGGTCGCGTCATTAGCCTATCCTCACCGCGGCAGATGAGGAGGTCGCGATACTCGGCGGGGTCCGTGATCTCCACGCCGTGGGCCACGATGCACGACTCGAGGGTCACGCCGGCGGCGATGCGGCAGTCGTCCCAGACGACGCTGTCGTGCAGCGTGCCGTCGACCACCGAGCGCGCGCCGACGACGTTCTCGCCGCACAGTGCGCGCGAGGCGGCGAGGTAGCGGCGGGGGGTGCCGATGTCGAACCAGTGCGGGGAGTCGTCGACCACGGCGGCGATGGCCTCGCCGCGCTGTAGTAACGGTTGATATAGCTGGTCGACGATGCCGAAGCTCTCCTTGTCCGGCATCTGGCGAAAGAGCCGGGAGCTGAGGAGCGCGGAGCCGGAGAACATCAGCGCCTCGCCCGTGCCGGTGCCGAAGCCGGTGACGCGGCCATTCTCGAAGTAGACCGGCGTGAAGCGATCGGTCGCAGGAGCGTGCCGAAGGGTGAGGGCGGCGGCCGCGTCCTGCTCGCGGCGGGCACGGATGAGGGCGTCGACGGGCACGTGCTGAATTGTGTCGCCGTTGGCGAGGAAGAAGTCGTCGTCGCCTTCCAGCAGCGCGCGCACGCGGCGGACGCCGCCGCCGGTGCCGAGGATCTCTTCTTCGAAGGAGAAGTCGAATCGCGCTTGCGGAAAGGCCCGCGGCAGGTAGGCGCGAATCTGTTCGGGGAAGTGATGGAGGTTGACCACGAAGTCGCTGATGCCGTGGGCCAGAAACGACTCGACGGCCCACCCGATCAGCGGGCGATTGCAGACCGGCACCAGCGGCTTCGGCAGGGTGAGCGTCACCGGCTGGAAGCGCGTGCCGTAGCCGGCGGCGAGGATCATGGCTTTCATGCGGGGGTTGTCGGTTGTCGGTTGTCAGTTGTCGACAACCAGTAACCGATAACTGACAACCGCTTCACAGCTCCTCCGGCGCAAACACCATGTTCTCCCCCAGATCGGAGCGGGTGCGGCGAGCCTGGCGATAGAGGTCTGCGTAGGTCTGCCGGATCGCCTGATCCATGTTCATGCCCAGCTCCGCGGCGATGGTACGGATCGTATCCATCGGCCCTTCGATCTCGAAGTACTCGCCGATGGGCGTGCGGTCGAGCACGACCTCGACGTCGCGCAACCGCCACACCTCTCGGAACTTCTGGTAGCGGAACACCGGCTTGTATCCTAGGGAGTCGAGGAGCTGGATGGCCAGCTCGAAGCTCTCCACGCCGGTCTGCACCTCTTCGCGTGACTTCACGCCGCCCTCGATCGACATCGGCCCCTTGTAGGTGGCGATGGAGTACTTGCCGAACTTCCGCACCCGCAGCAGCGCGCCCTTGGTGCGCAGTTCACCGCGGCGGTCGAGGACGATGTTGTCCTCGAACGTTTCGGGATAGAGGCGCTGCGCGCCGATGTCGTGCAGCTTTTGCACGAGCTCGTTCCGATCGCGGAGGGGGAATTTGACTTCGATTTCCTGAGCCATGGGTTGGGGTTGCGAGGTTGCGAGGTTGCGCAGTTGCGGGGTGGGTGGGACTTCGAAACCGCGAAACCGCGAAACCGCGCAACCTTTATACCCGCAGCACCTCCACTCCCGGCAAAGCCGCCCCACTTATGAACTCCAGCGACGCGCCGCCGCCGGTCGAAATGTGGTTGATCTTCTCCGCGAACCCCGAGGCCTTCACCGCCTCCACCGACTCGCCGCCGCCGACGATGCTGATGGCGCGCGAGTCGGCCACCGCTTTAGCCATGGCCATCGTCCCCTTGGCGAATTGCTCCTTCTCGAACACACCCATCGGGCCGTTCCAGAATATGGTCCGCGCGCCGGCGATCTGCGAGGCGTACTGATTGATGGTCCGTGGGCCGATGTCGACGGCCATCATCCCGTGCGGGACGCCATCGGCGACGCCGACGGTCTTGACGTCGGTCGGCTGGTCGAGCGAGTTGGTGATGGTGAGGTCGCTCGGCAGCAGGATCATCGCCTCGCGGCCGGCCAGCAGGCGCGCGGCGACGTCGAGCGATTCGGTATCCACCAGCGAGTTGCCCATCCGCATCCCCTTCGCGGCGAGGAAGGTGTTGGCCATCCCGCCGCCGATCACCAGCGTATCGGCGAGCTTGACCAGCGCCTGGAGCGGCTCGATCTTGCCGGCGATTTTCGCGCCGCCGAGGAGGGCCAGGAAGGGATGCTCGATGTTGGTGGTGACCTTCTGCAGGAAGTCGATCTCTTTCGCCATCAGCAGGCCGCCGGCGGTTCGCTCGGTTGGGAAGAGGCGCGGCAGGGCTTGGATCGAGGCGTGCGCTCGATGCGAGCCGCCGAAGGCGTCGTTGACGTAGACCTCGCCCAACTTGCGCAGCTCGCCGGCGAACTGCTGATCGTTCTCCTCCTCCTCGGCGTGAAAGCGGAGGTTTTCCAGGAGGAGGACTTCGCCGGCCTGCAGCGCCGCGGCCTTCGTCGTCGCCTCGTCGCCGACGCAGTCGTCCGCCCACTGCACGTCGATGGCGAGAAGCTCGGCGAGCCTGGCGCGCACCGGCTCCAGCGAGTACTTCGGATCGCGCTCGCCCTTGGGGCGCCCGAGGTGCGAAGCGATGACGATGGGACAGCCTGCGTCGCGGAGGCGGCGAAGGGTGGGCAGGGTCTCCTCGATGCGCGTGGCGTCGGCGACGCGCGCGCCGTCCAACGGCACGTTGTAGTCGGCGCGGTAGAAGACGCGGGCGGGGAGGGTTCGGAGGTCGTCGAGGGTGCGGATCTTGATCATGGTTGCGCGACGATTCATCCTACGTACGCGCAAGCGATTCCTGCTTCACCCGCGCCACGTACGCGACCAGATCGAGAATGCGGTTCGAGTATCCCCACTCGTTGTCGTACCACGCCAGGATCTTGTGCATGTGCGGGTCGACCGAGCGGGTGAACGTCGTGTCGACGATCGAGGAGTGCGCGTTGTGATTGAAGTCGACCGAAACGAGCTGTTCGTCGGAGTAGGTGAGGATGCCGCTGAGCGATCCCTTCGACTCGTCGCGAATCACCTGGTTGATCTCCTCGGCGGTGGTGGCCTTCTCGGTGTGGAAGGTCAGATCGACCAGCGAGACGTTGGGCGTCGGGACGCGCACCGAAATGCCGTCGAACTTCCCCTTCAGCTCGGGGAGCACCAGGCCGACCGCGGCGGCGGCGCCGGTGGAGGTGGGGATCATCGACAGCGCGGCGGCGCGGCCGCGCCGGACGTCCTTGTGCGGCAGGTCGAGGATCTCCTGGTCGTTGGTGTAGGAGTGGATGGTGGTCATGATTCCCATGGTGATGCGGAAGCGTTCGTGGAGCACCTTCGCCACCGGCGCGAGGCAGTTGGTGGTGCACGAGGCGTTGGAGATGATCTTGTGCTTCGCCGGATCGTAGGCGTTCTCGTTCACACCCATACAAAAGGTGGCGTCGGCGTCCTTCGACGGCGCGGAGATGATGACGGTCTCCACGCGATGCCGCGACGCCTTGTCCTTCGAGGTGAAGCGCCCCGACGACTCGACCACGATCTCCGCGCCCGCTTCCTGCCAGGGGATGTCGGCAGGATCGGGTTTGGAATGGACGCGCAACTCCTTGCCGTCGATGATCACGCCGTTGTCGGAATGCGTGATCTTGTTGGGGATGGTGCGGTGCACCGAGTCGTACTTGAGCAGGTAGGCCAGAGTGGCCGCGTCCGTCAGGTCATTGACGGCGACGAATTCGATGTCGAGATGCCGCTCCAGCGCCGCGCGCATTACGTTGCGCCCGATGCGACCGAAGCCGTTGATGCCGACCCGTACCATGGAGCCTCCAGAAAACGCCGGTAGTATAACGACCGATTCGTACGCCGTTGGCCGTTGACCGTTCGTCGTTTCTCGGTCAACGGCCAACGGCAAACGGCAAACGGCGAACAATGAGCGTCGAACCGATTCGGTGGCAGGACAACAAGCTGCAACTTCTCGACCAGCGCAAGTTGCCGCGCGAGGTGGTGTGGGTGACGTGCAGCGACGCTGGTGAGGTCGCGCGCGCCATCCGCGACATGGTGGTGCGCGGCGCGCCGGCCATCGGCGTCGCGGCGGCGTTCGGCATCGCCCTCGCCGCCCTGCGAGGCGATGACGTCCGCGCCGCCGCGGCCGAGCTGCGCAGTGCGCGCCCTACGGCGGTGAACCTCGCCTGGGCCGTCGACCGGATGCTGTCCAGTGGCCGGCTTCAGCCCGCCGACCTCGTCGCCGAGGCCCAAAAGATGTTCGCCGAGGACGTCGAGGCCAACCGTCGCATCGGCCGCTTCGGCGCCGAGCTCCTCGGCCCGTCGACCACCGTCCTCACGCACTGCAACGCCGGCGCGCTCGCCACCGCCGGCTACGGCACGGCCCTCGGCGTGATCCGCGCCGCGGTGGAGGGCGGCAAACGCATTGCGGTCTTCGCCGACGAGACGCGGCCGTACCTGCAGGGGGCGCGGCTCACCGCATGGGAGTTGCAGCAGGACGGCATCGACGTCACGCTGATCACCGACAACATGTCGGGGCATTTCTTCCAGCAGGGGCAATTCGACGCGGTGATCGTCGGCGCCGACCGGATCGCGGCGAACGGCGACGCGGCGAACAAGATCGGCACCTATACGTTGGCCGTCCTGGCGAAGGCGCACGGCGTCCCGTTCTACGTCGCCGCGCCTATATCAACCATTGATATAGCGACGCCGGACGGCGCGGCGATCCCCATCGAGGAGCGCAGCGCGTCGGAGGTGACCTCCATCAACGGCGTGAGCATCGCGCCGGAGGGGGTCGCCGTACGCCACCCTGCCTTCGACGTCACTCCCGCCGCGTTGATCACCGCCATCATCACCGACCGCGGCGTGCTGCGCGCGCCGTACCAGGAGGCGATACGAAAAGCATTCGCCGTCTGATCGCCGGCCTCTGGTTCGGCAGCGCGGTGTTCGTCATCGTCGCCGCGGCCGCGGCGTTCCGCGCGGCGGGGAGTCCGACCGACGCGGCGAACGTCGTCGGCGCCATGCTCACCCGATGGCACTACATCGCCCTGCTCGCGCCGCTGGCGATGATGATCCTGGAGTGGCGGCGGGCCCGCGCGCGCGTGCAGGTGGTGCTCTTCATCGCCATCATCCTGGCTTCGCTGCAGGCGCTGGCCGACACGCGCATCCGGATGATCCGCAACGACTCACCCGCGCCGATCAGCAGCCTGTCGCCGCAAGACCCGGTACGGCGGCGCTTCGGCATGCTGCACGGGATCTCGTCGATGCTGCTGGTGGCACAGGTGCTGGCCGCGGCGGCGGTGGTGGTCATGAGCGATGGTCCGGCCGCCCCACCCCCAGCGCGTCCGCAACCCGATTGATGTAGTTGAACCACGACGCGATGAGGGTGATCTGCAGGATGGCGGTGTCGTCGAAGCCGGCGCCGCGGAGCGTGTCGTGGTCCTCCGGCTGGATCTCCGTCGCATCGCGGGTGAGTCGCGCGACGTAGTCGAGCATGACGTGGTCCTGCTCGGAGACGGGCGCGGTGGTGTGGTCGTCGCGGATGGCGGCGGCCAGCGATTCGTCCAGGGTCACCCGGCGCAGAAACTCTGCGTGCGAGGCGATTCAGTAATGGCAGCGGTTCACAGCCGAGACGACCGTGGCGATCATCTCGTGCTGCCGGCGCGCCAGCGGAAGCGCGGGATCCATCAGCGCCCCGAAGGTGGCGAAGGCGTGGAAGAGCGCCGGGGGAATGAGGCTGTGCGACTCCACCACGCTGCCGCCCGGCGCGACGCCGGGAAAGCCGGGCGTGGCGTACTCGGATGGATACATCTCGCGCTGGGCCTCGATGGCCGCGCGGAGAGCGCCGTCGGACTGGTCGTAGGGGATGGTCTTGATCCAGGTCATTTTGTCGAAGCCTGTTTCTTTGAGAACACGGTCACCCCTGAAATCCCGGCGAAGGATGAATCGGTGGTTACCAGTTCCGCATGATGCGCACGAGCGACCGCCAACATCATCGAATCGGCCATCGCCAGTTTGTGAGCGAGGCTCAGATCGGCAGACGCGAGCGCCAGTTCCGCCGTGAGGTCCGCGACTTGGGTCTTCTGCATCGTCGCAATCGCCTGGAGCGCGGCCTCCTCCGATCGTTCGCGTTTGACCCACTTGTAGACCTCGTACATGGCGATGGTCGGAGTGACAACGCCAGCCGGCTGGCGCAGGCGGGTCGCAAACTCCTCCGCGAACGGACCGTCGCTGAAAAACTCGAGCCAGCCGGAAGAGTCCAGAACGATCAAAATCGATCCTTTTTCTCACGGAAGCCGGTGGTCCGAATGCCGCGCAAAAAGCCACGCATCGCCGCAATCGGCTTGTCGGGCACCAGCGTGATCACTCCGCCCTTTGCGACGACTTGGAACTCCTGGCCGGGGCGAACTTCCGTCCGCGCCCTGATGTCTTTGGGGATTACCACTTGATACTTCGATGAAACTCGAGTTCGTGCCATGCGTCACCCACTTACGCCTATCGATGGGTGAATCGTAAGACGCCGGAGTCGTCTTGGCAACTCTCCTGTTTTTCAGAGGGCGGTACGCGACCCCGCGGTGATCCCCCGGATCGCGGCGACGGCGAGGTGCAGGGAGATCTTTTCCGCCGACCGCATGGGGCGTTTTTCTTCCATCGCCGCGGCGCACAAGGTCTCGCAGGTGTGGCTGATCTCCGAGACTCGCGGAAATCCGTACGTCCCGCCGATGCCTGCCAGGCTGTGGAACATGCGCATCAAGGCATCGGTGTCGGCAGTGCGGTCGAGTTCCGTCGACATGTCGGCGAGACGCCGCTCCACCCCGTCGAGGAAGCGGCGCTGGAGCGCAAGAAGGCGGTCGGGAGCGGTGGCGTTCATGCCGCCGCCTTGGCCGAGAGATTCTCGAGGACGTTGTGGAGGTGGGCGAAATCGATCGGCTTGGCGAGGTACTCGTCGGCGCGGTAGGTGCTCATGGCTTCGACGCGGTAGCGGGGGCTCTTGTAAAGCGCGGTCATGATCACCACCTTGATCGAGGGGTTGGCAGCCTTGATCAGCCGGCAGAGCTGGCGCCCGTCGATTTTCGGCATCAGCGCGTCGGTCAGCACGATGTCGGGCTTCGATCGCTCGATGAGGTCGAGAGCCTCTTGCGGTCCCGCGGCGGTAATGACGTGGTAGCCCATCTGCTGGATGCTGTATTCGGCGATGAGGCGGATCTCCTCGTCGTCGTCGACCACCAGCACCGTTGGGCGGCCGCCCGCATCGGTCGGCGTGGTGTTGAGCGCGCGGCGGAACTTCTCCTCGGTCTGTCCCTGCAGCAGCTCGCGGATGACGCACGTCCACTCGGCACGCTTTGGGAAGTCGCGCAGCTTGCACGAGCAGTTGTGGCAGGAGGGGCAGACCACCGAGAGCGGCTTGGTCACGCACTGGCACCACTCCACCCGCGCCAGATCGACGGCGGCGCCGCAGGTGGGGCAGGGGAGCGAGCGCGGGGACTCGACATAGGTCACCAGGTTCAGGTCGTGAACGGAGGGTGGGGTGGGAGCGCCGGCCGTGAATGCGGTGCGGTGGTTCATCGTCCCACCTCTGCGTCCGCCACCTGAGGAAGAGGCACGGTGCGAGTGCCGAAGGCGTCGATGGGCCACACTTCGAGCGGCAGCTTGCGATCGGCGAACTGGTACTCCTTGTCGCCGCCGTGGCCGATCAGCTCGATCGAGCCGCCCTTGGGAACCGAGTACGCCTCGCCCATGTACCGGAACGAGGTCCCGGGAGCGCCGACGAACTTGTAGGAGACCGTACCTTTGTGGCAGGTGACGACTGGCTCAGCGACAGGGCGGCGGGAGAGGAGAGCGGCAAGGGCGATTGCTTGGATGATCATAGTGATGGCCTACTAGTCCAAGAACAGGACCATGGCCATGCGCTATTAGAATCATATAATTACGAGTCAAATGAATGGATGAGCTTTCGTATTTCGGCACACATGTCTGAAATCTGGTCAGTGGCCGGCCGAAACGACCAGAGTGCAGTCAGGGGCTTGCGCCAGCATGCAGCGCTCTTCAGTGATTCGCAGCGTTTCGCCGAAGTGGCGCGCCAATCCCCTGATGATGCCCTTAGCCACCGAGCACAGCCGCCTCGGCGAGTCGTAGAAGATGATCACTTCGGAGGGAGACGTTCTGTGAACCCGCAGATAAGGAGGCGTGGCGGCGGGGTGCTGGGCGCGGACTACGGTGTGGATGGAGCGTTCCGCGTGCTCGATGACGTCCAATGACCGCCACTCCGGCTTCACCAGAGCGGGATACATCGAGAGCAGGCGCGGCGCGACGAACTGGCCGAAGCTCTCCAGTAGAGCGTTCGGCGTGAGGCCGGTGCGCTCCGCGGCCGTCGCGACGATCTTCATGAAATCGTCATCGGCGCTGAATGCCTCAGTTCCGAATTGTGACTTCATGAACATCTTCAATTCCGCGACGATCAATCCGTGCAACGGTCTGTCTCCTTTATGACCATCCCGCCAGCGCATAGGTCGACGGGCCGTCGAGCTCCGGCATCGTCGATGATCAGGATCCGCTCAAGCGACATGCGAGCGTTCGGCCGGCGGGCCGCTGATCATACTGTCGAGCAGGCGGATGACGCGATGCTCGAATTCTTCCGGAGTGATCCGTGCCTTGGTTAGAAATTCGGTGGGACCGAGCTTGAGCCGTTCGCGCTGCGACGGCGTCGTTTCCGTCCCCGAATAGACGATCACCGGCACGGATCGCAGCACGTCGTGGTCCTTGAGCCAATCGACGACGGCGAAGCCGTCGATGTCCGGGAGGACGAGATCGAGCACCAGCACGTCGGGCGTGTTCGTCCGTGCCAGCTCGATGGCCGCGCGGCCGCTGCCGGCATGCATGGTCTCGATGCCGTGCCGCGCCAGGCCTTCGATGACGACGCGGGCCAGATCGAAGTCGTCTTCGACCAGCAGGACCTTCTTTGGCGTGTGCGCAGACGGCAGCGCCCCCTCGACCGCGTCGACGACCGTTTGCCTATCGAGCGGCTTTTGAATCCACCCCGCGAGATCGGAGAAGAGCCGTCCTGAGCGATCCGCCGAAAAGACGCTGATGATGACGACCGGAATCGCGGCCGTGGCGGGATCGGATTTCAGACGAGCCAGGGTCTCCCATCCGTTCATCTCCGGCATCAGGAGATCCAGCAGGATGAGGTCCGGTGCGCCGGCCTTCAGGCGATCGAACAGCTCGCGCCCCGAGGCGACGGCGGCCACGCGATGTCCCTTCTGCTCGAGGAATGCGGTCAGCAGCTCGCGCATCGGCTGATCGTCGTCGCACACCAGGACCATGCGGCCGGTCCCCGCGGGGACGGCGGCTAGCTCCGCTCGGGGGATGGTGAACCGAAAGCGGCTTCCGGCGCCCGGCCCGCTCTCCGCCCAAATCTCGCCGCCGTGCTGGCGAACGATGCTGCGACAGATGGGCAGCCCAAGGCCGCTGCCGCCCCTCTCCCGTGAATCGGAAGCGTCGACCTGCTGGAAGCGCTCGAAAATGAGCTCCAGCTTGTCGGCCGGGATGCCGCGCCCCCGGTCGGCGACTTCGAAGAGGATGCTGTCGGAGCAGGTGAGCGAGACAACCTCGCCCGCCGGCGAGAACTTCACGGCGTTGCCGAGCAGATTGGTGAACGTCTGCAGCAGGCGGTCAGGGTCGGCGAGCAGCGGCGCGTCGCACGCCTCCCACCGCAGCGTGACGCCCGCCTTTTCCGCCACCGGGCGGATCATCTCGATGGCCTGCGCCATCAAGATCCCCGCGTCACAGGGCTGGAGGGTGAGGGCCTTTCCGGACTCCATCCGCTCGATGTCGAGTATGTCGTTGATGAGGCGCACCAGGCGGTCGGTGTTCGACACCGCGATGTCGAGCATGCGCTTACCTTTCTCGGGGATCTCGCCGAGGCGGCCGGCGGCGAGGAGGCCGAGCGCGCCGCGAATCGATGTCAACGGCGTCCGCAGCTCGTGGCTCACCACCGACACGAACTCGTCCTTCATCTGCTCCACGAAGCGGCGCTCACTGATGTCGCGGAAGGTCACCACCGCGCCGGTGATCTCCCCGCCGGCGCTGCGGACGGGCGTGCTGGTGTACTCCACGGTGACGTTCGAGCCGTCCTTTTTCCAGAAGACCTCTCGATCGCTGTTGCTGGTGTCGCCGGTGCGCCGCGTCTTTTGAATGGGGCAGTCTTCCGGCGGATAGTCCCGGCCGTCGGCATGATGATGATGTGCCAGCGAGTGCATCTCCTTTCCGAGAAGCTCGGCGACGGTCCACCCGAGCATCCGGGCCGCCGATTGGTTCACGAACGCGGTGCGTCCTTCCGCGTCGACGGCGAAGATGCCGTCCGCGGCGGCGTTGAGGAGCTGGGTGTTGTACGCCCGCTCGGCGCGTTTGGTCTCGGTGATGTCCCGCATCGCGCCGATCATCCTGAGAGGCTTCCCCTCAGCATCGCGAACGCAATAGCCGTGGTCGAGCACCTCGGCGTACCCGCCGCCGTCGCCGCGCCGGAACCGGTACTCCTCGGACCAGTAGACTTCGCCGGACGCGAGGACCTGCTGTTGCCTGGCCGTGATGCGGCCGACGTCATTGGGGTGAACCGCGTCGTACCAAACGTGCTTGTCGACGTCGCCCGAGAACGGATATCCGAACTGATGCTCCAGCGCCTCGCTGCCCCAACAGTGGCCGGTGATGATGTCCCACTCCCACACCATGTCGTTGGTGGCACGGGCGGCGAAATGGAAGCGCTCCTCGCTCCGGCGAAGGGCAGCCTCGGCGCGCTTTTGCTCGGTGATGTCTTTCGCGAAGCAGTAGTGGCCGAGAAGCGTTCCGTCGCTGCCACGCGAGGCGACGACGGCGATCCGGATGTTGAGGGTGCCCCCTCCTTTTCGCACCGCCTGCACATCGCGCTCGACTTTTCCGCCCGTTCGCGCGTCGGCGAACGAGGCGATGATGGTCTGCAGGTCGGCGGGGTGGATGGTCGCCGCGCAGGGCATCCCGATGAGCTCCGCCGGCTCGTAGCCGAGGCCGGCGGCGAAGGCGGAGTTCACGAAGGTGTAGCGGCCCTGGCGATCGACAAACGAGATGCCCTCGATGGCGTCGCCGAGGACCTTGTCCCGTTCGTCGGCCACCCGCAATTGGCGCAACATGTAACGGCCGTAAAGCACCAGGGCGAGCAGACTCAGAACGTTCAGGACGGCATTGAGGAGCGTGTAGCGCTTCCTGAGAGCGTCGGCTTGGCGCGCCTGGGCCGCGAACGCAGTCGCCTCCCGGCGGCGGATCATTGCGTCGAGGTCGGCCATCTCTTTTCGCGCCGCTGAATAGGCCCGATCCATCCTGGCCATCCGCGACGCCGCATCGCCGGTCCGTTTTTCGCGCAGTGCGGGGAAAATCAGGCGGCCCTCGGCGACGAGGTCTCGCATCGCCGCGTCGACCTCGGCGAGCTCCTCGAGCATCGGTTTCGCTTCGCCGGGAGACTCGATTCGGGCGATGCGCGCGCGCTCGCTTCTCATGGCCTGACCGAAGCTCGCGTAGGCGTGCTCCATCCTCGTGGCCTGTGCGTCGATCGCTCCGTCGTCGAAGACATCGTTGCCGGGCGCGTTGGCATCCGCCGAGAGCTTTTGCAGCCGCTCGAAGGACGCCCGGCGGGCCGTGGCCCGTTCGCTGGTCGCGGCCGAAGTGGCGTATGTACGCGTGATACGCCGGTCGAGCAGGAGCGCGAGGAAGGTCGTCCCGAGAACGAACAGGGCCAGGGCGATGTAGAGGTAGTACAGCTTTTTCATAGCTCGCTCACACCACCTCCCGCAGCTTGGTCAGGAGGACCTCGCTGGTGTACGGCTTGCGCAAAAATCCGACGTGTTTCGACGACCATTTCGGCAGGCGTGACTCGTCGGCATGTCCGGTGGAGAAGATCACCGCCACGTCGGGCCATCGAGCGGCGATCTGCTCGTAGACCGCCGCGCCGCTCATGTCGGGGAGGCTCATGTCGAGAAGGACGGCATCCGGGTCGAACTTGGCGACCGCGGCGGCCGCCTCTCTGCCGCGGGCCACCACGCGCACTTCCACGCCTTCCGCCTCGAGAATGGCCTCCAGGCCCGAGGCCACCGAGGGCTCGTCTTCGACGATGAGGACTCGGCGGATGCCGTGATCCCCATTGGACGGTTGGGCGCCCTCCAGCGGGTCACGCTCCGGCGGCGGCGCCGATGGAAAGTCGATTTGGAAGCGCGTTCCCTCGCCCACGGTGCTCTCCACGACGATGGTCCCGCCGTTGCGCACCACAATCTGTTGCGCGACCGCCAGCCCCAGGCCGGTGCCGGAGTGTTTGGTGGTGAAGAGCGGCTCGAAGATGTACGGCAGCGTTTCCGCGGTGATGCCGCAACCGCTGTCGGTGACGATCATCCGCACCACGGCGCCGGTGCGCTCGGCGACGATGCGCAGCGTGCCGTCGCCGCCCATGGCGTCGCGCGCGTTGAGCGCGAGGTTGGTCAGGACCTGCTGCATCTGCGAGGGATCACAGCGGACGAACAGTTTTTCCCACACCGGCACGTCGAGCTCCACGTTGACGCGCGCGCCGACCAGGACCCGGATCTCGGCAACGAGCTGCTTGAGCCAGGGGGTCAGGTCGATCGACCGCGGCTGCGGCTCCGCGGCTTTCGAGATCCGCAGGATGTCCTGGGTGATGGTCTTCCCGCGGGCGACGGAGTTCATGATGTGGCCGGCCGCCTTTTGAAGGGCCGCGTTGCCCTCTGTTTTTCGATGGATCACCTCGGCGAACGGCTGGATGCCCATCAGCACGTTGTTGAACTCGTGCGCGATGGTCGCCGCCATCCTCCCCAGGCTATCGATGTGATTGGCTTGTTCGAGGCGCCGCTCCATCTGGCGGCGCTCGGTCACGTCGGTGAAGGTGACCACCGCGCCGCGCAGGACGCCGTCGTCCACCAGCGGCGATGCGGTGCACTCGACGGGAAACGAGCTGCCGTCCCGCCGCCAGAACACCTCGCCATTGAGCCGGACCGGTTGCCTGGTGACCAGCGTGGTGAGGATGCTGCAGTCGTCCGCCGGATACGGAGTGCCGTCCTTCTTGTGATGGTGGATGAGATCGTGGATGCGGCTGCCCACCAGCTCGTCGATCGATCGTCCGACCAGGACCGCGGCCACGCGATTGACCATCGTGCAGCGCTGGTTGACGTCGACGGCGAAGATGCCCTGGGCCGTCGACTCGATGAGGACCTGGCGCTCGCGCGCCACGCGCATCAGCTCCGCCTCCGCCTCTTTTCGGGCCGTGACGTCGCGGAAGGTCCAGAGGCGGCCGACCACCTCGCCGTCGAGGCTGCGCGACGTCGCCTTGCACTCGATCAGGCGGCCGTCGATCATCTCGATCATTTCGCTGGCCGCCTGACCGGCGGCCGCCCGCTCGGTCATGGCGCTGTACGCGTCGGCATCCTTGACCTGCGTGGCGGCATGCGCGGCGGCGTCGCCGGCATCGCGCGACCGGACAATCTCTTCGGGCATGCGCCAGATCTCGACGAACCGGCTGTTGAAGGTCACGAAGCACGATTGCAGATCGACGGCGGCGATGCCGTCGGTGTTGGCCTCGATGGTGGAGTTCAACAGCGCGACGTTGTGGTGTAGAAGCTGGGCCTCGTGCTGCAACTCCTCGTACAGAACGAGGTTTTCGTAAACGATCGCCGCCTGAGCGGCGATGGTCTGCGCGATCCGCTCGTCGTCGGCGGTGTAGCCGTCGCCTCCGTTTCTGTCCATCAGCGAGAGCCACCCGTAGGACCGCGTCGCGGTCTCCAGCGGCACGCGGATATGCGACGCGCCCGAATGGCCTCCGCACTCCGCATCGCCGCAGCTCGAGAAGGTCTGCTCTCCCACCGTGACGACGCTGTGCCCGGAGGCCACCACGTTGCGCGCGGCGCGGGCCAGGAGGCGGAGAATATCGGCGGCATTTCGTTGAGCGGCAATCTCGAGCTGGAAGTCGACCAGGGCGCTGGTGCGCATCGCCGCCGTTTGCAGGCGGGCGAGCTCGTTCGTCGCGGCGTCCGCGGCCTCCGGCGGCTGCAAGGGGGCGGCGGGCCTGCCGAGCGCTTGGTCGATGGTGTCGAGGATCACCTCCGGCTCGCTGGGCTTCATCAGCACATATCCGACGCCGCACTCCGCCGCCAACCGCCTCGCCTCGGACGCCTCGTAACTCGCGGTGTAGAAAATGATCGGGGTGCGGGCGAACGTTTCCTGGGCGTGCAGGTGGCGGACGAAGTCGACGCCGTCCATCCCGGGCATGGCGATGTCGACGATGGCCAGATCCGGCGGCCACTCGCGCGCCACCTCCAGTCCTTCCAGGCCGTTGGCCGCCTCGCGGGTCTCGAATCGCTTGTAGGCGAGAAGCGTCGTCAGGAACTGCCGGTTGATGGGGCGGTCGTCGAGAATCAACACGCGGGTCATGCGCTCTCCTGCAAAGCAAGGCTGAAGCGGCTGCCCTTGCCGTACTCGCTGCGGCAGATGATTTCGCCGCCGAGCAGCGGTCGCCAGGCGCCGAGCGCGATCACCGCGCAGGCCGCGGCGGCCAACCGCCGGATCATCCCTTCTCCGCGAGCGTCAGGGTGAAGCGGCTGCCACGGCCGTACTCGCTGCGGAAGGACAATTCGCCGCCGAGGAGCGCGGCGAGTTTGTGACTGAGATAGAGACCGAGGCCGCTGCCCTCGAGGGGGCGGCGCTTGCCGGCGTGCACCTGCTCGAAAGCCTGGAAGAGCTTCTGTTGATCTTCCTCGCGGATGCCGATGCCGGAGTCGGTGACCGAGAATTCGACCGTCTGTTGCCCGGCGCCGTCGATTCGGCCGAGCTCCAGGCGTACGAATCCTTTTTCCGTGAACTTGATGGCGTTGTTCGTCAGGTTGATGAGGATCTGGCTGAGGGCGCGGCGGTCGGTTGGTAGTATTGCGTCGCTTTCTGGTAGCGTTACTTCCAACGCTAATCCCTTTCCCTCTGCCAGCGGGCGCAGGGCAGCCGCCACCTCCCGCACCACGTCGGGGCAGCTCACCGGCTCGAGCTCCAGCACCACCTTTCCTGACTCGATCTTGGCCAGATCGAGCAGGTCGTTGATCAGCGACAGCAGATGCCGCGCGCTGCCGCGGACGGTCTGGAGCTGGCTGTTCTGATCGCCGGTCAGCGGGCCGGCGAGCTTCATCAGCAGCGTCCCGGTGAAGCCGATGATGGCGTTGAGCGGGGTCCGCAGCTCGTGGCTCATGGTGGCCAGGAAGCGGTCCTTCGCCTGGTTGGCTTTCTCCAACTCGACGTTTTTGTCCTGCAGCGCTTGCTCGACGAGCTTGCGGTCCGTTACGTCGCGGATGGCGGCCGTCACCAGGAGCCCTTCGTCGGTCTGCAAGGGGCTGAGGCTGATCTCGACGGGGAACTCGCTGCCGTCCTTCCGCAGGCCGTACAGCGTGAAGCCGGCGCCCATCGGACGCATGCGCGGTTCGGCGAAGAAACCGTTGCGGTGGCGGGGATGTTTGTCGCGAAAGCGCTCGGGAATGAGGATCTCGATCGCCTGGCCGAGGATCTCGGCTCGCGAGTAGCCGAAGAGCGCCTCGGTCTGAGAGTTGACCAGCATGATCAGGCCGCCCTCGTCGACGGCGACGATGGCGTCGGGCGCCGATTCGAGCAGTCCGCGGAAGCGGTCTTCCGCTTTCTTCAGCTCCGCGTTTTTCAACTGGAGCTCGAGCTCGAAGCGCCGCCGCTCGGTGACGTCGCGGATGGCGGCGGTGAGCAGCGTTCCCTCCTCCGTCTGCAGTGGGCTCAGACTGATCTCCACGGGGAACTGGCTCCCATCCTTCCGAAGGCCGTAGAGCGTGACGCCCGCGCCCGCGGGGTGGAAGTGCGGTTCGGTGAAGAAGCCGCCGCGATGCTCGGGGTGATTGCCGCGAAACGGGGTGGGGATGAGCATCTCGATCGGCTGGCCGAGAACCTCGCTGCGTTCGTAGCCGAAGAGCTTCTCCAAGTGGGAGTTGACCAGGACGATCCGGCCGCTCTCGTCGACGGCGACGATGGCGTCGGGAGCCGATTCGAGCAGGCCGCGAAACTTGTCCTCGGCGTGCTGGAGGTCGGCGGACATCTTGATCTCGCCCGAAACGTCCTTGGAGATGAGGAGGAAACCGACCGGGGCGTGCGCCGCGTCGACGCGCGGGGTGATGACGACTCGTGCGGTGAAGCGGTCGCCGTTTTTGCGGATCCGCTCGATCGACCCTTCCCACTTTCCGTCCCGGAGGGCGATCTCCAAGAACTCGTCCGGCCGCCGCCTCTTCACGTCCTCAGGGGTGTGGAGAAGCCTCGAGTACGCCCTTCCCACCACCTCTTCCGGCGCGTAGCCGTAGATGCGCCGGGCCCCTTCGTTCCAGAGCATGATCCGGCCGTCGAGGTCCATGGCGATGACCGAGTATTCGGTCGACGACTCGAGGATGTTGGCGATGAAATCGATCGCCGCCTGTGGGCTGCTCACGACGGTCTCGTCGAACAGAATGGGATGGGCCATCACGTCACCTTCTTCAGACACTGGGTCAGCGCATCGAGAAGCACTTGCGGCTCGAATGGGCGAATGAGGAATGCCGATCCGCCGAGCGCCAGGCTCTTCTCCACGGATTGCGACCGTGGGCCGGTGGCGGAGACGAGGATGAACGGCGTCTCCCGCAGCGACGGATCGCGGCGAACGTTCTCGATGAGTCCGAACCCGTCGCCGTCGGGCATGTGGACGTCGGAAATGATCGCGGCCGGCCGATCGCGCCGCGCGATTTCCAGCGCGGCGTTTCCGCTCTCCGCGACCATCACATCGTAGCCCCAGTGCTCCAGCAGAAGCCGGAGGATCTGCAGGTTCGCCGGCTCGTCGTCGACGACCAGAACTCGGGCGTCCTTTCGCTCCGCGGCACGTGGAGCCTTGTAGGGCGCCGGCGGCATTTCGAGCGGCGTCTGGTGATCGGCGCGTTGCGATACGGAGAGATAGCACTCCACCTCCTGCACGAACGTCTCGGGCACGATCGGCTTCGCCATGTATCCGTTGAAGCCGGCGGAGAGGATCTTCTCGCGGTCGCCCACCATGGCCAGCGCGGTCACGCCGATGACCGGCGGGTGGTGCATCCGCACGTCGTGGAGGCGGTGTAGGAACTCGAACCCGTCCATGCCGGGCATCTGGATGTCGCAGAGAACGAGATCGACGTCGGTGGCCAGCATCGTTTCCAACGCCATTGCGCCGCCGTTGGCCCGGAGAGGAGTGTGGCCGAAGGCGTTGAGGAGATAGATCATCAAATCGAGATTGACTGGGTCGTCGTCGACGACCAAAACGCGCGCGCACATGGTTGAAGGCGGCTCCCTGCCGCCGGGACCAAGCACCCTATCGGTTCCGAAGGGAGGCTGAAATGGGAGGAAGGATGGAGATGGAGTGGGACTTTCACCCACACCGGCGCGTCAGGTGATCAACTGGTGCTGAATCGCGTAACGAATCAGCTCGGCGTTGCTCTTCATCGACATCTTTCGGAGGATGCGGGCGCGGTGGTTGTTCACCGTTTTGACGCTCAGCAGAAGGTCGGCTGCGATGCGGCTGGCGGGCTTACCGCCGGCGATCATCAGGAAGATCTCGAACTCGCGCGGCGACAGCAGGTCGTGCGGCCGGTCGGGGCCATGGCGGTCGCCGTCGAGAACGAGGTGTTCCGCCAACTCGGTGCTGAGGTACTTCTTCCCCTGCGCCAGACGTTTGATGGCGGCGACCAGTTGCTCCGGCGCGCTTCGTTTCTCCAGATAGCCCGAGGCGCCGGCGCGCAGCGCCCGCAGCGCGAACTCCTCCTCGCGCGCCATCGACAGGATCAGGATCGGGAGTTGGGGCCTGGACGCCTTCACGTGCGCCAGGACGTCGAGGCCGCTGCGGTCGGGGAGCGACAGATCGAGCACCACGACGTCGAAGTCACCGGCGTCGATGGCTGCCAGCGCCTCGTTGCCGGTGGTCGCCTCTCCTGCCACGATGATCTGCGCGTCGCCCATGGCGATCTGCTTGAGTCCTTCGCGGACGATGGCGTGATCGTCAGCGATCAAGACTCGGATTTTCCCCGAGGGGGATCCGCGCGGTAATCGTGGTGCCTCGTCCCTTGGCGCCTGAGATTTCAACAGTTCCTCCAAGAATGAGCGCGCGTTCCTTCATGCCGATCAAGCCGTAAGCGCCGGCCGCGAGGCCGTCGGCGTCGCGGATTCCGCGTCCGTAGTCGCGGACCTTCAGCACGACCTGGGCGCCCTTCCGGGCCAGTCGTACTTCGGCGCGCGCCGCGCCGGAGTGCCGGGCCACGTTGGTCAACGCCTCTTCCAGAATGCGATACATGGCGATTGCTACGTCATCGCGAAAGTTCAGTTTCACCGGACATGACAACGTGCACATGATCCCGGTGCGCGCCTGGAAGTCGGCCACCCGCTTCTCGATCGCCGCGGCCAGTCCCATCTCCCCGATGCGGCTCGGCCGCAGCTCCGAAACGATCCGGACCATCGTCTCCATCGTGCTGTCGATCAACGGGAGGAGTCCGGCCACCAGGCGGGGCGGTGCCGGCTCGCCGGCCGCGCTCATCTGCGCCAGGCGCGAGACGTCGATCTTGAGCGCGGTGAGAAGCTGGCCGAGGTTGTCGTGTATCTCGCGGGCGAGGTGGGTCCGCTCGTCCTCCTGGATGGAGAGGACGCGGGCGGAGAGCGCCCGCAGGCGCTCGCGCGAGGCCCGTACGTCGGTGACGTCGGTGACGATGCTGACCAAACCGCTCAGGACGCCCTGCGCGTCGTGCAGCGGGGCCATCGACACGCTGACGTCGATGCGCGCGCCGTCGTTGCGAATGCCCTGCTGCTCCACGTCGGTGACCGAGGTTCCCGCCAGGCACTGCTCGATCAGGCGTTCGAAGCCGGCGGCAAGCTCGCCCGGGACGGTCGGATTCGGCCGGCCGATCACTTCGGCCGCGCGCCAGCCGAAAATGCGCTCCGCCGCCGCGTTCCAGGAGCGGATGATGCGGTCGCGATCGAAGGCGATGATCGAGACCGGCGACGCCTCCACCAGCGCGGCGAGATCGTTGCGGTAGGCGCTCAACTCCCCCTCGATGCGCCGCCGCTCCGCCTGCCCGGCGCGGAGGCTCTCATGCTCCGCGCGGATCTGGCTCGCCGCCGCCAGCGCCAGGCGCTCGTCGTCCGCGGAGAACGGCGAGCCGGACGACCTTCCCAGCAGAATCCAGCCGTACAGGTTGTCGCGCGTCATCATCGGCAGATACAACGCCGCTACTGTCGCGGGCATCACTGCCCGCGCGGCGGCGACGAGCGGCTCCCTGGCTCCCGCCGCGTGTGCCGCCACCGGGCCGGCGTTGGCCGCCATGCGTGCGCGCAACGCGCCGAGCCGGCTCTCATCGACGTTTCCGTCGGAGGTCCACGACTCTCCGATCGCCACCACCACGAAGTCGGTGGCGAAGATTTTTCGGAGCGCTCCCGCCGCCGTCCGGATCAACTGCTGAGGGTCGCGCTCGGCGCTGAGGTCGAGCGTCAGCTCCATCAGCGCGCTCATGCGGATGCCGGCGATCTGAAGTCGCTCGACATACTCGGCGGCGCGACCCCTGGAGACGCGCCGCGGGCGCGGGCGGCGGCCGCCCAGCGCTCGCTGCACCGTCTCCAGCACCGCGTCCGGATCGGCCGGCTTGATGATCACGTGGTCCACGCCTGCCTGCCGGGCGATCTCGCGCGACTCCTGCTCCCGGTAGCTGGCGGTGTAGAAGATGAGCGGGATGCCGGCGAGATCGGGGTCGGCGCGCAGCGCGCGGACCAGCTCCGGACCGTCCATCCGCGGCATGACCACGTCGATGATGACCAGGTCCGGCCGCCGGCGGCGCGCCGCCTGGAGCGCCTCCACGCCGTCGGCGGCCTCGATGACTTCGTGGCCGTAGTAGCTCAGCAGAGTGCTGAGGAAGTAGCGGTTCAGCGGGTGGTCATCCGCAACAAGAATGAGTGACATCGCTCCGGGCCTTCCAGTCTAGGGAGCGTCTCTTGGTAACGGAATCCGGTAAGTACCTGAAATCCATATAAATATCAGTTTTGTGTCAAAGAGCCTGAATCAGACCGTGGCGCACCGCATACCGAACCAGACCGGCGATGTCGTGGATGTCGAGCCGTCGCATCAGGTGCATGCGGTGCGACTCCACGGTCTTCACGCGAATGCGCAATGTCTCGCCGATCTGACGGCTGGTCAGGCCGGCGGCGATCAGCGAGAGCACCTCGCGTTGCCGCAGCGTGATGCGCCGCTGCGGCTCGCGGGTGACCGCGCGCTGGAGCTTCCGGCTGACGAACACCTCGCCTCTGCGCACCGCTCTCAAAGCCTCCTGCAACTCTTCGACGACGGCGCTCTTGGCCAGATAGCCGGAGGCGCCGGCGCGCAGTGCATCCCAGACATGCTCCTCGTCGTGGTGCATGGAGACGATGATCACCCGCGTGGCGGGGGCGATGCTGAGAATGAGCGAAGTGGCCTCCAGCCCGTTCATGCGCGGCATGGCGATGTCCATCAGGACCACGTCGGGGCGGTGCGCGGCCACCGCGGCGAGCGCCTCGTGGCCGTCCGCCGCCTCCATGACGTCGGTGACGCCGGGCAGCCCGGTCACCAGCGCCCGGAGGCCGCCTCGGACGAGGGCGTGGTCATCGGCAAGAAGTAGTCGCATCGAACCCGAGGCACCGTAACGCCTCGGCGCGCGGCGCGACTATCGGAGCGCGCGCACGGATGGCATAGGAATTTGTCCTACATCACACCAGGCCGGAGCGGATGGCGTAGGCGATGATGTCGGCGTTCGAATGAAAGCCGGTCTTCAGCAGAATGCGGCTGCGGTAGGTGCTGACCGTCTTCACGCTCAGATGAAGGGTCTCGGCGATGGCGGTAGCGCTCACCCCGCGGGCGATGAGCCGGAAGACCTCGAATTCGCGGTCGGAGAGCTGTTCGTGCGGCTGGGACGGCGCGGTGCCGGCGACGTGCGCGGCGATGTCGCCGGCCAGCGCGCTGCTGACGTAGCGGCGTCCGGCCCGGACGCGCTCGATGGCCGCCACGATCTCCTCGGCGGCGCTGTCTTTCTGCAGATAGCCGGATGCGCCCGCGCGAAGGCAACGGACCGCGTACTGCTCCTCGGCATGCATGCTCAGCATCAGCACCGGCAACGCGGGAAACTCGGCGCGGATGTGGCCGAGCAGGTCGATGCCGCTGCGGCCGCCGAGGGAGATGTCGAGGATCAGCACGTCGAATGGCGCCGCGCGAAGGAGGGGGAGAACGTCGTCCGCCGCGGACGCCTCCGCCGCCAGTTGCCAGCCCGGCTGACCGGCGATGATCTGCTGAAGCCCGCGCCGGACGACATTGTGATCGTCGGCGATGAAGATTCTCATTGTGATCATGAGTGTATGCTGCCCATGGAGCGGACGCATGCTCGTTCACGCCCATCACGATCATCGGCTGGTTGTGCTGTCGGTCGTGATCTCAATCGTCGCCGCCTACGCTGCAAGCAGTCTCGCCGAGAGGATCCGAGGCGCTGGCGGCCGTGTGTGGGTCGCATGGCTGATCGGCGGCGCCGTGGTGGACGGCGTCGGGACGTGGTCGATGCATTACACCGGAAAGCTCGCGTTGCGGTTGCCGGTTCCCATGCAATTCGACTGGCGCGGCGTCGTGCTGTCGCTCATCGTCGGCATCGTCGGCTCCTTCTTTGCCCTGCTGATCATGAGCCGCGGCCGAATGGGATGGGCCCGCGCTGCCGGCGCCGCTGTGGTTCTGGGAGCAATCGCGATTTCGGGGCTGCATTACACCGCAATGGCGGCGATGCGGCTCCAGGGAATGCGCGTGCAGTACCGGTCTCCCGCGCTGATGGTCTTGTCGGTGGTATTGGCGATCGCCGTCTCTTTTTTCGCTCTCGCTGCCGGCGCCGGCGTCAATCGCCGGCTTCGCTACCACGGCGTCGCCATTCTGCGCGGACTGGCCAATCCGATCATGCATTTCACCGCCATGGCCGCCGTCGCCTTTACGGCGTCCGGTGAGATCCGCGACTTGTCGCACGCGGTGAGCATTTCCTCGGTCGACGTCATCGGCATCAGCGTCATTCCGGCGATGGTGCTGGTCGTGGCCCTCCTGACGATCTTCGCCGACCGGCTTCAGACGCAGCGCGCGCTCCTCGATCAGCTCTTCGAACAGGCCCCGCATGCGGTGGCGCTGATGAACGGCGACGGCCGCGTCGTCCGCATCAATCGGGAGTTCACGCGCCTTTTCGGCTTCTCCGCGGCCGAAGTGCTCGGACGCCGCCTCACGGAGGTGATGGTGCCTGGCGATCCGGGCGATCGGGTGGAGACCGAGTTGCTGGCTCTCATACAGGGAGAGCGTTTGGAAGCAGAGCGCGTCCGCCGCCGTAAAGACGGCACCGACGCGCACGTCTCCATTGTGGGCGTGCCGGTTTCAGTACCCGGCGGCGAGATCGAGACGTACGCGATCTACAGCGACGTCACCGAACAGAAGAACGCCCGGGAAGCGCTGAGAACGTTTCCGCAGCGTCTCATCGAAACGCAGGAAGCGGAGCGCCAGCGCATTGCGCGCGAGCTGCACGACGAGATCGGCCAGGTGCTCACCAGCGCCGGCATGATGCTCGCTCTCAGTCAGCGCCAGCCGGCTGCAGCGCAGACGGAGATTGCAGAAGCGCGCGCCTTGCTCGACGATCTCATTGGACGGGTGCGCAATCTCGCGCTCGACCTGCGGCCGTCGATTCTCGACCACTTCGGATTGACGGCGGCGCTGTCATGGTTTTTCGAGCAGGTTACGGCGCAGACCGGCGTACGCGTGGTGTTCGACGATCTGCTGCCCGAGGACGCCCGGTTCGGCGCGGAGATCGAGACGGCTGCGTATCGGATCATCCAGGAGGCATTGACCAACATCGCCCGCCACGCCGCCGTTCGCGAAGCGACCGTGAGCGTCTCGACGGATGGAGACTTGCTGGTGGTAGAGGTGGAAGATCTCGGCACCGGCTTCGCTCAGGAGCGGGTGTCGGCACAGTCGTTCGGCCTCACCGGCATGCGCGAGCGCACGAACATCCTCGGAGGGCGCTTGATCATCGAGACCTCGCCCGGTGCCGGCACGCGCGTCATCGCCGAATTGCCGCTGTGACGCTCAAGGGAATGGAGACCAGGATGCGCGTCCCCGCGCCGGGCATGGCCTCGATGGTCGCCTCGCCGCCGAGGGCGTAGGCGCGCTCGCGGACTCCGACCAGTCCGAGCGTGGAAAGGCTGTTGACCTCCGCCTCGGTGATGCCGCGGCCATTGTCGCGAAGCTCCGCCTCCACCCGCCCTTCCCATGCCTCGATGCGCACGTCGACGCGCGTGGCCCCCGAATGGCGCGCCACGTTGGTCAGCGCTTCCTGCACGATCCGGTAGAGCGCGGTCGCGCAGTCGGAGCCGACGGCGTTCTCGTCGCGGATCGACAGCTTCACGTTGATGCCGGTCCGTTCCGCGAATGCCTCTACTTCGTGCTCCACGGCGGCGCGAAGCCCGAAGTCGTCGAGGATGGCCGGGCGCAGCTCGGTGGCCACGCGCCGCACGGTCTTGATCGTCAGGTCGACGAGGTCGATCATCGTTCGCATCCGCTCCTCGAGCGTGGCGGTCGGTACGGTGCGGAGGTCGCGCCGCATGATGCTGATGTCGAGGCGGAGAGCGGTGAGAAGCTGTCCCAGCTCGTCGTGCATCTCGCGGGCGATGCGGCGGCGCTCGTCTTCCTCGATCTTGTTCATCTTCGCGGAGAGGCGCCGCAACTGCTCGTGCGACTCGCGCAACTCGGTCTCCGCTCGCCGGCGCTCGGTGACGTCGAATCCGAGGTTGATGGCGCCGGCGATGGTGCCGTCGTGGCGGCGCAGCGGCTCGGAACGATTCTCGTAGAACCGTCCCTCGAATTCGAACTCGTTGGTTGTCGACTCGCCGCGCAACGCGGCACGCATCGACACCACCGTGGCCTTATCCTCGCCGCCGACCACGTCCGCCAAACGCCGGCCGACGAACGCGCCGGCATCGAGGCCGAGCGCGGCCAGACCGGCGCCTTGAGTGGAGGTGAAGACGCCGTGGCGATCGTACGTCGACACGATGGCCGGCAACTGCTCGAGCATCAGACGAAGCTGGTTTTCGCGCTCCGCAAGGTGCTCCTCCGCCGAGCGCCGCTCGCTCATGTCGTAGAGGACCATCAACGCCATCTCTCCCTCGCCGTCGCTGGCCGGGACGATGGCGGAGGTGATCTCGACGTCGAGCGTGTCGCCGGAGCGGGTGACGCGGGAGCTCTCGCGCTGCGCGGCGAAGTCGCCCCGAAACGCCGCATCCCACATCGTCTTCTGCTCCGCCGCAACCTCGGGAGGGACCGAGGGATCGGGTTGCCCGAGGATCTCCGCCGCCGGCCAGCCAAGAAGTCGCTCGGCGGCGGCATTCCACAGCGCTACCCGCCTCCGGCGGTCGAGCGCGACCACAGGCAGTGGAAAGGTGTCGAAAAACGCGCGGAACCTCATTCCGTCAGGACCACCTTGTGACGGATGGCGTAGCGGACCAGTCCCGCGACGTCGTGGATGCCGAGCCGCTTCATCAGATGCATCCGGTGCGACTCGACGGTCTTGATGTGAATGTGCAGCGTCTCGCCGATCTCCCGGCTGGTCATCCCCTCGGCGATCATCTGCAGGATCTCCCGTTGCCGCGGCGTCAGCCGAAGCTGCGGGTCGCCCTCGCCCACTTTTCGGGCCTGGGCGTCGTTCGCCGCGGTGCGCAGCGTCGGACTGATGTAGACCTCGCCGGCATCGACCGCCCGCAGCGCCGCCTCGAGCTCCGCGACCGCGGCGGACTTCGCGACGTATCCCGATGCCCCGAGCCGCAGCGCCCGCCAGACGAACTCCTCGTCCTCGTACATCGAGAGCATGACTACCCGCGTACCCGGCAGGTCCTTGAGAACACGGGACATGGCCTCGAACCCGTTCATAACCGGCATGGCGATGTCCATCAGCACGACTTCCGGATGTTCCGCGGTGGCCACGGCGATTGCTTCGCGGCCGTCCGCCGCTTCGTAAACGTCGGTAACGAAAGGCAGCGCGGCGACCAGCGCCCGCAAACCCGCCCGTACCAAAGCATGATCGTCCGCAAGAAGAACTCGCATCGTCGTCGACTTATCGAGACGCGAGACGCCACCGAAGCGCCCGGCTCATCCGCCCAGGTGGCTGGGGGCGGCCCCGGGCGTTGTCATTCTACGGAGTGAATTAAGGAAGCGGTATCGGGTAGACACCTGACGTTGTCACGCGATCTTGCCGTCGATGTCCATCTCGTGAACAGGTACGCCAAGATCGCCCAGCGGCTCCCGGATTTGTTTGGCGTTGCCAACGATGACGATCACCGCGCGGTCGGGATCGATATGCCGCTTCGCTACCTGCTCCACATCCTCCTTCGACACCGCGGCGATGTTCTCGCGATAGCGGTCGAAGTAGTCGTGCGGCAGATCGTAGAGCTCCATGTCCAACAGGCGGCCGGCGACGTCGCTCGCGCTCTGCACGGTGGCCGGGAAAACGCCCATCAGGTAGTTCTTGGTGTCGTTCAGCTCGTGGTCTTCGACGTCGCCCGTGCGGATGCGCTGCAGCTCGGCGAGCACTTCGCTCACCGACTCGCGCGTCACGTCATTGCGCACCGGCGCGCTGACCACGAACGGCCCCGCCTGGCGGCGGAAGGCGAACACCGACCGCGCGCCGTACGTGTACCCGTGCCGCTCGCGCAAATTGAGGTTGATGCGCGAGTTGAAGATCCCGCCGAGGAGCGCGTTCATCACCGACAGCGCGAAGTAGTCCTCGGTCGATCGCGCCACGCCGATGTGTCCAACACGAATCTCCGACTGCACCGCCGTCGGCCTGTCGATGAGGTAGATGCGCGACGCGTTGAACTGCTGCGGCGCAACGGTCGGGCGCGGCGGGAGGGCGCCCTGCGGCCAGTCGCCGAACAGGCGCTCCGCGGCGTCGAGGGCTTTGTCCGCGTCGACGTCGCCGCCGATGACGATCGAGCTGTTGTTCGGCACGAAGTGCGCGGCGTAGAAGCGTCGCACGTCCTCCGCCGTGATCCGCCCCACCGACTCGGGGTTTCCGCTGATGGTGTTCCCGTACGTCCCGGTGCCGTAGATCAGCGACGAGAAGCGCTTGGCGGCGATCACCGCCGGCTCGTCGCGCTGCTGGAGCAGCTCCATCAGCCGCTCGCTGCGCACGCGATCGAGCGACGCCGGCGGCAGCATCGGCCGGCGGTCGACGTCGGCGAGGATAGCGAAGGCCGCCTCGAAGTTGCGGCTCAGGACGTCGATGGACACGTACGACGCGTCCCAGTCGGCACCGCTGCCGAGCGAGCCGCCGAGGATGCCGAGGTCCTCGGCGAGACGGACCGCGTCGCGATCGCCGGCGCCTTCGTCGAGCAGCTCGGCGGTCAGCGACGCCAACCCCGCCAGCTCCGGCGTGTCGTGGTCGGCGCCGGAGCGGACCAGCGTCCGCACCGACGCCAGCGGCGCGTTGTGGTTCTCCGCCACGAGCAGCCGCAGTCCGTTGGCCAGCGTGCGACGCGTCACGCGCGGGAAGTGATAGGGGCGGGGGGGGCCGGGAAGGGGGGCGGTGGCGCGGTCGACGGTCATCGCGCGTCCCTCATCCGCCGCTTCGCGGCACCTTCTCCCGCACGCGGGAGAAGGACAACCTGGCCCCTCTCCCGCTTGCGGGAGAGGGTGGCCCTGAGCGCAGCGAAGGGGAAGGGCCGGGTGAGGGTTGCGCGCCTCACGCCGCCCTCCCTTGTTCCGGCACGAACGTGGTCGTCACCCGATTCTCCGGCGCGAGATACCCGGCGGCCATGCCGGCGATCGCGTCGCGGGTGACGGCGCGATAGGGATCGAGCCAGGTGTGAACGAGCGTCGGATCGCCGAAGTAGGTCGCCATCATCCCGATCAGGTCGGCGCGCGAGTCGTAGTTCTCGATCTGGTGCGCGTATTCGACTTCCGCGCGGTTCTTGGCGCGCGTCAGCTCGTCCTCAGTCACGCCGTCGCTGACCACGCGAGCGATTTCCGCGTCGAGGGCGCGCTCGACCTCTTCGATCGCCACGCCTTCGTTCGCCGTGGCCTGCAGCATCAGCATGCCGGTGGCCTCGGTCGGCAGGACGTACGCGGCGACGTCGGTGGCGATCTGCTGCTCCAGCACCAGCGCCTTCTCCAGACGGCTGGCCTTGTCGCCGCTGAGGATCGAGGCGAGGAGATCTCCGGCCACCCAGTCGGAATCGCCCATCTTCGGGATGTGGTACAGCCGGTGGAGCCGCGCGAGCTGCACGGGCGAGGCGACGGTCTCCCGCCGCTCGCCGCCGAGGGGGCGGCGCTGGAGATCGAACGGCGGGAACGCGCCGCCGGCCGGGATGTCGGAGAAGTATTGATCGATGAGCTGCTTGGCCTCGGCGGGGACGAAGTCGCCGATGACCGTGAGCACGGCGTTGTCGGGGCGGTACCAGGTGCGGAAGAAGTCGCGGATGTCGTCGAGCGACGCCGCCCCGAGGTCCTCCATCGAGCCGATGGTGGGCCAGTGGTAGGAGTAGTCGGGGTCGTAGGCCAGGTTGAGGAGGCGCTCGAAGGCGGTGCCGTACGGGACGTTGTCGTAGCGCTGGCGGCGCTCTTCCTTGACCACTTCGCGCTGAATGTCGAGCTTCTCCTGCGTCAGCGCGGGGAGGAAGAAGCCCATGCGGTCGGATTCCAGCCAGAGGCCGAGGGCCAAATAGTTAGATGGTAATGTTTCAAAGTAATTCGTTCTATCAAAGAATGTCGTTCCGTTGAGAACGCCGCCCACCGACTGCACGTAGCGGAAGTGCTCGTTGTTGCCGACGTGCTCCGACCCGGAGAAGAGCATGTGCTCGAACAGGTGCGCGAACCCCGTGCGCCCCGGCCTCTCGTTCTTGGAGCCGACGTGGTACCAGACGTTGACCGCCACCAGGGGGGCGGAATGGTCTTCGTTGAGGACGACGCGGAGGCCGTTGGGGAGGCGGTAGTCTTCGAGGGAGAGCATGGGACGCGCGTTTTACCACATCGTTTATCCTTGCCGCGCATGTCCGCCGCCCCCGCCCTCCCGTTTCGCCACGTCGCGGTCGAAGGTCCGATCGGCGTGGGCAAGACGTCGCTGACCGGGATGCTGGCGAAGCGGTTCCGCGGGACGAAGATCCTCGAGGACGCCGACAATCCCTTCCTCGACGACTTCTACAAAGACAAGCGCGGCGCGGCGTTCCGTACCGAGCTCTTCTTCCTGCTGTCGCGGTACGACCAGCAGCGGGCGCTGAGCCAGCAGGACCTCTTCACCCAGCTCGTCATCGCCGACTACAGCTTCCCCAAGAGCAAGATCTTCGCGTACCTGACCCTCGACGACTCCGAGCTGATGATTTACAACCGGCTCTACGATCTGCTGTACGAGACGGTGACCAAGCCGGACCTGGTCATCTACCTGCAGGGAAACCTTGATACACTCCTCAAGCGCATCAAGAAGCGCGGGCGGGCTTACGAACGATCGATCTCGCCACAGTATTTGCAAGAGCTCAGCGAGGCGTACTCGCATTACTTTTACCGATACGACGAGACGCCGTTGCTGGTGGTGAATACCAACGAGATCGACTTCGTGAACACACCCGAGCATTTCGATCAGCTCATCGAGCAGATTCGAAACGCCAAAAAGGGAACGCAGTACTACGTACCGCTTGGATCCAAGTAAGGACTGAGACGGGAAGTGTAGCGGCGGGCTTCAGCCCGCCGTCGCGTTCGACCGGCTGAAGCCGGTCGCTACACTCCTCCTCGGTCATCGAGGAGGAGACGATGAACCCGAAAAAAGTCACCGCCCCTGCCGTCAAAGCGATGAAGGGCTCCGCCCGCATCGGCATGATCACCGCCTACGACTACCCCAGCGCCAAGGCGGCCGACGCCGCCGGCGCCGACGTCATCCTGGTCGGCGACTCCCTCGGCATGGTGGTGCTCGGCTACCCCGACACCCTCAGCGTCACCGTCGCCGACATGCTCCACCACACCCGCGCCGCCGCCCGCGGCACCGCACGTGCGCTGCTGGTGGGCGACATGCCGTACCTCTCCTACCACCTGTCGACCGAGGAGTCGGTGCGCAACGCGGGGGAGTTCATCCGCGCCGGCGCGCACGCGGTGAAGATCGAAGGCGGCAAACCGCAGCGCATCAAGACCGTGGAGGCCATGCTCGACGCCGAGATCCCTGTCATGGGACACATCGGCCTCACGCCGCAGTCGGTCAACGCCCTCGGCGGATTCAAGCTGCAAGGCAAGAACGTCGACGACGCGCGCCGCCTGATGGACGAGGCAGTGGCCCTCGACCAGACCGGCTGCTTCTCCATCGTGCTGGAGTGCGTGCCGACCGAGCTGGCGGCGATGATCACCGAGCGCGTCTCCGCGCCGACCATCGGCATCGGCGCCGGCCCCCACTGCGACGGCCAGGTGCTCGTCTTCCACGACCTCCTCGGCCTCTACGACAACCTCGCGCCGAAATTCGTTCGCCGCTACGCCAACCTTGGCGACGAGACGCGCGCCGCCATCGGCCGCTACCTCGACGAGGTCCGCTCCGGCGCGTTCCCGAACGACACCACCGAGTCGTTCCACATGACGAACTCCGAGGAGCTGCGGAGCCTGTACGGTTCGGCGAATGTGGTGGAGATGCCGAAGAAGTGAGGTTGCGGGGTTGCGGGGTTGCGAGGTTTCGCGGCCCCGCCCGCCCCGCAACCGCGTAACCGCGCAACCGCGCAACCATGCTCGTCACTCACACGATCGCCGAGACGCGCAACGCGCTCCCGGACGACGCCGCGATCGCGCTCGTCCCCACCATGGGCTTTCTCCACGAGGGCCATCTCTCGCTGGTCGACGCGGCGCGCGAGAGCGGCGCGGAATTCGTGGTCGTCTCCATCTTCGTCAACCCGAAGCAGTTCGGGCCGAAGGAGGACTTCGCGCGCTATCCGCGCGACGAAACGCGCGACCGCGAGCTGCTCGAGTCGCGCGGGGTCGACCTCCTCTTCCTTCCGAGCGTGGACGAGATCTACCCCGCGGGCGCGGTGACCACCGTCTCCCTGGCCGGCGTGGCGTCGCCGCTGGAAGGCGAACGGCGGCCGGGCCACTTCGAGGGGGTAGCCACGATCGTGCTGAAGCTCTTCAACATCGTGCAGCCCGACCTCGCCGTTTTCGGCCGCAAGGACGCGCAGCAGTGCGCGGTGATCGCCCGGATGGTCCGCGACCTCGACGTGCCGGTGCGGCTGGTGTTCGCCGAGACCGTCCGCGAGCGCGACGGCCTGGCCATGTCGTCGCGCAACAGCTACCTCACCGCCGAGGAGCGCGAGCGCGCGCCGGCCCTCCATCGCGCGCTGCGCGCTGGGGAGGAGGCGATCGTCCACGGCATCCACGACGCCGCCTCGATCGAGCTGCTGATGCGAAAGATGCTCGCCGAGACGCCGGGCATCGCCGTCGACTACCTGGTGGTCGTCGATCCGGAGACGTTCCTCCCGCCGGCCGACTTCCACCGCGATGTTCTCCTCGCCGGCGCGGTGAAGCTCGGCGCCACGCGGCTCATCGACAACATCACGATTCCTTTATCCTGAGCGAAGCGAAGGATCTGGCGCCCACATGCGCAGCGCACATGGGCGCCAGATCCTTCGGCGTCTTCGCGCCTCAGGATGAACTACTTGTGGACGCGCGCGAAGTCGATGAAGCCGTTCTCGACGTCCACCGACACGAGTTTGACCCGCACACGCTCGCCGATGTCGAGGCCGTGCGCGCCGTGCACGACCTTTCCCTCCACCGGCGGATGGAAGATGCGCACCCAGGTTCCCTTCGGCGACGCGCCGGTCACCAAGCCGTCGAACGCCTCGCCGACGCGCGGCTCGAGCATGCAGGCCGCGGCCGCCTTCCGCACTTTCCGCTCCACCTTGTTCGCGGCATCCTCGGCGTCGGTGCAATGGCGCGCCAGCCTCGCCAGCTCGTCGTTGTCGTACGGCGGTTTCCCGCCGGCCAACGCCGCCTTCAGCAGGCGATGAGTGATCAGGTCGGGGAAGCGGCGATTCGGCGCGGTGGAATGCGAGTAGTCGCGCACCGCCAGGCCGAAGTGTCCGATGGAGTCCTCGCCCGGACGCTCGAGCACGTACTCGCCGGCGCCCATGGCCTTGACGATGGCCAGCGAGAGGTCGGGGAAGCGCAGCGGATCGGCCTTCCGGCGGCGGACGAGAAACTTCTCGAGCGCGACGGGATCGGGCTCAGGCGGCAGCGGATCGTCGAGCTCCGCGGCGATGGCCTCGATGCGGTCCCACCGCTCCGGTGAGCGCACCACGCGCCGCACGCTCGGAAATCCCTGCGCCTTCAGGTAGCGCGCGGTGACGCCGTTGGCGGCGATCATGAAGTCCTCGATGAGGTTCTTCGCGTTGTTGCGCGCCTCGGCACGCAGGTCGACCACCCGCCCGTCGCTGAACACCGGCCGGGCCTCGATGGTCTCCAGGTCGAGCGCGCCGTGCTGGTGCCGCAGGTCGCGCATGCGGTCCGCGGCGCCGTCCTGCATCTTGAGATTCTCGGCCAGGCCGCGTACCGCGGAGACCTTCGGCGGCGGATCGGCCTCGCCCTGCAGCCACGGGCCGACGCTGTTGTACGCCAGCTTCGCCTTGTTGTGCACGCGCGCGCGGTAGACCTCGCCCTTGACCACCGTGCCGTCGCCGCCGACTTCGATGTCGATGACCAACGCGATTCGGTTCTCATCCTCGTTGAGGGACGTGAGGTCAGTCGACAACTTCTCCGGCAGCATCGGGAAAACGCGCGCCGCGGTGTAGACCGACGTCGTGTTCTGTTGGGCGTGATCGTCGATCGGCGTGCCCTTCTTCACCAGCGCATCGACGTCGGCGACGGCGATCATGCAGCGCACCCGGCCGCCGCCGAGGTCCTCGGCGAAGGTGAGCTGGTCGAGGTCGCGCGAGTCGTCGTTGTCGATCGAGCACCAGAGGAGCTCGCGCAGGTCGCGGACGTCGTCGTCGGCGGGCCCGTCGATCGCCGCGGCCTGGCGCATCGCGGCGTCTGGAAACTCCGGCGCCAGCCCGCGCTCGAGCATGGCCTCGCGCGCGATGTCGTCGAGCAGTTCGTGCTGGCTGCAACCCGGCCGGCGGTTGGACATGAGAGCGGAGACGTTACCATCAGCGAGCATGCAGCCGGTAGTGTCGCGCGCGGGCGACCGCGCGCTTCTGATCGACCTCGGCGCGGACGTTTCCGCCGCCGCGCTGCACGCGGCCGCGGCCGCCGCACGCGGGTGGGCGGGGGTGGCGGCGTGCGTGGTGGGGCAGCAGTCGTTGTACGTGGTGTTCGAGAATGAGTTGGCAGTTGACCGTTGGCCGTTGACCGTGGACACCACGCCTCGGTCAACGGCCAACGGCCAACGGCGAACGATTGAAGTGAGCTTCGCCGACGAGTACGCCCTCGACCTCGCGGAGTTCCTGGCGCACGCCGCTCTCACCCGCGACGAGTTCCTCGCCCGGCTTCCGTCGATTCGCTTGACCGCGCGCTACCTCGGCTTCCGGGCCGGCTTCGCGTATCTCGAAGGGTGGCCGTGGCCGATGCCGCGGCGTGAGCGCTCGCGCAACCTCGTGCCGGGCGGCAGCTTCGGGATCGCCGCGTCGATGGCCGGCTTCTACCCCATCGACTCGCCGGGCGGCTGGAACATCCTCGGCCGCACCGGTGCGAATCTGGCGAACGCGATCGGGGTGGGCGATGAGATCGAGATCGTGCCGACCCTCTCCCCCGTCATCCTGAGCCCCGCAGAGGGCGAAGGATCTCCGTCGGGACCAATCATCGCCGACGTCCTCTTCCCCGGCCAGCTCACCACCATCGTCGCCCCCCGCGACTGGACCCGCATCGCCCGCGGTATCTCACCCGGCGGCCCGTTCGACGAGCAGATGGCGGCGGCAACTGGCGACGGCCCCTGGCTCGAGTGCGTGCTCGTCGCGCCGCGGCTGCGCTTTCGCGTAGCGAGAAGGGTCGGGTGGTGGGGCGGGAAGCGCGTGATTCAGGCCGGCGAGATCCTCGACCTCGGCAGGCTGCCGATGTTCCGCGGCTACATCGCCATCGAAGGCGGCGTGGCCGAGGGACCGATCGAAAAGGTGCTGTACGAAGCGAGCAATCCAGCAAAGCCCCGCGAGACCCCGAGACCCCGAGACCCCGAGACCAAGACGATTCACATCATCCGAGGCCCCCACGAAGCCCCACCCCTCCCCGAAGACTGGCAAGTCACGCAAGAGCTGAACCGTGTCGGCATCAGACTCCGCTCTCAGGCAACCGGCAACCGGCAACCGGCAACTCTCCCCTCGGTCGGCATGCAATTCGGCACGCTCCAATGGCACCCCGACGGCAGCCTGGTGGCCATGGGCCCCGACCATCCGGTCACCGGCGGCTATCTGCAGCCGGCCACCGTGGTCTGGCGCGATCTGTGGAAGCTGGGGCAGCTCGCGCCGGGCGATCGCGTCCGGCTAGTCGCCGAGTGAGTAGCCGGCGCGGGCGTGCACGCGGAACTCGGGGTTCTTCAGCGTCACTTCCACCGGCTGGAAACCGCGCTTCCCCTTCGGCTTCTGGCTATAGTAACTAATGAGATAGTAGCCGACGGTGCGCTTCTCGATCTGCTTGAGCGGCGTGACGAAGCTGGTGTGGAAGCGGAAGTAATCGCCGTTGGTGTCCGTCGCCAGGCGCGACAGATTCTGGTGGACGTACTCCGGCACGCTGACGCCCGCGTCGTTGAGATTGATGGCGTAGACGGCGACGTTCGAGCGATTGAGCGAGTTGACCATCGGCTGGTAGAAGCGGCTGGTGTTGACCACCATCTGGCCGCGGACGTCCTCGTCCGGCGCCACGATCCCGGCGGAGAAGAGCACCATGTCCTTGCGCGCGCGCAGCGGACGCAGCGCATCGCCGAGGGTCTGCAGCGCCTCGTAGACCGTGCCGGTGCCGCTCATCATCTCGTTGAGGTCGATGTTGCGGAGGATCGACGGACCGGTGGCCGGGCCGTCGGCGGCGCTCATCAGGCCGCGGCCGTACTTCGTCACTTCGTCCAGCGCGCGGAGCACCGTTCGCCGGTCGGCGGTGAAGTCGGTGTAGACCTTGAGGCGCACGTCGTGGCCGACCACCGCCACGCGATCCTCGGGGCGCATGCGATCTTCGACGAATCGCGCCAGCTCGTGGCGGGCGATGCGCGTCGGGTCGCTGCTCGCGCTCACCTCGGGCTTGTCGAAGAAGAAGACGAGGTAGCGCTCGTCGTGGACGCGCTCGACCTTGAACGCCGCGTTCTTCTCGGCGGCGTCGAGGAGCTTGCGGCTGGTGAAGTACTCGAGCGAGTCGATCTGCTGGGCTACGCCGTTCTCGCGGACGATGAAGTCGTCCTTGGCCAGGCCGAGGATCTGGTTGCCGCGGTGGTCGGTGACGGTGGCGTCGAGGAGGACGAGATTGACGTCGACCTTGGCTTTGAACGGCTCGGCGGGCTGCTGGGCCAGGAGGGGAGAGACGGCGACAAACACGAGGGAAACGAACCGCTTGATCATGAGAGCCGCAACGGGTGGCGAGCGCAGCCGATTCCGGGAATCGTGCCGCGGCGGTGCCGGTTTGACCGGTGGACGCGCTACCCCTAGAATCCGCGTCTCTTTGCGCTTCCCGGCGCAGATCCACACCAATCGGGGCATAGCTCAGCCTGGTTAGAGCGCACGGTTCGGGACCGTGAGGTCGGAGGTTCAAATCCTCTTGCCCCGACCATCCATCAAGTTTGACATCGCAACGGCCCTCATGGTGGAATGTCCAAACGAGATTGAGACTTAGTCTCAACAACATGATCGTCTGCAACTGCCGGGCAGCCTCCCAACGCGACGTCCACTCCGCCATCCAGCGCGGCGCCGAATGTCTCTCCGACCTCAAGCGCTGCGGCATCGGCGACGATTGCGGCTCCTGCCACGACTTGCTTCGCGCCATGCTGGGGCGTCCCACCCACCAACATCCCAACATCCCGACCTTCCAACCTGCGATAACCTTCGCCCCATGAAGGGCGACAAGAAAATCATCGAGATCCTCAACGACGTCCTGACCGCTGAGCTCACCGCCATCAACCAGTACTTCGTCCACGGCGAGATGTGCGAGAACTGGGGCTTCGGTCGGCTGCAGAGCGCCATCCGCAAGCACTCCATCGGCGAGATGAAGCACGCCGAAAAGATCATCGAGCGGATCCTCTTCCTCGATGGCATCCCCAACATGCAGCGCCTCGGCAAGATCAACATCGGCGAGAACGTCCCGGAGATCCTGCGCCTCGATCTCGCTCTGGAGATGGAGGCCGTGGCCCGCCTCAACCCGCAGATCGAGGAGTGCCGCAAGCTCGACGACAACGCCACCCGGCATCTCCTGGAAGAGATCCTCACCGACGAGGAAGAACACATCGACTGGATCGAGGCGCAGCTCGCGCTGATCGAGCAGGTCGGCGCGCAGAACTACCTCGCGCAGCAGATCCACGAATCCGAATGAAGTGCGCGCTGGCCGTCCTCATCACGCTGCTCGCCGCGACGACGCTCCTGGCCTGGGGCGAGAAGGGGCACTACATCGTCAATGAGGCGGCGACCGCGTCGCTGCCGACTGACATGCCCCACTTTTTCTACCAGGCCTTTCCGCAGCTCGTCTGGGAGGCGTACTCCCCTGACCGCTGGCGCGGCGCGGGGCCGTCGATCGACGCGGCCAACGGGCCCGATCACTTCCTCGACTACGAGTACGTCGACGGCCTCAAGCTGCCGCCCGACCGCTACAAGTTCGTCGCCCTCCTCGGCACCTCGGGGACGCTGCGGCGCCATGGGCTCGAGAACTCATGGACCGGGGTTTTGCCATGGCGCATCGCGGAGCTGTGCGAGCGCCTGACCAACGAGTGGCGGCAGTGGCGGTTCGCGCCGCGCGGCTCGCGCGAGCGCGCCTTCATCGAGGCCGACATCATCCGCGACGCCGGCGTGCTCGGGCACTTCGTCGGCGACGGATCCAATCCGCATCACGCCACCTTCCACTACAACGGCTGGGCCGGGCTGAACCCGAACGGCTATCCGATCGATTGCGGCACGCACGACCGTTTCGAGCGCTACTTCGTCTCGCACGCCATGGCCACGGCGGACGTGGTTCCGCGGGTCAAGCCGCCGGCACTGCGGACGGACTATTTCGCGGCCGCGCTGGAGGAAATCCGCGAGTCCAACTCGCTGGTGGAACCGCTCTACCGCCTCGACCGCGACGGCGCGTTCAGGCTGGTCACGCCGCCGTCGCCGCAGGGTGTCGACTTTGCCGGCGCGCGCCTCGCCGCTGGCGCCGGCATGCTGCGCGATCTCTGGTGGTCGACGTGGAAGAACTCCGAGAAGGCGCCGAAGCGCGGCAGCGACGACTAACCCGCCCGCCGTCATTCTGAGCCGCGAAGCTTGCCCTGAGCGAAGCCGAAGGGACGGCGAAGAATCTCAGGCGGCGTGAACGAGATCCTTCGCTGCGCTCAGGATGACGGGGACCACGGCACATCGTCGACGCCGTGCTTCAGGTTGGCGAAACGCGCGGCGACGAAGAGGAAATCGGACAATCGGTTGAGGTAGGCGATCGATGAGTCATCGTGCAGCGCCACGACCAGCCGCTCCGCCCTCCGGCAGACGGTCCGCGCCACGTGCAACTGCGCCGCCGCCGCGCACCCACCCGGCAGGATGAAATTGCGCAGCGGCGGAAGCTCGCTCTCCATCCCATCGATCGCCCGCTCCAGCTCCGCGATGCGCTGCGGATCGGCGCCCGCGAACCGGCTCGTCCCTGGCGACGCCAGGTGCGCGCCGACATCGAAGAGGTCCGACTGGATGCGTCCGAGGTGATCGTCGAGCGGCGAGGCGGGCCAGGTGGCTCGCGCCGCGCCAATGAAGGCGTTGAGCTCGTCGACCGTGCCGTAGGCGGCGATGCGCGGGTCGTCTTTGGGAACGCGCGCGCCGCCGAAGAAGGAGGTGTCGCCTTGATCGCCGGAGCGGGTGTATATCTTCGTCCTACCCCTCCGACTCCAGCTCCCGGATCCGCTCCTTCACCACCATCTCCGCCAGATCGGGGATCACTTCCCACGCGATGTTACGGACGACCTGGTCGGACATGAGCTGAACCACGCGGCGGGCGATGCGGTCGATCTGCTCGTCGTTGAGGTCGCCCGCGACGGCGACCGCCGCGACGGACTGCGTCACTTCGATCGGCGGCGCGCTGAGCTCCGGCTCCACCGGCGCTTCCTGCGCGAATGACTCGGGCGGCGCCTCCGGCTCGGGCTCGGGCTCCGGTTCGGGCGCGGGCATCGGAGCGCCGGCCGTCGCCATCTTCTCCAGCTCATCGAAGCTCATGCGCGAGAAGGCGCGCGTCTCGCCGGCGAACTCCTCGGTCTGCTCCCACGGCGAGGCGGTGTCGGGGGGCGGCGGCTCGGGCGGCGGGGTGGTGTCGAACGGCTGCGGCGCCGGCTCGGCGGCCATCCGCTGCAAGTCCTCGAAGCTCATGCTGGGGAAGGCGCGGGTCTCGCCGCCGCTGGCCGGCCGCTCGTCCCACGGCGACGCCTCGGGCTCGGGCTCCGGCTCGGGCGCGGCGGCGGGCGGTGGTGGTGGCGGAACCGCGGCGGTCGGTATCCGCTGCAGATCGTCGAAGCTCATCATCGAGGAGGCGCGCGTCTCGCCGCCGGGCGGTTGCGCGGCGGCCGGCTCGTCCCACGGCGACGGCTCGATCTCCATGGTCGGGGTGGGCGGAGGGGGAGGCGGTGGCGGCGCGGCCGGCGTCGGGGCCTCGTTGGCCATCCGCTGCAGCGCTTCGAAGCTCATGCTCGGAAAGGCGCGCGTCTCGCCTCCGAACGGTTGCGCGGCCGGCTCGTCCCACGGCGACGGCTCAATCTCAGGCGCGAGGGGTGGCGGGGGAGGTGGCGCGGCGGCGAAGATGTCGCTGCCGTGCTCCTGGAACTCCGGCGCTTCTTCCTGCGGCGGGCTGAAGACGCCGGTGGTCAACTGCTCGGCCTCCGGCATTGCCGCCTGCGGCGCGGTGGGGGCGTTCGCGCGGCTCTGCTCGATCAGCTCCTCGACTTTCTGGATCAGACTCTGCGACTCGAACGGCTTGGTGACCACGGCGTCGCAGCCCGCCTTGTCGGCGCGGTCGGGGTCGAACGGCTCGAACGTGCCGGTCAGCAGGACGACCGGAATGGTGCGGTACTCGGGATGCGACTTCACGTACTCGCAGACTTCGTAGCCGTTTTTCTCCGGCATGATGATGTCGGACAGGATGACGTCCGGCCGCATCTCGGCGAGTTTGGCGATCGCTTTCGCTCCGTTGTTGACCGCGGTGACCTCGTAGTCGCCGTCCGAGAAAGTCAGTTCCACGACTTTCTGGATGGTGATGGAGTCATCCGCCAGCAGGATTCGTTTCGGCATCTCTCTTTGCTCCGATTTGGTTTACGGAACTGTAGCAGAAGAAGATAGAGGTTGTGACCTTCCTCATTCTCGGCCATCGCGGTTCGCCCCGGCGCTTTCCGGAGAACACTCTCCCCTCGTTCGAGGAGGCGCTGCGCGCCGGCGCCGATGGATTCGAGACCGACCTCCGCCTGCTCGCCGACCGCGCCGCCGTGCTCTTCCACGATGACGAGGTGGGCGACGAGGCGAGCGAGACATTGACGTCGGCCCAGCTCGCCGCCGATCCGCTCGATGCGCTGGCACCGTTCGCCGGACGGGCGCTCATGGTGCTCGAGGTGAAGCGCAGCCAGTGGGAGGAGATCCTGCTCGAGCACATCGCGGCGTGGCCGGGCATCGTCGTGGCGTCGTTCGATCATCGGGCCATCGCCGAACTGGCGCGGCGCAAGGCGTCGTTCCCGCTCGGGCTCACCTTCAACGGCGCGATCGTCGATCTTCCGGAATACGCGAAGCGCATCGGCGCGACGTGGATCTTCCCGAACTATCACTGGCTCGATGAAGAGCAGGTCGCCGCGCTGCACGCCGCCGGGATGACCGTCATTCCGTGGACGCCGAACCGCGCGCGCGAGTGGCAGCACCTGCGCGACATCGGCTGCGACGGCATCATCACCGATCTCCCCGCGGAGGCGGTGGAATGGCGGATGTCATCCCGAGCGTAGCGAGGGATCGGTGTGGGCGGGCGGCGCACAGAACACCATTCAGCGCACCGCCCGCCCACACCGATCCCTCCCCTTCGACTTCGCTCAGGGTCGGGATGACAGAGAGATGCTAAACTTTGCCGCAATCCATTCAGCACCACCGGGAGGGGCGGACCATGAAGACCTGGGAGTACAAGATCATCAACGTCCGGTCGGAGAATTACTCGATGGATCCGCGCCGCGCCGAGGAGCTCAACCGCCTCGGCGACGACGGTTGGGAGCTGGTGAGCATCACCTCGATCAACTTCAAGACCGGCGCGACCGATCACATCGGCATGGTGTTCAAGAGGGAGAAGGCGGCGAGTTAGAATCGCGCCCCTCGTGACGCCCCCCTTTCTCATCCTCATCGTTCTCGACGGATTCGGCTGCCGCAAAGAGCGCGAGCACAACGCGATCGCCGAGGCGGCGACGCCGCGCTTCGACCGCCTCTTTCGCCAGGCGCCGTGGACGACGCTCGAGGCCTCCGGCGCCGCGGTGGGATTGCCGGACGGGCAGATGGGCAACTCCGAGGTCGGGCATCTGAACATGGGCGCGGGGCGAGTGGTGAATCAGGACATCGTCCGCATCAGCAAGGCGGATCTCACCAAGAATGACGTCCTGCGGGAGGCGGCGAAGGGGCGGAACGTCCATTTCGCCGGACTGCTCTCCGACGGCGGCGTCCACTCGCTCCAGCAGCACCTGCACAAGTTGATCGACGCGGCGATCGAGCTCGGCGCGAAGGACGTCTTCGTCCACGCCATCCTCGACGGCCGCGACACGCCGCCGAAATCGGCCGAGAAGTACCTGCGCGATCTTCTGGCCACGAAGGCCCACCTTTCCACCATCATCGGCCGCTACTACCCGATGGACCGCGACCGACGATGGGAGCGCGTGCAGCGCGGCTACGACCTATGGACGCTCGGGGTGGGGACGCAGACCAAGGAGCCGCTGGAGACCGTGCGCCGCTTCTACGAACAGGGGGTGACCGACGAGTTCATGGAGCCGATTGCGGTGCTGACGCCCGAAGGCGCGCACCGCGGACGGGTCGAAGACGGCGACGCGCTGGTGTTCTTCAACTTCCGGGCGGACCGCATGCGCCAGATCGTCACCGCGTTCAAGGATCCCGACTTCGACGGGTTTCATCGCGCTGTGGTGCCAAAAGCATCACTGATTACGATGAATCAATATCATGAAGACTTTGACCTGCCGGTGCTCTTTCCGCCCGTGGAGTTGAAGAACCACCTCGGCGAGGTGCTCTCGAAGGCCGGGCTGAAGCAGCTCCGCATCGCGGAGACCGAAAAGTACGCGCACGTCACGTTCTTCTTCAACGGCGGCTCCGACACCAAGCTGCCGGGCGAGGAGCGCGTGCTCATTCCGTCGCCGAAAGTGGCGACGTACGACTTGAAGCCGGAGATGTCGCTGCCCGAGCTCACCGACCGCGTGGTGCGCGAGATCGAGTCGCGGGCCTTCGACGTGGTCATCATGAACATCGCCAACCCCGACATGGTCGGGCACACCGGCGTGATGGCGGCGGCGATCGAAGCCGTGCACGACACCGACGCCGCCGTCGACCGCATCCTTGCCGCGGTGAAGAAGGCCGACGGAGTCGCGCTCATCACCGCGGACCACGGCAACTGCGAGCTGATGTTCGACGAGGCAACCGGGCAGCCGCACACCGCGCACACCACGAATCCCGTGCCGCTGATCCTCGTCGATGCGAAGAAGCGCTTCGGCGCGTTGCGCGGCGGCGGCGCGCTGGAGAACGTCGCGCCGACCATCCTCGACATCCTCGGCATGGCGAAGCCGGCGGAGATGACCGCGGAGTCGCTGCTGGCGTGATCGAGCAGCTCATCCTCGTCCGCCACGCCGAGACGGAGCACAACGTCGCCGGCATCGTTCAGGGATGGAGCGACAGCGCGCTCTCCGAGCGCGGCGAACGGCAGACGCGCGCGCTCGCCGCGCGTGTGGCCGGCCTCGCGCCGAACGCGCTCTTCAGCTCGCCGCTGACGCGGGCGATGACCATGGCGCGCGCCGTCGCCGAGACGACCGGACTGGAGATTGTGGTGCTGGACGATCTCCGCGAGGTCAACCTCGGGCGGTGGGAGGGGCAGGCGTATCTCGACGTCCGCCGCACCGACGCCGAGGCGGCGCGCCGGTGGAGGGACGATCCCGACAGCCCCTGTCCGGACGGCGAGTCGCACAACGACGTGCTGCGGCGGATGGATCGTGCGTTTCGTACGATCGAGGAGCACGCGAATGGACGGCCGCTCCGTCCGGTTGTGGTCACGCACGGGACGGCGCTGCGCGTGGCGGCGACCATCCTGCTGGCGGTGCCGATCCTGGCCTCGCGCCATCTGGCGCAGGACAACGCGGCGGTCAACATCTTCGAGCGGCGCGGCGACCGCATGGTCCTCAAACTCTGGAACGACACCACGCACTGCGAACCATGATTCTCGAACAAATTACCGGACAACTGACCGAAACGCTGAAGTCACGCGTCCTCGCCCTCTTCGGCCATCCCGTGGAGCGCATCATCCTGCAGACGCCGCCCAAGCTGTCGATGGGCGACCTCGCCACGCCGCTGGCCCTGGAGCTGGCGAAGGCGCTCAAGCGGAAGCCGCGCGAGATCGCCGAAGCGCTGGTCGACGGGCTGAAGCTGCCGATGTTCGTAGCGTCGGTGTCGGTGGAGGGAGCGGGCTATCTCAACTTCCGTTTCGACCGCGGCGCGTTCACCGCGGCCCACATCCGAACGGTCATGTCGCCGCCTCCCGGCCCGGCGGAGCACATCATCGTCGAGCACACCAACATCAATCCGAACAAGGCCGCGCACATCGGGCACCTCCGCAACGCGGTCCTCGGCGACACGCTGGTGCGCTGCCTCGAGTGGCTCGGCGACCGGGTGGAGACGCAGAACTACATCGACGACACCGGCGTGCAGGTGGCGGACGTGGTAGTCGCCTTCCGGCACCTGGAGAAGAAGACGCTGGCGGACGTCGAGGCACTATCGCGCGCGCCGCGCTTCGACTACCTCTGCTGGGACGTCTACTCGAAGGTCGCCACGTACTACGCGGAGAATCCCGATTCCAAGCACCTGCGCCAGGACACGCTGCACGAGATCGAGCATGGCGGCGAGGCGGCGCAGTGGGCGCGCATCATCGCCCGGGCCATCGTGGCGCGGCACATCGAGACCATGCTGCGCCTCGACATCCGTTACGACCTCCTGCCAAAGGAGAGCGACATCATCGCTCTGCATTTCTGGGATCGCGCGTTCGAGCGACTGAAGCAATCGGGTGCCGTCGTTCTGGAGACGGAGGGGAAGCACAAGGGCTGCTGGGTGATGAAGCTCGACGACAGCGCCGAGTTCGCGGGGATGGACGAGCCGGACAAGATCCTGGTCCGCTCCAACGGCACGGTCACCTACACCGGCAAGGACATCGCGTACCAGCTCTGGAAGTTCGGGCTGCTCGACCGCACCTTCGGCTACCGCAAGTTCCCCGCTCCGTACCGGCTGTGGGAGACGACGCACGACGAGACCGAGCCCGACGCGCCGAAATTCGGCGGCGCGGAGAAGGTGGTGAACGTCATCGACGTCCGCCAGTCGTATCTGCAGAAGGTGGTCAGGGAAGGCGTGCGGCAGCTCGGCCACGCGCGCGCGGCGGAGAATTCGATCCACTTCTCATACGAGATGGTCGCGCTGACGCCGGCCACGGCGACGGCGCTGGGAATTGAGGTTTCCGAGTCGGATTCCAAGAAGCCGTACATCGAAATGTCGGGGCGGAAGGGCCTCGGCGTGAAGGCCGACGACCTCCTCGACGCGTTGCAGTCGAAGGCCACCGAGGCGGTGCGGGGAGGCAAACGCGAGGAGCTCGCGGATGCGGAAGTCGAAGAGCTCGGACGGCAGATCGCCGTCGGCGCGCTGCGGTACTTCATGCTCAAGTACGGCCGCAACAAAGTGATCGCTTTCGATTTCAACGAGGCGCTCACCTTCGAGGGCGACTCCGGGCCGTACCTGCAGTACTCGACGGTCCGGGTGCAGAACATCTTCCGCAAGATGGCCGAGCGAGGAGTGGACGCCAGGCTCGACGACGCCTCACTCGACGCGCTGACTCTGACCTCCGGCCTGAGCGACGAGATGTGGGACCTGGTGCGCCGCAGCGCCGATCTGCCGCTCACCATCCGGCGGGCCATCGACGCGCTGGAGCTGTCGATCGTCACTCACGACCTCTTCGAGCTCGCGCAGCGCTTCAACAGCTTCTACCACAAGTACCCGATCCTCAAGGAGAAGGACGACGCCGAGCGGCAGCGGCGCGCCGTCTGCGCGGAAGTCTTCCGCCGGACGATGATCGCGTCGCTGGGTTTGATGGGGATTCCGGTGCCGGAGAGGATGTGAGGTTGCGGTTGCGGGGTCTCGCAGTCGCGGGGTCTCGCGGGGCTCCGCCAGGTAGCGCTAGCGCCGCGAAACCGCGCAACCCTGCTACAATCCCCGCGTCCAATTTCGGTAGACCCGATGCACTTCAATCTCGATTTCGCGCTGCGCACGCTCATCGTGCTGGCCGGCGGTTTGGCGGCGCTGCTGCTCTCCCTCCAAGGGCAAGGGCAAGCGCTGCCTGCGCTCGCGCTGGGCGGCACGCTCGGCGCGTGCATGATGGCCCGCTTCGGCCCCAGCGAAGAGTGATCCGCTACGAGGCGCGCTGCTGCTCGCCGTCCGGCTTGCGGACGTTTTCCGCCTGCAGGCCCTTCGGACCTTGCTTGACGTCGAACTCCACCCGTTCGCCTTCGTTGAGGGTCCGGTAACCCTGCGACTGAATCGCCGTGTGATGCACGAACACGTCTTCACCGGTGTCCCGTTTGATGAAGCCGTAGCCTTTGTCGTTGTTGAACCACTTGACCGTCCCAACTTCGGGCATTTCCAACCTCCGGGCCCCGACCCCTTGTCAGACCGGGCTGACGTGTCTTTTTTGCAATGTTCGGGCCGCTTCTACCAGATCAGCGCCCGGTTCATGCCGATCGGTTGGAAGCCGAGGGACTCGTAGAGGGCGATAGCGGGGGCGTTGAAGTCGTTGACGAAGAGCGTCACGGTCTTCCCCTTGCGCGCCAGGTGGCCGCAGACCTCCCGCAGGAGGGCGCGGGCGTAGCCGTGACGCCGGACGCGGGGGTTGGTCCAGACGCCCATCAACTGCACGCACTGCGGCGTCACCGCGGAGTACTCGCACTTCGCGGCGATCAGGCCCTCGGCCCTCCGGATGACGGAGCGTTTCTTCTCGATGAGCTCGCGGACGCGCTCCCGATACCCCGCCGCATCGCGCTCCAACGGATCGATCCCCACCTCCTCGGCGTGCATGGCCGCGCAGGCGGCCACGAGCGCGTCGAGATCGCGCATGGATGAGTACGACGATTCCTTCAGGTCGGGATAGTCGAGCCGGCCGCGGATGGCGTAAATCGGCTGGTTCATCCGCACCACGGTCGGCGGATCGAGGCGGTCGCGGACGCGGTTCCAGAGGGCCTCGACCAGCGGCGCGGGGGAGATGATGGCCCGCACCGGCATCATCCGGGTCAGCATCCGCTCGGCGATGACGGAGATCGCGGCGTTGGTGATGTCCTGCGGCGTTTCGGGGTCCGCGGCCAGCACGACGTTCGTGGCCAGCGAGGCGACGAGCACGATCGCGCCGTTGTAGCGAACCTCCACCATCTGCGCGGCGGAAGCCGAGCGGTCCTCGAGCAGCCTCGAGATGAGGTAGACGTTGATCAGCGGGTCGCGCTCCAAAAAGCGCAGCGCGGCCGGCGCGTCGGCGTCGCCGAGCGACTTGATGGACCAGCGGCCTTCTGCGGGGAGAGTGGCCATTACAGTTGCGAGCTCGCCAAATATGCTATTCCGTCCACAAACTTGTGCCAAACCCCGCGGTGATGCCACTGCTCGAACGAGCGCGGCTCGGCATGGCGAAGATCATCGGCGAACGCGGCGCGCAACTGCGCGGCGATGGCGGGATCGAGCAAGCCGAGGGAGATTTCATCGTTGAGCTGGAGCGCGCGGCGGTCGAAGTTCGTCGACCCCACGCACGCCCAGACGCCGTCGACGATCATCACCTTTTGATGCAGCAGGGTCTTCTTGTACTCCCAGATCTTTACCCCCTTCTGCAGAAGGACTCCGAAGCGCTGATGGCTGGCATGCTGCACGATGGGGCTGTCGGTCGATGTCGTGGCCGGCACCATCACCTTCACTTCCACGCCACGCCGCACCGCCTCGGCCAGCGCCTCGATCGCGTCGTCGTCCGGCAGGAGATATGGGTTCTGGATGATGATTTCGCGCCGCGCCGCCTTGATCGCCAGGTAGTAGAGCATCTGGACCGATGAGACGCCGCCGGTCGGCGTGATGTAGGCGAGATGCGCCCGTGTCGCGCCGGCGACCGGCAGGTGGGGAAAATACTTGTCGCCCGCGGTGATCTCGCCGGTCTCTTCGATCCAGTTCTCGCAGAACGCCGCCTGCAGGCGGTTGACGATCGGGCCCTGCAGCCGGACGCCGGTGTCGCGCCAGTGGTCCTTGTCCTGCGCGTTTCCGGTCCACTCCTGGCCGAATCCCCAGCCGCCGACGTAGGCAATTCGTCCGTCGATGATCATCTGCTTGCGGTGGTCGCGGTTGTTCAGGCGTCCCCAGTTGCCGATGGTCGGCCGATGGAAGCGAATGAGCTTCACGCCGGCGCCGGTCATCAGCTCGTCGAGGCGGTCGTCCATCTTGTGGCCGCCCGACGCGTCGACGAGCAGGCGCACTTCGACTCCCTGCTTGGCCTTCGCGGCCAGAGCGGCGGCGAGCTGGTCGCAAATCGCTCCCTTCCACCAGATGTACGACTCGATGTGCACGCTCTCTCGGGCCGCGGCGATATCGGCCAGGAGCGACGGAAAGAACTGATCGCCGTTCTGGAGGACCTGCACGCGATTGCCGGCGTCGAGGCTCGATTGGGTGAGGCCGATGATCGAAGGCAGCAGCGCGTTGAAGTCGCCGGGATTCTTGACGTTCAGCCGTGGGTTCGTTCCGCGCTGGGCCGACCAGAGAAGGATGGTCAGACCGGCCACCGCCATGATCAGCGCCGCGAAGCCGACGACCGGCACGCGCACGTAGTTCGTGGTGAACTTGCTCTTTTTCTGCTTTGTCATCAGCTCCGGCTCCAGAACAGCTCGGCGAGGACCGGGTAGTGATCGGAGACGTCGGTTTCGACCGCGCGCGCCCCGGCGACGCGCCACCCGTAGTCGGCGAAGATGTAGTCGAGGCGCCGCTTCATGAACCGGTGCGTGAGAGTGATGTCTTTGCCGCACAGTTGCGCTGCGTCGAGCTTCTGAAAGGTCACGATCTCCGACGCGTCGGGCGGCGCGTTCAGGTCTCCCATCAGCAGATACGGATAGCGGCTGGTGCGCACGTGTTTGGCCAGGCACTGGAGCTGCTCGTCGCGGGTCTCCTTATTGAGCGAGGCCCACGCGGTGAGGTGCGTGACGTAGACGCTGAGCATCGCCCCGTCGATGCGGACGTTGGCCTCCAGTACGCTGCGCGGCTCGCCGACGCTCGGCAGCGGATGGACGGTCGCGGCGACGACCTCGCCACGCGTGAGGATGGCGTTGCCATACTCGCCGCCGAAATTGGTGTAGCTCCTCCCGTAATAGCCGCGCATGCCGGTAAGCCGGCGGAGGGTCTCGTACTGGTCGCGAAAGCGCGACTGCCACGTGCCGCGATGCACTTCCTGCAGGCCGACGATGTCGGGCTTCAACTCCTTGATCGTCGCCGCGATCTTCGCTACGTGATCGCCGCGGATCAGCTCGGCGTGACCCTGGATGTTGAAGCTGACCACCACCAGCGGCCGCGTTTGCGCCGGATAACCGAGGCGCTCCGGGAAGCTGACGCGGCGTCCCTGTTCATCGAACGTGGTGAGGCGCAGCTCCGGATCGACCGCCTTCGGCAGGCACTCCCCGGAGCGGACGGTGTAGACGGTGAAGACGCGGTAAAGGATGAAGAGCAGGAGGATCGAGAGGATGCCGAGAATCGGCCGGCGGACGATCTTTTTTTCGGTTTCTTCTTTCATGGGTCGTGGAACGCCGCCGTCCCGGCGGCTGGCTTGGCGGCGTCCCGCCGCCACGATGCGCAGGCGTGGACGCCTGCGGGCCAGCCGGCGAGGACGCCGGCGTTCCGTGTCACGCGACGATCACATGCACGTTTCGGTGCCACCACAGCGCGCTCGCCGGGAACTCCTCGGTCACCTCGCCGCTCCTCAGCCTCTCGATCGCCGCGCGCTTGTTCGCGCCGGCGGCGAGGAGGACGATCTCGCGCGATTCGAGGATGGTGGCGATGCCCATGGTGATGGCGTGCGTCGGGACGCGGCCGTCGGGGAAGAGCGATGCATTCGCCGTGCGGGTGTGCTCGCTCAGGGCGACGATGCGCGTCCGCGAGGTGAACGGCGTCCCCGGCTCGTTGAAGGCGATATGTCCGTTGCCGCCGAGGCCGAGGAAGGTCAGGCCTAGTCCGCCCGCGGCGGCGATCTGGCGCTCGTAGCGATCGGGCGCCGTGCCGTCGGGGATGTGCGCGTTGGCCGGATCGATGTCGATGTGATCGAAGAGGTGCTGTTTCATGAACGTGAAGTAACTGCCGGGATGCTCGCGCGGGATGCCCACGTACTCGTCGAGGTTGAACGTCGTCACATCGCGGAAGCAGTGGTACTCGCGCGCGCACTCGGCGACGACTCGCTCGTACATGCCGACGGGCGTGCGGCCGGTGGGGAGGCCGAGGACCAGGCGCGGATCGCGGCGGATGCCGGCGAGCAGAATCTCGGCCGCGCGCTGCGAGAGCGCGGCGTAGTCAGCGACCGTTTCCCAGTTCATGTCCGCGCACGAAGACTCGCTCCACCTCGAACCGGTTCGAGAGCACCACGAGGTCGGCGTCGTAGCCCGCCGCGATCTTTCCCTTCCGATCGAACACGCCGAGCACCCGCGCCGGCACCTCGGTGGCCAGCGGGATCACCATCTCGAACGGCAGCCCCGCCAGCTCGACCATGTTCTGTACCGCGCGCTGCATGGTGAGCACGCTGCCGGCCAGCGTGCCGTCGCCGAGGCGTGCCGCGCCTCCCTGCACGCTGAATTCGTGCTCGTAGAGTTTGTACGTTCCGTCGGGCATGCCGGCGGCGCGCACGGCGTCGGTGATCAGCGCGACGCGTTTCGGCATCGCCGTGGCCGCGATTCGCATCACGATCGGATGGACGTGGATGCCGTCGGCGATCAGCTCGGCGGTGGCCGTCGGGGAGACCAGCGCCGCGCCGGCCGTGCCCGGCTCGCGATGGTGCACGCCGGTCATGGCGTTGAAGAGATGGGTGAAGTGCGACGCCCCCCACTCCAGCGCCGCCGCGGCCTCCGCGTAGTCGGCAGCGGTGTGGCCGATGGAGAAGAGGACGCGGTCGCGGAAATGCTCGATCAGCGCGCGCGCGCCTTCCAGCTCGGGGGCGAGGGTGATGATCCATCGAAGGTTCGGCGCCTGCGCGAGGAGGGCATCGACTTCGTGGATGTCCGCGGGGCGGATGGAGGCAACGTTCTGCGCGCCGGCCCGGTGGACGTTGATGTACGGTCCCTCGAGGTGGATGCCGCAGATCTCCGCGGCGGTATTCGGGCGCAGTTTGGCGACATGGGCGATCGACGCGACGGCGTCGCGGATGGCCTCGCGCGATCCGGAGAGCGTCGTCGCCGCCAGCGCGGTCGTGCCGTGACGGGCGTGGAAGGAGGCGACGCGCGCCACGGCCTCGTCGCTGGCGTCCATGAAGTCGGCGCCGTCGCCGCCGTGCACGTGCATGTCGACGAAGCCGGGGACGATGACGCCGTCGATGCGCAGTGCGTCGTCGGGCGGATGAACGCTCTCTTGCACGACGGCGATCTGGTCGTCGTCGATGACGATCAGCGTCCGGTCGCGGACCTCGCCGCCGATGAACGCGCGTCCGAAAAGTGTGGTGCTCATACGCAGATCGTGCCCAGCACGGTGGGGCGGCCGCCGGTGGCGCCGGGAACGTTGGTGTCCAGTCCCGAAATGGTGTCGTTGGCGATGAGCGCCATGGCCATCGCCTCTTTCTCCTGCAAGTAACGGTACACGCGGATCTCACTTTGGGGCAGCCGTTCGCCGAGCATCCGGACCAGGGTGGGGTTCTTCGCGCCGCCGCCGGCGAGGATCACTTCGTCGACCTGGCGGCCGATGAAGTCGCGGTAGGCGCGGGCGATGCTCTCGGCGGTGAAGGCCGTCGCCGTGGCGATGAGGTCGTCGCCGGAGACGTCGGGAAATTTCGCGATCAGCCGCCGTGCGAACTGCCGGCCGAACCGCTCGCGCCCCGAGGCCTTCGGCGGGCGAAGCCGGAAGTAGGGGTCGGACATGCACCAGGCGAGCATCTGCTCGTCGACTCGGCCACGGGCGGCGCGCACGCCGTCGCGGTCGAAGATCTCGCGGCGTCGGCTGGAGTGGTAGACGAGGGCGTCGATGACCATGTTGCCGGGCCCGGTGTCGAAGGCTATGACGTCGCTCAGCTTCGCTTTCGGCGGTACGTATGTCACGTTGGCGATGCCGCCGATGTTCTGCATGCAGCGCGCGGATTTCGGGTCGCGCAGTTGCGCCCAGTCGAAATAGGGGACGAGCGGGGCGCCCAGCCCGCCCGCGGCGATGTCGCGCGCGCGGAGGTCGCCGACCGTGAGGATGCCGGTGCGCTCGGCGATGACGGCGGGCTCCCCGACGACGAGCACGGAGCGGGTGATGATCGGCGCGTCGATCCAATCGACATCTTCGGCAGCCTCGGCCTGCGGACGCGGGCGGTACCAGATCGTCTGACCGGCGGTGGCGATGAGGTCGACCTGATCGTTGGCCAGCCCCGCCTCTTTGATCAGGCGATTGGCCGCGGCGGCGAATAGCTCGCCGACGACGAAGTCGAGATGGCAGATCTCCTCGATGCTCGCTTTGTTCTTGTCGAAGAGGGTGTTGATGCGTTTGCGGATGTCGCGCGGGTAGGCAAATGATACGAAACGTACTATTTCGATCCTGGCCCGCGCGCGCGCGGTGCCAGTGATGCGCACCAGCACGGCGTCGATGGCGTCGGTGGATGTGCCCGACATCAGCCCGACGATGACGCGCGTCTTTTTTCTGGCGATGGCGCCGAGGCGCTCGATGCGGTTCACTCCTCGAGCACCTCGCGCAGGTTGCCGCGGTGGGCGTCGAGTAAGCCGCGCGCGTCGTCCGCGGAGAGTTTCTTCTTGGCCATCACCGCCGCGAGCTTGACGTTGCCGCCGGCGTCGCGCATGGCCTGCACCGCCGCCGGCCGGGTGACGCCCGCCGCCAGCTCGACCATGCGCACCGCGCGGTTGCGCAGCTTCTCGTTGGTGGCCGGCATGTCGGTCATGAGGTTCGAGTAGACGCGGCCGAGGCGGATCATCACGCCGGTGGAGATGGCGTTGAGCACCAGCTTCTGCGCGGTGCCGCTCTTCATCCTCGACGATCCCATGATGACCTCGGGGCCGGTCTCGACGACGATCGGGATGTCGGCCTCGCGCGCCAGCGGCGAGTCGGCGACGGAGGTGACGCCGACGGTCAGCGCACCGAGCATGTTCGCGCGCCGGATCGCCGCGACGGTGAACGGCGTGGTGCCCGATGCGGCGATGCCGACGACCGCGTCCTCGGCCTTCACCTCGCGGTTGACCGCCTCGATGGCCGCCTCTTCGTCATCCTCGGCGCCCTCGACCGCGTGGAAAAACGCGCCCTCGCCGCCCGCCATCAGCACGCGCACGGACGACGGGTCGATGCCGTACGTCGGCGGCAGCTCGGAGGCATCGAGCATGGCGATGCGCCCGCTGGTTCCGGCGCCGGCGTAGAAGAGCCGCCCGCCATGCGCCATCCGGTCGGCGATCTGGTCGATGGCTTGGGCGATGCGCTCCGCCGCGGCGGCCACCGCCGGCGCCACGAGCGCGTCCTGCTCCTGAATGATGCGGACGACATCGGAAGTCGGCCGCCGATCGATGTCGAGACTGGCGTCCAGCCGGTCCTGAGACATACGCCGCAAGATATCATCCGCTCCCGATGCCGACGTTGATGCAGAAGATCCGCCTCGCCATCCGCGGCTGGAGCCGCCGCCGCGAAGAGGCGGAGAAAGAGTTCCTGGCGAAGAATTTGTGGGGACCGGCTTCAGCCGGTCCGGAGGCCGGCCGGCTGAAGCCGGCCGCTACACAGACGCCCATCGACACCGACGGCCTTACCGTGGCCTACCTCGACGAATCCGGCCGCATCGCCTACTACCTCGACACGGAGAGCGGCGAGGTGGTCGACGTGCGCGACGGTACGGCCCTCGCGCCCCCGCGCTACCGGCGAGTGCCGGCGCGCAGCGAGCAGTCCGAAGCGGACGACCGGCGCGCGTTCGCCGAGTCGCACGAGGCGCTGGCGCAGAGCCTGGGCTCGGCCGAGGAGTTCCGTCGCACGCTCTCCGGAGATCGCGCGCTGGAACGCGCCTGGTACAACTTCAAGAACGATCGGGCCATCGCGGCCATCGAGGAGTGGCTGCGGCGCCTCTGAAATGAAAAAGCCGCGCTCGCGCGCGGCCTGTCGTGTGCGGGATTTTGGAGTGCTCAGGGCAGCGGGAACGGAACGTAACGCGGCCTCGGGACCGGAACGATCTCGACGATCTGCAGTTCGGGGTAGAACTGATCGAACTGCGGCATGGTCGTGTCCGGCTTCGCTTCGCTTTCGCTCGCGCCTTCTTCAATCCATTGTTCGCCGTCGTAGATCCACATAGGATGTCCTTTCCGCTGTTCCATACTTCAAGGTGCCTGCCAAGCAGCGATCGTTTCAAATCATCCTTTCTCAGTGACTTGTACGGATGAAATCGGCCGATGGTTTGAGGATCTGTCCTCGGCCGGACTCACTTCCGTCCGGCGGAATGGGCGGATTTGCCGCCGCTAAGGTGAGCTGCGAGCTGACGATACGCGTGGCCGCGGTGCGACAGCTCGTCCTTCTCGGCGGGTGACATTTCGGCGAACGTGCGGTTCGTTCCCCGCGGCTGAAACCAGGCGTCCCAACCGAAGTTCTGATCGCCTCGGGGCTCTACGAGGATGTCGCCCGCGCATTCGCCGAGGAAAAGGTGGCCTTCGACGCCATCCCAGTAGGCGACGCAGCACTGCGCCTTCGCAGCGCGATTGGTGAGCGCGTAGGCGATCGCGGCGAGGCCTTTTCCACCGGCGGCCTCGAGCAGCCACTTGACGTAAGGGCCCGGGAAGTTGCCGAGCTCATCGAAACCGAGGGAGACGTCCTCGACGAGGAGGCGGTGATAGCCCTTGGTGCGGGCGACGTCGAGCTTGTAGCGGGTGATGTCCTCGACGTCCGCGGCCTGGATCTCGGGCAGGGCGAGCGAGACCCGGAGCAGCGCTATGCCGAGGATGCGCTCCGCTTCGATGGCTTTGTTGGGGTTCGTCGAGACGAGGATGAGCGCGTCGCGATCGCCCACGCGCGTCCTACGCCCAGCCGCCGGACATCGCGCGGAAGGTGCGCACCAGGCGCTGCTTGAGCCGCTGGGGCGCGCTGTCCGGCCGCAATCGCTTGAGGATGAAGATCCGCAGTCGCTGATGGATCTTCGTGCGCGCCTCGCAGTCGGGACAGAGCTGAAGGTGCGCGCTGTAATCTTGTTTGCGGGGTTCGGCGAGGGATCCGTCGAGGAAAAAGTAAACGACGCGTTTTACATCGTTACAAAGCATTGGAGCTCATTTCCTTCCGCGGTTCAGTGGCGACATCGCTCTCGTTCAACTGAGGGAGGGAGGAGCCGAATTCCTGCGGGCTCGACTGCAAAACGAAGCGGCGGCCCGGAGGCCGCCGCTCGTTTCGATGTGTAGGGGTGGATCGTTACTCGACGGCGAGGGTTTCTTCTTCTTCCTCTTCTTCTTCGACTTCAAATTCCGTGAAGTCCTCGTCGTCGGCGAAGAGGATCTCTTCTTCGCTCTCGTCCGGCTCCTGAACTTCGGTCTCGTCGGCCGGTGCGTCCTTCTTCTTGCGCCCCTTCGTCTCGTCCTTGCGGGAGCGCATCTTCGCCGGCTCGGCACCGCCGCGGATGTAGCCGTACTTGCGGGCGTACTCCAGGAGGGTGCGCTCGAGCATCTTCCGTCCGCGGTAGAGACGCGACATCACGGTGCCCACCGGGCAGTCGAGGATCTCGGCGATCTCCTTGTACGAGAAGCCTTCGATGTCGGCGAGAAGGACGACCATCTTGTAATCGTGCGGAAGCGAGTCGAGGGCGCGCTTCACGTCGGCGTCCATCATGTCCTGGAAGACTTCGCTCTCCGGATCCTTGATGAGGTCCGGCGCGTTCTTCTGGATCACTCGCTCGTACGACTCTTCGATCTCCGAGAAATCGATCTTGTGCGGGGTGAGCTTCTTCTTCCGGTAGTTGTTGATGAACGTGTTCTTCATGATCTTGAAGAGCCACGCCTTGAAGTTCGTCCCCTCTTCGAATTTGTCGTAGTACTTGTACGCCTTGAGATAGGTCTCCTGAACGAGGTCCTCCGCGTCCTCGGAGTTCCGCGTCATGCGATACGCGGTGTTGTAGAGCGAGTCGACGTAGGGCATCGCTGCCTTTTCGAAGTCCCAGCCCTGCTCATGGTCGTTGACTGCTACCGCCGTCTTCATCGTGTCTCCCGTACTGCCCTGCTCGAAAAACTTTGCTGATCTTGTGCCGCTCCACGTTAGATGCAGCGGCAAATAAAAAAGTTACTCCCGGCTCTCCAAGCTCGCCGGACGGCTCCGGCAAGCTATTGCTGCGAAGGTATTTACGACTCAGGACGTCGAAGCGTTGAGGTGGGCGTCACTGCCGGGAGCTTTTTCTCCAGCGTCATCGACACCGGACACGTGCGTCCTATCTGGACGCTTGTTGTCGGTGAGGAACTACGGTCTATCGGCGGGAAACGCTGGCAAACCGGCTGTGAACAATCAGTGAACTACCCGAATTCCCAACCGACGGATTCTACCCAAAGAAAGGCGGATTGACAAGGGTCAATCGCGGTAGATGGGCAATAGCGCCTCGTACGCCCGGGTGATTTCGATGAATCGGGCCGCCGCCGCCGACTGCACTTCGGCCGGCTCGGCGAAGAAACGGTCGGGGTGGTGCTGCGCGGCGAGCTTGCGATACGCGGCGACGATCGCCGGCCGCGACGCCGCCCCTTCGATGCCGAGAATGCGGAGGAGCTCGCCGTCGTCGCGGGTCTCGCGGACGAAGAGCGGCGTCGCGCCGCCCGCCCTGTCGGCCTCGCGGGGCCGGGCGTCTTTGGCGTGGTCGATGTAGTCGAAACCGTATTGCTGGCGCAGCTTCGCCAGCGCATCGGTCTGAAATCCGAGGGCGAAGGTGAGGTCGAGGAGTCCGGTGTACTGGCGCAGCGGGACGGGGGTGGTGCGCTCGGCAACGAGCTGCACGGCGGCGTCGAGCAGCCACGCACGCTGGTCTCGCGAGGCGATCTGGGCGAAACGCTCCGCCCAGTTGCCGACGTCGATCGATGAGGTGACCGGCGCGATGATCCCCACCCGCCGGATGGCCCGCAGCGCTTGATCGGGCGGCGTCCCGCCCGCCAGCAGGAGGTTGAACAGCAGTGATGCGGCGATGTGATTGCGGTCCGGCGGCGCCGCCGGCCGGTCGCTCGCACCCGATTCGCGTTGCGCCGCCGCGACCGAGACGCCGATGGCCAGCGCGATCGTCCCTCCGACGGCGAGCATGGCGATGATGATCAGGAGCTCCACGTCAGACCGCGGCGGCAAGGAGGGCGTCGACGCTCTCGATCTTCGCCTGCAGTTCCGCGTCTCGAAGCGCGGGCACGGAGCCGTCAACGTCGATCTCTTCGTCGAGGCTGACCCAGCTCCGGCACCCGGCGTACGCCTCGGTCATCGCCACGCGTACCGGTTTTGTCAGACGCCAGGTCCGAACGGCGATGACGTTGATGGCCTGATCGGGGCGGAACTTGTAGCGGGTATCGAGGGTGGCGCGGTCGAGCGCGACCAGCGGCTCGAGGCGGTGCAAGGTCTCGAGGTCGCGCACCTGCCACGTGCGCACGACCTCCGCCCAGTGCGTGATGGGCACGTGGGTCGGTTCACCGCCGCCTGCGTCGTGATAGTTGGTGGGCAAGAGGTAGAAGCGGTCCGCCTCGAGGCCGAAGGTGGGATCGGCGAGGCCGCCCTTGCGGATCAACACGACCTGCTCGCCGCGGTCGAGCGCGGCGATGACCGAAGCCCACTCTTTCAACGCGGTGTGGTTCGCGAGCTTGTTCATGATCGGATGAGTTTATCCCGAGCTCAGCGAGGGATCTGGCGCCCACTTGCGCAGCGCACATGGGCGCCAGATCCTTCGCTTCGCTCAGGATAAACGTGGGCGGAACGTCACCGAATTCACCGGCCCTTCCCAGATCGTCACCGCGCTGACCAGGGCATCTTCGCCGGCCACGCCGGCGGACAGCTCGCGCCAGAACCACTCGGCGATGTTCTCCGCCGAGGGGTTGATGCGATCGAACGGTGCGACGTCGTTGATGCAGCCGTAGTCGAGCTTTTTCGCCAGCGCTTCGAGCGTCCGTTTGGCGCTGACGAAATCGACGGCGATGGCGTCGGAGTCGATGCCGCCGCCGCGCGCCGCGAGATCCGCTTCCACTTTGTACGAGTGCCCGTGCAGGGGCTCGGAGATGCCGCGGTACTCGCGAAGGTAGTGCGCCGCTTCGAAGCGAGCTTCGACGCGGACGGTGAAGGAGCCGGCTGCCGGCGAACCAAAAACCCTGGCGATCATCGCCTCGCTCATCCCCAGCTCGCGCAGTTCCACGGGCGTCGATTGCGATCGCAAAAGCGACTCCGCGCGCTGGTCGTCCCAGCAATCGCTGGCGCTGCTTCCCTCGGCCAGCGCGATCAATGTCTGCAATGTTTTGCGCCGGTCTTCCACGGGCCCGAAGTGTACAATGCGCCGCGACTGCCGCGATGCCGCTGCCCAAAAGCGTCCTCTGCTCCTCCTGCAAAAAGACCTATCCCGAGGGTTGGAAGCGCTGCCCGTACTGCGGGCACGACCCGCTGCGAGACCGTCTGGAGGCGCAATCGCGCAAGTTCATGCAGCGCAAGGTGCAGGAGTTCGAACAGCGCACCGGACGCGAGCGGCGTCCCGCCGGCGGACGCCCACCCCGCCCCGACGCGCGCCCGCAGCAGCCGCAGCGCGGACGGGAGCGCGATCGCGACAACCGCCCGCGGCCGCAACACGCACCGCGACCGCAGGGACGCCCGCAACGCGGCGGACCGCCATCGCAGACGCCGCCACCGCAGCAGCAGCAACAACAACCGAGACCCGAGGGCGAGCGCGATCGCGGACGGCGGCGTCGCCGGCGTCGCGGTGCCAAGCCGGAAGGTGGTGGAGCGGCGGGCTTTAGGCCGCCGTCCGGCGGGCTGAAGCCCGCCGCTCCACAGGACGGGCCGAAGCCCGAGGGTGGGGGTGGGGGGAAGCGCAAGCGGCGCTTCCGGCGTCGCCGCGGCCCCGGTGGCGGTGAAGGCGGCGGCCCCTCGGGGCCTAGCTCGCCTCCGGCTCCGTAGCGGACGGGCGGTTGAGCCGCAAGTGGCGCGCGGTGCACTCCGCGAAGCCTTCGCAGCGGATGCAGTAACGGTCGGGGTGGTCCGGCTTGTAGTCGGCGGGGGCGCAGATGTTGACGCCGCGGACGATTTCGCGCTCCGAGACTTCGATCAGGCGGTCGATGTCCGAGCTCGACGCGGTGGTCAGCGCCTTCTTCATCGCCGCCACGCGGGCGACGTTGCGCGTCGCGGTGCGGACGATGACGTCATTGGCCGCGATCGACGGCGCGGCGAATCCGCCCGGCGCCGCGACCGCCATTCGGACGCGCTGCGAGAGGTAGTACGCGTACCCGAACGCCGCGCCGACCAGCGCCGCGAGATGCGCCCGGCTGCCGACGAAAACGCCGAAGGTGAGAACGCCGAGGGAAACGAGGGCCAGGAACGTGATGCGGATCGGGATCACGATCAAGTAGAGCGCCTGGTGGCGGTAAAGCGAGGCGTAGACGAAGAGCAGCGTGAAGTTGATGAAGAACGTGCCGGCGAGCGGAGTGGAGAAGTACGCCCCGACGGCCGCGGTCATCAGCGTCGACACCAGATAGAAGCGAACGAAGTGCGATGTGCCCCACTCCTCTTCGATCGCCATTCCCATCAGCGTGAGGAGAATGAGGTTGATGAAGAGGGTCACTCCCGGCCAGATCACCCACGAACCGATCCGCGTGGCCTGGGTGAACTGATAGGTGAAAAGTCGCCACACCTCGCCGCGCAGCACCGCTTGGCCGTCGAAGGCAAACAGGCGGATGAACTTTTCCTCATCCTGAAACTGCAGCAGAAAGAACGCGACGTTCAGGAAGAGGAGGATGTAGATCGACCGGAGGTTCTCGCCGCGGCTGCGGAACATGGAAGTTCAAACGCTACCGCACGATGACGTGTTCCATCCCCTCGAACCGCAGCGCGTCTCCGTCCTTCAGGTGATGCTTCGCGGCGACGCCCGCCGCGAGCTCCAGGACATACTTGGCCTGCACGTTCGGCGGGTAGCTGGGGCACGGATCGGCCTTGCAGGGGGGGACGTCGGGGGTGATGTGCGCGATGCGGCGGCCCTCGTCGATCCAGATCATGTCCAGCGGGATGAGGGTGTTCTTCATCCAGAACGGATAGTGGCCGCTCTGCCGGAAGAAGAAGAGCATGCCGCGGTCGTCGGCGAGGTGGTCGCGGAACATGAGGCCCATCTGGCGCGTCTCGTCGTCGGCCACGACTTCGACGCCGACCGCGAAACCGTCGGGGAGGATCACCCGCGGCGAGGCTGCCGCCGCTTCGGTCGTCGTCGCGGGGGGGGGCGGGGGGGCGGCGGGTTGGGCGCAGGCGACGGCGAGGAGGAGCAGCACGAGGCTATTTTTCATGTTCGACCTCCACCACTTCGTCCTTTTCGCGCGCGATCAGATCGTACTTTTTCGCATAGTAGCGGAAGGAGCGGAAGGACATCCGCAGCAGCTCCGCCGCCTGCGTCTGCACGCCGCCGGTGCGCTCGAGCGCCTTGAGCATGAAGATCTTGGCGATCGCCTCCAGATGATGCTCGAGCGATATGCCGTCGGCCGGCAGCTCGAAGGTCATCTCCGGAATGCTGCCGCCGAGGAGGACCTGATCGGGGAGCGATTTGGTGGTCAGGACCTCGGAGGACTCGAGGGCGATCATCCGCTCGATGACGTTCTCCAGCTCGCGGACGTTGCCCGCCCAATGGTAGCGGTCGAGCGCGCGCATGGCGTCGGCGGAGATGCGCTTTTGCGGCACGCCCATGTTCTTCGAATACTTGGTGATGAAGTGGTCGACGAGCAGCGGGATGTCCTCGCGCCGTTGGCGCAGCGGCGGGAGGGCGATGGGAATGACGTTGATGCGATAGAAGAGGTCTTCGCGGAAGGTGCCGAGGCGGATCGACTCGGCGAGGTCGCGGTTGGTGGCGGCGATGACCCGGACGTCGACCTGCGTCTCCACGTTCGAGCCGACCTTGCGGACGATGCGGTCCTGCAGGACGCGCAGCAGTTTGATCTGCATGGCCGTGGAGGTCTCGCCGATCTCGTCGAGGAAGATCGTGCCGCGGTCGGCCTCCTGAAACAGTCCCCGCTTCTCGCGGATGGCGCCGGTGAAGGCGCCGCGCTCGTGGCCGAAGAGCTCCGACTCGAGGAGGGTCTCCGGCAGCGCGCCGCAGTTGATCGATACGAACTTGCCGCGGCGGTCGGAGTTGTAGTGAATGGCCCGCGCGATCAGCTCCTTGCCGGTTCCCGAATCGCCGGAGATGAGCACGGTGGACATGGTCTTGGCGATGCGCTGGACGATGGAGAAGATCTCCTGCATCCGCGCGCTGCGCCCAATGATGTTGGCGAAGGTGAACTTCTCCTCCAGGGCGCTGCGGAGGTGGATGTTCTCGTCCTCGAGCTCCTTCCGCTCGACGGCGTTGCGGACGATGATCTTCATCTCGTCGATGTCGAACGGCTTGGCGATGTAGTCGAAAGCGCCGAGCTTGAGCGCTTCCACCGCCGACTTGGTGGAGGTGTGGGCGGTGATCATGATGACGGCGATGGAGGAGTTCTGGGCCTTGGCGTCGCGCAGGAGATCGAGTCCCGATCCGTCGGGCAGCATCAAATCGCAGAGGATGAGGTCCGGCTCGTTCTTCTGGATCGCCGCCCGCGCTTCGACCAGGCTGGCGGCCGTCTCGACCCGCCATCCCTCGGCCTCGAACACGATGGTGAGGAAGTCGCGCAGGGAGACTTCGTCGTCGACGATGAGGAGGTTCACGGCCCGGCGATTATACGGGGCGGGCTACTGGCTCCAGGATTGTTGCGTAGAGGACCGAGTGACAGATGTCCGCTCCATTCGGCCAAACGAGCGTACCGCCCTCGATGCGAAAGCGCTTGAACAGTTCGATCTCTTTCAGTGGTCCGAAGATCCGTCCCCGCAAGTCGTCGGTGAAATCAATCTCGCCTTCGAGGCCATCCTCGAAGCGCAGCCAGATCGTATAGCCGCCGACATATCGCGCCTCGGCGACCCACACCATGAATGGCGGCCAACGCTCTCGGTTATTCAGCAATCTCTACTCCAGCGGCTCAACATACCTCGGCGCCAGCTCGTGTTCGATCAATTGCCAATTCAGCCTCAGCTCCTCACGGTGGAGAGCCAGCCATCGGCGGACGAGCTTCAGTTTCGCTGTCGGAAAGTCTCCGGCGCGGTGCCATCACCGATTTACGGGCGGCGTGGAGGGCTCGCGTTCGAGGACTCTGCGGTAGAGCGATTCGGGAGCGATGTCGACCTGTTCGTTCCAGACGATCGTCCCGTACTCAATGTGAAAGCGCTTGAACAGTTCGACGTCTCGGAGCGGCCTGAAGACTCCTTGGTCGAGCAGGTCGGATAAGTCGACCTCGCCCTCAATCCCGTTTTCGAACCGCACCCAGATCTTGTATCGATCGATGTGCCGAGCTTCGACCACATCGACGAGCGGCCAGTTCCATTCTTTCTGATCCATCGCTACTCCAGCGGTCGTATGCGACTGAGGTCCTCTGCTGTTCGTGCCCGACGCCAGTTCTCGAGCAGTTTCTGCAAGATGCAACTTACGCCACCGCTCGATGAGTGCCAACTGTCGCTGAGGGAGGTCACCGACCACCGTTCCGTCGCTGATGGCGACCAAGATTACCTTTCCGGCGTAGCGCGCATGAAAGTGAGGCGGAGGTGATCATCGCGGTTCATCGTGATCACGATGCCGTGGAAGCGCGAGATCTCAGGCAAGGATGAGCTCCTGCTCGCGCTCCAGCACCGCCGCGAGCTCCTCCACCCGCCCGGCGTCGAGGTACTCCCGCGCCATCTCCTCGAACAGCCGCTCGACGCCGGCGCGGTGGCGGCGGGGGAGGGTGGGTGGCGGGGGGAGGTCGTGCGCGCGCAGGGCGCGGAGCAGCGCGACGGCGGCGGCGCCGGCGGGGATGCGCTGGGGGAGGGCGAGGGTGCTATCGGCGTGCGGGGCGGGTGGGCGGGGGTGGAGCAGGCGGCGGCGCGTGCGGTTCTTCGACGCGACGATCTCCATCACCCGCGCGCGGTCGCGATCGGGGAGGAAGTAGATGGCGCGGACGAGTGGCCGCTCCTGCCCGATGCGGTGCGCGCGGCCGTTGCGCTGGTCGAGCTTCACCGGGTTCCAGGGGATGTCGTAGTGGATGACGACGCCGGCGCGCTGCAGGTTGAGGCCTTCCGAGGCGAGGTCGGTGGCGACGAGGAGATCGATCGCGCCGCGGCGGAAGGCCTCGATCGCCGCGGTGCCGTCGCGCGCGGTGGCCAGGCCGCAACGGAGGTGCCGCGCCAGGTCGCGCGCCGTTGCCGCGGCGCCGGTGAAGATCAGCGTCGGCTCGGTGGTCAGAACGTCCGCGAGCAGCGCGCGCTTCGTGTCCGGCTCGCCCTCGACCGTCGCGCGCAGCGACGTCAACCGCCGCATCTCGTCGTTGATGGCGCTCAGGTCGATCGCGACGCTCGGCGCCCAAAGGTCCCAGAAGAGAATCTGCTGGAAGGCATCGCTTTCCTCTTCGTGCGCGAACGCGCGGCGGTAATCGCGCCGCGTCAGCTCGCGGCCGCTCTCGACGACGCGCTGATAAAAGCGGAGCTGGCGGCGGATCGACTCGAGGAGCGCCGCGTGGCTCGATTCGAGGCGCCGCCAGAGGAACTGCCGCAGCAGAGGGGCGCTGCCGGTGAGCGGGAACTGCAGGTCGTCGATCGGCGCGTCAATCACCGCGTGGCGGATGACGCGGCGCTCCAGCTCGCTGAAGCGAAGGGCGTCGGGAAGGACGTCGCGCTCGCGGCGGATGACCAGCTCGGAGACGACGGCGTCGATGGCGCCGGCGTCGCGCGCGGCGAAGGCGTCGCCGATCGACGCCACGCCGCGCCAGCGGAGGGCGTCGTCGGCCGCCACCAGCGCGACGATCGCCAGCAGGTCCGCGGCCGAGTTGCACACCGGCGTGGCGGTCACCAGCAGCAGCCGTGCGCCGATGGAGCGCCGCGCCAGGGCGGCGTAGCGCTGCGTCCGCGGGTTGCGAAATGCGTGGGCCTCGTCGACGACGACGAAGCGGTGCGCCGCGCCGGCGGCGAAACGATCGCCGGGGAGCGAATCGTGGGTGAGAGTCCGCGCGTCGACGTCGAAGTCCAGCAGCGTGTCGCGCCACTGCGCGACGAGGGACGCCGGAACGATCAGCTCGATCGCGCAGTGTCGCGCCTGCATCTCCGCGGCGACGGCGGCGGCGACGAAGGATTTGCCCAGGCCGACGTCGTCGGCGAGGATTGCGCCGCCGTAGCGGTCGAGCAGTTCGAGGATGCGCGCCACCGCGTCGCGCTGGTGCGGCGCGAGCTCAATCATCGCCGGCGTACCCGAGCCGCCTCCTCAGGTAGTCCGCCAGTCGCGCGTGCTCTTCGGCCGACACGCCGTAGAGCTCCGCCATGACGCGGTCGATCTCGACGATCGCTTCGGGGTCGCGCGCGGCGCGCCGCGCACACCGCAGCAGTTGCGTCCACGCCGGGTGTGACGCTTCCAGTTTTGGTAGTGGTACTCGCGCGAGGGTGCGGCCGAAGTAGCGAAAGTACGAGTCCTTGGCCCGCTCGGCGACGGCGACGGTGAGCGCGTTGACGATGGTGGAGTTGAGCGCCGCGGCGAGGACGTGCGCCTCGTCGACGCTCGCGGCGTCGAGCGCATACAGCGTCTGGTTGGGAACCAGCGGCACCGGGCGGCCGTGGATGGTGCGCGAGTCGGGAAGAACGGCGGCGCAGATGCCGCGCGAGAGGTCCTTCCAGACCACTTTGATGCCGAGGTGCTCCGGCCGGACGTAGGAGAGCCGCAGGGCATCGACCTCCACGCCGCGCGCCGCGGCGAAACGCTCCAGCCATCGCTGCGAACGGCGCCAGCCGCGCGGCGGCGGCCAGAGCATCCACGCCGGATCGCCGATCATCCAGCGGCGCACGTCGCGTCCGCGCACGCAGTAACAGACGGCGGTCAGCGGAATGTGCAGGCCGTCGGTGGTCTCGAGCGCGTTGCGGCGAACGCGTTTGACGTCGAGAAAGAACGCGCCGTTGTTGCCGCTCTTCACGCCCATCAGCGGCATGCGCCCGAGCGTCTCCACGAGCGTTGGGAACTGGCGGTGGATGCGCGCCATCGTGGCGTGCACGTCGGGCGGGAGCAGCACCCACTCCGAACCGCCGAGTGTGAGCTCCGGACGCGCCGACGGTTGGCGCCTGGTCACCGTCATGCCGAGGGGGAAGGTGTCGGCGTCGAAGTGGCGGTGGGCGTCGCCGGACCAGTCGTCGAGCGCGACGATCGACAGATGGCGCTCGACGTGGCGGCGCAGCGGGGCGGCGTACGCCGCGTTGAGCACCTTGGCAGGAAGGAGAAGCGACACGACGCCCTCCGGCGCGGCGAGCGACAGCGCGCGCTCCACGAACGCGATCGACAGGTCTGGCTGATGGAACGCCGCTGCGTCGCGCGCGCCGTCGCCGCGGAAAAGTCGGTAGCGATCGGCGAGCATGCTCTTCGCACTCGGATCGATGCGGCTGTTGCGTACCCACGGCGGATTGCCGATGACGACGTCGAAGCCGCCGCGGGCCATGACGTGCGCGAAGTGGACGTCGAAAGAGAAGAAGCCGAGCTCGCCGTCCTCGACGCGATCGAGCGTGCGGCGGTTCTCGCCGATGCGCTCGTGGAGCTCGCGGCAGCGGACGAGGTTCATGTCGCGCAGGCGGCCGAAGAGATCGCGCTGCGGCGCGGCGAGCCGCTGCAGCTCGCTCTCGTCGAGATCGATCGACTTCGCCAGCAGCTCGCTGGCGAGGCGTTCGTCGTTGGCGCGAATCAGCCGCGCCAGCGCCGGCCGCTCCCTCTGTGGCGCGCCGCGATATCGCCCGATCAGATCGCCTTGCGCGCGCAGCGCCGTTCGCCACTCGCGGTAGACGTCGCCGCGGTTGTCGCCGAGGAAGTCGGTGGGGCTGAGGAGCGAGTTGCCCTGGAGGATGTTGCGATCGAGATTGGGCAGCGGTGGGATTGCGGCGATCTCGTCCTGGGTGCGGGAGACGATGGCCAGCCAGAGGCGCAGCTCGCAGAGGCGCACCGCCTCCGGCTTGAGATCGACTCCGTACAGCGCGCGCTCGACGAAGTCGCGCCGCGACATCCGCGCGCCCGTCGCCGCAGCGATTCGCTCCAGCAGATGCAGCGCGGCAAGGAGGAATGCGCCCGAACCGCACGCCGGATCGAGGACGGTGATCGACTCCACGCGCGCCCGCAATGCGGCCACACTCGGGATCCGTCGCGGCGTTTCGCCGCGGATGATGGCCTCCAGCGCCTCGCGCACATGCGGCTCGCCGCCGGCGAGGGCCTCGACGATGGCCCGCGACGCCAGCACGTCGACGATCTCGCGCGGCGTATAGAAGCTTCCGCTCGCCGCCCTCTCATCCTCGGCCATCAACGACTCGAAGACTTTGCCGAGCATTTCCGGATCGACGTGCGTGCCGGCGGCGTCGCCCTCGTCGATGGAGAAGTCGAAGCGCTCGAAGACGTCCTCGATCACGCGCTGCATCAACTCATTCGGCAGCGCCGGCGGCTTGCGGCGCTCGAACGCCGAAGGCTCGAACAGACCGCCGTTGAGGTACGGGATCTCGCCGAGCTTCCGCGCCGCGGCGGTGCGTTCGCGACGGTCGGTGTTGAGGCAGCCGAAGAAGAGCGGCTCGAGGACGGTGGAGTAGAAGTCGCGCCGCTGCCGCACCGCGGCGTCGAGGCGGTCGACGACGAATCGCCGCTCGCCGCCCAGCCATCCCTTCTGCTGGATGAAGTAGAGGAAGAGCAGGCGCGAGAGGATGAGCAGCGATTGCTGCGCGTCGCCGACGGCCGCGGTGACCTCGCCCGCCGCGCGGCTGAAGCGCTCGAAGAACTGGCGGGTGAGCGTCTCGCGATCGAGCGCCCGGTCGAAGATGCGCGCCGCGTCGCCGCCCGCCGCGAGAAGGTTGACGCGGTCGACGGCGTGCGCGCTCGGGTGGCGGAGGTCGACGTCGAGCCGCCGCAGCGCGCGGCGCGGCGAAAGGTCGTACATCGTCAGCCGCTCGTTCGATACCGCGACGACAGCCGGTTTGACGATGGCGTTGTAGGCTACGAGCGAGCGGAGGAAGCGCTCCGCGGCAGCGCTGTCGCAGGCGCCGTCGCCGGAGACGAGATAGACGTCGAGCTCCGGCGTGCGCGCGGCGAGATGCAATTCGGTCGCGCCGTTCCACCCGACGTCGATTCCGGCCCGCCGCCATTCGGCCGGCACGATCGCCACCGGCTGGACGGGATACCCGAGGTCGCGCAGCAGCGCGAGCACGGCGTCGCGCGTGGTGCAGGCGCGGAGGTGGGCGGCGGAGATCATGGCCGCCACCCGCCCGGTTCGCTGTTGGCCGTTGACCGTTGGCCGTGGACTACACTTCCTCGGCCAACGGCCAACCGCCAACGGCGAACGAAATGACCATCCGCTGGTCCTACTTGAAGCGTGTACTCGCCGGCGCGATCTTCGGCCTCTACATCGCGCACCTCCTCTACTTCTTGAATCCGCAGGTGGACATCACGCCGGGGCGGCTGGCCACGGTGACCATCGTCTACGGCCTGATTTGCGGACTGCTGTTCGGTACCATCCTGTGGGGACTCCGCGCGCTCCGCGTGAGACTCTTCGGGAAGACGGAGAGCGCCCACGGCTTCGGATTCGTGGTCCTCGCCGCCTTCGTGGCCGCGGCGCTGTACTGGATGCACCTGGAGGTGTTCCGCATCTACCTGCCGATTGGCGCGGTGCGGGTGCTGTCGAAGGCCACGAACCTCATCACCCTGACGGCGTTCGTGCTGCTGCTGCTGTGGGTCGCCGAGCGGAACGCGAAACGGGTGACGTCGCGCGCTATCTTCATCGCCGGCGTGCTGATCATCGCTGTCTCGTCGTTCGGGCTCTATCAGCGCCGCGATAGCTATCGCACAGTCAAGCAGGGGGTGGTGGTGGCGAACATCGGGACGATTGCCGGTCAGCGGCCGGTGATCGTGGTCGCCATCCGAAATCTGCCGTACGACTGGATCCTGACCCTCACCGGCGAGGGAAGCCTGCGCTTCTTCGAGCAGGCGCGCGCGCGCGGCTACTTCACGCGTCTCGAGCCGTTCCCCACCATGAGTCCAAAGGCGCTCTGGGCTTCGGTGGCGACCGGGAAGAAGCCATTCCGGCACGGCGTGACGGGCAAGTTCTCGTACCGCACGCCGCTCAACGGGCGCGACGCCGCGGAGCGGTTTCTGATCGTGCCGGGCGGGATCGGCTTCCGCGCCTGGGGACTGATTCCGCCGGTGGTGCGGGTCTCGTCGCACCTCCCCTCCGGCGACGCACTTCCGTTCTGGACTCTCTTCGAGCGCCTCGGGCTGCACGCGGCGGTCTTCGGCTGGCCGTGGTCCGAGCCGGGAGGAGCGACTCAGATGGTCACCGACCGCTTCTTCGAGAGGAGTGCGAAGAAGCAGAACGAGGTGATGCCGCCGGGATTCGCCGGACAGGCCGAGGAGCTCGAACAGAGACCGTCGGAGGCTGCGACGCAGCGCTTCAACGGAACGGGCAACGCCAGACAGCGCATCGTCGACGGGCTGGCCGACGATTGGACGACCGTCGCGCTGGCGCGTGCGGCGGCGGAGTCGCGCGCGTTTCCGCTGGTCGTCGCCGCCTTGGGCGGATACGAGGACGCGCAGCGCGCCATCCACATCTTCAGCAACGAGCTGCCGCCGCGCTCGACGGTGAAGGGCGAAGTGCTCCGCGCGTACGCCGAGCAGCTCGATGCGATGCTCGCGGATCTGGCGGGGCGCTTCCCCGACCACACGCTGGTCGTCGTCTCGCCGAGCGGTCCGGTCCCCCCGCCCCTCCCCGCCACGCCGTACGCCGTGCTGCTCGATCTGGTGTTGCCGGAGGATCCGGGAGCGGACGACGGATTCGTGCTCATCGCCGGACCGGGCGTGGTGCACGCCGAGAAGCCGCGGCCCGCGCAGGCGGTCGACGTGGTGCCGACGCTGCTCTATGCCGCGGGGCTGCCGGTCGGCCGCGACATGGACGGCGTCGTCCTCACCGCGGCGTTCTCCGAGGAGACGCTGCGCGCCAACGCGCTCAAAGTCGTGCAGACCTATGAGGCGAAGGAGCTCGTGGTGCGGCGGGCGGGGACGTAGCGCGCTCATCGCCGCTCCCACTTCTTCAGCCCGTCGTGGTAGCGAAGGAGTCGCACGCGGCCGCCGCTGCCATGGACGCGCGCCGCCCATAGCTGGCCGCCGCCGTCGATGAGGTAGAGCGTTCCGGGCGTGCCGCTGCCGATCGGCGAGAACGAGCAGATCGTCGAGCGGCCGAACTGCACCGGCGAGGCGTCGGGCTCGAGCGGATCGCCGTCGGGATCTTTGACCTTCGTCTTCAGCAGGCCGATGGCGGCGAGGTGAAACGACGGCATGACGACGGCGGGGCCGAAGGTGCGGCGGTCGGTGCCGCGGGTGATGTCGTCGTTGCGGATGCCGTCGCCATCGCCGTCCTCGTAGATCGCGTAGGTCCACTCCCGGCCGCTGATGAACTTCACGCCGGCGTTGCGGCCGGAGGCGATGGCGCGCGAGCGCGTCGCGCGCAAAATGGACCGAAGCTCCTCGGACACCGCGATGATCGACATCCGCCGCCGGTAGTTTCCGAACGCCGGGATGGCGCAGAGAGCCATCACGCCGAGGATGGCCAGGGCGGTGAGGAGCTCGAGGAGCGAGTAACCCGGGACGCGTTTGGACACACGATCTCCTTTCAAATTCGCAACGGAAGGGGGGCCGGCCGAAGCCGGCCCCGGGTGGAGGGACGGCGCCCTTACGACGCCGCGGGGGTGGGCTGAGTTTTCGCGCGCTTGCCGCTCTTCGGGCCGCGCACTTTCTCGGTGAGGGTGGTCTTGCCGCTGACCGTCAGGTAGGAGCTGAGGTTCTGGAAGCTCTTGTCGCCGATGCCCTTGACCTGCATCAGGTCGGAGGTCTTGGCGAACGGACCGTGCTCCGTGCGGTAATCGATGATCCGCTGGGCCACTTTGGCGCCGACGCGCGGCAGCAGCGAGAGCTGGGCGGCGTCGGCGGTGTTGATGTTCACCACGCCCGCCGAGGCGGCCGGGGCTTCGCTGTCGCCCGCGAACGCGGCGACGGACATGGTGGCGATGAGAAACGCAGTGATGAAGATGGGGAGGGACTTCCGCATGGTCTTCTTTCCTTTCGTTTTGTTTAGTTGGTTGATCGGTTGACTGGTTGACGCGTTTTCGGCTGCTCCACACGAGGGCTTCGATCGACCCTCTTCACTTCACGTGGCGCTCACTCCATCAGCACCACCTCCTTCCGCAGCCCGTAGACTTCAAGCGGGCCGCCACGAGCTGGCAGAAGTGAAGTTGCTGATATGGAAGGGTTTAGTGGCGAGAGGTCACTGGCACGCGGTCAAGAGAGTTGTCTTCGCGGGGAAGAGGCGCCGAAGTTTTTGACAGCGTCTCTCGGGATGACGACGAGCGCGCTATACTCGCGGCCGGCGCGCGATGAAGGAAAAACGCGAGTTCTATCGCTTCCTCCACGTCACACCCCGTCGCATCTTCGAACAACTCGATCAGTACGTCGTCGGCCAGAAGCACGCCAAGGAAGTGCTGGCCATCGCCGCGTACAACCACCTCAAGCGCATCGAGTACCTCAAATACGGCGGCGACGTCTCCATCCGCAAATCGAACATCCTGATGATCGGGCCGTCCGGCTCCGGCAAGACCTATCTGGCGCGGACGCTGGCGCGCGTGCTCGACATCCCGTTCGCCTACAACGACGCCACCGCCTTCACCGAAGCCGGCTACTACGGCGAGGACGTGGAGGTTGCCATCGGCCGGCTGCTCTACGCCACGAACCAGAACGTCAACGCGGCGGAGAACGGCATCGTCTTCATCGACGAGATCGACAAGATCGCGCGCCGCAACGGCGGCACGCGCACCGGCACCAGCCAGCGCGACATCGGCGGCGAAGGAGTGCAGCAGTCGCTGCTGAAAATCCTGGAAGGGGAGAAGCTCTTCGTGCCGCTCAACGTCACCGCGCACTGGAACAAGTACGACTACGTCGAGATCGACATCGCCAACATCCTCTTCATCTGCGCCGGCTCGTTCTCCGACATGGAGGTGGCCGGCGACAGCAAGCCGATCGGCTTCTTCGGCGATGGCGTGCCGCAGGCGAAGGAAGTGAGCACCGATGATCTGGTCCGCTACGGCTTCGTGCCGGAGCTCCTCGGCCGCCTTCCGGTGCGCGTGCAGCTCGACGCGCTCACCGGCGACGATCTGGTGACCATCCTCACGCAGCCGCGTGAAGCGATGGTGCCGGAATACCAGCGGCTCTGCGCGCTCGATCAGATCCAGCTCGACTTCACCCGCGAGGCGCTCTACGAGATCGCCGGCGCCGCGCTGAAGCAGCGCCTCGGCGCGCGCGGGCTGCGCGCGATTCTGGAGAAGGTGCTGCATCCGATCCTGTTCACCGGGCCGGAACGCGCCGGCGACCGCATCGTGGTCGAACCGCGCGACGTCCATCTGGCCCTCGGCGATTCGCTCCCGGCGAGCCTCTGATGAGCGCCGCCGACCGCCTCACCGCCGTCGTCGAGCGCATGACGCCGCGCCTGCGCGATCTGACCGATGCCGCGGCCAGCGCGCCGCCCGCGCAGGGCAAATGGTCGCCGAAGGAAGTCATCGGCCACCTCATCGACTCGGCGTCGAACAATCACGGCCGATTCATGCGCGCGCAATTCAGCGACGATCTCGTCTTCCCGGTTACGAGCAGGAGAGGTGGGTCGCCGTGCAGCGCTACGCCGACGCGTCGTGGGCCGACCTCATCGCGCTCTGGCGCGGATTCAATCTGCACATCGCGCGAGTGATGGCCAATGCGCCCGACGACGTCCGCCGTGCACTGCGGGCGAAGCACAATCTCGATCAGATCGCCTGGCGCACCGTGTCGCGCGACCAGCCGGCGACGCTCGAGTACTTCATGGACGACTACGTCGACCATCTCGAGCACCACCTCGGGCAGATCTTCGGCCGCGATACGATGTCGGCGTGATGCAGACCATCGGCATCTCCGCGAAGATCACTTCGCCCGAGGCGCTGGAGTACGCGGCCAAGGTTGCCGCCGAGCTTCGCGGGCGCGGCCTCGACGTCTGCTTCGATTACGCAACGGCGGACAAGCTCGACGATCGGGGGCACTGCGTAACCAAGGGCGAGCTCGGGAAGCAGTCGAATCTGCTGATCACCTTCGGCGGCGACGGGACGCTGCTGTCGGTCGCCCGCCACGCGCCGGCCGACGTCCCGATCCTCGGCGTCAACATGGGAACGCTAGGGTTTCTCACCGAGGTTGGAGTGGAGGAGTTTCCGGAGACTCTCGAGCGCGTGCTGGCCGGAGACTTTCTGGCCGAGGAGCGCGTGGCGTTCGATGTTTCGGTCGAGGGGAACGGCCGCGAGCATCGCTCGTACCGCGTCCTGAACGACGCGACGATCAATAAAAGCGCGCTCGCCCGCATCGTGGAGATGCGGGTGGCAGTTTCCGGCGCGTTCGTTTCCACCTTCCGCGCGGACGGGCTGATCGTCGCTACGCCCACCGGGTCGACGGCGTACAACCTTTCCGCCGGCGGCCCGATCATCTATCCGACCATGGGCGCGATCGTCATCACGCCGATCTGCCCGCACATGCTCACCAACCGGCCCATCGTTCTCCCCGACGAGCTGGAGGTCGAGATCCGCATCGTCACCGCGAACCAGGAGATCTTCCTCACGCTCGACGGCCAGGAGGGCTTGCCGATCACCGCCGACGATCGCGTCCTGGTACGCAAATCGGCGAGCTCGGTGAAGCTGATCCGTACCGGCGGCAAGAACTACTTCGACGTGCTCCGCGCGAAGTTGAAGTGGGGGGAGGGCTAGCCGTCATCCTGAGCGCAGCGAAGGATCTCGTCCGCGCCGGCTGAGATTCTTCGCCGTCTGCGCGGCTCAGAATGACGTGCGCAGCGCGCTCTCATAAGCGCTGCGCACCGACTTCACGTAATTCTGCGTCTCGCGGTACGGCGGGACGCCGCCGTATTTCTGCACCGCGCCCGGGCCGGCGTTGTAGGCGGCGAGGGTGAGGTCGAGATCGCCGTCGAAGGTGTCGAGCAGCGTGCGCAGATAGCGCGCGCCGCCCAGGACGTTCTCGCGCGGATCGAAGATGTCGCCGACGCCGAGGAAGCGCGCCGTGGCCGGCATGAGCTGCATCAGGCCGCAGGCGCCGACGCTGGAGCGCGCGTTGACATTGAACGCGGATTCGCGCGAGGCGACCGCCGCGACCAGGCGTGGATCGACGCCGTGCGTGCGCGCCGCCTCGGTGAACATCGCGGAGAGATACGTCGGCATCCGCGTGCTCAGTCGAGCGTTCGAGTCGTAGAGGACGGGGCCGAACGGCGTCGTGCGCAGAGGCGCCGGCGACGAGCGAAGCGAGAAGAGCGCTTCGCGGATGTTGCCGAAGAAGCGATACGCGGTGATCGCCGCGCCGCTGTTGCGGATGACGATTTTGCCCGGCTGACGGATCTTCGCGCGCGGCACGTCCGCGGCGCTGAAGCGGCCGTCCGCAAAGGCTGCGGTGGCCACGAGCATCGCTGCGGCGGTGAGAAGTCGTTTCATCGGTAATGCTGCCAACGCCGCCGCGGAGAAGCGCTATTCCGATACGATTCGCCGATGCGTAACCGTCTCATCTGTGCGCTATTCTTCGTCGCCGCCGTCCGCTGCACGATGCCGCCCGCAACTCCATCAGTTTCATTGAACGAAACGATTTTCGCCGGCGGACTCGTCGTTGCCGAGGCGTCACAGACGCCGCGGAAGAACTGGTCGGTGGTCACGTCTGGCGAGCACATCGTTGCCGTCGGTCCTGCCGATGAGATTCGCGCAGCGCACCCCGCCGCGCGCGTGATCGACGTCACCGGCGCCACGATTTTGCCCGGCCTCACCGATGCGCACGGGCACCTTTACGGACTCGGCCTTTCGCTGGACACGGTCAGTCTCGTCGGCGCCACATCGTTCGACGAGGTGGTCGCCCGGGTGAAGGAGCGCGCCGAGCGGGCCCAGCCGGGCGAATGGATCCTCGGCCGCGGCTGGGATCAGAATCGCTGGCCGGTCAAGGATTTCCCGACCGCCGCCCCGCTCGACGCCGCGGTCCCCGATCATCCCGTCTGGCTGCGGCGAGTCGACGGACACGCCGGCGTCGCGAACACCGCCGCTCTGCGCGCGGCCGGTGTGACCGCGTCGACACCCGACCCCGAGGGCGGCCGCATCGTGCGCGACGCCAGCGGCAATCCGACCGGCACGTTCGTCGACGCTGCGATGTCCCTCGTCGACACGAAGGTGCCGCCTCCATCGCCCGAGCTGCGCAAGGCGCGGGTGCTCGCGGCAGCGCAGACGATCGCCGCGAACGGTCTGACCGAGATGCACGACGCAGGCGCCGATGGCTCGACCATCGCCGCGGTGCGGCAGCTCATCGATGAGAAGAAGTTCCCCATCCGCCTCTACACGATGCTCACCGACGACGCGGCGCTGCTCGACACATGGTTCCGTAGCGGACCGCAGGTGGCCTACGGCAACCGTCACACCGTGCGCGCGGTGAAGCTGTACGCCGACGGCGCCCTCGGCAGCCGCGGCGCGGCGCTGCTCGCGCCGTACAGCGACGATCCGGGCAACTCCGGGCTGCTGGTGAGCCGGCCGGAGCACCTCGCCGAGGTGGCGAAACGCGCGCACGCCGCCGGCTTCCAGGTCAACGCCCACGCCATCGGCGATCGCGGCGTGCGCAACGTGATCGACGCCTACGAGCAGGCCGGCGCCGCCGCCAAGGACCGTTTCCGCATCGAGCACCTGCAGGTCGTCGCGCCGTCCGATTTCCCCCGCCTCGCGCGCAGCGGCATCATCGCCTCCATGCAGCCGACGCACGCGACCTCGGACATGTATTGGGCTGAAGCCCGCGTCGGCCCGGAGCGGATCAAAGGCGCATACGCCTGGCGCACGGTGCTCGACTCCGGCGCGCGCCTCGCGCTGGGCTCCGACTTCCCCGTCGAAGCGGTGAATCCCTTCTTCGGCATCCACGCGGCGGTGACGCGTGAGGACCAGAAGGCGTGGCCCGCAGGCGGCTCGTACCCGTCGCAGAAGCTGACGCTCGCCGAGGCGATCCGCGGCTTCACCCTCGACGCGGCCTTCGCTGCGTTCGAGGAGCAGTCGCGCGGCACCATCGAGCCGGGCAAGCTCGCCGACCTGACCATCGTCGACGGCGACCTCTTCGCCGTCCCTCCCTCGGAACTGTTCAAGACGAAGGTACGGATGACGGTGGTGGGGGGGGAGGTGGTGTACGGACCGCGGTGAGGACCCGTCATATCGCGACGCGCTGCGCGAGGTGAGCGCGTTCTTCGCGCGAGAAGGCCGAACCTGGGAGACGCTCAAACGCGTCTGTGATGCGCTGCGCAGCGAGCGAATCGATCACGCGCTCTACGGGGGCATGGCAAGCGCTCTACACGGATTCAGTCGGTATACCGACACAGTGGAAATCCTCACGACTGGTCAAGGTCTCGGTCGCATCCATGCGCGGTTGGTCGGCTGCGGGTACGTGCCGGCGAACGCGGGTGCTCGAAGAACGTTCCGAGACATTCAGACGGGCGGCCTGGTCATGATCGTCACGGCTGGCGAGTATCCCGGGAACAGAAAACCAAAACCGATCACTTTTCCCGATCCGCGAAGTGCGGCGGTGAAATGCGAAGGCTATGACGTCTTGCGAGTGCGGGTTCTCATCGAACTGAAGCTGGCGGCGGGTCTATGGACGCCGAACAACCTACGCGATCTCGCCGACGTGCAGGATCTCATCTTGGCGCTGGAGCTCGCGCGCGATCTCGGTGAGCAACTCGACACTTCCGTGCGGCATGAGTACTACCGTATTTGGGACGTAGCACAGACTCCCGATCACTTCGGCCAAGGCGTCAAACCTCGAAGTCCTCAAAGTGCGTGAGTGCCCGGAACTCCCGGTAGCGCGCGTACACGTCATCGATGGTGATCTCGCGCAGGTGGTCGAGCGAGAACTTCTCGACCGTGAACGATGCCAGCGTGCTGCCGAAGATGATGGCGCGCCGGAAGTCACGGTCGGTGCCTTCGGGGCACGACGCGAGGTAGCCGAGGAAGCCGCCGGCGAAGGTGTCGCCGGCGCCGGTGGGATCGAAGACCGCTTCGAGCGGGTAGGCCGGTGCAGCGAAGACGGCGTCGTTGGTCAGCATCAGCACGCCATACTCACCGCGCTTGATGACCAGCGTCTTGACGCCGAGCTCGAGGATGCTGCGCGCGCCTTTGATCAGGTTCGCTTCATTCGTGTACTGCCGCACTTCGGCCTCGTTGATGATGACCAGGTCTACACGACGGAAGACGCGCGTCAGTGCGTCGCGCGCGGTGGCGATCCAGAGGTTCATGGTGTCGAGCGCCGCGATTCTCGGGCTCTCGCACTGCTCGAGCACTTCCAACTGCAGATCGGGCTCGGCGTTGGCCAGGAAGATGACCGGAGCCTTCCGCTGCTTCTCGGTGAGCGTCGGGCGGAAGTTGGCGAAGACGTTGAGCTGCGTATCGCGCGTCTTGGCCACGTTGAGGTCGTATCCGTACTCGCCGCTCCAGAAGAACGACTTCTCGCCGGCGACGCGCTGCAGGCCTTCGAGATCGATGTTTCGTCCGGCGAAAATCGACGCGTCGTCGTCGGTGAAGTCCTCGCCGACCACCGCCACGAGCTGCACGCGCGAGAAAAAGGATGCAGCGACCGAAAAGTACGTCGCCGAACCGCCGAGGCAGCGGTCGACTTTGCCGAACGGGGTCTGGATGGCGTCGAAGGCCACCGTCCCGAAAACGGTGATGGTCATTGAATGTATCTCCCGATGATTGGGGCCAGGTCGCGCTTGAGCGCGGCGGGGATGAGCGAAGGGTCGGTGACGATCGCGTATTGCAGCGCGCTGGCGCACGCGCAGTCGCGGAGGCGGGCGGCGGCGCGGGGAATGGCGGCCCGGATGATCCTCTGCGCCATCGCCGCGTTCGCGTGCAGCACTTCGAGGATGCTCTCCACGCTCACGTCGGCGGCCGTCTCGTGCCAGCAGTCGTAGTCGGTGACCAGGGCCATGGTGACGTAGCAGATCTCCGCCTCGCGCGCGAGCTTGGCCTCCTGCAGGTTGGTCATGCCGATGACGTCCACGCCCCACGATCGGTACAGCGCCGATTCGGCGCGCGTGGAGAACTGCGGCCCCTCGATGCAGACGTAGACGCCGCCTTCGTGCGCGTAGGCGCCGCACTCCCGCGCCGCGGCGGCCATCAGCTTCGAGGCGCCGGCGCAGATCGGATCGGCGAACGCCACGTGGCCGACGATGCCGTTGCCGAAGAAGGTGTCGGGGCGATGGCGGGTGCGGTCGATGAACTGGTGCGGGAAGACGATGTGCGTCGGCGGGTACTCCTCCTTCATCGAGCCGACGGCGCTCGCGGAGAGGATGGTGTGCGCGCCGAGAAGCTTGAAGCCGTAGATGTTCGCGCGGTAATTGAGCTCGCTCGGCGTGCGGCGATGCCCGCGGCCGTGGCGCGAGAGAAAGGCGACGCGCACGCCGTCGATCTCGCCGACGACGAACGGATCGCTCGGCTCGCCGAAGGGCGTCTCGATCTTGCGCTCGTCGATGACGCGCAGCCCTTCCATTTCGTACAGGCCGGAGCCGCCGATGATGCCGATGGCGATCTCGCTCATGACGCGTCATCCTGAGCCGCGGAGACGGCGAAGGATCTCAGGATGTGCAACTCGAGATCCTTCCCCCTCGCTGCGCTCGGGGTCAGGATGACGGTGCGGCTCCTCTTCTTCATCCCTGCAACTTTCTCAACGACTCATCGATGGCCGCCGCAACCCGGTGCGCCAACTCCACCGCCTCCAGGCCGTCCTGCCCGGTCACCAGCGGCGGTTTGCGCGTGGCGACGCACGCCACGAACGCCTCCAGCTCCGCGCGCAGCGGCTCCTTCTTCTCCACCGTGACGTCGATCGGCTCCACCCCGCGTTCGCCGAGGCGGAAGCCGTGCACTTCCTGCTCTTTGGTGTCGACGGAGATGTATGCCTTGGTGCTGAAGAAGCGCACTTTGCGCACCCGGTCCTGCGAGACGCGGCTGGCGGTGAGATTGGCCACCGAGCCGTTGGCCATCTCCAGCCGCACGTTGGTGATGTCGACCTTCGGGGTGAGCACCGCGATGCCGACGGCGCGGACGTCGACCACCGGCTGCCGCATCAGCGACAGGACGAGATTGAGGTCGTGGATCATGAGGTCAAGCAGCACGTCGACGTCGAGCGAGCGCGGGACGAAGACGCCGAGCCGTTCTGCGACGATGTAGCGCGCCTCGGCGATGAACGGCGCCACGGCGATGATGGCGGGGTTGTAACGCTCGACGTGGCCGACCTGGAGGATGCGTCGGCGTCCCGCGGCGAGGTCGATCAGGCGGCGCGCTTCGCCGACGGTCGCGGTGATCGGCTTCTCGACCAGGACGTCGCAGCCCGCCTCGATCAGCTCGCGCGCCACGTCGAAGTGGGTGGTGGTCGGCGTGGCGACGACCGCGCAGTCGATTTTCGCGGCGAGCGCGGCGATGGAATCGAAGCGGCGGATGCCGAGGGTCTGCGCGACCTCGGCGGCTGTGGCGTCCTTCGCTTCCACGAAGCCGGCGACGTCCACTTCCGGCATCTCGGTCAGCACGCGGGCGTGCAGCCGCCCCAGATAGCCGGTGCCGACGACGCCGATGCGCGGTTTGCCCGTCATCGGATGAAGCCGCGCTTCTTGGAGGCGCGCACGAACTCCACGAGGTAGCGCGCTTCGGGAACGGAGCCGAGCTCGGATTCGATCTTCTGCAGCGCGTCGTCGAGCTTTAGCTTCGAGCGCACCAGGATGCGGTAGGCGCGCTGCAGGGCCTCGATCGATTCCTTCGGCACTCCCTTGCGCTCCAGGCCGATGGTGTTGATGCCGAACGACGTGTTGTCGCGCGGCGAGACGGTCTTCGCGTACGGCAGCACGTCCTGGGTGCACATGGTGCCGCCGCCGATGAAGGCGTGCTCGCCGACGCGGCAGAACTGGTGCACGGCGGAGAAGGCGCCGATGGTGGCGAAGTCGCCGACTTCCACGTGGCCGGCGAGAGTGGCGGAGTTGGCAAAGACGGTGTGCGACCCGACGCGGCAATCGTGCGCCACGTGCGAGTAGACCATGAAGTAATTGTGGGAGCCGATGATGGTCACGCCGCCGCCGCCCGTCGTGCCACGGTTGATGGACACGAATTCACGGAACGTGTTGTCTTCTCCGATCTCCAGGCGGCTCTCTTCCCCCTTGAACTTCAGGTCCTGCGGCGGCCCGCCGATGGAACCGTGGCCGTAGAAGTGGTTGCGCTCGCCGATGACCGCGGTTCCTTCAATGCGGGTGTATGGGCCGACCGAGGTGCCGGCGCCGATGGTGACGTTCGATCCGATGAGCGCGTACGCGCCGACGTCGACGTCCGCGGCGAGCTCCGCCTCGCTGCTGACGATCGCTGTGGGGTGAATTCGAGGCATCGACTATTGCGGCCTTTCTGTCATGACGCTGAGCATTTCCGCCTCGGCGACGACGACTCCGTCCACGGTGGCCACGCCGCGCATGCGGACGGTGTTCGATCGCGTCTGGATCACTTCGCACTCCAGGCGGAGCTGGTCGCCGGGAACCACCGGGCGGCGGAATCGCGCCTTGTCGATGCCGCCGAAGAGGAAGAGCTTGCGGTCGCGGTCTTCGATACCCTGCAGGAAGAGCACGGCGCAGCACTGCGCCATGGCCTCCACGATCAGCACGCCGGGCATGACCGGCGCGCCGGGGAAGTGTCCCTGAAAGAACTGCTCGTTCGCCGAGACGTTCTTGAGGCCGACGACCTTTTTCCCCGACTCGATCTCCAGGATGCGGTCGATGAGCAGCATCGGATAGCGATGCGGCAGGATCTTCATGATGTCGTTGATCGTCAGCATCGCTACTCGCTCTCCTTCACCGTTCGCTTGGACCATTTCTTCATCAGGGCCTCGCGCCGTGCGAAGTCGCGGAACGGAATGGCGGGAACGCCCATCACCTTCATGTCGGCCGGCACGTCATCGAGGAGCACAGCGCTCTTGGCCGCGATCTGCACACGATCGCCGATCTTGAGGTGGCCCGAGACGCCCGACTGGCCGGCGACGACCACGTAGTCGCCGAGCTCGGCCGACCCGGCGATGCCCACCTGAGCCACCAGCAGGCAGTGCCGGCCGATCTTCGCGCCGTGGCCGATCATGACCTGATCGTCGAGCTTCGTCCCCTCGCCGATCACCGTCTCGCCGATCGCCGCGCGGTCGATGGTGCAGCCGGCTCCGATCTCCACGTCGTCGCCGATGCGGACCATGCCGATCTGCGGCACTTTGCGATGGCGGCCGTTGTCGACCACGAAGCCGTAGCCGTCCGCGCCGATGACCGTGCCGCTGTGAATGATGCAGCGCTTGCCGATGACGCTTCGCGGATAGATCGAAACGTTCGGATGGATCACCGTGTCGTCGCCGATGACGACGTCGTCGCCGACGCTGGTGAATGCCCCGATGCCGACGTTCGCGCCGAGGGTCGCCGAGGGGGAGATCGAGGCGAGCGGCGAGACGCCGGCGGTGCCCGAGCGCGGCGTGAACCAGCGCTCGATCACCATGGCCCAGGCCAGGTAGGGGTTGGCGACGCGGATGTAGCGGCGGTCGTCGCCCGCCAGGTCGTTGGCCACCAGAATCGCGCCGGCCTTGGTGGTCGCCACCTGCGCGGTGTACTTCCGATTGGAGAGGAAGCTCAACTGGTCGTCGCCGGCATCGGCGAGCGCCGCCACGCCGCGGATGGAGCGGTCGGGCGGGCCGTCGTAGCGACCGCCGACCAGCTCGACGATGTCCTTGATGGAGACTGCTGGCACGGGCGCGGATTGTACTGGAGTGCAAAAAAAAGCGGCGGCCTCAGGCCGCCGCACTCGGAAAGCGATTGAAAGGGGTTACTTCTTCGCGGCAGCCGCTGCGGGCGTGGTGGCCATCTCGTTGAAGCGCTTCACCACGGTGTCGGTGATGTCGATGGCGTCGGAGGCGTAGACCAGACCCGACTCGAACTTGTTGAAGATCGCGGCCAGGCCCATCTCTTTGCCGACGGCGTCGATGACCGGCTTGATCTTGGCTTCCAGTCCCTGCAGCTCTTTGTCGCGGGCCTCGCCAACCTCGCGGTCGGCATCCTGCGCGAAGCGCTGCATGGCGATTTTCTTGTCGGAGAGCTGCTTGGTGAGATCGGCGAGCTTCTCTTCGCTCAAGGAGAGCTTCTTCTCGTTGATCTCCTTGTCGAGGGCCGCGGCGTCTTCGTCCATCTTCTTGGCGCGGGCGATGCGCTCTTCCTGCAGCTTCTTGAGCTTTTCGTACGACGCCTTGCCGGCGGTCGAGCTCATCAGAACCTTGTTGACATCGATGACCGCGACGCGCGCGGGAGCGCTCTGCGCGAAGGTCGGAACGGCGAGCGCCGCAACCGCGAGCGAAACGAGAAACTTCTTCATGGAATCTCCTTTGATTGCGTTGGACAGAACCTAAATCGCCGCCTCTTTAGTACGTATTCCCGACGGTGAACTGGAAGCCCTGGAACTTGTCCCCGTCCTGCGGCCGCGGATTGATGGCGTAAATGAACCGGATCGGGAACTGGAAGACGGGGAGGAAGAGCCGCAGCTCGATGCCCGTCGAATAGCGGAGTTTGGCCAGGTCGACCCGCTCCCGGTAGCCGTACGCGTAGCCGGCATCGCCGAAGAAGACCAGCCGCATCGGGTCGTTGATGCGGATCAGGTATTCGCTGTTGAAGACCATCTGCTTGTAGCCGCCGGCCACGGTGGTGTTGCCGAGGTAGGTCTCCTTCGGCCCGATGGTGCCGAACTCGAAGCCGCGGATGGAGTACTCGCCGCCGACGAAGAAGCGCTGGCCGCGGGGGACGCAGAGCCTGGTGGTCGTCTCGTTGACCTCGTCGAGAGTGATGGCGCAGTCCTTGTCCAGCGGCTTGAGGTAACCGAGGTCCACGTTGACGCTGAAGGAGTTGCGGCGGGAGAGCTTGAAGAACTTGGTGATGTTCAGAGTCGGACGGACGGCGTGGATGGTGCCGCCCAGCGGGCCGCCGGCGAAGTTCGCCGCCAGCCCCAGCTTGAAGCCGCGGGTGGTGTCGAACGGGTTGTCGCGCGAGTCGAAGTTGTACGCCGGCCCGATCGACGAGTAGGTGTACTTGGTGTCCGCCACCGTGGCGATGGGAACGTTGCCGTTGGCATCGGGCGCCAGGTTGCCCTCCTCATGGCTGCGGACGTGCTCCAGTCCGTAGACGAAGGAGATGCTGTCGAAGCGGTGCAGGCGGTAGCCGTAGGCGATGGTTCCGCCCTTGGTCCGCTCCTCGTAGCCGATGATGGCCGGGAAGTGCGTGTTGCGGTTGAAGATGGAGATGCCGAGGCTGTTCGGCGTGTCCATGAACCAGGGGTCGGCGTACGACAGCGAGAAGAAGTTCTGGCGGCTGCCGCGCTGGAAGCTGAGGCCGAGGTTCTCGCCTTCGCCGAGGAAGTTGCGCGTGGCGAACTGCGCCTGCACGAAGAAGCCGGTCCCCTCGGAGTAGCCGCCGCCGAACTGGATGTCGTTCTTCCCCTCCTCGGTCCCCTTGACCGTGATGTCCACGGTCTTCTTTTCCTGGTTGACCTTGAAGTCGGGGTTGTCGTTGACCTTGAAGTAGCCGAGCTGGCCGAGCTTGTAGAGGCTCTGCTTGAAGGTCTCCATGTCCATGATGCCGCCCTCTTCGAGGAAGATCTCGCGGCGGAGGACCTTGTCCTTGGTGGTGGTGTTGCCCTGGAACTCCAGGCGCCCGAGGCGGAACTGCTCGCCTTCGAAGACCTGGAGATGCAAGTCGACGACGTTGTTGTCCTTCTCGACGTACTCCGGGTTGATGTACGCGTAGATGTGGCCCCGCATGCGGTACAGCTCATCGAAGGCGTCGAGGCGGGCCTGGATCGGCTTGCGGCGGATGATGTCGCCCTTCTTGAGCGGCCAGTTGCCGATGATCTGTTCGCTGGTGAAGACGGTGTTGCCGGTCACCGTGACCTCGCCGAACGTGTGCACCGTCCCTTCCTTGACCGGGATGATGATCTTCACGCGCGACTTCTTCCCCTTGCCGACCTGCACGATCTGAGGTTCGCCGAAGCTGATGTTCTGGTAGCCGTAGTCCTGGTAGAAGTTCTTGACCTTCTCCAGGTCCTCGTCCAGTTTCGACGGGATATAGAGGTTCTTCTTGCGGATCCAGGTGATGATGTTGTTGGGCTTCACTTCCTTCATCTGCGAGCGGAGGCGGCGGTCGGAGAATCGGGTGTTGCCTACGAAGTCGATGGCGGCGACCTTGGCCTTGGCCCCCTCGTTGATGTTGAAGACGATCTTCCGTTCGCCCGGCTCCAGGAGGTCCTCGGTGGTGGAATCGACGCTGACGCCTTCGAAGCCCGCTTCGCTGTACGCCTTCTTGATCGCCGCGGTGGCGCGGCCCACCAGGGTCTGCTCGATGGTATTGCCGACGTGGAGGTCGATCTTCTCTTTCTCCAGCGCCTCGTTGATCTTGGTGGTGTTCAATTCTTTGTTGCCGCGGAACTCGACCGAGCCGATGCGCGGGCGTTCCTTCACCACGGCGCGGACGACGACGCCGGTGGCGCCGCGGTCGGTCTCGATGCGGATGTCGTCGAAGAGGCCGGTCTGCCAGAGGTTGAGGAAGTTCTTCTGAATGAGGTCGGGGTTGTACGGGTCTCCCGGGTTGATGCCGAGGTAGACGCGGATGGTGTCACTGGCGACCGAGGTGTTGCCGACGGCCTCGAAGCGCTCGATCTTCTGGCCCGAGAGGGTGCCGGTGGACGGCTGGGTGGGCTCTGCGGGCTTCGCTTCCGGCTCGGTGATCCGGCCCCCTTCAGGGCGGTCCAGGATCATGCCGGGCCGCGGTTTCTGCGGCTGCGGGGCGGGTTGGGGGGCGGGCTGAGCAGGCGCAGGCGCCTGAGCGAGCGCGCTCGTTGCGAGCATCGCCAGGGCGATGCAAAGGGAGAGTCGGTTCATATGCAGGCAAAAACTGCTGGCTGTGAGACGTGGGAACCCTGGAGGGGGTTCCGCGGGCGCACAACAGCACGAATCGGCGGCGCATTCTAGCAGGGTGGAGCCGGAGCGCCGGCGTCCCCGCCGGCTGGCCCGGCGGCGTCCCGCCGCCGTGGGGGATGGGGCGCCGGGACGGCGCCCGGCCAGCCGCCGAGACGGCGGCGTTCCGGCTAACATGTTCGACATGCGTACGTTCGTTCTTCTCTTAGTTCTGGCACTTCCCGCCCAGGCCCAGACCCCCGATTGGGCCGACCAGATCGCCTTCACCCATCAGGTCTCGGCCAACGTCGTCTACAACGTCGCCAGCGGCCAGGAGCTGAAGCTCGACGTCTACCGCCCCCGCAACGCCGCCGCGCCCGTGCCGGTGGCGATGTACATCCACGGCGGCGGGTGGGTGGCGGGATCGAAGGAAGGGTCGGTGCTCTACGCGCTGCCGTTCCTGGAGTTGGGGATGGCGGTGGTGAACGTCGAGTACCGGCTGGCGAAGGTGGCGCCGGCGCCCGCGGCGGTCGAGGACTGCCGCTGCGCTCTGCGGTGGATCGTGCGCAACGCGGAACGGTTCAAGTTCGACACCAGCCGCATCGTCGTCGGCGGCGGATCGGCGGGCGGGCACCTGGCGCTCATGACAGGAATGGTTACCTCGAGCGCCGGCTTCGACCGCGGTTGCCCGGCCGACGACAAAATCCGCTGGACCGGCAGTGACAAATCAGAACCGAAGGTCGCCGCGATCATCAATTGGTTCGGCATCACGGACGTGAACGACATGCTCGAAGACGGCGGCAATTCGCGCGGCTACGCCATCGAGTGGATCGGCAATCGCAACGACGTGGCGCGGATCGCGGCGAAGGCGTCGCCGCTGACGTACGTCCGCGCCGGCGCGCCGCCGATCCTTACCATCCACGGCGACAACGACGCGCTGGTTCCCGTCTCGCACGCCCGGCGTCTGCACGAGTCGCTGCAGAAGGCCGGAGCGCCGAACCAGCTCCTGATCCTCCCCGGCGCCGGGCACGGCGACTTCAACGCGCAGCAGGTGCGGGAGTCGACCGAGGCCATGCGCGCCTTCCTCCGCAAGCACGGGATCCTCCAGTAACCATGGCCGACGTCACTTTCGCGCACGTGGCAAAGTCCTACGGCGACGTTCCGGTCATCGATGACCTCAACCTGGCCATCGACGACGGCGAGCTGATGGTGCTGGTCGGGCCGTCGGGCTGCGGGAAGTCGACGGCGCTGCGGATGATCGCCGGGCTGGAGGAGGTCACCGCCGGCACCATCTCCATCGGCGGCCGGGTGGTCAACACGCTGGCGCCGAAGGACCGCGACATCGCCATGGTCTTTCAGAGTTACGCGCTCTACCCGCACATGAGCGTCCGCGAGAATCTGGAATTCGGTCTGCGCATGCGCGCTCTGCCCCGCCCGGAGATCGAGGCCCGCGTCGGCCGCGCCGCGGAGATCCTCGGCATCGCCCAGCTTCTCGACCGCAAGCCGAAGGACCTCTCCGGCGGACAGCGGCAGCGAGTCGCGGTGGGGCGGGCCATCGTCCGCGAGCCGGCGGTCTTCCTCTTCGACGAGCCGCTGTCGAACCTCGACGCCAAGCTCCGGGTGCAGATGCGCGCCGAGATCACCCGCCTCCAGAAAGACCTCGGCACGACGTCGGTCTACGTGACGCACGATCAGGTCGAGGCCATGACCATGGGCCATCGCATCGCGGTCATGCGCGCCGGGAAGCTGCAGCAGGTCGGCACGCCGCTCGAGGTCTACGAGCGCCCGGCGAACGTCTTCGTGGCGCAGTTCATCGGCACGCCGCCCATGAATCTGGTGCAGGCGACGGTGGCCGATTCGACGCTGCGCGCGTCGTCGTTCGCGCTGCCGCTGCCCTTCCCACTCGAGGAGGGGCGGCGGGTGGTGGTGGGGATCCGCCCCGAGCACCTCGGACGCGGCGCGACCATCAAGGCCAATGTGGACATCGTCGAGCCCATCGGACACGAGACGATCGTCTACGCTTCGTCCGGCGAGGAGAAGCTGGTGGCGATCTTCGATCCGCACGATGCGCCGCGAACGGGGGAGGGGATCTCATTCTCAGCAGACGCCGCGAAGCTTCACCTGTTCGATGCGGCGACGGAAACGCGCCTCCCGTCATCCTGAGCCGCGCAGACGGCGAAGGATCTCCGAATGCGCAGTCTGAGATCCTTCGCTTCGCTCAGGATGACGGTCGAAACGGCGGCGCGACGATGACGTTCTTGATTCCGCCCCGCACCTCCACCACCCCTTCCCGATCGATGGTGATGTCCACCGGCCCCTGGTAGGTCCGCAATCCCGCGACGCGCAGCGGGAGCCATGACTGCGGGACGCCGGCGCCGATGACCAGCGCGCCGTCCTCGCGGTCGTAGGCGATGGCGTCGAGGACGGAGCGGATGAAGTCCGAGGCGATCCACGAATGCGGCATGTCGCCGAGGAATCGCGGTTTGCGCGGATCGGTGCCGACGACCTCGGCCCACTGATTCCAGGCGGCGGGGCGGCGGTCGCGGAGGAAGCGCTCGACGAGCGACTGCGCGCGGACGCGGTCGCCGCGGCGCACCAGCGCGCCGATGATGCGCATCTCGTACGGCGTGTAGTCCTCGCGCGGCTTCTCCAGGTTTTCGAAGTAGCGGTCGAAGGTTCGCGCCAGCTCGCGCTCCGGAAGCAGCGACGCCAGGCCGAGCGGCGAGATGGCGATGGCGGTGGCGGAGGGGTCGAAGTCGCCGAGCTCCGCGGCGCCGGGGATGTAATCGATCTTCTTCGCTGCGATGGTTCTACGGATCGATGCCGCGAGGTCCTCGCGCATCGTCGTCTTCCAGCCGGCGTCCTCCAATCCCTTCAGGGCGAAGAAGTCGTCCCAGTACGAGTGCACCGGCTTCGCCGAGTAGCCCTCGTGGCTGATCGACTCGGTGACCAGCCCCTCGAACTCGCCGTGGTTCGCGCCTCGGAGTTTCTCGATGTAGCGCGCGGCGGCTTCGACGTGGGGGCGCATTTCCTTGGCGAACGCCGCGTCGCCGGTGTAGCGCTCGATCTCCGCGACGAGGAAGATGAATTCGCCGTGGCTGTCGTTTTCGGGGACGGGATCGGCGCCGCGGGCGTCGACGCAGCAGGGCACCTTGCCGTCGTCGAAGACGTACTTCGCGTACCAGCGGGCGAAGGCCTTGGCCTCCGCGGCGTGGCCGAGGCGGAGGAGGGCGGAGGCGATCAGCGCGCCGTCGCGGATCCAGGCGCGCTCGTACGACCGAGAGCCGGGCTGCAGCGCCGGGCCGTCGCGGTTGATGAGGAAGTAGGCGAGATTAGTACGAATCGTACTATTGACCACCGGATCGGCGGTTTCGATGCGGACGCGGTCGAGCTTCTCGCGCCACGCTTTCTTGATCTGCGCGAGCGGCTCGACCTTCGCGCCCTTCTCCAGCGGGATGTTGAGCGCGAACACGTTGAGGCGCGTCTTCTCCTTCACCGGATGAACGGAGACGCCGCCCGGCGAGTTGAGGAACTGCGTCGACGGATTGACCTGGAAGTTGCGCGTGGCCAGCTCGAGCGTCGCATCGCCGTCGACGCGATAGCGGAGCTGAAGCATCGACGACGAGCTGACCGCGGCGGTCATGGTCATCGTGACGCCCGGCACCTTCCAGGTTACCGACGGAATCGGCAGGTCGCCGTCGGCGAGCGAGTGAGTGATCTCCGCGTCGGCCCAGGTCAGGCGCTTGCCGCCCACGCGCAGGAACGGCTCGATCGAGTAGCCGCCCTTGAACGGCTCGACGTTGCCGTCCTCGCCGACCAGCGCCTCGTTCTTCGCGCCGTCCGCGCCGACGATGGTCCAGTACGGCTGTTCGCCGACCAGGTAGCGCGGGTACTCGCCGCGCGGCGCGCTCCTGGCCACGATGGACCAGAAGTCGTTCGCGGTGGGCGCCCAGGTGGGCGGCTGGACGACGACGCGGCCAACGTTTCCCCCGGTGATGGTGATCGTGCGAGCTTCCAAATCTGGCAGCCAGATGAAGGTGCCCCTCTCCCGTGTGCGGGAGAGGGTGGCGCGAAGCGCCGGGTGAGGGACGCCGTCGAGCGCAATCGTGTATTCGCCCGCCGGCTCGATCACCAGTCCGCCCAGCTCGCGCTTCGCGCCGAGATCGATCTCGTTGGTCGTGAAGCGCAGCCGCTCATTCGTGGCGACGGGGAGCTCTTCCAGCCGCGGCTCTTCGAACCACACCGTCCCCTTGCCGCCGCTGCCGGCGGTGACCACGATCTCCATGGCCTCGACGTGGCGAGTCTCGCCGCCGCCGGCCGGGCCCCAGGCGAAATTGATCTGGCGCTTCTTCGTCTTCAGCGTCGTCCACTGACGCGGGAACACGAAGTCGCGGCGGTTCAGCCACCAGACGTTGTCGCCGTTGATGAGCTTCAGCTCGAGGTTCTCGGGCGGCGCCTCGCCGCGGATGCGGAACACGAACTGGTAGTTCGGCGGGAGGTCGAGATCGATCTGCTTGCGAGCGATGGCGTAGCCGGCATGGCCGTGGAAGTCGAAATCGACGCGGGTCGCGGCTCCCTCGGCCTTGATGTGCATCTCGACGCCGTCGGATGGGTGAGGTGTCCAAAGCGCCGCCGCGAGGAGTACGGCAATCACCCCTTGACGCTCCCGGCCATGATTCCGCTGATGTACTGCCGCTGCAGCACCACGAACAGCAGCAGCACCGGCAGCACGGTCACCACCGAGCCGGCCATCATCAGCTCCACGTCCTGCACGTGCTCTCCGGAGAGGCTGGCCAGGGCCACCGGCAGCGTGTAGTGCGCTTGGTCGGAGAGGATGATCAGCGGCCACATGAAGTCGTTCCACGTCGACATGAACATGAACGTGGCGAGGGTGGCGAGGATCGGCCGCGCCAGCGGCAGGACGACCGACCAGTAGATGCGCCACTCGCCGGCGCCGTCGATGCGCGCGGCCTCGATCAATTCCTGCGGCACCGACAGCATGAACTGGCGGATGAGAAAGATGCCGAACACCGTTGCCAGCGACGGGATGATGGCGCCCCAGTAGGTGTTGACCAGATGCAACTGCTTCATCAGCAGAAAGAGCGGCAGCATCCCCACCTGCGGCGGGATCACCAGGGCGATCAGCAACAGGCCGAAGGTCCGCTCCCGTCCACCGAAGCGCAGCTTGGCGAAGGCGTAGCCGGCCATCGATCCGAAGAGCACCGAGCCGATGGTGACCACCGTAGCCACGATGGCGCTGGAGAGGAACGCGCGGCCGATGTTCAGCCGCACGAACAGCTCGCGATACTGCGCGAGGGTCGGCGCGTGCGGCACGATGTGGGGCGGCAGCGTCGTCGCCTCGCCGGTGGTCATCACCGACGCCGACAGCATCCAGAAGAGCGGGAAGAGGGTGACGATCGCGCCGGCGATGAGCGTGGCGTGAAGCAGGATGGATTCCGTGCGCCGGCTCATCTCTTCTCCTGCAGCCGCATCTGCAGCAGCGTCGCGCCGCCGATCAGCAGGAAGAGGATGAACGCCACGGCCGCGGCGTAGCCCATCCGCCAGAACTTGAATCCCTGCTCGTACATCAGCATCACCAGCGAGAGGGTCTTGTTCAGCGGGCCGCCGCGGGTCATCACGTACGGCTCGGCGAAGATCTGCATCTGCCCGATGGCCACCACCACGCCGACGAACAGAAACGTCGGGCCGAGCATCGGCACGGTGATGTGGCGGAATTGCCGCCACGCGCCGGCGCCGTCGATGCGCGCCGCCTCGTACAGCTCGTCGGGGATGTTCTGCAGGCCGGCGATGAAGATGATCATCGTGTAGCCGAAGCCCCGCCACACCGCGAGGAGGATGATCGCCAGCATGGCCACCTTCGGATTGCCGAGCCAGTCGATGCCGGGGATGCCGACGGCGCCCAGCGCGCGGTTCAGGATCCCGAAACGTGGGTGGTAGAGGTATTTGAAGACGATGGCCACGGCTACAAGCGTCGTCACCACCGGCGCGAAGTAGACGGTGCGGAAGAGCGACTTCCAGCGCGTCAGCTTCGCGTTGACCAGCAGCGCCGCGCCGAGGGAGACGGCGACGGTGAGCGGACCGCCGACGAGGGCGAAGTACAGCGTATTGATGAACGCGGTCCAGAAGATGTCGCTGCCCAGGAGCTCGCCGTAGTTGCGCAAAGCGAGGAAGCGGAGATTGTGTGGATCGCCGATGGTGTAGAGATCGAAGTCGGTGAGACTGAGGGCGAAGCCGGCGATCACCGGGACGAAGAAGAAGACGAGGATGAGGAGAAGCGCCGGGGCGACGAAGAGAAGGCCGGCACGGGATTCGGCCCTCACCCGGCGCTCCGCGCCACCCTCTCCCGCAAGCGGGAGAGGGGAGCCGAGGCCGCCCCAGCGTCCTTCTCCCCGCTGGCGGGGAGAAGGTGCCGCGAAGCGGCGGATGAGGGGCGGCGCGACAGCATCCACCGCCGTTTCTCCAGCAGCGTGTCCGCCTTCGCGTCGAGCTGCGCCAGCGCCACCGGGACGCTGGTCACGCCGCGCGCGGCGGCCTCCCCTCGGTCGAAGATCGCCGTGGCGATCTGCTCCCACTCCGGCACTTTCGGCAGCGGCTGGACGCGCTCGAGCTGCGCGCGGAAGGCGGGAAAGTACGGATCGCCCACCAGCGCCGGCGCGTTCCACGCGCTGCGCCGCGCCGGGAGGTCGCCGGTCAGCTCGAAGAAGCGAACCTGCTGCGCCGGCTCGGAGAGGAATCGGATCAGCGCTTCCGCGGCCGCGCGATGCCGGGTGCCGCGAAAAAGGATGAGGCTCGATCCGCCGGCCATGGAGACGCCGGTGGGCGCGCCGGCATCGCGCGCCGGGAGCGGCGCGGTCGCCCACTTGCCCTGAATCTCCGGCGGCAGGCGGCGCTTGCACTCGCCGACGTTCCACGGCCCGGTGATCCACATGGCGAAGTCGCCGGCCGCGAACTGTTGATAGATGTTGGCGATCTCGGCGTTGCTTACCGCGGGCGCGAATCCCGACCGGAACAAGCCGACATAAAACGCAAAGGCCTCGGCGAACGGCGGCTGGCGAAACGCGCCGCGGGTGCGATCGGCGTTCAGCAGGGTCGACCCGTTGGTCATGGCCAGCACTTCGACCTGCTCGAACTCGTTGGTCGGCAGCAGGATGGGGAAGTGGCTCAGTCGTCGCTCGGCGATGCGGGCCATCGCCTGGCGCCACTCGTCCCACGTGCGCGGCGCGCGCGGGAAGCCGGCGGCGGCGAGGATGTCGCTGCGGTAGAACAGCACGCGCGTGTCGACGTACCACGGGATGCCGTACAGCTTCCCGTCGATGACATTCGTTTCCCAGATGCCGGGGAAGTAGTCGCTCCGATCGACCACGGCCGGCGGGAGCTCCTCCAGCGCGCGCATGGCGTGGAACTCCGGGATCCAGGTGTTGCCCATCTGCGCGATGTCCGGCGTCGACTCCCCGACGTACGCGGTGAGCAGCTTCTCGTGCGCCGCCGACCACGGAATCTGCTGCACGACGACGTCGATGCCCGGATTGCGCCGCTCGAACTCGGGGATCATTTCGGCGACGACTTCGCCCTCGCGGCCGAGGGCCCAGAACTCCAGACGTTCTCGGGTGTCGCGATCAGCGCTGCAGGACAGAAGAAGCGCGAGAAGAAGCAGAAACCTCACTGAAGCCAGCCTCCTGTGAATCCGGCCCGCTTCAGCCCCCGCACCACATGCGCATTCTTCCTCATCACCGCCCACACCAAGCCGCTGCGGTAATTCTCGACCATGGCAATGATCGGCCCCTGGTCGATGCCCAGGTAGTCCACGTCGATCCACCCTTCCTGGGGGTCGATGCGGCCGTGCTTCAATTTCTCGGACGTCCGCAGGGTGGGGTTGAAGGCGTCGAGGAAGCCGTAGGTGCTGTACACGCGGCGGGTGCTCATCGCGCGCATCGCGGCGATCGACAGCGCGGGGGTGAAGGGGATCGACGACGCGGCGGCGGTGGGGGCGATGGTGCCGTCGTCGCGGATGTCGCCCTCCGTCGCGCCGCGCGCGTGGTAGGAGTGGAAGGTGCGGGGGGTGCCGTCGATGACGATCGTGTCGTCCATCGGGCCGTCGCAGGCTGTAAGGCCCCAGATGTCGTCGCCGTAGTCGCGCCACTTCGACGGGTTGGCGATGGCGTACGCACGCTGCGCGATCGTGCCGCGTCGCGAGTTCTCGAAGTAGTCGATGCCGTGCGCGCGCATGGCGTCGTCCTGAATGCCGCGGAAGTCGATCCAGACATGCGAGTACTGGTGTCCGAACAGTGGCCCGAACAGCAGGTGCGGCTGTCCGTAGAACGTTCCCCACTTGTACGTCTTGGTGTATTCCGTCCACGCGCTCGGTTCGACGGGATGGGTTGGCGATCCGAGCGCCAGGATGTAGAGGATCATCGCCTCGTTGTAGCCGCGCCAGTCCCAGTCGTGCAGCCCTTTCTCCGGATACCACCCCATGCTGACGGCGGGCGGCCGCGCCTGCGCCCACTGCCAGTCGGCGCGCGCGTACAGTTCCTCGGCCGCGTCGCGGATGGCCTTCTCCGTCGCTTCGTCGCGGTCGAAGTACGACTGGCAGAAGAGCGCGCCGGCGAAGAGCAGCGCGCTGTCGATGGTCGACAGCTCGACCTTCTCGAATCGCTTGCCGCTCTTCATGTCGAGGAAGTGGTAGTAGAAGCCCTTGTGAGTCGCTTCGGTGTTGGCGAGGAGCGACTTCAGCGTGGCCAGCGCGCGCGCCGCGGCTTCGGCGCGCGTGACGTAACCGCGCTCCGCGCCGATGCCGTACGCGGTGAGGCCGAAGCCGACCGCGGCGATCGAGGAGAACGACGGCGTCGGCGCGCGGTCGGGAATCAGCAGCGTCTTCGGATCGGCGAGATCCCAGAAATACGCGAACGTGCGGCGCTGCACGTCGTCGAGGAAGGCGTCGTCGCGCTGAGGAACAGTCGCGCAGGAAACGAAAAGAAGCGCGAGAAGAAAAATGTAGGACGGGCTCGAGCCCGTCCTACACCTGTTGGAAGCCATCAGAACGTGACTTTGAGACCGATCTGCTCGCGCCGGCCGAGGGAAACGACGCAGTTCGGGTCGCCGAGGTGGGATCGGTCGTTGTTATCGCCGACGAAGCTGTTGAGACATCCGAAGTTCGTGAAGTTGAAGGCGTTGAAGACTTCCGCTGTCAGGCCGATGGTGGCATGGCCGTACACAGGGAAATCTTTGCCCAGCCGGAAGTCGACGTTGCGGTAACCGAATCCGTTTTTCTTCGGCGGATAGACCGCATCCGGGATGACACCGGTAGCGATGCGACCCGCCAGGTTGAATCCCTTCGAGAAGTCGAAATAGGGAGTCGCTTCGCCGGTGCTGAGGGTGACGTTGGTGCTGAACCGCACATCCCACGGCAGCCCGACGATCGCCGTGGCGCCGAACCGGTTCGGCTCTGATCCCGCGCGTGGATGCTTCGCGTAGAGGGAAGCAGAGGGCAGATCGAGGCTGAACAGATCATTGCCGTTCTGTTCCGCTTTCGCATGGGTATACGTGAAGCGTGCACCCCACCCCCGGCCGGTGTATGGGCGGTCGAGTGTGATGCTTTGCGCGTTGTACCAGAAGCTCTTTCCGACCGGATCGTTGATGATGACCGCGCCGAATCCCGGCGCAAACGCGCCGCAGCACGTGCCGGACGCGGCCACGTACGTAATGCCGCGCTTGGCGCGCACCACGTTATAGCCGAACGACGCCAGCCACGATCCAAAGGACTGTCGATAACCGACGTTGTACTGCGTCGAATACGGAGGTTTGGTGTTGTTGCTGAGCAGATAGATCTCCGGGCGCGCCGCGCCCGAAGCGATGAGACTCTGCAGGCCGGGGATGGTGAAGTACGACGGATTCCAGGTGGCGGGCGAGAAGTTGAAGCGATAGACGGGGAACTGCAGGCGGAAGCGCTCGTCGAGTGTGGAGTTCAGGAAGAGGCGGTCGTAGTACTTGCCCCAGCCTCCGAAGACCACCGACTTGCTGTCGCCCTTGAGGTCATACGTGAAGCCGAAACGCGGCTGGAACATGTTTTTGACCGGCTCGCGTTCGTTGCCGGTGGAGAAGTATTCGTCCGGAATACTGATGGTGCGACCGTCGAAGCTGAAGCTCTTTCCCTTCAGGGCGGTAACGATATTGGCCGGCGTGACGTAGTCCTGGTCCAGCATCTTGGACTCGTAGTCCCACCGCACGCCGAGGTCCAGGGTGAGTTTGTCGTTCACGTTCCATTTGTCCTGGCCGTAGATGCCGTACTCATTGTTGCTGATCGCCAGCCGCGGATTGCCGATCCCAAAATCCGCCTCGAAGGGGATGTTGCCGTAGACGCCGTTTGCATCGGGCAGGAACTTGAACTCGGGGTTGCCGTTGAGGCTCTTGTTCACCTTGTAACGCATGAAGTCGATGTTGCCGCCGACCTGGAACTGGTGCGTTCCGGCCATGGTCATGGGAGCGAAGTTGTAGTTATCGCGAAGCTCGATGCGGCGTTGGTCGAACTGCTGCGTCGTGCTGTTGCCGCCGATGCGAATGACGGTCGCGAATCCGGGAGCGAAGTAGCGTTTCCCGACCAGGTCCGGATTGAGAGGGGTCGGATTCCAACCGAATCTCTGCACACTGAGCGACAGCTCGTTCAGCGTGCTGCCGGTGGTCCATTGATGCCGCATCGTTCCGCCGTAGACCCAGTTGCGAAGGTCGGTGGCCGCTTCGTAGCTGTTCTGGTTGCCGAAGTCCCGCGTCTCGTGCTCACGGCGGTAATTCGCGCTGAAGTCGAAAAGCTGGCTCAGGGAGGATTGCCAGCTCACCTTTCCGAACACGAGAGTGGATTTGAATGGGCTGGGGAAAGATCCGACGTACTGGGCGAACTGAGGCGCGAACTGCGGGATGGTGATCGTAACCGGCGTCTGGGCGCGCTCGTCGTCGCCTTCATAGGCGACGAAGAAGTTCAGTTTGTCCTTGATGATCGGGCCACCCAGGCTGATTCCCGGCTGGATGCGGCGGTATTCGTCGTTGGTGGCCAGCGTCGAGAACTGGAAGTTTTTCTCCGTCTTGGCCACCCACTGGTTCGGCTGGTAGTAGAAGAAGGCCTGGCCTTTCAAGTCGTTGCCGCCCGATTTCGTGACGGCCGTGATGATGGCGCTCGAGGCGTGGTCGTATTGCGCGCTGTAGTTCTGAGTGATGACGCGGAACTCCTGCACCGCACTCTGCGGGAAGGGATTTCCGCGGCTCGAATCCTGTCCGCTCGTTCCGCCCTGGAGGATATCGTTCTTGGTGCTCACGCCATCGATGAAGATGTTGGTCTGCTCCGGATCCTGGGCGTCGCCGGCGAAGGTCTTTCGAAGGGGGTCTTTGGAGAGCCGGATTCCCGGCGCTAGCGCCGCGAAATTGAGAAAGTTCCGGTCGTCCTGGGGCAGGTTCTCGATCTGATGCGTAGTGACGTTGGTGGCCACCTCGCTGGTCTTGGTCTCCACGGCCTGGTTGCCGACGACCGTGATCGATTCGCGCAGCACCGAGGTCGTCGACATCTGCGGGTTCATCTCCAGCGACTGTCCGACCAGAACTGTGACGGTCTGGCTGATGGCGTCGAACCCGGGCGCGGCGACGACAACGGTGTACTCACCCGGCGTCAGGCCGGCCAGGGTGTACGCGCCGTCGGGACCGGAGTGGACGGTCTTCACGAACCCGGTCTGGGTGCGGACGGCGTTGATCTCCGCATTCGCCAGCGCCTGCCCCTGGTCGTTGGTCACTTTCCCCCGAATGGTCGCCGTGGTCGATGACTGCGCGAACGCCGCCATCGCCATCAGCGAAACAAGCACGCACGCACCGATTGCTTTCCTGTTCATTGAGATCCTCCTTTGCGGCCTCGCGGCCGGATCTTGGTCGAGTTGCGGATGACCAGCGACGTCGAGACGATCTCGGTGCGCCGATCACCTTGCGCTGGGCGGTCGATGGCGTCGACGACCAGCTCGAGCGCGCGGCGCCCGAGCTCGTCAATGTCGACGTGGACGGTGGTGAGCGACGGCGTGACGTAGCGGCCGACGCGGATGTCGTCGAAGCCGGCCACCGCCACCTCGGCGGGGACGCTCACCCCCGCCTCGCTGAGCGCGGAGAGAGCGCCGACGGCCATGGCGTCGTTCGCGGCGAAGATCGCCGTCGGCCGCGGCGCGCGCTGCAGCAGCGCCTTCGCCGCCTCGCAGCCCGTCTCCTCGGTGAAGTCGCCGGGGCATTCCAGGCCGCGGTCGCGCACGCCGATCTTTTTCATGGCCTGGCGATAGCCGCGAAGCCGCTCGCGGGCGTCGGCGTTGGGATCGGGACCCTTGATGAACGCGATGCTCGTGTGGCCCAGCGACGCAAGGTACGCGGTCATGGCGTGCGCGCCGCCGTAGTTGTCGATGCTGATGGCGTCGTGGTCGACCGATGTGGCGTTGAGCAGGACCAGCGGCAGCTCGGAGGGAATCTGCTCGCGCAGCGAGCCGATGGCGACGTCGGGGGCCATGACCAGCAGGCCGTCGACGCGGCCGCGCATGGCGTCCAGCACGGCGAGCATCTCGCCGGCGTCGCTGTGCGATCCGGAGACCAGGATGTGAAAGCCCGCCTTGCGCGCCGCGACGTCGACGCCGCGGATGACCTCGGAGAAGAACTCGCCGTGAACGTTCGGCAGCACCACGCCGATGGTGTTGCTGCGGCGGATGCTCAGCGAGCGCGCCGCGACGTTAGGGACGTAGCGCAGGCGGCGGGCCACGTCCTGCACGTGCTGGGAGGTCTCCTCGCGGACGGGGGCGTTGCGGTTGAGGACGCGGGAGACGGTGGCCACCGAAACGCCGGCGCGCGCGGCTACGTCGTGGATCGTCACCGCGGCGGAACGGCGGCGACGTCGACGAAGGCGCGGACTCGGAGTTTGAGCGGCCATCAATGTAACCGTTTACATTTTGGAGTACGCTACTGCACAATTCGCGCACATGTCAACTGATCACTTCGAGTTTCCGTCCGGCTTTCTCTGGGGCGCCGCCACCGCGTCGTACCAGATCGAGGGATCGCCCCTCGAGGACGGCGCCGGGGCCAGCATCTGGCAGCGCTTCACCCACACGCCGGGCCGCACGCTCAACGGCGACACCGGCGACGTGGCCTGCGACCACTACCACCGCTACAGCGACGACGTGTCGTTGATGCGCGCCCTCGGACTGCGGGCCTACCGCTTCAGCATCGCCTGGGGCCGCGTGCTGCCGGAGGGGAAGGGGCGCGTGAATCAGCGCGGCCTCGACTTCTACCGCCGTCTCGTCGACGCACTCGTCGCCGCCGGCATTCAACCGGTGGCGACGCTCTATCACTGGGACCTCCCCGCCGCCCTCGACGACTTGGGCGGCTGGCTCAATCGCGACATCGCCGGCTGGTTCGCCGACTACGCGACGGTCATGTTCAAGGCGCTGGACGGCGTGGAATTGTGGGCCACGCTCAACGAGCCGTGGGTGGTCACCGACGGCGGCTACCTTCATGGCGCGCTGGCGCCGGGACACCGGAACCTGTTCGAGGCGCCGCTGGCATCGCACAACCTTCTCCGCGCGCACGGCCGCGCGGTCAAGGCGTACCGGGCTCTCGGCGCCACCAAGCCGATCGGCATCGTGGTCAACCTGGAGCCGAAGGTGCCCGCGTCGACCAGCGCCGAAGACCTCGCCGCCACCGCCCGCGCCGACGCGTACATGAACCGCCAGTACCTCGATCCGATCTTCTTCGGCGAGTATCCCGAGGCGATGGCGGGGATGTTCGGCGAAGCGTGGCCGGTGTTTCCGGCCGCCGACTTCGATGACATTCGCGCCCCGATCGATTTCGTCGGCATCAACTATTACAAGCGCGGCGTGATGAAGGACGACCCCGCGAAGATGGTCGAGCGCGCCGCAGGCGTTCCCCAGCCGCGCTCGACCTACACCGAGACCGACTGGGAGGTCTGCGCGCCAGGACTGACCGACATCCTGATGTGGTTTCGCGATCGCTACGGCTCGACGCCGGTCTACATCACCGAAAACGGCGCGGCGTTCTACGATCCCCCCACCGCCCCAGACAGCGGCGTGGACGATCCGCTGCGCGTCGAGTATCTGCGCCAGCACGTCGCGGCGCTCCGCGAGGCGATGCGGCGCGGCGTCGACGTCCGCGGCTACTTCGTCTGGTCGCTCTTCGACAACCTCGAATGGAGCCTCGGATACACCAAGCGCTTCGGCATCGTGCACGTCGACTTCCACACCCTGCAGCGGACGCCGAAGAAGAGCGCGCGCTTCTACAGCGACGTGATCGCCTCGAACGGCGGGGCGCTCGATCAGCGGTAATCGGCCAGCGGCCGCGCGATGCGCGGGAAGTCGCGCAGGATCTGCTTGTCGGTAGTGATCAGCGGGATGCCCAACTCGCTCGCCAAAGCGACGAACTCGCAGTCGTAGGCGGTGCAGGTGGAGGCGATAGCAAGTTCGAGGACAGCGTTGGGGTCAACGAACAGCTCGTGTCCATACATGAGGTCTTCGGCTGAGCGACTAGCGTCACGCGCCTCATCGAGGGTCAGACGTTGGTGGCGCACGTACTGTACGAGCGTATTGCGGAATTCCGAACGCCAGAGATAGGGCGCATACCAGTTGGCGTCCATTTCAACGAGAGCGTGCGCCGCCGGGGAGTCAGGCGTCTCTAGCTGGAGGTGAATGAGGATGTTTGTGTCGACAACGATCACGGACGCCCTTCGCGCTTGAAGCGCGTGATCTCCTCATCGGTGGTAGTGAAGCCTTTGGCGCGAAGGTGTTCGCGAAAACGCTCAGCCTTTTGCTTGATTTCCTCGACGCTTACTCTTCGGATCGGGCCTACCGAATTCTCCAACCTCCACAGGATCTCCGCGTTGAGGCTGCGCCGGTTGCGCTCGGCGCTCTCCTTCAACTCTTTGTGCAGTTCAGGCGGTACGTCGCGCAAAGTGACGGAAGACATGACTGCATTTTACAAGCAGAATGCCATCACGGCAAATAACTTGCTACGTTTCCGTCTCATGAAAAGGCTTTGCCTTGTTTCGCTTCTCTTTCTCGCATGGAGCGCGTCCGCCCACGCCCAGCTCACGGCCCCTGCGCCGCAGGTTCTCGTCCCCGCCGCTGGCAGCGTGGCGGGGTTGAACGGCACGTTCTTCCGCTCCGACATCGCCGTCTTCAACTACCGCCACAGCGATCAGAACGTCGCATTCCAGTGGCTGCCGCAGGGGCAGTCCGGCTTGGCCGAGACCATCACGCAGATCACCATTCCGGGTCTCAGCGGCATCATCTCGGAGGATTTCGTCAACAACAACCTCCACCGCAGCGGGCTGGGTGCGATGGTGGTCACCGCGGTCGGACAGGACGGCCAGCCCGACCCCCTCGGGGCGCTGTTCGTCACCTCTCGCATCTGGACCCTGCAAGCGGGCAACTCGCAGGGGACGGTGTCGCAGACCTTTCCAACCATCGACACCTCGAGGATCAATTCGTCGAACGTGGCCATCCTCGGACAGCGCGTCAGCTCTCAGTACCGCGCCAACGTCGGCATCGTGAACCTGAGCACATCGGAACAGACCTTCGAAGTGCTGCAGAACAGCGACGATCCGACCTTCGCGCCGTTGCTGCAGACGGTGATCGTTCCGCCGCGGGCGGTCCAGCAGGTGACCTTGCAGAATACGCGCGTGGCGGCGTTGCAGGTGCGGGTGCGCGCGATCACGGCCGTCGATCCGCGGCAGTGGGTGACGTACGGCTCATCGATCGACAACGTGACCGGCGATAGTTGGTCGTCGCTCGGCGTAATCACGGTGGTCACGCCGTAACGGGAGAATTTGCCGAAGGTCATCGACGTTCGGAGGAGAGCTGCTTCACTCCGGTCCACCGGTCAGAGTGAGTTGCAATCACTCTCAGACAGGACGGACACCATGCCATTCACCAGCCTCGGCCTCGGGCCGAAAATCACCAAAGCCGTGCGCGAAGCCGGCTATACGGAACCCACCCCTATCCAAACCAAAGCCATCCCGCCCGTGCTGCGCGGCCGCGACGTCATCGGCATCGCGCAGACCGGCACCGGCAAGACGGCGGCCTTCGTGCTGCCGATTCTCGAGCGCCTCTCCACGCAGGGAGCGCCCGGCGGACGCCGCGGCATCCGCGCGCTGATCGTCGCGCCGACCCGCGAGTTGGTGGTGCAGATCGAAGAGAACGTGCGCAAGTACTCGCGGCACCTCCACCTCCGCATCGCCACCGTCTACGGCGGCGTCGGCGAGCGGCCGCAGATTCAGGCCCTTCGCTCCGGTGCGGAGATCATCATCGCCACGCCCGGACGTCTCATCGATCTCATGAATCAGGGACACGTCGACTACCGCCTCCTCGAAGTGGCCGTCCTCGACGAGGCCGACCGCATGATGGACATGGGTTTCCTGCCGCAGATGCGCCGGATCGTGCGCGCCCTGCCGGCCGAGCGGCAGACGCTGATGTTCTCCGCGTCGCTTTCGAAGGAGATCGAGGCGTTGACGCAGGAGATGCTGCGCTCGCCGGAGATCATTCAGATCGGCCGCCGCGCCAACCCCGCCGAATCGGTGATGCAGTTCGTTTATGAGACGTCGAAGGACGCCAAGCTTCCGCTGCTCCTCCACCTTCTGCGTGACGCGAGCCTCGACTCGGTGCTGGTCTTCTCCCGCACCAAGCACGGCGCGGACAAGATCGCCCGCAAGCTGGAGTCGGCCGGAATTGCCACGGGAACGCTGCACTCCAATCGCAGCCAGAGCCAGCGCCTCGCCGCGCTGCGCGATTTCAAGAGCGGCGCGGTGCGCGTCCTGGTGGCTACCGACATCGCCGCCCGCGGCATCGACGTCGAGGGCATCTCGCACGTCGTGAATTTCGACTTCCCGCCGCAGCCTGAGGACTACGTCCATCGCATCGGCCGCACCGGCCGGGCGAAGGCCATCGGCGACGCCATCAGCTTCGTCACGCCGGACGACGCCGCGAACCTCCGGGCACTGGAGCGCTTCATCAATCGCGGGATTCCGCGCAAGGTGGCGGAGGGATTCGACGCGCGGAGCCATCGGGCCGCACCGATCCTGTCGCACAAACCTGCGTACCGGCCGCAGCGGAGCGCGCACCCGGCGCCTCACAGCCACGCGCGTGCGGGCCAGCCGCGCGCGCAATTTCCGCAGCGCGACCGGCCCGTACGACGGCGGCCGTAGAGTGCTTACTGCTGATTCGAAGCGACCGCGGTGGCTGGGCCCGCCTTGGTCGAGGAGGCCCGTAGCTCCTCCCGCTTGTCGTTCAGCTTCTGGTCCTTATCCTTTTTCTCGCTGTTCGCCGCCGAGGCGAGACTTTCGAGTCCTCGGCGAATCGAGCATGAGTCATCGTAGTCGTGCATATCTTCGAGCGCCTCGAAGAACGAGTAGTCACCGATCTCGGCGATCGAGTTCTCCACGATGACCTTGCGCGCCTTGCTGCGCTCGGCGCCGATCGCCGCGGCCATCATCTGGAAGGTCTTGTCCGCGTAGTACGTGGTGTTGAAGCTGTCGATGGCGGTTCCGCCGGCCAGATTCACGAGACCGAGGCCCGAGGCAAACCCACCGGCGACGCGTGCGGTGCCGGCGGCGATCGCTGTGGCGATGTCCTTGCCGGTATTCCGCGCGGCCTCCGCGCCCGCCTTGTGAGCGAAGGCGCGCATCAGAAACGTCGAGCAGTTGTTGTCGCTGACGTTCACCAGCAGGTGAACCAGCCGGTTGCGCTCGAATCGATTGCGGGTGGGCACGTTCAGCACACGATTCATGTCCATCGACATGTAAAGACATTGCGGCACGGCAGCATTTTCTGTCGGCGTCACGCTCTCAGAGCGCGGCGTACGCACGCATTTGATCTCGATCTCCGCGGCTGGGGCCTCGGTCGGAACTCCCGACTTCTCGTCCAGCGCGGGGAGCGGGATCTTGAGCGCCGACTTCGGCTCGAGAAACCACGCCGGCTGGGCGCGGAGGTGTTTCGCGGCGTCGGCGCAGGAAAAGGCGAACAGAGAAAGGAACACGAGCGGCACGAGACGACAGACGATTCGTAGCATTGCTTCCTCCTCTTTTGGAGGAGGGGACGGACGGGCCCGGCACTTTCCAGCTACTGCGTCAGCTCTTCGATGGCCCGCGGCATGAGGAGCACTTCCTCGCCGTTCATGGTGAAGTCGATCCGCTCGGGGATGCTGTCCTTGTGGCGGATCATGAATTCCGACAGCTCGTCCTCGATGTGGCGCTGGATGGCGCGGCGGATAGGGCGGGCGCCGGAGTTCGCTTCTTCCTCGGCGCGGCGCAGCAGCCAGTCGACCACGGAGTCGTCAACCGCGATCTGCACGTTGCGATGGATCAGCGCCAGATTCACGTCGTCGATCAGCAGGCGGCAGATCATCCGCAGTTCCGTCTGCGTCAGCGGATTGAAGATGATGATGTCGTCGATGCGGTTGATGAACTCGGGCGAGAACTCTTTTTTCAGCTCCTGCCCGATCATCTGCTCGGCGCTCTTCTGATCGCCCTCGCTCGTCTTCTCCCGGAAGCCCATGTGCCCCTTGGTGCTGAGGAAGCGCGTGCCGAGGTTCGAGGTCATGATGATCAGCGTGTTGCGGAAGTCGACCTGATTGCCGAGCGAGTCGGTGAGCAGGCCGTCCTCGAGGATCTGCAGCAGGATGTTGGCGATGTCGGGATGGGCCTTCTCGATCTCGTCGAGCAGCACCACCGAGTACGGATTGCGGCGCACGCGCTCGGTGAGTTGGCCGCCCTCTTCGTGGCCGACGTAGCCCGGCGGCGAGCCGATGAGCTTCGAGATGGCGTGCTTCTCCATGTACTCCGACATGTCGAAGCGGATGAGGTGCCGCTGCGAGCCGAAGAGGAACTCCGCCAGGCGGCGCGCCACTTCGGTTTTGCCCACGCCGGACGAGCCGAGGAAGATGAACGACCCCATCGGGCGGTTCGGTGAAGCCACGCCGAGGCGCGAGCGGCGGATGGCGCGGGAGATGGCGCGGATGGCCTTGTCCTGACCGACGATGCGCCGCATCAGGCTCTCTTCCATGTTGATCAGCTTGGCCGCTTCGTCGGCCTCGATGGAGGTGACGGGGATGTCGGTCCAGGAGCTGATGATCTCCTCGACGTCCTTCTTGGTCACTTCCATCAGCTCGTCGCCGATGTTCTCGCGCTCCTGCTTGAAGCGCTCCACTTCTTCCTTCAGCTCGATCTCGCGCTCGCGCAAGAAAACGGCCTTCTCGAAGTCCTTGTCGGAGATGGCCTTCTTCATCTCCTTGACGATGGAGCGGATCTCCGACTCCAGCCGCCGCAGGTTCTGGGTGTCGGCCACGCGCCGCAGCTTCACCTTCGCCCCGGCCTCGTCGATGATGTCGATGGCCTTGTCGGGGAAGAAGCGGTCGGTGATGTAGCGGTTCGATTGATAGACCGCGCTGCGGATGGCCTGGTCGCTGTACTTCACCTTGTGGAAGGTCTCGTAGCGCTCCTTGACCCCTTCCAGGATCTGGAACGTCTCCTCCTCGTTGGGCGGAGCGACGTTGATGGCCTGGAAGCGGCGGAGCAGCGAGCGGTCCTTCTCGATGTAGCGGCGGTACTCGCGGATGGTGGTGGCGCCGACGCAGGAGATCTCTCCCCGGGAGAGCGCCGGCTTGAGGATGTTCGCGGCGTCGAGCGAGCCTTCCGCCGACCCCGCGCCGATCAGGGAGTGGATCTCGTCGATGAAGATGATGATGTCGGGATTCTCTTTGAGCTCTTTGATGATCCCCTTGAGCCGCTCTTCGAACTGCCCGCGGTACTTCGTGCCGGCCACGATGAGCGAGAGATCGAGCGAGAGGATGCGCTTGTTGGCGATGAACAGCGGCACGTTGCCGTCGACGATGCGCTGAGCCAGGCCTTCGACGATGGCCGTCTTGCCGACGCCCGGCTCGCCGAGAAGGATCGGGTTGTTCTTGGTCCGGCGGGAGAGGATCTGGATGATGCGCTCCACTTCCTTCTCCCGGCCGATGAGCGGATCGAACTGCTGCTGATGGGCCATCGCCGTGAGGTCGCGGGCGTACTCGGCGAGGAAGGGGAGCTCTTTCTTCTGCTTGTCGGCCTCGCGCTCCTTGAGGATGGAGATGGTCTCCTCGCGCACGCCGTAGACGTTGAGGCCCTTAGCGGTGAGGATGCGCGCCGCGGTGGAGGACTCCACGCGCAGGATGCCGATCAGCAGATGCTCGGTGCCGACGTACTGATGGAGCATCGACTCCGCCTCGTGCGCGGCGTAGGCCAGGATCTTCTTCGACTCCTCCGAGAGCGGCAGCTCGGCGGAGGAGGAGATGCGGTCGACGAAGAGGCGGTCGCCTTCGACCTCGCGGCGGATCTGCTCCGGCTTGACGTTGAAGCGGCTGAAAATCTCTTTGATGATCTCTTCCCCCTCGCGCAGGACGCCGAGGAGGATGTGCTCGGACTCGATGACGCGCGAGCCGAGTTTCGAAGCTTCGTATCGGGCGAAGAAGAGGGCGCGGCGGGCTTTCTCGTTGTATTTTTCGAACATGACCTGGAGCTAGTCTACGCCTTCATCTCGAACACCCGGTCACAACGAGCTGCCAACTCGGGATTGTGCGTGACGATCACCGACGTGAGTCCCCTCTTCGCATGGCAGGCGCGCATCAGTTCGAACACCCGTTCGCTGGTCTCCAGATCGAGATTGCCGGTCGGTTCGTCGGCGAGAAAGAGCAGCGGATCGGCGAGCAGCGCCCTGGCGATGGCCACCCGTTGCTGCTCGCCGCCGGAGAGCTGGTTCGGGAAGTGCCGCGTGCGCGGGGTCAGCCCCAGTTCGTCGAGCAGACCGCCGGCCTTCTTGAGCGCCTCGCCCGATTGCATCCGCCCGATCCACCCCGGCATGGCGACGTTCTCCTCCGCCGTGAACTCCGGCAGGAGGTGATGGAACTGGAAGACGAAGCCGACGTTGCGGTTGCGAAACTTCGCCAGGTCGTCGTTCGACATCGAGGTCACGTCACGGCCATCGACAACAATCGTGCCTGAGTCCGGTCGATCGAGCCCGCCCAGGAGGTGGAGCAGCGTCGACTTGCCGATGCCCGAGGGGCCGACGATGGCCAGCATCTCGCCGCGTTCGACCGCGAGGGTCAGCTCTTGGAAGACCTGAACGGGAACGGCAGCGTTGCGGTAGGTCTTGGCCAGACCGCGCGCTTGGAGAAAGGGCATGCGCGGCGGATTATGGCTTACTCAACTGATTCATCCGCCGCGCGAGCGCCGCCGCAGAACGTGCGTCGAGCGCCACGTGGCGCGCGCCGCGGCGGTCGATGATGCCCACCGCCACCGGGTAGTCGAATCGCCGCGGCCCGGCGCTGGCCGGATTGAAGAAGCGGACGCCGTCGATCACCTCGTCGTGCGGAAGGTGGCTGTGGCCGAAGACGACCACGTCCGCGGGCTCCGCGCGCAGCGATGCGATCACCCGGCGGTCGGGGGCGTGTGGGCGGGGGAGGATGTGCGTGAGGAGGAGGCGCAGGCCGCCGAGGGTGGCGCGCACGATGTCGGTGCCGTCGCGCGAGTCGTTGTTGCCTTCCACGAACGTGACCGGCGCGAGTCTCTCGAGCGCGCGGATGATCTCCAAGCCTCCGACGTCGCCGGCGTGCACGATGTGGTCGACGCCGCGCAACGTCGCGAGGGCCTCGGGACGGAGAAGGCCGTGGGTGTCGGAGATGACGCCTATGACCAGATCGACGCCTTCTTCGCCCAGGTCGAGTCGGCGTACCGCTGCTTGAACGCCTCCGCCGTGGCCTTCAGCGCTTCGGCGTTTCCGGTAGCTTTGTACTTCGCCACGCCCGCCCAGTACTGCGCCTCGGGCGCGGCATCGGTGCCGGGAAAGTCGCGCACGATCTTCTCGAATCGTTCCGCGGCCTGCTCGAACTTGCCGGCGGTGAACGCCGCGTGCGCCAGGCCGAGGTGCAGTTGGGCCAGGAAGTCGTCGTTCGGGAGGAAGCCTTCGATGCGATGCCGCTCGTGGCCCTCGGAGTCGAGGATCAGGATGGTCGGCGTCCAGTCGGCGCCGAAGCGCGCCATCGCCTCGGGATGGGTCTTCACGTGGAAGCGGGCGGGGATGAAGTTCTCGTTGATGAACGACTCGACGCGGGGATCGGGATACACCTCGGCTTCCAGCCGAGCGCATCCCCCTCACATCGGTGCGGCGGTGAAATCGAGCAACAGCGGTTTTCCCGACTCCTTCGCCTCGGCGAGTGCGCGATCGGCGTCATCTCTCCACGGAATGGCCATGGCTACCTCCTAGTGGTCGTCGACCACAGCAAGCGAAACTCATTCCCGTCGTCTACTCGGTGCGCAGAATCGAATCGCCCGTGCCGTTGTCCGTCGATGAGATGAAGATCGTGACGGCCCCGGTCCCGCTGACGACCTGGAAATCCGCCGCCACGGCGTGCAGATCGCCGATGCTGCTGCGACCGGCCCCCAGAATGTCGGCGGTCAGGCCGTTGATCTGCATGAACTGATTGGGCGCCAAGTCGTAGACCTTCGACGCGCTGCCGACCGCCGCGATGGTCGATCCCGCCACATAGCTGAAGCGGATCGTCACCCGCACGCTGACGCTGTTGCCGCTGGTCTCCGCAATCCCGAAGTTGGTGCGGAATGTCGCCGGCCGCCCGGCGATGATCGTCGACAACGCGGCGTCCTCGATCGCCCCCACCGCCCGCACCGAGCCGAGTTTCAGCGCCGTCGATGTCGCCAGCGCCGGAACATGGGCGCCATACGTCGCCGGGTTGTCTCCCACCGTGGCGAAGGTGCGGCTGGTGAGCGCGAAGGTGCCGGTCACCGGCGTGAACGAGAGATAGCCCGAGGTGCTGCTCAAGCCGAAAAGCGTCCCCACCACGTCGCCGAGGAGATTGGTCTGACGCGCGCCGACGGTGATTTGCCGGTCGACCGTGTTGCCGGTCGAGGAGACGTAGCGAAGCGTTCCGCTGGCTTGTCCGGAGCCGGTGTTCATTACGGCGAGGTCGGTGCGGAAGAAGGTGCCGTTCGCGCCGTGCAGCGTGCCGGCCACGGGAATGACGATCGTATCGGTCGCGGCGTAACCGTAATGGCGGCCCCAGTCGACGACCGACCAGTTGTCGCCGCTCCGCTCGTCGACGGGTGTGGCGAATGCGAGGAACCGTCCGGTCGACGAAGCGGCGTTGGTCATGATCGCCGACACGGCGCCGGTCGGGACCTGGTTGTTGACGCCGTTGACCTGTGCCACCGCGAACGCGCCGACGGTGTCGCTCCGCGTGCCGAGGCTCGAGCCGTCCGCGGCGAGGAATTCGGTCAGCACCGTGGCGCTGCCGCCGGCGGTCTCCTGAAAGAAGAGATTCGTATGCGTGATGGCGTCCTGCCGCAGGCCGGTGAGCACCAGCCGGTCGCCCGGCGCGACGGCACGGTCGGAACGCAAGGTGGGGATGGCCGTGCCGTACGTTCCGGCCGGGTTGCTGGAGTTGAAGATGTTCGTGTTGATGCTCAGTTTGGACGCGACCTTGGAGCGGATCTGGAGACTTCCGACCTGCCCTTCGGCGCCGAATACGTTCTTCACCACGTCGGCGAAGGCGACACTGACGCTCGAGTTGAGCGTGGGCACGGAGGCCGTCTTCGGTCCGCCCACGCCGCCGTTCGCGGTGTAGTAGAGGCGGAGGTCGTCCACTTTCGCGTTGCCGCTCGGATTGAGCACCGCGATGTCGGAGATGAACAAGCCGACGCTTCCCTGGACGTGGCCCACGCCGGGGATGAAGAGCGCGATCTCGCCGGCGGGGATCGGCGGCGGCCCGCCGGCCGTCGCGGTGAGCTTCACGGTATCGACGACCGCGACGGTGCTCACCGACGGCGGCGTCGTATCGAGCGTGATGGGCTTTTTCCCGACCGCAGCGTTCGGGAAAACGAGCGAGATGTTGCCGGCGATCGAGCCGAGTGTTTCGAGCGAGGGCCGCTTCGAGCGATCGATGGTGAAGGTGAACGAGGCCGTCGATTGCGGCGGAATGCTGACGATGCCGCTCTGCGGAATGATCCACGGCGAGTCGGAAGTGAGAATGCCGGTCAGCGTTCCGGCGCCGCTATTGGTGAAGCTCACGCTTCCGGACGGCGAGCCGCCTTCATCGGCGGCGACGTCGACGCGGTTGTTGGCCGGTCTCGCGGTCACCGGCTGCGAAGGTGGAGTGGTCGACAGGAGTCTGATGGGAACCTGCAAGCCGGACGGAACGCCCGTTCCGAACAGGTTTGCCGTGCCGGCGAATGCTCCGGCGGCTTGCGCCAATCCTGTCACCGTGACGACCTGGCTCGCGCCGGCGGCGAGCGGAAATTGCGTCGGCGATTGCGTGAAGAAGTTCCCGGTTTGCGAAAGCGTCACGGTGGTGGCCGATCCGCCGGCGTTCGTCACCGTGTATGACGTCGTCGCGCCGCCCGTTCCCTGCGTCTGAACCATCGCTGCCGGCAACGCGCTGACCACCACCGACGGTGCCGTGATCACTTCCACGGTGACGGACGCGGTGGCGTTCTGCGACCCGAACGCCGTGAGCGTGTACGTCGTCGTCTGCGTCGGCGACACGGTGATCGATCCCGCCGGCGGCTTCGAGCCGATGCCGTTGTCGATGACTACCGATAAGGTCGCGTTGTCGACGCGCCATGAAAGCGTCGTCGACTGGCCGGCGCGGATGGTCTGGGGTATCGCGGAGAACGCGATCTGCGGCGGCGCCCCGCCGACTACCACGGTGTACGTATCGGAGGGGACGCCGGCCAGCCCGGCGGCGTTGCCGGTGTTGAAGGCGATCAGGCGGTACAGATGCGTCCCGTTCGGGAGCGTAGTGGGGTCGGTCAGCGTCTTCGGATCGGGCGAGCAGGGGCCGACGGCAGCGACGTATTGCTGATCGTTGACGCGGTACAGCCAGATGGCGACCGCGCGCGGGTCGTTGTAGTTGAACGTCGCGTTGACGTGCCCGGCGAAGATGCCGACGTTCGACGCGACCGGCTTCGTGGGCGGCGTCGAAAACGAGTCGGCTCCGAAGGTCACCGCGGTGGTGATGCAGGGATTCGACTGCACCCGGACGAAAACGAAATACGACACGTTCGGGATGTGCTTCTGCGCGGCGAAGGTCGTCGCCGTCGTCGTTCCGATGACGCTGTAGCCATTGAGGTCCGATGGGAACGGACAATACTGCCCCGCCGTCGTCTGCATGATCTGGTAGACGGGGCTCATCACTCCCGGCGCCGGATCCCACGTGAGCGTGTAACTACCCGCGGGGGCGTGGGCGATCTGAAAGTTCGGGATCTGCGGCTGCCCTGAACATTGCGAGTGGCCCCGGGCTGCGACGAGCGAGACGGCGACGAACAGCAGAGACACTCGGCAAAGTGCACGCATGTAGTTCCCTCGACTGATTGTGGATTTGAAACCGAGAGGATATCAGGAGCGTCAATACTGCCCTAGTGCAGCTCGTAGACGCGCAGCCCGTACTCTTTCGATACCTCGTCGACCACGCCCAGCGAGAGTCGTTCCGTCCGCGCGTCGGCCGCGATGTCGAACTGATAGGTGTAGAAGCTGCGCTTGGCGCGCTGCACGTCGCCGGCCGGGATGTGGAAGAGCTGCCGCTGATGGCTGGCATCGCTGATGCCGCCCACTTTCGAGCCCCAGGCGATGTAGACCGAGAAGCCGCCGCTGTAGTTCGGGCCGTTGGGGAGCATGGTCAGCGCAGCGATGGGAATGCGGATGGTGATCGGGATGCGGTACTGCTTGCCGCGCGGCTGCTTCTCCCCGACTTTGACGCCGAACTTCAGGCGCGCGCCCTCATCGCCGGGACGAAAGAGGCTGGCGAGTACCTTATCTTCCATCCGCGTCACGTCGGATTTCTCGGTGACGCCGCGTCGCGAGCGCACCACCAGACCGCGTTTGGTGTCCTTCATCTTCACCACGATCGATCGCGTCTTGTCGAGACTGCGCGGCGTGGTGCGGTAGGCGAGCGAGTAGTAGGTCTCGAAGTCGTCGCGCACGGTTTCGAGCAGCTTCGGGACGTTGGAGCTTCCCCAGGCCGGAATGCCGCCGGTCTGCTGCGCGACCACCTTCAGCGTCGGCGTCTCGTTGTCCTGGATCAGGTACTCGAAACCGGCCGCCGCGTTGCTCTCGATGCGCTGTCCGGCGACGCGGACCGACGGCCCCGTCGATCCCAGCCCCTCGGGAAACATGGGATAGATGGTGACCCCGTTGGCGTTCGCCGTCTCGTACAGCGACCGGACCATCCTCGTGGTGTCGAACTCCAGTCGGTCGAGGCTGTCGAGCGTCGCCCCCACGCCGGCGGCCCAAAAGAACTCCGCGCCGGCGACCTGGGAGAGCCGATGGGTGGCCATCAGGAGGACGCGCTTCCCATCGAAGCCGGCCATGGAGCGCATCAATGCGTTGATGGTGAGAATCTTCTGCTCCATCTCGGCGCGTGCGCGCAGGGCGTCCATGCGCTGCGATCCGCCCAGCATTTCTTCGTAATTCTCGCGCGCCGAGCCGGCCGCTTCGTCGCCGAGCAGCGCACCGGTGAATTCCTGCACTTGCAGCTCGAAGTCCTGAATGTCTTCGCCTTCCTGACGCGCCTGCGCGAATTCATCGCGCAGCGCGGAGGTGTTTTGCTGCGCCAGCGAATCGATGGCCCGGTCGATCAGCGCGAGATCGTCCGTGTAGCTCTGCAGAGTCTTGAGCTCCCCGCGGTTCCAGGTAACCACCATCGCCGCATCGCCCGGCCGCACCGTCCCGTGCAGCAGCTTCTTCATCGAGTCGAAGAGCGGATCGGATTTGACTTTGGGAAGGCGGAAGCGCTCCACGAAGACGACGAGGGTGCGCTTCTGATCGGTCGGCGGGGCAGGCGTACCCTCACCCGCCCTACGGGCACCCTCTCCCGCAAGCGGGAGAGGGGGGACGGTGGAGTTTGCGTACTCCGCGAAGTTGGTGATGGGCTGCTTCGCGCCGTTCTCGAAGACGTCGAAATCCGCCGGCGTGAGGCCCCGAACGCGATTGCCCGCCTTGTCGGTCACGAAGACGTCGACGTTGACGATCGACACCTCGATCGTCTCGCCCAGGGTGGGAAGGGGCGCCTGCGGCTGCTGTTTGGGGCGGTCGGCGGCGCCGACCAGCAGGAGAGCGGCGAGGGCGAGCAGACGAAGCCGCATCACTGCCTCTTCACCGGCTGCATCACCGCCTGGGCGTCGGGATGCATGCGATAGACGCGGACGCCGTATTCGCGCGAGACCTCATCGACCACCCCGACCGAGATGCGCTCGGTGCGGCGATCGGCGGCGATCTCGAAATCGTAGGTGAAGAAGCTCTTCTTCGCCCGCGCGACGTCGTCGTTCGGGATGTGGAACAACTGCCGCTCGTGCGTGGCCTCGCTGATGCCGCCGATCTTCGAGCCCCAGGCGACGTAGACCGCGAAGCCGCCGCTCTGATTCGGCCCGTTGGGCAGGATGGTCAGCGCCGAGATCGGGACGCGGATGGTCACCGGAATGCGCAGCTTCTTGCCGCGCGGCGTGCCCACCTTGACCGAGAACGGCAGCGTGGCGCCGGCGTCGGTGCGGAAGAGGCTCGCCAGAACGTGATCCTCCATGCGCGTGACGTCGGATTTCTCGATCACTTCGCGGCGCGATCGGACGAGGAGCCTGGGGTCCTTGAGCCGCACCTCCACGGCGCGCGCTTTGTCCTTGCTTCGCGGTGTGGTGCGGTAGGCCAGCGAGTAGTACGTTTCGAAGTCGTCGCGCACGCTGTTCAGCAGGTCGACCGTTTCATTGCTTCCCCACGCCGGCTTTCCGCCGGTACGCGCGGCCAGTTCCTTGAGGACCGGCACTTCGTTGTCCTGGATGAAATACTCGAAGGCCGACGAGCCGCCGGGCTGGAAGCGTCCGGCGGACGTGACCGGCGCGGACGACGATCCGAGTCCTTCCGGAAACAACGGGTAGATCGCCACGCCGTTGGCGTTTGCCGTTTCGTGGAGCGAACGGATGGTGCTGCTGGTGTCGAGCTCCATCCGATCGATGCCGTCGAGGTTCTCGACCACGCCATTCGCCCAGTAGAACTCCGCGCCGGCGATCTTCGACAGCCGGTGCGCGGCCAGCAGCAGCACGCGCTTTCCGTCGAAGCCGGCCATGGAGCGCATGACTGCGTTGATGGTGCGCACCTTCAGCTCCAGGTCGGCGCGCGCCCGCAGCGCGTCGGTTCGCCCGGCCATCCCCTTCATCTCCTCGGCGCCCTGTTGCATGACGGCAATGGTGGCGTCGGCGGCGCCTGCCTCCTGCGCGAAGTCCTGTGCTTCGAGCTCGAAGTCTTCGACATCCTGCGCGGTGGCGCGCGCCTCGCCGTACTCGTCGTGCGTGGCGCCGGTGTTCTGGACCTGGATCGCATCGAGCGCCCGGTCCAGCGCGCCGAGGTCGTCGGTGTACGCCTGCAGCGTCTCGAGGTGTCCGCGATACCACGTGACCACCGTCGCGGCGTCGCCGGGGCGGATGGTGTCGTGGAGGAGCTTCTTCATCGAGCCGACGATCGCCGCGGCCTTCACGCCGGGGAGGCGGAAGCGCTCGACGAAGACGACCATGGTGCGCTTCTGCGTGTCGCCCTCACCCGGCCTTCGGCCACCCTCTCCCGCGAGCGGGAGAGGGGCAGTCTCGGCGGCGTACTCGGCGAAGTTCGTCAGCGGTTGCTTGACGCCGTTCTCCAGGACTTCGAAGTCGTTCCTGGTCAGCCCCTGCACGCGCTTGCCGGCCTTGTCGGTGACGAAGACGTCGACGTTGACGATCGAGACTTCGATTGTCTCGCCGAGCGTCGGCAGCGGCATCTGCGGTTTCGGCTTATCGGACGCGGCGACCAGCGACAGCGACAGAACGGCGAGGGTGCCACGGCACCACCAGCGCATGAGATTCTCTCCTTGTGCGGCCCGGCTATTGTCTGCCCCCAGGAGGGTGGCCGCAAGCTCAGCGCTTCAACTGGATGAGCCGCAGCGCGTACTCTTTTGAAACTTCGTCGAGCACGCCGAGGGCCACTCGCTCGGTGCGCTGGTCGGCGGTGAGCTCGAATTCGTACGTGAAGTGGCTGGCTCGCGCCTTCTCGATGTCGGCGGCCGGGATCTTGTAGCTCTTGGTCTCGTGCGTGGTGTCGCTGATCCCGCCCAGCTTTCCGCCCCAGGCGAAGTAGACCGAGAACGCGCCGGCGTACTGATTGCCGCTCGGCAGCGCCGTGAGCACGGAGATCGGGATGTGCACGATGACCGGGACGACGAACTGCTTGCCGCGCGCGCGCCGCTGACCCACCTCCACGCGCAACGCGAATCCCGGCGAGGGCGGATTGCGGAACAGCGCCGCGATCACGCGATCCTCCATCCGCGTCACTTCCGACTTCTCCATGAACTCCCGCCGCGACCGCACCGTCAGCGACTTGTTCTTGGTCTTGACCACGATGTTGCGCGCCTTGTCCGCGCCGCTGCTGCGCACGCGGTAGGCGAGCGAGTAGTACGAGTGGAGATCGTCGCGGACTCGCGGCAGCAGCTTCACCACGTCCTCGCTTCCCCACGCCGTCAGCCCGCCGGTGGCGTCGGCGATTCGCTTGAGCGCCGGCGTCTCGTTGTTGAGGATGAGGTAATCGGCGGCGCCCGAGCCGGCGCCGCCGCTCTGCACGCTGTTCAGACCCTCGGGGAACACCGGATAGATCGTGACGCCGTTTGCGTTCGCCGTCTCTTCGATCGACTTGAGCAGCGTCCGCATGTCCAGCGCCTGCCGCTTTTCGCCGGGGATGGACATCCGTCCGGCGGCGTAGTAGTGCTCCGCCCCCGCCTCCAGCGATAGGCGATGCGTCGCCAGCAGCATGATCTTCTTCCCCTCGGCGGCGGCAATGGAGCGCATCAGCGCGTTGATCGAGCGGACCTTGCGATTGAGATCGGCGATCTCTTTTTGCGCCGCCATCTGCAGCTCGAGATCGGCGAGCGTGTCGCTGGGGCCGACCTGGCCGCCGGCGTTGGCCGCCGCCTGCGCATCGAAGGCTTCGATGTCGGCGATGCTCCAGCGCGTCTCCGCGGTCGGATCGATGAACGGCCTCGACGACAGCGTGGCGATGCGGTCGAGCGAGCGATCGAGCGCGGGGATGGAGTCGGTGAACTCCTGATGCGTCAGCAGCACGCCGCGGTTCCAGGTGACGACCGAGACGCGGTCGCCGGGCCGGATTGACTCGTGAAGCAGTTTCTTGATCGAGGCGAAGAGCGGCTCGGTGCGGAAGTTCGGCAGGTAGAAGCGCTCGATGAAGACGATCATGGTGCGCTTCTGGGGCTGTGCACCCTCACCCGCCCTTCGGGCACCCTCTCCCGCAAGCGGGAGAGGGGCTTCGGAGTACTCCGCAAAGTTCGTGATGGGCTGCTTGACGCCGTTCTCGAGAATCTCGAAATCGTCCTGCGCCAGGCCGTGCACGCGCTCTCCGGCCTTGTTGGTGACGAAGACGTCGAGGTTGACGATGGAGACTTCGATGGTCTCGCCGATGCCGGGGATGGACGGTTTCTGCTGCGCGGCGGCGACGAGCGGCAGCAGGAGGAGCGCGCCATAGAATGTCCTCATGCGCATCGCGGGAATCCTACTCCTGATCGGCGTGACATCCTTAAGTGCACAACCGTCCGACGTCGCCGAGGCGCGAAAGGTTTTCGAGGCCAACCTCAATGCCATCCGCGAGCAGAATCGCGAGAAGTACCTGTCGTACTACCTGCACGCGGAAAGCCTGGTGCGCGGCGGCCCGACCGGCTTCATCACCGGCTGGGACGATTTCAATGAGGCGCGCGGCCCCTTTCCGGTGCAGTTCGAGGCCAACGACATCCACCTCACGCCGCTGCGCCCCGGCCTCGTGTATGGAACCTATCGCTACCGCGTGCGCTACGCCGCGGGCGACGAGCACACCGGCATCTCCGAGCGCCTCTTCGTCCAAACTCCCAACGGTTGGAAGATCGCCCTCACCGGCGCCGTCGACACCCCTCCCGGCACGCCCGCCCCGCCGCGCGCGCTCACCGGCGCGACCCTGATCGACGGCCGCGGCGGCGCGCCGGTAGCGAGCGCCAACATCATCATCCGCGACGGCAAGATCGACTGCGCCGGCACCGCCGCGCAGTGCCCCGTGCCCGATCGCGTCGACGTCACCGACCTGCGCGGGATGTGGATCGCGCCGGGACTGATCGACGCGCACGTGCACTTCTCGCAGACCGGGTGGGCGGACGGGCGGCCCGACTCCCTCGACGTCCGCAAGCTGCATCCGTACGAGGAGACCGCAGCGGAGCTGAAGGCGATGCCGGAGCGCTACGGGCGCTCGTACCTCTGCTCCGGCGTGACCTCCGTGTTCGACGTCGGCGGCTATCCGTGGACGCTGCGTCTGCACGACGCGTTCGAGTCGAACACGCAGGTGCCGCACGTGGTTGCCGCGGGGCCGCTGCTGTCGACCCTCGACCACTGGCTGAATCTGCCCGCCGAGCGGCAGTTCATCGTCCTCAACAGCGAAGACTCGGGACGCGGCGGCGTGCGCTACCTCGCGTCGCACGGCGCGAAGGCGGTCAAGGTCTGGTACATCGTCACCAAGGATCTCCCTGTCGAGCAGTCGGTGCCGTTCGTCGCCGCCGCGGGCGACGAGGCGCACAAGCACAATCTCCCGCTCATCGTGCACGCCACCGGCCTGGTCGAGGCGAAGGCCGCGTTGCGCGCCGGCGCGAACGTGCTGGTGCACAGCGTGGAGGACGTGGCGGTCGATCAGGAATTCATCGACCTGGCGAAGAAGAACGGCACCATCGTCATCCCCACGCTGACGGTGCTCGACGGCTACATCCGCATGTATCGCGGCGTCGTCGACCGGAAAGCGCCGGCGGTCGACGACCCAAACGGCTGCGTCGACCGCGCTACGCTGGCCAAGGTCGCGGAGACCGCCGCGCTCGACGCCGCGCTCGTTCCCGCCGACCGGATGGCCGCGCGCGAACAGCGCGCCGCGCGCTTCAGCAAGGTCACGCGCGCCAACTTCAAGGCGCTGGTGGACGCCGGCGTCCCCATCGCCACCGGCACCGACGCCGGCAATCCGCTGACTCTGCATGGCCCCGCGATCTACGCGGAGATGGAGGCGATGCAGGCCTCGGGGATGACGCCCGCGCAGGTGATCGTCGCTTCGACCGCCGTCGCCGCGCGCGCCATGGGCCTCGACAAACAGGTCGGCACGATCGAGAAGGGGAAGGACGCCGATCTGATCGTGGTCGCCGCCGATCCGACCAGGGACATCGCGGGGCTGCGCAAGCTGCGCTACGTCGTTCGTTCGGGCGTCATGCGGTCGGTCGAAGATTTGCACGCGCTGGCGCAGAGGTGACGCTACGTCATCCTGAGCCGCGCAGACGGCGAAGGATCTCAGCCGACGCGGTCGGAGATCCTTCGCTACGCTCAGGATGACGGCGTGGCAAAATGATGCGCCCATGACCGACGACGATCCCCGATCCGACGAGTCCCGCGAGAACTTCGCCTACTTCAGCGGCGAGTACGCGCAGGCGCTCCAGGCCTTCAAGGCCATCGAGGACCAGTCGACCACGCTCATGCTCCTCGGCGTGGGCGAAGATCTGCGCACCTTCGTCGACCAGTTCATCGACATGTCCTCCCGGACGCAGCGGCTTGCCGAGGAGAAAGGCGAGACGCACTTCGCGGAGTGGTTCTCCGAGCTGATCGGTAAGGCCGAGGCGTTGCGCGGTACGATCGCGCAGGGGAACACCCGTTGAGACCAATAGTACGATTCGTACTATTTGCTTTTATGACCTCTTCATTGAGTGCCGCGACTCTCGACCAGCGCATCGACGCCGCCGCCGCCAAGGTGGAGTCGAAAGTCATCGAGTGCCGCCGCGACATCCATCAGCACCCCGAGCTCGGCAACCGCGAGCTCCGCACCTCCAAGCTCGTCGCCGATCGCCTCCGGGCCCTCGGCATCGAGGTGCAGACGCCGATCGCGCACACCGGCGTGGTCGGCATCCTGAAAGGCGGGAAGGCGGGCCGGGTCGTCGCGCTGCGCGCGGACATGGACGCCCTCCCGGTCGTCGAGCAGGTCGATCTGCCGTTCAAGTCGACGGTGAAGACGACCTACAACGGACACGACGTCGGCGTCATGCACGCCTGCGGGCACGACGCGCACGTGGCCATTCTCATCGGGGTGGCGGAGGTTCTCGCCGGCGTCCGCGACGAGCTCCCCGGCACCGTCAAGTTCCTCTTCCAGCCCGCCGAGGAAGGCGCGCCCGCCGGGGAGGAGGGCGGCGCCGCGCTGATGGTGAAGGAGGGAGTGCTCGACAATCCGAAGGTCGACGCGGTGTTCGGCCTGCACGTCACGTCGCGATACGCGGTCGGCGAGATCGCCTACCGTCCCGGCGCGATGATGGCGGCGGTCGACTCGTTCAAGATGACCGTGCGCGGCAAGCAGACGCACGGCGCCTATCCCTGGCTCGGCGTCGATCCGATCGTCGTGGCCTCGCAGATCATCCTCGGCCTGCAGACCATCGCCAGCCGGCAGCTCGACTCCTCGCTCGCGCCGGCCATCGTCACCGTCGGCTCGATCCACGGCGGCGTGCGCAACAACATCATCCCCGACGAGGTGGAGATGCTCGGCACCATCCGCTCGCTCGACGCGAAGATGCGCGACGACGTCCACGCGCGCATCAAGCGGACCGCGGAGGACATCGCCAGGAGCGCCGGCGCGACGGCGGCGGTGACGATCACTCCGGGCTACCCCATCACCTACAACGATCCGCCGCTGACCGAGGCCATGGTGCCGACGCTGCGCAAGCTCACCGGCGAGGTCAAAGTCGTCAACGCGGTCCTCGGCGCCGAGGACTTTTCGTTCTTCCAGCAGAAAGTGCCGGGGCTGTTCATCTGGATCGGCACGCGGCCGAAGAACCAGACCGCGGAAGAGGCGCCGTCCAATCACTCGCCGCTCTTTTTCGTCGACGAGAGCGGCCTGGCGCTCGGCGTGCGCGCGCTGTCGCACCTCGCGGCGGACTACTTGAAGCATTAGCGTGTAGCGGCGGCCGCTCCGGCCGCCGGCGCCCGAGAGCGGGCGCCGCTACACCTTCGCCATCTGCTGGATCCGTCCCCAGTAATCCGCGCCGCCGAGCCACTGCCCGCCGTCGATGACCAGCGCCTCGCCGGTGACGTACGACGCGTAGTCCGACAGCAGGTACGACGCCGCGTTGGCGATCTCCTCGAGCGTGGCGAAACGTCGCAGCGGGATCGTCTTCCGGATCCCCTCCTCGATCGCCGGGTCGGGGAACAGCCGTTTCGACGCTCCCTCGGTGTGCACCGGTCCGGGCGCCATGGCGTTGACCCGGATCTTGTGGCGCGCCCATTCCACGGCGAGGGTCTGGGTCATGGCCAGCACGCCCGCCTTGGCGCTCGCGGAGTGCACCACGCCCGGCGCGCCGGTCCACGCGTAGTTGGCGATGATGTTGAGGATCGTGCCGCTCTTGGCCGCGATCATCCGCTTCCCGACCGCGCTGGTGCAGTAGAACGTCCCGTTGAGGACGATGTTGATGACGCTGTTCCAGCCGTTGGTCGAGAGCTGCTCGGCCGGGACGATGAAGTTCCCCGCCGCGTTGTTGACCAGGATGTCGATCTTGCCGTGCTCGCTCGACACCTTCTCCGCCATCGCCTCGACCGCCTCGGCATCCCGCACATCGAGGACGTGATATTCGGCGCCGTTGCCCAGCTCACCGACCGCGGTCTTGAGGTTCTCTTCTTTCCGGCTGGCGATGACCACCCGCGCCCCCAACCGCCCCAACTCGCGCGCGATGGCGAACCCGATCCCGGTGGCCCCGCCGGTGACGATGGCCACGCGGCCCTCGAACGTTTTTTCAGGAAGCATCAGATCACTCTCAATCCGGCGGACTCGAAGTGCCGGAAGTCGCGATCATATGTGATGAGGGGGGCGTCGTTGTCGATGCAGGCTTGGGCGATGAGGCAGTCGGCGAGGTGGGCTTTGAGACCGCGGCGGAGGAGGTCGGCGCGAAGCAATCCCGCCGCTTGCCAGAATCCTGGCTGCAGCGGCAAAACGGGCAGCCGAAGAATGAAATCATTTTGTTGCCTGTCAGCGACGGGTTGCTGAGCAGTTCCGTGATGACAACCGGCGGCAGAGATGTATCGCTGCGTTTCAATGCGTCTGTCAGCACGAAATAGAATCGGTCCTGATTACCAGCGAGATAACGAGCGAAGGCGCTCGTATCGATCGCAATCAATCACGATCCTTACGGAGCTCTTCGATGTCGTATTCGAGATGCACTTTCCCGCGGAGCTCGAGAAGCTTCTCGTAACCCCCTTCCCGGCGGGCGCGCGCCATCTCAGCCTCGGCGCGTTTCTGTAGCTCCGCCTTCTGTGCAGGGGTGAGCTGCAGTGCCAAATAGCGTTTCCAGATTTCGCTTTCCGGATCCTGCGGGTCTGCCATGATGTCATTCTATCAGCGCCGCTTCATCACCACCCACCCCACCAGCACCACGATCACGATCGCCCCGAGGATGGAGTGCATGGCGGTCGCGGCGAGCTTCATCGCCGCGCGCATGTGGCGCGTTTTAGCACACGTATAATCGACGCTCATGCGAAAGGTGGCGCTGGTGGCGGCGATGTTGTTCGTCGCCGCATGCGCGAAGCAGAAAACGGAGAAGCCGCTCTCCGAGGCGGGGGAGACGCTCTACGTCCTCCGCGGTGTGGTGATCGGGCGCGACGCCGCCGACAACACCCTGCGCGTCGATCACGAGCAGATCCCCGGCTACATGGAGGCCATGACCATGGACTACCCGATCCGCGGCGCCGCGGTCGCCTCCCTGCCGGCGGACAAGAGTCGCATCGAAGCGAAGCTCCACGTCCGCGAGGAGCGCGCCTGGCTCACGGACGTGAGGAGGATTCCTTAGCGTGGCGGACGACCGCCGCACCTTCCAGCGCCTGAACCTCACCAAAGCGATCGAGGGACGCTTCGGCGACCGCGCCGTGCGCATCGCCGACGTCAGCGCCAGCGGCGCGCAGCTCATCGTCGATGCGCCGATGGAGAGCGGCACCCGCGCGCGGCTGCAGTTCTCCTGGCGCGCCGAGGAGGTTGACGTGATCGCCGAGGTCACGCGCAGCGACGACGGGCACGCCGGCGTGCGGTTCGTCGAGGCCAACGACGCCCTCCGCAACCTGCTGGCCGCGTCGGTGCTGGAGATCCTCCACGCGCAGGAGGCGAACGCCGGCGGCGATCGCGCCCGCAACGTCATCGGAGACGACGCCACGCTCACCGCGGCGTCGGAGCGCGAGCTCACCGACGCCTTCCTCTCCTTCCGTCTCGGCGACGGCGGTTGGAAGCGCCGCCGCTCGCTGCTGCCCGATCAGCCGGACGACGGCTTCACCATCCGCGCCGGCGTGCCGCAGGAAGACGTCGACCTACTCTGCCGGACGTACGAGGGGGGCGACGCCGAGTCGCGGCGGTTGACGCGGTTGATGGCGGAGCTGAGCGTCAGTCGCTGAAGATCGGACCGAAGACGATTGTCGGGACGATCGCGCCGGCGTCGACGGCCGTGACGCCCCTCTCCACGACCGCCAGCCCGTTCGCCTGCACCATCGATGTCGAAACGCCCGACCCCTGCGAGCCCATCGGCCGCGCCACCAGCTCGCCGTCGCGCGCCGCCACGCGCACGCGCAGGTAGTTGCGGCGGTCGCCGCGCGACTTGAGCGGCGCGAGCATCCGCACCCCGACCGCCGGCGGCAGCAGATTGGCGCGCTGGCCCATCGCCTTCCGCAGCGCCGGCGCGATGAAGAGGATGAACGAGACCATGCACGACACCGGATTGCCGGGAAGGCCGAAGTAGAGGCGCCCGCCGACGCGCGACAGAACCACCGGTTTGCCCGGCTTCATGGCCACCTGCCAGAACATGGTGTCGGCGCCGAGCGCATCGAGAGCGTCTTTGACGAAGTCGTAGGCGCCCACCGAGACGCCGCCGGACGAGATGACGAAGTCGGACTCCAGCGCCGACTCGATGGCGGCGATGGTGGCGTCGCGGTCGTCGCGGACGATGCCGATCATGCGCGGCAGCGCGCCGGCTTCGCGCGCCAGCGCGGCGAGCGAGTACGAATTCGAGTTCACCACCTTGCCCAAGGGGCGTGGCTCGTCGACGTCGACGATCTCGTCGCCGGTGGAGAGGATGGCCACCGTGGGCCGCCGGCTGACGCGCACCACGCTCTTCTGCACGCCGGCGAGCACGCCGATCTCCGCAGCGCCGACCGGCGTGCCGTCGGCGAGCACCAGGTCGCCCTCGCGCATGTCCTCGCCGCGCCGTCGCACGTTTGTACCAGTACTGACGCACTCCTGTACTACTACAAAGTCGCTGCCGCCGTCGGTGATCTCCACCTGCGCCACGGTGTCCGATCCCTCCGGCATTAGCGCCCCGGTCATGATGCGGATGGCCGTTCCCGGCTCGACGCGCCGGGTGGCCACCGTGCCGGCCGGCAGGTCCTCGATGACCCGCAGCCGCACCGGCGGATTGGCGATGTCGGCGGCGCGCACGGCGTAGCCGTCCATGGCCGTGTTGTCGCCCGCCGGGAGGTCGGCGTTGGCGCGTACGTCTTCGCGCAGCACGCGTCCCAGCGCCTCGGTGAACGTCACCCGCTCGGTTCCCACCACGCCGACCTCGGCCAGCACGCGTTCCTGCGCCTCCTCGACGGCGATCATCCGCTCGCCGGCGCGCGGCGTCTGGAAGGTGGTCATGAGTCGCGGTTGGTGATGCCGCGCGCGAAGCGCCAGCGGCCGTCCGCGCCGCGGCGGGCCATGGTCCAGCCGCGCTGCGCGGTCTCCACCGGTTCGCCGCCCACGCGCGGAACAGCGCGGGTGCGCTCGATGCCGACGCTGACCGCGAAGTCCTCGCCGGTCACGCGCTCGATCTCGTCCCAGGAACGCTCCACCAGGTACTTCTCGCACGCGTCGCGCATCATGGTGCGCACGTGGTCGCGGCCGCGCACGGCGGCGGCGCCGGGGCTCCAGAACTCCGCGTCGTCGGTGACCAGGTCGGCGAGAGTGTCGCAGTCGCCGCGCCGCAGCGCGTCGGTGAAATCGGCGAAGAGCTGATCGACTTCGTTCATTCAACCGCCTGAAAACGCCACGACGATCTCCACTTCATCGCCGTCGGCGAGCGTTACCGCCTGCTCCCCGTGCACGATCAATTCCCCGTTGACCGCGAAGTTGTAGAGCTCGTCGCGCTCGGCGGCGAGATCGAGGTTGCCGATGATGTCTGCGAGCGAGGAGGCGTTCATGGTCAGCACCGCGGCGCGGCCATCGCGGAGAGTCTCGGGGAGGCGAACGGTGATCACGGCCGGCCCTCCCTCATGTCTCGCAGTCTCGCGGTCTCGCGGTCTCGGGGTGTGAGCATGGGCGTTCTCCAACAACCGCGAGACCCCGAGACCGCGAGACTCCGAGACCGCGTCATGACGCCAGCACGCCCTCCAGCTCCGCGCGCCACTCCGGCCGCGGGAGCCCCTCCACGGTGAGATTCGAGATCAGGTAGAAGCGGGAGAGCATGTCGTCGAACTGGCCGCGGTCGATCTTCTCTCCCTTGAACGGGCCGACGCCGATCGCTTCTTCGAACCAGCGCTTGGGGAGGGTGTCGTCTTTGCGCGTGACGCCCAGCTTCGCGTTGATCAGGCGCTCAACGCCCATGATGTCGAGGCCGACCTGATCGAGCTCCTCGAAGCTGAGATCGATGCCGGTGACGTTCTGGATCTGGTCGCGGAACTCCTCGTAGCCGGGAAGCGACGGCGAGTTGAAGAGCTTCGTGGTGAAGCGGCACATGCCGACGGCGTCGCCGACGGCGAAGGTGTTCTCGCAGCGTCGCACGGCGATCTCTTTGCCGTCGTAGCTGTTCGGCGCCGCGGAGACTTCGCCGCCGTACAGCTCGCGCTTGAAGTCGGGGTCGTCGTTGATCTTCGCGTTGATCTCCAGCGTGACCCGGTTGCGCAGGTGGTCCATGCCGCGCGTGGCCACGGCGAGGCCGAGGGCGAAGGCCTTGAGGATGCGGGCGTCGTGCGGGTCGCTCTGCGTCAAGCCCTTCACCGCCATCAGGTAGTCGAGCGCCTCGGGCGGGTAGTGGCCCTTCTCCACGGCGCGCGATGAGTCGGCGATCACGTTTCCGAATCCCTCGCGCCGCGCGGTCGCAAAGAGCAATCGCTCGATGGCGTCGTAGTCACCCCACTTCAGGTCGACGCCGGTGATGATGCCGCGCTGCACCAGCTCCATGGCCCAGGCGATCGCGGAGCCGGTCGAGGCGGTGTCGAGGCCCAGGTCGTTACAGATGTTGTTGAGCCGCAGCACCTGGTGCACTTCGCTGATGCCGATGTTCGGGCCGAACTTGCCGACGGTGACGTACTCCGGGCCGTCGCCTTTGACGTACTGGTCCTGCGGGGTGTGCTCGCAGCCGGTCATGTCGTTGAGCGGGCGGCAATTGACCGGGCAGGCGAAGCAACCCTCCATGCCGGGGCGGAACGGATCGATGTTCTCCGCGTCGAGTTTCTCGGTCCACGTCGTTTCCTGGTTGTTCTTCGTCCCCATCGCCCCGAGCATGCGCGACGGCTTGTAGAGGAACGGCGTGCCGCGCTTCATCAGCGCGTTCTTGACGACCGAGGTGCCAAGGAGCTGCTGCGCCACCAGGCGGTTGCGCAATTTGTGCGGGTGGGCGGGGGTGAGGTCGGCGGTGCGGCCGGCGATCAGCACGCCCTTGAGGTTGAGCGCCCCCATCTTCGCGCCGGGACCGCCGCGCGCGTAGATCGCCTTCGGGCCGGCCATGATGCCGGAGCAGAGGACGAGGTTCTCGCCGGCAGCAGTGATCGAGGCCAGACCGAAGTCTTTCCCCTCGAGGCCGTTGAAGTCGGCCTGGATGCGGGCGCGGAAATCGAGGTTGTCGAGGCCGACCCACGGCGCGGCGTCGACGAACTTCGCCTCGCGGCCCTCGAAGTGGAGCAGCGTCCACTTCGGCGCCTTGCCGTAGAGGACGAGATGGTCGATGCCGTTGAGCTTCATGAACGAGGGGAAGTAGTCGCCGGCGTTGGAGTCCATGAGCACGCCGCTCTCCGGCGACCAGGAGGTCGCGTTGCCGCGCGAGGCCGACGGCACCATCGAGGTCAGGATGCCGGTGCCGAAGATGAGCGGGATGTTCGGGTCGAGCGGCGTGAGCGACGGATCGAGCAGGTTGTGCAGCAGGTACATGTTGACGCCGCGTCCGCCGAGGAGGGTCTCGACCACGCGGCGGGGGACATAGGCGCGGCGGACCTCGGTGCGCTCCAAGTCGACGAAGATCGTCTCCCCCTGGGTGGGGAACTGCGGCTCGGAGGCGAGCCGGGCGAGGAGCGCGTCGACGCGCGCGCGGATGGGCATGACCGGCATTCTAGAACGATGGCTCTTGCGCGAGCTGTTCCAGACGGTTTCGCCCGCTGTGCCGTATCAGCGCTGTGCGTCCCGTCGGTGCCCTCCTTCTGCTCCTCGCCGCCGCTGCCCAGGCTCAGCCTTGGGTCATCTGGCGCACGACGTCGTCGCTGAGGACGTACAAGCCCGCGCCGCAGGCGGCTACGTTGCTCCGAAGAGTTGTTCCAGTAAACGCTCCGACTCTCGGAGACCTTCTTCGGTGAGGACGACGGACTTAGCCTTTCCCACCGGATCTGAGATGTAGCCTTTCTCGTGCAGCCTGTTCATGGCGTCCCAGTCGAAACCCTTCCATGCTCGGTTAGCTTCATGAAGCCCAAGGTGCAGCAAAGCCAGAACTGCACGATCAATCTTCTCGGCGTCGAGTTTCATGGGATGTCCTCCACGCACCGGCAAAAGCGTACCTCAGTCGGGCAAGCTGGCGCCCAAGATGCGTACGGCATCGTGAATTCTCGAGTTTTCGCCCGGCCGGCCCAACGGATCTCACGCTAAGCTGCGCGGCCAGGGCCCGCGTGCCGAAGGCCGTAGCGGCGCGCCGGTTGCCGCGAATGAGTTGCGAGCAACGAGTGGCGACCTGCAACCGGCGTGACGCCGTCACGCTGGCGACGATGCAGCCGGCTCGCCGGCGGGCCGAAGTCGGGCCGCGACAGCTTCAGAGGAGTTGGGCCGCCCGCGCCGTGGGACTATTCAAAAGGTCCATGCGGATCAGAGGCTAGACGAGAGAGGTTGGGCACCAATTGTAGGTATTTGCGTTGCGTTGACAAATCATAGTATTCGCACCCACGTAAATCTCTCCAGTAGTAAAGTAACCGCGGATTGCTAAGGAGATTCTGTGCATAGTACCGCAGCTGTCGATCTAAGAACCGATCCAACGCCGGGCTGCGCATCGACGCTGGAGACTCTCGAGCGTAGACCAGACGCTCGAAACTCGTGAAGAGATAAAAGGCAAACGCCTCCTCGCTTAAGCTAAGTCTGGCGCGGTCTTCCGGACCGGCAGCGGCGAAAGCTCGCTTAACCTGTGCGACCTCTCCGGCGTAGTCGCCTGGCCGTACGAATACGTGGGCGACTTCCGGTTGCTGCATCTGAAAACGGCTCATTTCGCGATAGGTCGCATATGTGTCACGAATGAAGTCTTGGTGTTCAGACTCCTGGTTACGTACGTCATTCCGGTAAGCGACCAATCCTGAGACGGTGAGACTGAAGATTGCGACTATGCATCCGACGACGCCCAGCACGCGTGCGATACGGTCAGGCGTAGGTTGGGAGGCTGTCGGCTTCGAGCGGCGACGGAGCGAGGCGAGCGTTGTGTTGCGCATGCTAAGGAGTGTCGTATCAGCGCGAACCCCTACCTCTTGTAGACGTCCTGCGTTTCGCAATGAGTTGGCGCGGCATGTCGGTGCAATGAGTGAACGCAACTCAAGTTTGACAGTTGCCGATGCCACCGTGGAGTTGGCGGCCCTTGCCGTGACCCCGGTCGGCCCAACGTCCTTGGTGTAAACTGCAGAAAACTGCAGCGAGGCCGCGCGTGCCGGCGGGCAGAGCGGCACGCCGCTTGCCGCCGATTAACGAACAGCGCGGAAGCAAGTGGCGTGACGCCGTGCGTCTCGGGACGAGCGAGGCGGCTCGGCCGCCGGGCGCGGCAAACGGCCCGCTGACAGCTTCACAGTAGTTAGCCCGCTTGAGCGCCCCACAAACGCTTCAAGACCGGAGCATGTTCCAGATGCCGCGGAGAGAAAAGATGTCGCGCGGATCAGCGGTCTCGTTAAGCACGGCTTCCGCACAGGCGATCGCGCGCCGGCTACGTCGTGCCAGACGCGCAACAACGTTCCCGACCCAGGGGCGGGCGATCCATCGCTGGGCTAGTTCGTATCCACGGTAATGATGTCGCAAGGCTTCGATTTCATGCTGAAACGTGGCGAGAATCGAGAGATCACCCGCATCCAGTGCTCGCAAAACGACAGCGGCGGCACGTTCACCGGTTTCCATGGCTTTGCCGATCCCTTCGCCCGTCAAATGAAACGTCGTGCCGATGCATTCTCCGATAGCCAGAACGTTCGGTGGCCGCCACGATACGGTCCCTGTGAGCCCGCAACGGAGCCGTGCACCGCGAATGGGCTCTTGGTCTGTGATGCCCTCCGCGAAATGGCGCAACGGCGGAAACTCACGAATGAAGCGATCGAGGTACGCCGCGAGATCGATTCGTCTGCTACCCCAAGCAATACCGCAGCCGACGTTGTACTCGCCGCCTCCGATTGGAAAGAGCCAAGCGTAGCCAGGCGCTATTTCTCGGTCGAATGAAATGACAAGTTGATGTATGTTTACTGTCGATTTCACGTAGCGCCGGACGGCTACGATACTCGGATCAGCGCGTTGAACCATCGCCAGCGGTGCAAGCAGTCCAATGTCTGCGCCTGTCGCAACGATAACGATTCGTGATTTCAAAGAGGTTTCAACGCCGCGGATGCTCACCCGCGCGAGCGCACCCTCCGCGACGTTCACGACTTGCGCTTGGGCGACAATCGCGCCAGCTTCCGTCGCCGTACGTATCAGCATATGATCGAGCACCACGCGCTTAATCACTAGCGCATGAAGCGGTATCACCAACTCCGTCTGCGATGCACTAAATAGGGCATAAATATACTTGACTGACACGGGTTCGGGACGTATATTGTCCCCATGAGCACCCCGACCACCCTTCAAGCCGCGATCCTGTTCTTTGCCGACCACGAAAACTGCCGTCAGTTCATGACGGAGTTGCGCTGGCCGGATGGCGTTGTGCTCTGCCCGGCGTGCGGCTCCGATAACGTCAAGTACCTCCCCAATGCGCGCCTGTTTAAGTGCTTTGAAAAGCATCCGCGCCAGAAGTTTTCCCTCAAAGTCGGAACGATTTTCGAGGACTCCCCGATTGGCCTGGAGAAGTGGTTGCCCGCTATGTGGCTCGTGGTCAACTGCAAGAACGGGATTAGCTCCTGGGAAGTCCACCGCGCGCTAGGCGTCACCCAGAAAACCGCATGGTTCATGCTCCACCGTATTCGTCTGGCGATGCAGGAGAGCGGCGGCAAGCTGTCCGGCGAGGTTGAGGTAGACGAGACGTTCATCGGCGGCAAAGCGCGCAACATGCACGCCGCGAAGCGCCGCCAGAAGATCACCGGAACGGGCGGCAAGGACAAGGCAATTGCTTTCGGCATGGTCGAGCGCGGCGGCAAGGTTCGCGCGTCCTCCGCGCTCTCCCGCGGCAAGGCAGACCTTCAGGGCGCGATCCGCGAGCACGTCGAGGCTGGCTCCGCGATCTTCAGCGACGAGTTGAAGTCCTACGATGGCCTGGACGCCGATTACCAGCACGCCGTCATCAATCACGCCGTCGAATACGTGAACGGGAACACTCACACGAACACCATCGAAAACTTCTGGAGTCTGTTGAAGCGCGGGCTGCACGGCACTTACGTTTCCGTCGAGCCGTTCCACTTGTTCCGCTACATCGACGAACAGGCGTTCCGCTACAACTACCGCAAGGACATGAACGACGGAGACAGGTTTGTTACCGCCATGAAACAGATCACGGGGAAGCGCCTGACGTACAAAGAGCTGACCGGCAAGGTGGGAGAAGGTGCGGAGCCAACCGTCACCGGAGTTCGCCCGGCAGACAAACCGTGGGAGCCGTTCTAGGCGGCAGGGACGCGGGAAGCGGAAGCCCTAATTCTTTGGCTTCGGCCCGCGCCGATTCGGATTCTTAGCGGCCTGCCTGCGGTGTGCGTCCATTCGTTTCTTGATCTCCGAATGTGGCACGGCGAGTATGGCTTTCGTGGCGTCGCGGAATCGTCGGAACGCCTCCGGACCTTCGATCATCTCTGGTTTTTTGGGCATGCGCGATCACTCGGCTACTGAATCGTTGGCGGTGGATCTGCGGCGGATGTCAGTCCGGGAATCCGAGCAAGAAGCTCTTGAAATCGTTTGCCCGAGATTCCTGCGTTGCGGCATATTGATTCCACGCGTTCAGCGGGCAACACAACATTCGGATTGATGTTTACGTATTGGTGGTCCTTCTTGACCATAAGGACGATATTCTTTTTTCTCGCCCCTTCAGACCATCCATCCGTTTTAAGTATCGTAGCTAACGTAAGCCCGTGAGTATCTTCAAAATCCGCCACGGCAGCTCTTACGTTTGAGAGAGCGAGGCCGTATAGGATGTCGCCACAAGAACAGTAGTCGGAACGGAGCGCCACTCTTCCGCAGTACTGACGGCATTCACAAGCGCGGCGAAGAACGCCGCAAAGAACTCGCTTCCCTTTTCGAGCGTCACGGGAACTACGGTGAAGGGTACCTCGGCACCAAGCTGCGAACTTAGTGGTGTCTTATTCTCGATTGAGTAATCAATCAAGACCTGAAACATTTCGATGGCGTTGCTCTCTGCCTCATCAACTGAGTTCCCGGCGGCGGCCATCCTGTTTTCGAGTCCTACGACGCTGGCCGTGAACAGGGCTGGCGCATCCTCTTGGATGTGCACATGAGGAACGAAGAAGAGCGAACTCTTCTCGTCATACTTCCGAAGCATGAGCCAAGTCCGATGAGTAATCATGATGTTGCATCGCATAACCGAACGGACCGCCTAACTTATGCCGGTTACATCCGGTTACCTTGCGGTTACACTCCGCGCCCAACTTACGTCGGATCTTACGCCGCGTCAAGCTTCCGGATGTGGTGACGGGTCAGTCCGATGGCTCAACTAGCTCTGCGCAAATCATTGATGCGTATGGAGTTATCGTAATAGAGTCCAATCGATGGTAATCGTGTCTAATCGTCTTTACCGCAGTCGAAGTTCCACATCCGCAACCAGATCGCGCAACTGCAACCGAAGCGCCCGCGAGAGTCCGATGAGTGCGAGCAGGCTTGGATTCCTCACGCCGCGCTCGATGTCGCTGATGTAGTTCCGCGAAAGCCGGGCTGCTACCGCGAGTTCATCCTGACTCAGCCCGCGCTGTTTCCGATAGCTGCGGATCGATCGCCCGAACGTTTTCAGCCGCTTGGCGTCAGAGGCTTGCATCCGGCCGGAGTTTCACACTATCGTTGGCAGTATGGATATCAACGATGGTAGACAAAAGACGCGTGCAAGCGAACGTCGTAGCCGAAAGGTTCCGCTTCTTCAACCCGGCGAACGGACGGCGGTTCGTGCGCTGTTTCTACACGGCGCGGAGTCGTACGGGCTCGGGGAGGCCGCGAGGCTTCTCGGCATGTCTCCCGCCGCGTTGAAGCGGGAAGCCGAGGAGGACCGTGCCGAGGAGTACCGATCCGGCCGCGTGTGGCGTTTCACTTGGCGGCAGGTCGCATGCATCGCCTTGCGCCGGTGGACTCTCGCGGAGATTCAAGACACCCTTGGTGAGGATGCGGCTACCGCCCTACCGCCTCTGCTTGCGCTCCGCTCCGTCACCGTCCGGCTGCCGGAGTACATCCTGCGCACGCTGGAAACCCTCGCCACTGCCGAGAGGACGACTCTCGACGCTTACCTGTATCGCGAGTTGGTGGAGTTTGCTGGAACGTGGGCCGAGGAAATGGAAGCCGTCCATCCCGGCTTCCGGCGCGCGTACTTCTACCCCGGTCGAGCGTGAGCGACGGCGCGCCGGGTCTATACTTCGGTCATGAATGACGACAGAGCAACGACAGCGAACCATACGATGGACGGCAAATGTCAGTGCCAACACCAAGCTGACGAACATGTTCAGGCCGCGAGCGTGGACGCCTTCGTGCATCCGGATTCGCCAATTCGCGCCGGGTTGCCACTGCTCCCCGACTCGATCAGGTGTCCCGCCTGCGAGCGCGAACGCGCGTCGTCATCCTGATCCTCCGTCCGGCATTGTCCGGCCATATCCGGCAATGAGGTCGTGTCAGTCAACTATATTATTGCCCTAAATAGGCGCAACGACGTCGTCTCCAACGCGCGACCTTGCACCTCCCGCAGCACACCTGCTCGACCCAGAACACGGATCGAATCTGGGATTAACGCGTCTCCGCAGACCTTTTCGCGAGGGTAAGACTCCCGCTCCAGAATCACTACAGATCTTCCCGCCCGTGCGAGGTGCAGCGCTGCCATTGCGCCAGCCGGCCCACCCCCGACGATGGCGACATCCCATGTGCGCGCGACCGCGTCCCGCGCGGTGACCTGTCTGGCCGTCAACTGTGCTCCGAATGCGAGAAGACGCGAAAACCGCGGTTTGGGCGAAGGTGTCCTGGCGAACGATCAGTCGAACTGAGAACCTGACGATCTCGTGTGCTTGACATCAACATAGGAGTGTCGTGACGTACCCTTATCCCTACCCTCCGTCGTTCTCGCTCGTCGTCGGCCGCGCCGCTTGCATGTGCTTAGGCGGGACGGCCACGTAGGTGTGGAAATGGTGGCCTGATGACTCTCCTAAGATTGGAAGTCCCCTCCGACGGAAGTGAGATACGGGAGCTAGCGATCATGAGTGAAACCGAAGCGTGCACGGAAAGAAGGATGGAGGCAGCAAAAACATTACTGACGTTTTGGCACGGCCACTACTGGGATTCTTCTCGGCTTCTTGCACAAGGATGGGCTTTTTATCTAACAATAATTGCCGCCATCGTCGGATTTGTGGCGACCCGATCGCTGCCCAAACAGACAGCCGTGGGCTTGCTCTGGGTGGCAATTATCATCACCGCGGCGCACATGCTAGGAGCTATGCTATGGAATTGGGGAATCCTGAAATTGGTGGGCACGCTGGAAGCTTTGAATCGTGAACTCGACTCGTCACTATTCGATGACTTAGGTTTGCGGAAATTATTCTTGCGATGGAGAATCGTCGGGGCAATCTTGGTTGGTTTCATCGTCCTGATAGGTATAACTATTTTGACCGGATTGGTTTTGTTCTGCCGAACAATTGGCCATTGATGGATCCCTCGAAGCCATTATTTGCGGAGCGGGTGCCGTGCGGCACGCCGTTTGCCGGGCTAACTTGTAATTCGGCGACAACCGCGCGAAGCGATTTTGCACGTGTTCCGACGTTCGAATGCGCAAGCCGTCATACTCCCATGTCGGGAAATCATGCTACGCGTCGTGGAGGCGCGCGTCTTTCATGCCGGATCGAGCGGGCTTCGCACCGCACTCGCGCCCAGGTTCAGCACGTGTGTGTAGATCATCGTGGTCGAGACGTCGCGGTGCCCGAGGAGCTCCTGCACGGTGCGGATGTCCTGACCCCGCTCGAGGAGGTGGGTGGCGAAGGAGTGGCGGAAGGTGTGGCAGGTCACGCGCTTCGCGATGCCTGATTCCAGCGCCGCCCGGCGAACGGCGCGCTGTACGGCGCTCTCGTGCAGGTGGTGCCGCCGTTCCATTCCCGTGGCCGGATCGCGCCACCGGCTCGTCGCCGGGAAAACTCATTGCCAGATCCACTCGCCTGCCGCAGAGGGCAGCTTCCTCGCCAGGGCGTTCGGAAGCCACACCTCCCCGAACCCCAGCCTTAAATCCTCTTCGTGCAGCGTGCGTGCGGCCGAGAGCTGCTCGCGGAGCGGATCGGCCAGCGCACGCGGCAGCATCGTCGTCCGGTCGTGCCGCCCCTTCGGATCGCGTGCGACGATCTGTCGTCGCGCAAAATCGACGTCCTTCACCCGCAGGCGCAGCGCCTCCAGCAGACGCAGGCCCGACCCGTACAGCAGCCGCGCAACGAGTCCCGGCGTTCCCGCCACGCGCACCAGTACGCTCTCCACCTCCTCGCGCGTCAGCACTACCGGCAATCGCGCCGGCCGCCGCGCGCGCACCAGGTCGTCGATCCACGGCAGAGGATCCCCCAGGACGTGCCGGTAGAGAAAGAGAATCGCGCAGAGCGCCTGGTTCTGCGTCGCCGCGCTGACCCGGTCGCGCGTGGCCAGCGCCGTCAGATACGCGTTCACCTCCTCCGGGCCCGTGGCTGAAGGATGCCGCTTGCCGTGGAAGAGGATGAAGCGCCGCGCCCACGCGACGTACGCTTCCTCCGTTCGCGCGCTGTAATGCCGGGCGCGCAGCGCGTCGCGCATTCTGTCGAGAAGCTTCGGGGGATTGCTCATCCGCCGAGGCTCCCTCGGTCACGCACGAAAGGCAGGAAGCTCTACATGATGTGGAGCGCCGGCGTGAGTCTGCTGTCGCGTAGCGCGTTATGCGACAACGTTATGCGACAGGAGGCGGATAGCGGCGGAGAACCGTGTCGCGTAACACATTACGCGACCATCGCCTCTCGACCAACGACCAACGACGACCGCCCCATCCGTTGACCTCCGGCGCCGCGGCGCGTAGCCTGTCGCCCGGCTCGGCATGCAGAGAGAGGAGAGGTCGGAGCGCAGCCGGCGGCAGGTGCTCGACGCCGCCCTCGAGCTGTTCTCCCATCGCGGTTATCGCGCCACCACCGTTCGCGACATCGCCGGCGAGGCCAATGTCTCGACGGGGAATGTCTACCACCACTTCCCGGACAAAGAGACCATCTTCCGCACGCTGCTCGACGAGTTCTGGAGCATCACCGAGACCAGGCGCTATCCCTTCATGCGCGCGCTGCTGGCCGGGCAATTCCCCGACAACATCGAGAAGCTCGGCCTCGCCGCGCGCGACAGCGTCCGCGAGTTCCGCAGCTACATCGCCCTCATCTACGTCGACGTCATCGAGTTCGACGGCACGCACATCCGCAAGTTCTATGCGGAGATGGGGCAGCGCATCGCCGGCGTCCTCGGCGAAGAAGCCCTCGCTCGGATCGGCTCGCGCATGCGCCCCAGCGTGACGCCGATCTCCGCGCTGCTGTTGACCTCGCGCCTCTTCTTCAACTACTTCTCGATCGAGATTCTCTTCAACGTCCCCGAGCCGTTCGGAAAAGACTCGCGCGATGTCGTCAGCGACATCGCCGATATCCTGCGCCACGGAATGCTTGTCTGATGGAGGATTGATGTTCAAGACTCTCGTCGCCGCGCTCCTCACCGCCGCCACCGCGCTCCCTTCGGCTACGCTCAGGGCAAGCGCGCAGCAAACGGACGACGCCGAGTACACCCGGCAGATCCGCCAGTTCACCACCGGCCTGCAGTTCACCACCGAGATGGTCGATCACCTCCCCGCCTCAGCGACCGTGCCCACTCCGCTGAAGTTCCTGGGGTACATCGCCGGCGCGGAGAACCACCTCACGTACGCCGAGGACGTGTACCGCTACATGCGCGCGCTGGAGGCGGCGTCGCCGCGGGTGAAAGTCTTCTCCATCGGCCAGAGCGAGGAGGGGCGCGAGATGATCGTCGTCGCCGTCTCCAGCGACGAGACCATCGCCAACCTCGACCGGTACCGCGACATCACCCGCCAGCTTGCCGATCCGCGGAAGATCTCCGACGCCGACGCCGCCAAGCTCGTGGCCGAGGGGAAGCCGATGTACTACGCGACCGGCGCCATGCACTCGCCGGAGACCGGCAGCCCCGAGATGCTGATGGAGCTTGCCTACCGGCTGGCGGTCGGCGAATCGCCGCTGATCCGCAAGATCCGCGACAACGTCATCTTCCTCATCACGCCCGTGCTCGAAGTCGACGGCCGCAACCGCCAGGTCGACCTGGTGCGCTACCGCCAGGCCAATCCCAAGCTGCCCACGCCGCCGCTGATCTACTGGGGCCACTACGTCGCGCACGACAACAACCGCGACAACATGGGCCTGGCGCTGAAGCTGAGCCAGAACGTGCTGAAGGCGTACTGGGACTTCCACCCGCAGGTCGTCCACGACCTGCACGAGTCGGTGCCGTTCCTCTACATTTCCACCGGCACCGGCCCGTACAACGCGTCGCTCGATCCGCTCATGATCGACGAGTGGCACCGCATGGCGTGGCACGAAGTGCAGGAGATGACCAAGCGCGGCGTACCCGGTGTGTGGACCTACGGTTTCTACGATGGCTGGGCTCCGAACTACATGTTCTGGACGGGGATGGGCCACAACACCATCGGCCGTTTCTACGAGACGTTCGGCAACCGCTATCCGTCGACGGAAAACCGCCTGGTGCGCGCGCAGAGCGAGCGGGCGTGGTTCCGTCCCAATCCGCCGCTGCCGATCGTGAAGTGGTCGCTGCGCAACAACGTCAACTATCAGCAGAGCGGGCTGCTGCTCGCGCTCTCGGACATGGCCGACCGGCGCCGGCACTTCCTCGAGCAGTTCCATCTGCTCGGCAAGCGCTCCATCGCCAAGGCGTCGAACGAAGGGCCGGCGGCGTGGGTGTTCGACGGCGCGCAGAAGCGGCAGGGACAGCTCACCGACCTCATGGCGCTGCTGCGCACGCACGGCGTGGAGGTGCACGTCGCCGACGGCCCGTTCACCATGAAGACGGATTGGCCGCCGGAGAAACCGCCGTCGGACGAAAAGAAATCGGAGCCGGCGAAGCCGGTCACCTTCGCCAAGAGCAGCTTCATCGTCCGCATGGACCAGCCGTACTCGCGGCTCGCCGACACAATGCTCGACGTGCAGTACGTCCGCAGCGACGAACGGGTGTACGACGACACCGGCTGGACGCTCGGCTATCTGAAAAACCTGGAGTTCAAGCGCGTCGCCAATGCCGAGGTGCTCAAGGTACCGATGCACGAGTGGAGCGGCGGGCTTCAGCCCGCCGTTCCGGCGACCAACAACGCCGACACGGCGTACATCCGCGCGCACTGGGCTGACGCCGGCAAGCCGAAGCCGCGCATCGCCCTCCTCCACACTTGGCTGCGCACGCAGGATGAAGGGTGGTGGCGCCTGGCTTTCGAATCGCTCGGCGTGCCGTACACGTACGTCTCGACGCAGCAGGTGGCGAAGATGCCGAGCCTGCGCGACTCGTTCGACGTCATCGTCTTCCCGCCCACCGGCGGCAACAACGCGTCGCAGGAGATCGTCAACGGGATGCCACCCGGTCCGGCGCTGCCATGGAAGAAGTCCGCGCTCACGCCCAACCTCGGCGTGGACGAAACCGATGACATGCGTCCCGGCCTCGGCCTCACCGGCGTCGCCAACCTGACGAAGTTCGTGGAGGACGGCGGCCTGCTCGTCACCGCGCGCGACACCTCGGTGTGGGCCGTCGAGTACGGCCTGGCGCGCTACGTCCGAGTGGTCGCCCCGCAGAAACTGAAGGCGCCGGGGACGATCCTCTCCGCGACGGTGACGGACAAGAAGAGCCCCATCGTCGCCGGCTACGACGACACCATCCCCATCTACTTCGCCAGCACGCCGATTTTCCGCGTCGGCCTCAACACGCCGCCCGCCGACGCCGAATCGCGGCCCAGCGGCCGCGGCGGCAAGAACGATCCCGACGTCCCGCAAGGCCGTACATTCGTGCCGCTGCCCGAGCGCGCCAAGCCCGCGCCGGGGGAGGAGGGATTCCAGACGCCGGAGGACGCGCCGTGGAATTCCGAGCACTTGATGCCGCGGCCGGAAGACCGCCCGCGCGTGGTCGTCTCATTCGCCAAGAAAGCGGACGACCTGCTGCTCTCCGGCATGCTCGACGGCGGCGACGAGCTGGCCGGCAAGCCGGTGGTCATCGACGCCCCGCGCGGCCGCGGCCACGTCATCCTCTTCGCCAGTAATCCCATGTGGCGGGGAAACACGCAGGGGTCGTACGCGCTGGTGATGAACGCGATCATGAATTGGGATCGATTGCGATGAGTTCTTGGTCGCCCGAGCAGTACGAGAAGTTCAAGTCCGAGCGCGCGCAGCCGTTCCGTGACCTCTTGGCGCTCATCGAGCACCGGCCGCGCATGCGCGTCGTCGACTTCGGCTGCGGGACCGGCGAGCTGACGCGCGCCCTGCACGATCACCTGCAAGCCGAGGAGAGCCTCGGCATCGACAACTCGGAGACCATGCTTCTCGAGAGCGCCTCGTTCGGTTCGGATGTCCTCCGCTTCGAGCGCGGCGACGTCGAGGCCTTCGTCACCGACCGGCCGTACGATCTCGTCTTCTCCAACGCCGCGCTGCATTGGATCGGCGATCACCCGCGCCTCTTCACCAGGCTGGCCGGCTTCCTCGCCCCGCATGGGCAGCTCGCGGTGCAGATGCCGTCGAACTTCGACCATCCGTCGCACCGAGTCGCCGCGGATCTGGCACCTTCTTTCGGGCTCGAGGTGCGCTCGCCGAGCGTCCTCCCGTCCGAGCGCTACGCCGAGCTGCTCCACACCCTCGGCTTCGCGCGGCAGCACGTGCGCCTGCAGGTGTACGGGCACGTCCTGCCGTCGAGCGCCGACGTGGTCGAGTGGGTGAAGGGAACGACGCTGACGGATTACCAGAGCCGGCTCGAGCCCGCCGCGTTCGAGGAGTTCGTCGCCCGGTACCGCGACCGGCTGCTCGCCGAGATCGGCGACGCCCGCCCGTACTTTTACGCATTCAAAAGGGTCGTGCTATGGGCCTCGTTCTAGGGCAAATGTAGGACGGGCTTCAGCCCGTCTTCTCGGGTCGACGGGCTGAAGCCCGTCCTACATGAGGCGAGAATCACTCTTCCGCGAGGATGGTATGCATGGCCACGAACACCGTGGCCGACGACAGCACCACTACCGCGGCGAAGACGCTGACCGAGAGCGACGCCGTGGCCTGCGCGCTCGCCGACGCCATCACCATGTGGCTCGGCGTGAAGCTGGTGACCCAGGCCTGGATCGCCGACCACTTCCACGTCAGCAGCGAGGCCCAGCAGGCGGCGACGGCGAGGTACGCGCCGATCTGCAAGCGGGTCATCGGCAGCGACGCACGCTGCATCGTCGCGTTCGACTGCATCAGCTTCGCTTTCAGCCACAACACGGCGGGGTCGGGGAGGATGTGCTCCCGATCGTCGAGGCGCGCGAACTCTTCCATCCACGGCCCCACCTCGGCCGCCGCCGCGCAATCGGTGCAATTGTCGACGTGCGCGCGCAGCGAGACGGTCCACTCGCCGCTCGACGCGGCGCGGACGGCATCCGGTTCCAGACGGCAGCTCGTGTTCATCGCGCTCCCTCCGGCGCCAGCCCTTTCTTCGACAGCAGCGCGCCGAGGCGCTTGCGCGCCCGGAACAGCATCACTTTCACGCTCTTCGCTTTCACACCCAGTGCCTCGGCGATCTCCTCATGCGACGAGCCTTCCACGTGCGCCAGCCACAGCAAAGCGCGCTCCTGCGGCTTGATCTCCGAGAAGACCCGCATCATGTCGTGGCGCAGCTCGCCGCGGTCGGCGCGGAAGTCCGACTGCGGCATCTCGATGGCCATCGCGCGGTCGCGCTTCGCCTCGCGGAAGTGATCGAAGACCAGATTCGTCGCCGTCTTGTAGACGTAGCGGCGGAGGTGGTCCTCGTCGGCGATGACCGGATTGCTGCGCAGGAAACGGAAGAACGTCTTCTGCAGCAGGTCGTCGGCGGCGGAGGCGTCGCCGGTCATCCGATAGATGTACGACCAGATCTTTCCGGCCGACTGGCGATAGAACGCCTCGAATCTCGCTTCATCCATCGGCTGATTCGGCATCCGCCGTGCCGTCGTCGCGTGCGCCGCGAGGAACTGCGGCGCGATCAGAACTCCTTCCGCCAGCATCGCTGCCTCACGAGCCGCTCACCGACAGATCGCTGCGGTCGGCATCAATCAGGCCGTACGACTTCGACAGCTTGATGGTCAGCAGCGTCGAGAGGAAGAAGCCGACGCCGAGGCCGAGGAGAATGAAACCCGGGTAGAGGAAGCCGCGGTTGTCGTCGAAGATCCAGATGGCCAGGAATCCGAGTCCGAGCAGTGAGATGACGATGCCCTTTCCGAATCCGCTGACGATGCGGTCGCGGGCGTAGAGATTCGACGTCACCTCGACGCCGGTGACGAACTGGCGGCCGGCCGGCGACTGCAGGAACTCGATGAATTCCTTCGATGTGCCGAACCGCTCGATGAGCTTGGTCTGCACTTCCACCTGCGCCTGCGCGCGGCGATTCTTCGAGTTGGTGCCCAGCCAGACGATCCAGACGACCATGGCGAAGAAGCCGAGGGACACGATGACGGGCATGAACATGAAACCACCTTCCATTGAGGAAACCTCCGAATGTCCACCCTAATACGGGAGGAGGGGAGATTGGTTAACGGGTGTCATCCCGAGCGTGAGCGAGGGACCGGTGTGGGCGGGCGGCGCGCGTCGGCGGCTTTTGGGCACCGCCCGCCCACACCGGTCCCTCGCTCACGCTCGGGATGACACGGGCTACGGCTTCTTCACCACCGACCCGTCCTTCATCACGAACCCCACCCGTTCCATCGCCGCGATGTCATCGAGCGGATTGCCCGGCACGGCGACGATGTCCGCGAGCTTGCCCGCCTCGATGGTCCCGATGCGGTCGCTCATGTCGAGCAGCTCCGCAGCCACGCGCGTTCCCGAGAGGATGGCCTGCATCGGCGTCATGCCGAAGCGCGTGTAGTACGAGAACTCCTTCGCCTGGTTGATCTCGTCCCAGGCGAAGCCGCCGGCGTCGGTGCCGAATGCGATCTTCACGCCCTTCTTCAACGCACGCCGGAAGGAGTCGCGGTGGTAGTCGAGGATTTTTCCCCAGATCGGCGCCCCCGCCGCGGTGCGGCCCGGCGCGACGTACTCGGTGACCGTGAGCGTCGGGCAGAGGTAGACGCCCTTGGCCACCATCATGTCGAGCAGATCGTCGGGGATGGCGACGCCGTGCTCGATGGAGTCGACGCCCGCGGTGAGAGCGTTCTCCAATCCCGGCCTCGCCATGGCGTGCGCGGCGACTTTGTGCCGCAGCCGGTGCGCCTCGTCGACGATGGCCTTCATCTCGTCGAGCGTGAAGGTCGGAATCGACGATAGCGAGCCGTCCTTGGCCACGAAGTACGCGCGGTCGGCGTAGACCTTGATCCAATCGGCGCCGTTGCCGATCTGCTCGCGCACCGCCTTCCGCGCGCCTTCCACGCCGTCGACGAGCTGCACGCCGCGGGGATACGTCACCTCGGGCGAATAGCCGTTCGGGCCGTACCCGCCGGTGACGGACATCGCACGCGTGGAGACGATCATGCGCGGACCGGCGATCACACCGTTGTTGATGGCGCGCTTGAGGTCGACGTCGGTGTACATCGCCCCCTCGGTCTCCACGTCGCGGATGGTGGTGAAGCCGTGGTCGAGGGCGATCTTCAGCGCGCGCGTCGCGCGCAGTGCGCGATACGGCAGCGATTCGCGGAAGAGCTGCTTGTCGTAATCCTCGGCGGTGATATCGCCCTGCAGCAGCGCGTGGGTGTGCGCATCGATGAGGCCGGGGAGGAGGGTCATGTCACCGAGGTCGATGACCTGCGCGCCGGCGGGGACGGCGCCGCCGACCGATTCGATCCTGTTGCCGCGCACGATCACCACCGCCGGCGCGACGAGGTTGCCTCCGCGCCCGTCGATGAGCCGCGCGGCACTGATGGCCGTGACCTGCGGCGGTTCGACCGCGGACCCCGCCGAGGCGGCCATGATGACCATCACTACAATCGTTGCTGTTCTCATGATTAGATTCTATCGGCATGCGCTTCTCGGTCTCGGAATACGTGCGGTGGGAGGACATCGACGCCGCCGGCATCATCAACTACCAGGCGTACCTCCGCTTCTTCGGGCTGGCCGAGGTCGAGCTGTTCCGCTCGTGCGGGCTGTCGTACCGGCGGCTGTTCGACGAGCTCGGATTCTGGCTGCCGCGCGTGCACGTGGAGTGCGATTTTTTCCATCCCGTCACCCTCGACGAGCTGCTCATCGTCGACGCCTACTTCGGCAAAATTGGCACGAGCTCCATCCATCTCAACTTCGAAGTGCGCCGCAGCGACGATCGGGACATCGTGGTCGCCACCGGGAAATACATCCTGGTCAACGTCAGAAAAGGGGAGTTCAAACCGGCGCCCGTCCCTGACGTCGTCCGCGACGCGCTCGCTCCATATGTGGAAGAGGAGATAAACTACCGCTCCCGGTCCCAACACAATCGGCAGCCATGAGCTCGGACATCAGAGATTTACGGACCATCGAGCGGTACGTGGTGGTTGAGCGGCTCTTGGGGAGCTTCGGCGCGGCGGCGATCTCCATCCTCGACATCGCGGAGCAGGGAGCGCAGATCGAGCACGCGCAGCCGCTGCGGCTCGGCTCCCGCGGCCGGCTGTGGTTCAGGCGCGGCGAGGTGGCCGCCAGCATCCATGCCATGGTCATCTGGAGCCGGCTCTCCGAAAAGCCGAACGACGAAGGAAAGCTGCTCTACCTTTCGGGGGTCCGCCTCGACGAAGGTGAGAGCTTCGCCGCGGCGATCCAGGCGCTCGGCGAACAGGGAGTGATCCGCCGCGACACCGAGTCGCTCGAGCGGAAGCGGCGAAAGTTCGTGGTGCGCGAACATGAGAAGAGCGTCAAACCGTCGGTGAAGAGGCTCAAGGCGGAGGACGTCCCCTCCGATCAGGCCCTGCTGGTGCAGCACGCGCGGGAGCGGCTGCAGAACGATCCGGAGGAAGCGCGCAAGTGGTACAACCGCGCGCGCTATGCCATCGTCGAGAGCGCGGTGCCGATCTCCGCCGAGATCCGTTCCCGCGAGGACGTGCTCGCGGTGTGGGAGTACCTCGAGCGGAGTGTTCCGCTGTCGACGATCGTGCGGGTGTTCGAGAAGGGGAAGGTCTAGACCGTCCGCGGGGGCGGCTGCTTGGTTGCACGCCCTTCGTTGATCAGCATGCGCAAAGCGTCGTTGACCATTTCTTCGGTCGGGAAGTACTCGGCCGTATCGGGATCGAGGAAAACGCGGATGCCGAGGAATGGGAAGTAGTGCTTTCTGGGGACGGCCTTGCTGAAGTCAAAATCGCGATCGTCACACTCTTCGTCGGGCTCGAGCAATGCATCATGAATTTCGTCGCCTGTCATAAATCGCCTCCTTTCCGCTGGTTTTGCTGGTCGTGCGTGAATGAGCCATGGTGCTTTCTTCTCGTTCCAGCGTCGCACCCGTCCGAGGATACCTCGGTGTTCCTTATGTCAAGAACCCGACGAAATTCGGCTCGGGGTGGAGCTCCACGCCGAACGTCTCGCGGACCTTCGACTGGATCGTTTGCACGAGAGAAAGCACTTCGCGCGCGGTGCCGCCGCCGCGATTGACGATGGCGAGGGTGTGCTTCGTGGAGAGCCCGACGTTGCCGTGAATCCACCCCTTGTGGAACCCGGCGTGCTCGATCAGCCAGGCGGCGGAGAGCTTCACCTCGTCGCCTGACGGGTAATGCGGCATCTCGCGATTGGCGAGGCGCTCGAACTCCCCCTGCGAAAGGACCGGATTCATGAAGAACGAGCCGTCGCTGCGGGTGTCGGGGTCGGCGGGGTCGATGACCATCCCCTTGCGTTTGCGAACAGTGATCACCGCGTCGCGGACCTGCTGAAGAGTGGCGCTCTCGTCGACGAGCTTCTGCAGTTCGGGATAGCGGATGGCGGGCGCGCCGTTCGGCTTCAAGCAGTAGGTGACGGCGAGCACGACGTACTTGTCCTTCGCCGCGGTCTTGAAAACGCTGCTGCGATACGCGAACCGGCAGTCCCAGTTCGTCAGCGTCACCACGCGGCCGGTGTCGCGCTCGAGGACCTCGACGCGGACGATCGTCTCGCTGACGTCCTGGCCGTACGCGCCGACGTTCTGGATGGGCGTCGCGCCGGCCGAGCCGGGGATGCCGGAGAGGCACTCGATGCCGGCCCACCCCTTCGCCGCCGCCATGGCGACGAAGTCGTCCCAACGCTCGCCGGCCGCTACCTTCACGATGACGCTCGTCGGGTCTTCGCTCTCCACGGTGACGCCGCGCAGGTCGAGATGCAGCACCACGCCGTCGAAGCCCTCATCGGCGATGAGGAGGTTGCTGCCGCCGGCGAGGACGAACAGCGGCTCGCCGATCTCCGCCGCCCAGGCGATGCCTTCCCGGATCTCGTCGACCGTCGACGCGCGGACGAAATACGTCGCCGGGCCGCCGATGCCGATGGTGGTCAGCGGCGCGAGGGGAACGTTTCGCTGGAGGGCGGCGGGAGCGGCGACCGTCGTCATCGCCATTGCATTGTGCATCATCGCTGCCTGAGAATGCCCCGCATGACTGACGCCGCCGTTACCGGGAAACAGTGGTTCGGCCACCCGCGCGGGCTGGCCACGCTCTTCTTCACCGAGATGTGGGAGCGCGCCAGCTACTACGGCATGCGGGCGCTGCTGGTGCTCTACATGACGGGGTCCGTCCTTCAGCCGGGCCTCGGTTTTCCCGACAAGAAGGCCACGCAGATCTATGGCCTCTACACGATGCTGGTGTATCTGATGGGGATCCCGGGCGGCTTCATCGCCGACCGCTTCATCGGCCACTACCGCGCGGTGCTCGTCGGCGGGATCGTCATTGCCTGCGGCCACTTCTCGATGGCCATCCCCGGCTTGCCGTTTTTCTTCTTCGGCCTGGGACTGATCGTCATCGGCACCGGCCTGCTCAAACCGAATGTCAGTACGATGGTCGGCACCCTCTACCGGCGTGACGATCCACGCCGCGACGCCGGTTTCTCGCTCTTTTACATGGGCATCAACACCGGCGCGTTCTTCGCGCCGCTGGTCACCGGCTGGCTCGGCCAGAAGATCAACTGGCACATCGGGTTTGCCGCCGCCGGTGTGGGGATGGTGTTCGGCCTCGTTCAATATGTCTTCGGCCGCAAATACCTCACGCCCGTAGAGGAAGCGAAGAAGGCGCCGACGGCGGCGGTCGAATCGGTCCCCATCGCGCTCAAAGCACCCTTCACGCGCGAAGAGTGGAGCCGCATCGGAGCGGCCTTGATTCTCACCTTTTTCGCCCTGATCTTCTGGGCCGGCTTCGAACAGGCTGGATCCAGCCTTACGCTCTTCGCCGACCGGGCCACGCGGCTGACCGTATTCGGCTTCACCTATCCGTCGAGCTGGTTCCAATCCGTCGAGCCGCTTTTCGTCATCATCTTCTCGCCCATCTTCGCCTGGCTGTGGCTCCGCCTGGCGCGCAGTCATCGCGAGCCATCAAGCCCCGCGAAGTTCACGCTCGGCCTCTTCTTTCTGAGCCTCTCGTTCCTGCTCATCGTGCCGGCGGCGCGCCACTTCCAGTTGCTTGGCGAGAGGGTTAGCCCCTTCTGGCTGATCGGTCTTTACTTCCTGCAGATGCTGGGCGAGCTCTGTCTCAGCCCGGTGGGGCTGAGCATGGTGACCAAGCTCTCGCCGGCCCGTATCGTCGGCTTCATGATGGGAGTGTGGTTCTTCGCCACCGCGATGGGCAACTACGTCGCCGGGTGGGTGGCAGGGTTGGTCGGGAACCGGAGTTTCTCGGAAGTGTTCATGATCGCGTTCGTGACCGCCGCGGCTGTCACGCTCATCCTGGCAATGTTGATTCCGATCATCAAACGAATGATGTTGGGCGTGAAGTAGCTCACCGCCCCGTCCACGCCGGCTTGCGCTTTTCCATGAACGCGGCGAGGCCCTCGTTCGCGTCGCTGGTCTTCATCAGCTCCTCGAGGTAGAGGCGCTCGACGGTGGCCAGCCGCTCGTCGAAGTCGGCGCTCTGCGCCAGCCGGAACGCGCGCTTGGTGAATCGCAGCGACGACGCGCTCTGCCGGTAGAGACGCTGCAGCCACTCGCCTGAGCGGGCGTCGAATTCGGTGGCGGGGAAGACCGCGTTGACCAGGCCGAGGCGCTCCGCGGCGGCGGCGTCGAGCGCGTCGCCGGTCAGGAGCAGCTCGAGGCCCTTGCGCGGCGCGGTGAGGCGCGAGAGCTGATACGCGGCCACCGGCGGAAAGACGCCGAGGTTGATCTCCGGCTGGCCGAACTTGGCGCGGTCGGAGGCGAGGACGAAGTCGCAGGCCATCGCCAGCTCACAGCCGCCGCCGAGCGCGGCACCGCGCACCAGCGCGACGGTCACCACGTCGAGGCGGGCGAGCATGCGGAAACAGTCATGGAAGTTGCGCAACATGGTCGTCACGCGATCGCCGACATGGTCCTGCACGCTGGCGCCGGCGGAGAAGGCCTTGTCGCCCTTGGCGTCGACGATCAGCGCGTGGCGGTCCGGCTGCACGCGTGCCACCGCGTCGCGCAACTCCTCGAGCATGGCGATGTCGAGGATGTTCAGCGGCGGGTCGGCGAGGGTGACGCGGTAGGCGTTCGCGTCGGACGTGAATTCGATCTTCATGGCGGTGTCATCCCGACCCTGAGCGTAGCGAAGGGGAGGGATCCCCCGCCGATGGGCGAGTATCGCACGGGCGCGGGGGATTCCTCGCCGTCTTCGCGGCTCGGAATGACACTAGTGCGCCGCCCGCCGCTTCAGCGGCACCGGCAGCGGCGACGCCGACCAGATCTCCAGCGAGTGATCCGTCAGCACGTAGAGCCGGCCGGGCTGCGCGGCGATGGCCCGCGCCGCGGACGGTGTGGCGAAGCTCGCTTGCGGCGCCAGCGCCGTGGTGAAGAGCTGCGGCGAGTATTGCCGGCCGGTGATGGCCAGGCAGCCTCCATCGATCCGCACGCGCTGGTCGGCGTAGGTGACGCCGAGCGCCGGATCGTCGACGTACGCGCCGAGCGGCTCGGCGAGCTTCGACAGATCGCCCTCGGCGTACTGCACCAGCTTCTCGCCGAGGACGTAGACCACTCCGTTTGCGTAGGCGATGGAGAGCGGCAGCCGCGTCCCCTCCGATGCCCGGCTGGCGAGCTGCCGCGGATGCGCCGGATCGCTGATGTCGAGCACGCGGATCTCGTCCGGCAGCTCGGTAAGCACGTAGGCGCGCGCGCCGCTCAAGGCGACGTCGCGCACCGCGCCGGTCATGGTCGCCGTTTGCGTCAGCGCGCCGCGCGCGTCGAAGACAATCGTCTTCTTCTCGCAGTTGAGCGGGCAGCCGCGCACGATCGACGCCCACACCGCGCCGTTCATCGCGTTGAGCGTCAACGGCTGCGCGTCGGTTCCCTCGGTGACGATCGCGGCGCCGAGCGGATCGCCGTCGATGGTGTACTTGCCGACGCCGAGCGTGTTGCTCATCGTGAACACGGCGCTGTCGTTCGCCGCGACGTCGACCGTTCCGCTGACGTGAATGCCGCCGCGGTAGCCGAGCGAGCTGTTGAAGAGGTCTGCGTTGCGACCGTCGAAGAGCACCAGGCGGTTCGCCGTGGCCACGAGCTTCTTCGCATACAGGTTCGGATTCGCCGCCGGGACGAGCGACGGCATGCGCGACGCCGGCGCGAGCTGCACCGCGGTCACGCCGTCGAAGGTGGCGAGGTCCGCGAACGAGCCGTTCGGCGAGATGGCCACCGCCGCCGGCGTCCCCGGCACGGTGTACTGCGCGGTGACGCGCTGCGTCGCGATGTCCCACACGATCACGGCGGAATCGGTCATCTCCACCAGCTTGGCGCCGTTCATCGCCAGCCGCGTCGCGGCGACCGTGTTCGACTGTGGCAGCACCGTCGTCGAGCCGGCGGGAAAACTGATGAGCGTGAGTCCGCGGAAGGTCCAGACCGCGGCGGTCGTACCGGAGAGCGCGACGCCCGCCGTGGCGATGCCGGCGACGCTCGCCGAGCCGGCGATGCCCGAGCCGTCCGCTTTGAGCATGGCCACGACCGTCGTGCCGTCGTTGCGCAAGTCGGCCAGCGCGATGTTCGAGCCGGAACGAACGATGAACTGCGGCGCGATGTTGATCGCGATCTGCCGCGGCGCCGCCGAGAGTTGGGTGAGGTCGGCGCTCCAGAGGGTGCGGTCCTCGAGCACGGCGTAGGCAGTCGTGCCGAGCTGCACCGCCTGCTTCACCGGCGACGAAAACGTCGTCGTGCCGATCGGCGTCGGCGTCGTTGGCGAGAGCGCCCACATCGTCGCCGTGGCGCCGGAGGAGGTGAGGAGAAAGTCGTTGTCGACGTCGTGCGTCACGCCCGGCCGGCTCTTGTCCCACGACCGCCCCTCGGTCAATGCGCCCGACGATGTCTGCGCATACTCCACCAGTCCGGCCGCGCGGCCGAAGTACGCCCGCCCGGCCGCGGCCACCACCGATCCGGTGGCGATCGTGGCGTAACTGCGCATCGGGAACGGCGCGGTGAATAGGCGGACGTCGTACGCCAGCAGGCCGATGTCGCCCGCCCCGGCGTACAGATGCCCGAGGCCCAGCTCGATGGCGTTGATGCGATTGACCGTGCCGGACGTCGCCGCCAGCTCGGTGCGGAAAATCTCCACCGGCGCGGCGGCGCTGCTGACGTCGAACGCGCGAAGCCGCCGGTCGTTGCCGGCGACGAAGATGGCACTCGACGTCAGCGCCGCGAACGACGTCGATCCGAACGGGAAGGTCTCGGCGCCGGCGCGCGACGGACTGGCGGCCGTGCCGGCGAAGATGTCGGTCTGCTGCCCGTCGGAGACGTAGACGCGGCTATCGCGCGCGTGAATGGCGGTCGGGCGCACGATCAGGGTGTTGAAGGAGCCGAGACGCTGCGGGAGGGCGGGCGTGATGATGGAAAACACTTCCACCGAGGGGTCGCCGTCGGTGGCGTAGAGGATGTCGCCGGTCAGGGCGAGCGAGCCGATGTTCGCGGCGCTGGTGCTGAACGTCGCGGAGGTCTTCGCCGGCGCGTTCGGATTGAGAAGGTCGAACTGCATGATGCGGTTGGCCGTCGCGGCGTAGAGATAGATGGTGGTGAGAGCGAGATCGTTGATGGTCGCGCCGGCGTCGACGGAGCCTGCGAGCTGCAGCGTGCGGCCGTTCCAGCGGACGACCTGGATCGCGCTGCCGCTGGCGACGTAGGCCACGCCGTTCGCCGCGCGCACCACGCGCGTGGTGCCCGGCAGGCCGATGCTGTCGAGGATCAGTGGCGGATCGGCGCTGAGGTCATAGAGCGTGATCCCGTAGCCCGTCGCCGCCCAGCCGCGATTGCCGTCGATGGAGAGATCGAAGATCGTGCTGCGGAATTGCGCGCCGGCCACGGGAGCGAGATTGCACTGCGGGAAGGAGGGGGCGGCGAGGAGGAGTGAGACAATCGCGACCGCCAGCACACGCCCGGGCATTGGGACGATTTTACCCCGTCATTTCGCCACTGCCCACAAATCCATCCGCACCGGAATCATGTCGTCGACCGTCACCAGGATGTTCTTCGGCACGTGAATGTCGAAGTCGGGCATGTGAATGTTGAACTGCGAGGTGACATGGATCCGGCCGTCGGCAAAAAGCACCACGCGCACCGGCAGCGTCATCCGCTTCGTTACGCCGTGCAGCGTCAAGTCGCCGGTTACCTTGAGGTCGACCGGCTGGTTCGCGACGATCGCCTCCGACGCCGCGACGCTCACCGACTTGAACGTGGCGGCGGGAAACCGCGGCGTCTGCAGGTAACGGTTGCGCATCTCCGAGTTGCGCAGCGAGATGCCGGTGTCGAGCGAGGCGAGGTCGATGGAGATGTCGACCTTCGACGCGCTGGCCTTCGCCGGGTCCGCCACGATCGTTCCGGTGACGTTGTTCGTCTTCCCATCGAACGCGTCGTAGGTGTCCTCGGCATGGAACTCGACGAGGTTCTTGGGGTCCTTCCGGATCTCGTAAGTGCGCGGTTGCGCGAGGAGGGCGGTGGAGGTAAGAGCGACTGCCACAGCGAGGGCAAATCTCATGGCCTGAATATACAACAAGCTCTCACTTGCATATTCCGGCGAGCCGCAACGCTTTGCGCACGTAGGACGGGTGGGGGATGGTGGCGAGGTCTCGCGGGTGGATCCACTCCCCAACCAACGACGAACGACGAACGACCAACACCTCGAACACGATCCGCCGATTGGTCACCGTGTGCCGGAACGAGCCGACCGACTCCGCGTTCTTCACCCGCAACGGCTTGCCGGTGAGCAGGCTGGTGTCGCCGTGCGGGAGGTGGTACATGCCGCGCATCAGCGGCCCGTTTTCTCGCTGCATCATCACCCGGCCGCGGTTGGTGACCACGTAGAGCGGGATGGTCATGGTCCTCGTGGCCGGCTTGGACTTCGGCCGCGGAAGCTCGGCGACGCGGCCTGCCGCGAAGGCGGCGCACGCCGCGCGCAACGGGCAATGGCCGCACGCCGGCTTGCGCGGCGTGCAAATGAGCGCGCCGATCTCCATCAGCCCCTGATTGAAGTCGCGCGGCGCGGACGCGAGCGCCACCAACGCTTCCGCCCGCGTCCATGCGGCGCGCATCAGCGCCGGCGTTCCCAGCGCCTCGTCGATGGCGAAGAGGCGCGCCAGGATGCGCGCCACGTTGCCGTCGACGATCGGCGCGGGGCGCCGGAAGGCGATGGACGCGATGGCTCCGGCGGTGTAGCGGCCGATGCCCGGTATGGACTGCAACTCGTCGACGCCGCGCGGCAACTTGCCGCCGAAGCGCTCGCGCACCGCGCGCGCGCCATCGCGCAGCATGCGCGCGCGGCGGTAGTAACCAAGGCCTGACCAAGCGGCGGTGACGTCGTCGTCGGAGGCCGCGGCGAGCGCTTCGATGGTCGGAAACCGCGCCAGGAACTTCTCGAAATACGCCAGCACCACATCGATTCTCGTCTGCTGGGCCATCACCTCGGACACCCAGACTCGATACGGCTCGTAGTTTGCGCGCCACGGAAGGGGGCGTTGATACTTCCGGAACCACCGCTCGATGCGGGTGACGAGATCGCGGGCTGTCACGAATTTGCTTGTATTCTATGTCCCCCCAGTTTCAGCCGAGGATCTTGGATCGATGGAAGAACAACTGCAGACGGCGCCGCCGCAGACCGATACCGAACAAGGCAAGTACGTCTACTGCATCATCAAGACCGATCCGCCGCGCGACTTCGGCCCAGTGGGCATCGGCGGGCGCGGCGACCGCGTCTACACCGTCCACTACAAAGAGTTCGCCGCCGTCGTCTCCAACTGCCCGCTGATCGTCTTCGATCCGACCCGCGAGAACGCGCTGGCGCACGAGCACGTGAACGAGCTGGTCATGAAGGACTTCACCGTCCTCCCCATGAGCTTCGGCACCGTCTTCCGCACCGAGAACGACATCAAGGAGTTCCTCAAGGGGACCTACGACGCGCTCAGCGACGTGCTCCAGAAGATGGACGGCAAGATCGAGTTCGGCCTCAAGGTGAACTGGGACAAGGACCAGGTCATCAAGGAGATCGAGTCGGAGAACGAAGAGATCCGCCGGCTGAAGGAAGAGATCCAGTCCAACACGTCGACCTCGACGTACTTCTCGCGCATGCAGCTCGGGCGGGTGGTGGAGTCGGCGCTGCAGGGCAAGGCCGACGTGTACGTGAGCGAGATTTACGAGGCGCTGCGCGACGCCGCCATCGCCTCGCGCTCGAACAAACCGATCGGCGACAAGATGATCATGAACGCCGCCTTCCTGGTCGACCGCGAGAAGACCAAGACCTTCGACGATCAGATCTCGGAGATCGCCAAGAAGTACGAGAGCAAGCTGTCGTTCCTCTATACCGGGCCGTGGCCGCCGTATAACTTCGTGAACATCCGGCTGAAGTTGGAGCGCGCGGAGCGCTGAGCGCGCCATGTTCCTCCTCGACGACATCCTCCTCCTCCCCCTCCGCATCCCGGTGGCGGGATTCAACTGGATCCTCAAGCAGATCCAGACCATGGCCAACGAGGAGCTGCTCAACGATCAGCCGTGGAAGGAACGGCTGATCGAATTGCAGATGATGCTTGAGGTCGGCGACATCACCGAGGAGGAGTACGGGCGCGAGGAGGCGCAGGTCTTCGCCGCGCTGCGCGACATCCGGGCGCGGAGGGAAGAGATCGCGCGCCAGATGGCCGCCGAGCGCGGCGAGGACGAGGGCGGCATCGGCATCTACACCGGCTACGGCCAGTGACGCTCGCAAGGGCCTTCGACGAGCTGGCCAACCGCCGCGTCCTTCTCTTCGGCGGAAAGGGCGGGGTCGGCAAGACCACCGTCTCCGTCGCCGCAGCGTTGCACCTCGCGAAAAGCGGGCGCGAAGTCATCCTCTTTACCACCGACCCCGCCTCGAACCTCAGCGATCTACTTCATGGAGAAGTCCGCTCGGAATCGCTCGACGCCCAGCAGCTCTACGCCCGCTTCCTGGAAACGAACCTGGCCAACTTCCTGGAGCTCGGCGACCGCGGGACGTATCTGGACAAGGACGAGCTGCGGCGCTTCTTCGAGCTGTCGCTCCCGGGCGTGGACGAGTTGATGGCCTGGATGCGCATCGGCGAGCTGGCGGAGGCCAATCCCACAGCTATAGTAACGGTTGATACAGCGCCGACCGGCCACACGCTGCGCATGCTCTCCTCGGCCGATCACTTCCGCCAGTTCGCGGAAGCCCTGGAGTCGATGCAGGCCAAGCACCGCGGGATGGTGCAGCAGTTCACGCGGAAGCGGACGCGCGACAAGCTGGACGACTTCCTCGACGACTTCGCCGCGCAGGCCCGCCGCCGCCGCGAGCTGCTGACCGACCCGCAGCGTGCCGCCTTCGTGCCGGTAACGCTGTCCGAACCGTGGGTGGTGGAGCAGACCGAGCGGCTGATCGCGGAGATCGAGATCGACGTTCCCTTGGTGGTACTCAACCGCGCCGTACTCGATCCCGACTGCGATCGCGACCGGGCCCGCGCCGCGCGCGACGCCGAGGCGCGCGCGCGGTTCGGGCGGGTGGTGGACGCGCCGCGGTCATGCGTGCCGCTGGACAGCGCGGAGCGCATCGCCGCGTGGAGCGCCGGCGTCCCGCCGGCTGGACCGCCGCCGTCCCGGCGGCGAGACGCCG
>JBBPII010000007.1:0-152482 GCA_038040385.1 Candidatus Gilichinskyi gelida
GGCGGTCGACAAGCGCCACGGCATCGACCGGGAGAACGCGCTGGTGAAGTTGCAGCCCCGCGGGCTGGCGAAGGTCAGGTGAACGCTCTCGGCAGGTGCGCCGGACGTCGTCATGTTTGATTAGGATTCACTCCAGCCATGCTCTGCTAGACTCGAACGCTCAACGGAGCACACGAGATGAAGTCCCTCTTCGTTCCTGCCGATCGTGAGTCCCTCTTGCAGCGCATCCAGGCGCTCGAGCCCGACACCGCCCGCCAGTGGGGAAAAATGAACCCCGCGCAGATGCTCTGCCACTGCTCCCGGGCGTTGGAGACCGGCACCGGCGACCGCCCGATGAAGCAGAAGCTCGTCGGCAAGATTCTCATGCCGTTCTTCCGCTCCTCGATCCTCGGCGAGAAGCCTTTCAGCAAGAACTCCCCGACCGACCCAACCTTCGTCGTCTCCGACGAGCGCGAATTCGCCGCCGAACGCGCGCGTCTCACGGGCCTCATCGACCGCTTCGTCGCCAACGGCGCAGCGCAGGCGGGCACCCAGACGCACGCCTTCTTCGGGAAGATGACCGGCGAGGAGTGGGGTGAGCTGATGTACAAGCACATCGACCACCATCTGCGGCAGTTCGGCGGGTAGTGGCTATCGTTCCGTGATGCGGGACAGATGTGTCAGCACGCATCGCCACCGCGTCGCTTCCCTGACAAAGACACAGGACGTCCGCTCCACTTCTCGGAACGGCTGCCCTTGGTACTGCCCGCCGGATACGCCTCTGGCGGTCACCACGGCCGTGTTGCCGTAAAGGCGCACGATCGCGTCTTCCGTGGTCATCACATCGTGTGTGAGGGCCCCTGATTTGACCAGCGCAAGGAAGGTTGCCTTGTCGCCAACGCTGCCGTCCGAGCCGATGATGGTCCAGTCATCCGCCATGAACGATCCGATGGCCTCCGCGTCATTCGCAACCATTGCTTGGTCCCACTCGTCTGCGACCTGCAATAGTTCTCGCTCCAGATCGTCTTCCATTTGGCCTGGCCCGATCACTTCTTTCGCTCGACGCAACCGTCGTAGAACGGTCCGAACGGATAGACGACGGCGGTGAACGTACCCTTCGTCACCGAAGGATCCTGATCGATCTCGGCGCGCACGGCTTCCTCCGACGCGGCCTTCACGATGATGATTCCCTTGTCGGAGTAGCGCCCGCCGAGGAGCAACTTCCCTTCCGTGCGCAGCCGCTTGAGATTCGCGGAGTGCTCGGCGAAGTACGCCTGCTCGTGAGGGGCTTTTTCCTTCACCCACGCCTCGCCAACGGTGAACTGCACCAGAAAGAGTTTGTCGGCTGCGACCGGCTCTTCTGCACGAGCGGAGAACGAAAGCCCGAGGACGAGACACGCGGCCATGATTCGCATGTGCGTGACGATATGCCCAAACAGCGGCTCGCGCCGGTGACAACTTGTCGACCCGCGGCGGCTCGTCGGCCGCTGTGAAGAGCTAGAATGAGGCGACATGCAAATCGCGTCAGGCAAAGTCGTGAATGGTCGAGTGGTCGTCGAAGCCGATCTGCCGGAGGGAGCCGAGGTCACGCTTCTCGCCCTGGACGGCGAGGAGACCTTCGAGGTCGATGCTGAGCTCGAGGCCGTTCTCCTGGAATCGATCGCTCAAGGCCAGCGCGGCGAAACGATCTCGGCTGAAGACCTCCTTCGGGAGATGCGCAGCCGCGAATGAGCGAACCGCTTCCCGTTCAAGCAACGGCGCTTGCGGCGCAGCACATTCGAAAGGCGGAAGATTGGTGGCGCGTTAATCGCACGGCGGCTCCGAATGCAGTCCGCCTGGAGCTTCAACGCGCGTTTGTTTTGATCGCGAGCCAGCCTCGCATCGGCAGCCGGGCAACCAATGTCAGTCTCCCGGGCGTTCGCCGCATATACCTGCCGAAAATCAAATATCACCTTTACTATCACGTCATCGCATCTCCCGAACGAGTTGAAGTAGTCGCGCTTTGGCATGCGCGGCGAGGCAAGGGGCCACCGATCTAACGGCTGCCCAACTCTTGCCGGGAGTGGCTCCGCGGTGAGCGCGATTAGCCATCGATCGGCTGAAGTTCGAAAGACCAAGGGAGGGGAGCGAGAGATGACGAAGAGGTCCTAGCCGTCACCCGCCCGACGCTGCCCCTCGCGCCTCCTCGAGCACCCGCCGGTGATCATCGCGAATCCCCCGCAGATCTTCGATCAGCGATTGGTATTCGGGCTCGCCGCGCAACGGCCCGAACAGCGGGTCGCCCTCCACGGCGGCGAGGCAGGGGAAGCCGTTGCGAACGCCGGACCGCAGCCAGGTGAGCGCTTCCTCGGTACGGCCGAGCGTGGCCAGTGCGGCGGCGATGTCGAATTCGACGTGGTGGAAATGGCCGAACGCCCGGCGGTTGAGCGACGCGCGGTCGATCGCGCGCTGCGCGCCGGCGGCGTCGCCGCGCAAAGCGAAGACCTCGGCGCGGAGGCCGTCGAAAAGCGCGAGGGAGGGGAAGAGGCGCGAGCCGTGATCGATCGTCTCCTCCGCTCCTTGCAGGTCCCCGAGGCGGACTTGCGAAGACGCCAGGTTGGCCAGACCCCACGACTCCGCGGTCCTCGTCAAGCCGGCCTGCTGGATCTCCACGCACGCCGCGTAATTGCCGCGGAGCGCTTCCACCGTTCCCAGCATCCGCGCGGCGGAGGGATCGTCGGGACTGATGGCCAGCGCGCGCACGAACAGCTCGCGTGCCTCGTCGATCAGACCGACGTGGAAGAGGATCACGCCGAGGCGGTCGAAGCCTTCGTTGAGATTCGGACGCTCGGCCAGCGCCGCGGAGATCTCCCGGATCGCGACCGCGTGCTGGAATCCGGTCTGCGGCGTCCACGCCAGGCGCCCGCGGATGTAGCGACCCTCGGGAAGGTCGGGATCGAGCTCCAGCGCGTGGTCGCACATCTCTTTTGCGCGCTCGTCCCAGCCGGCGTCGGGATCGTAGGTGAAGGCGAAGCGGCTGTACGCGTCCGACAGGCCGATCCAGGGGAGGGGATTGCGCGGATCGATGGTGCGCGCGCTCTCGAAGAATGCGATCGCCGCGTTGAGGTCGGCGACGGTATCGCGCAGCAGCGCCACCCGCCCTTTGAGGCAGAGCTCCAGCACGTCGCCGGAGGCGTGGATCTTCTTGGCGAAGCGCCGCTCGTCGGCCGGTGTCAGCTCCAGTTGCAGCGCGTCGACGATCTTGCGCGACACCTCGTCCTGCATGGCGAAGACGTCGTCGAGCGTGGTGTCGACCTTGGTGGACCACAGCGGCCGCGCTTCCGCGACGTCGATGAGCTGCACGGTGACCCGCAGCCGCGAGCCGGCGCGCTGGAACGTGCCGGCCACCACGGCGTCGACGCCGAGGGCGCGCCCCGCCTCGACCGGATCGCAGTCGTCGTAGCGGAGGATCGTCGCCGTCGGCCGCACCAGCAGCGAGCGCACCAGCGCCAGCTCGGAGGTCGTGGCGTCGGCCAGCGCCACGCCGAGGTGCGCGCTCGCGGCGTCGCCGGTGAGGCTGCGGAAGGGGAGGACGGCCAGCGCGCGCTGCGCCTTCGGGCGCGGCTCGGGAGCGTTGCGCAACCCGTCGATGACTTCCTGCGCCGTCGGGCGGCGGGCGGGATCCTTGGCCAGCAGGCGGGCGATGAGGTCGTCGAGGGCCGCCGGAATCGCGTTGTTGATCTGACGCGCGGGAACCGGCTCGCGGTTGAGGATCTCCGAGAACAGCACCGCCTGCGTCTTCGCGGCGAACGGCCGGCGCGCCGCGGCCATCTCGTACATCACCACGCCGAGGGCGTAGAGGTCCGACGCCGGCGTGGCCTCCTCGCCGCGCAGCAGCTCGGGTGCGATGTACGGAAGAGTGCCGACGACGGCGTGGGTAAGTTCCACCGTCTCTTCGTCCGGCGACGCCGCCGTGATCAGCGCCAGGCCGAAATCCATCACCTTCACGTGGCCGGCGGCGGTGAGCATGATGTTGCCGCTCTTGATGTCGCGATGGATCACGCCGCGGGCGTGCGCGGCGCCGAGCGCCTCGGCGATCTCCGTGGAAAGGCTAAATCTCCGGGACAGTGAGCGGCCCGCGGACGATGCGGTCGAAGAGCGTCTCGCCTTCGACGTACTCCATGACGATGACCGGCTGGTCGCCGACCTCCAGTACCTCGTGGATGGTGCAGATGAACAGATGCTGCAGCGCGGCCGCGGCGCGCGCTTCGCGGAGAAAGCGGCGCCGCGCATTTCCGTCGTCGAGCAGCGCCGCGGCGATGAGCTTCAGGGCGACGGTCCGGTTCAGCGTCTCATCGCGCGCGGAGAAGATCTCTCCCATTCCGCCTTCGCCCAGTTTTCCGGTGACGCGGTAGTGACCGATGCGCTCGGGCAGCATGTCCGGATGGTATGTCGAATTCGTTGACCGTTGGCCGTTGGCGGTTGCGACACCTCTCGGTCAACGGCCAACGGCCAACAGCGAACGTCGAGGTAGGGAAATCGTCGCCCGCATCCCTCCCATGTCGACGGAGGGAGAAACTCATGGACATCTCGAAGGTCCGCTCATGCCGGATCCATCCGGCCATCGGCATCGCGCGCGTCGGCGGCAGCGCGGAGGGGTACTTCATCGGCCCGGAGATTCCTGGCCAGCAGCGCGTGCCGCCCGATCCGAAGTACGGCTTCAAGGACAAACACGAACAGCTCCTGCGGCAGGTGGCGCGCTTCCGCGTCTACGGCTACGACGCCGCGGGGAACGTCGTGGCCGAGCTGACCGCGGACAACGCGGACATCGAATGGGAGGTCCACGTCGCCAACCACAAGGCGGCGTGGTACCAGTTCGACGAGGCGATGGACATCCCCAACTTCGACGGCAGCGGCGGAACGACGCCGCAGAAGAGCGCGCGCCGCAATGCGGACGTCACCGGCGCCGCGCGCGACAAACTGGTCATCGATCCCGGCCCCCGCACCATCAGCGGCCGCAACACGAAGGGAAAGAAGTATCTGTTCGACGGCGGCAAGTTCTTCGGCAAGTCCGTCTCCCTCGGCGAGGCGCGCACCGACGACGCCGGCCGCCTGCTGGTGTTCGGCGGCCGCGGCGTCTCCGCGTCGAAGGACGGCGCGCCGGCCATCACCTTCGCCAACAACGACGGGTGGCACGACGACGTCAGCGATGGCCCGGTCACCGCGACAGTCAAAGTCGGCGGGCGGAGCATCCAGGCGGGGCACGCCTGGGTGGTGGTCGCGCCGCCTGACTACGCGCCCGGCGTCATCGCCCTCACCACGATGTACGACGTCATCCGCGACGCCGGCTGGCAGCTCGATCCCTCCATCCGGCCAGCCAAGCCGTCGTTCGCCGACGACATCGGCCCCATCTTCCAGCGGCTGGCGCAGAACCAGTGGGTGAACGCCGGCTTCGGAAAGCTGTGGGGCTTCGGCAGCGCGGACAACATCGCCTCCATCATGTCCACGCTGGCCAGCGACACGGAGTACGCCAGGCCGCTGCGGGAGAGCTACTTCGCGCGCTTCCGCAATCCGGCGTTCAAGAGCATCGAGCCCGATCTCATCCCGCCGGTGTACGGCGACAGCGTCAATCTGCCGGCCCTCGATCCGCGCGAGTGGTACGCGATCACCACCCTGCAGTACGCGATGCTGGGGCAGTGGGCGGCGGGCGACTTCATCGCCGACTACGACCCGAAGGCGAAGCCGCCGGCGAAATTCGAGGACATCCCGCTCGCCCAGCAGCCGCAGGCGCTCGACGTCGCGGCGCTCGACAACACCATCGGCGGGCCGTTCCACCCCGGCTGCGAGATGACCTGGCCGATGCGGCAGCCGATCGTCTACGAGACGCCGTTTCGCCTCAAGCTGCGCAAGGGTCCGCCGAAGGACTACGGCCCGACGCTCGACTCGGCGGTTTGTCTGGCGCCCGGCGGTCCGCTCGACGGCAGCGGTCCGGGCGACGTCAGCCGCTGGATGGCCGTGCCGTGGCAGACCGACACGTCGAGCTGTCTCTACGCCTACATCGGCTGGCAGGAAGGCGTGTTCATTCCCACCTTCTGGCCGGTGCGCGTGCCGAACAACGTGCTCACCGACGAGCAATACGCGACGGTGATGGACGCCAAGAAGAGCTACTCCGAGCGCTTCGACGCCTTCCAGTTCGACAACCGCCAGTACTGGCTGCGCATGCTCGCGCCGCGCGAAGACTACAAGGCGGTGATCAACGAGTTCGTGAAGGAGTGGAACGGCGTCGGCGTGGTGACGCAGATGCCTGGCACCACCGACGCGAAGGATCCGTACAAGAGCTCCTTCCCGTCGACGATGCACGTCGAGCGCGGCGTGACCATCGAGAAGAAGCGGAAGCAGAAGGCCGCGCTGGCGCTGGCGGCCGATGAGTCGCGCGTCGGCGACCGGCCGGTCGACGGAGGCGTGCGCCCACGCAATCTGCCGAATCCGAGGAAGTTCCGCTGATGCGGCGACTGTGGAGCGCCGCCGTCCCGGCGGCTGGCGCGGCGGCGTCCGCGCCGCCGGGGGAGGCAGGCGGGACGCCTGCGGTCCAGCCGGCGAGGACGCCGGCGCTCCGTCGCACCCCGGTGGCGATCGTGGGCGGGGGGCCGGCGGCGTCGGCGGCCGCGCTGTCGCTGGCGCGGCGCGGCATCCCGTCGGTGATCATCGAGCGCGGCGACGACGACGGCGGCGACAAGCCGGGTGAGTCGCTGCCGCCGTCCGCGCGGCCGCTGCTCGATGCGCTCGACATCCCCCTCGACGGCCACCTCCGCTCGACGGGCAATCGCTCGTCGTGGGGCAGCGACGCGGTCGACGAGATGCCGTTCATCTTCTCGCCGTACGGTGAGGGATGGCATCTCGACCGCCGTCGCTTCGAGCGGCTGCTGATCGAGCGCGCGGGTGTCGAGCGGCGAACAAAGACACGCGTCGCAGGCTTCACGCGCGAGGGGAGAGGGTGGCGGCTCCGCCTCCACGATGGCGCGACGATCGAGTCCGCCTTCCTCATCGATGCCACCGGCCGCGCCGCCTGGCTCTCCCGCCGCCTCGGCGCCACCCGCATCCATCACGATCGCCTGATCGCCTCGGTGGCCTTTCTCGCCGGCGGCCGCTGCGACTCGTCGACGTTGATCGAGGCGGCCGAGGAGGGGTGGTGGTACAGCGCCGCGCTGCCGGACGCGCGGCTGGCGGTGATGTTCATCTCCGACGCGGCGCGGCCCTGGAACGTCGCGCCGCTCACGCGGGCGCGCATCGACGAGGGTGGCTACACGATGTCTCGCCCGCGAACGGTCGACGCCGGCAGCGCGCGCCTCGACCGCGCCTGCGGCGACGGCTGGCTGGCCGTCGGCGACGCCGCGACGTCGCTCGATCCGCTTTCGTCGCACGGATTGATGACCGCGCTTGCCACCGGCCTGGCGGCCGGCGAGACCATCGCCGCGTCGATCGCCGGTTCGACCCGCGCGTTCGACGAGTATCAGGCGTTCATCGACACCTCGTGGCGTGCGTACGCGCGAATGCGGCGGGCGTGCTACGCGTCGGAGGGGCGGTGGGCGGACGCCCCCTTCTGGCGGCGCCGTCGTGAAGTAATGTAGGACGGGCTTCAGCCCGTCATGTACCACGACGAACGCCACATCCTCGCCGTTCACCGCAGCATGCTGCAGGACTCGGTGCGCACCGAGGCCTACGCCGAGGCGATCGCCCGGACGGTGAGGCCCGAGGACGTGGTCCTCGACCTCGGCAGCGGCAGCGGCGTGCTGGGGATGCTCGCCTGCCGCGCCGGCGCGCGCCGCGTCTACGCCATCGAGCAGGGGCACATGGCCGACATCGCCGTGATGCTGGCGCGCGCCAACGACTTCGGCGATCGCGTCGAGGTCTTTCACCAGCGGTCGTACGACGTCGAACTGCCCGAGCGGGCGACGGTACTGATCACCGAGACCCTCGGTAACATCGCCTTCGACGAGGAGATCCTCAAATCAGTGATCGATGCGCGCAAGCGGTTGCTCATGCCCGACGCGCGGCTGATCCCCGCGCGCGTGGCGCTCGCCGGGGCGCCGGTGGAAGTCGCGGCCGACTACGAGCGCGAGATCGCCTCCTGGAGCCGGCCGCTGTACGGCCTCGACTTCTCGCTGGCCCGCACCTTCGCCGCGAATCAGGTGCGCATCACCGATCTCACCGAGCCGGCGATCCTCGCTCCCGCCATGCAGTTGCTGGAAGTCGACCTGGCGACCGTCGAGACTCCCGCCGTTTCCGGCGCCGCCCGATTCACGATCGCGCGCGACGGCTCGATGCACGGCTTCGGCGTCTGGTTCTCAGCGACCCTCGCCGACGGCATCCTGCTGACCAACGGCCCGCCGCTGCAAACGCCGAACTGGCGCCAGGCGCTGCTGCCGCTCGAGGACGCGGTCGCCGTGTCGCGCGGCGACGAGGTGCGCCTGGAAATCGACTCCTCCGACGGCGTCAATTGGCGTTGGAAGGGATCGATCGGCGGGAAGGCGTTCGATCAGACCACGTTGTTCGGATTCGCGCCGTGCCGGGCACCGGAGTAGGGTCTCTTGGCCTAGGTAGAATCGACCATCATGCACAACGAGTTCACCGCAATCATCGAGCAGGATGGCGAATGGTTCCTCGCGTATTCACCCGAGATCCCGGGAGCAAACGGTCAAGGTCGCACCACCGATGAGGCGCGGGCGAACTTGGGCGAGGCAATCTCGCTCATTCTCGAGGATCGGCGCGAAGACGCTCTCCGCGGGGTCCCAGCCGGCGCCATTCGCGAAACGGTCATTGTGGAGTGAACCGAGACCATTGCGGAGCCGAAAAAAGGCCGACGTATACTGAGTCCTTGGCGGCTTCGGTCTTCATCGGCACCAGCGTCGACGGCTTCATCGCCCGGCCGAACGGCGCTTTCGACTTCCTGCCGGCGGACGGCGGCGAGCCTCACGGCTACAACGAGTTCATCGCCAGCGTCGATGCGCTCGTGATCGGGCGCAAGACCTTCGAGACCGTGCTGGCATTTCCATCTTGGCCATACGGCGACAAGCGCGTCGTCGTTCTCAGCAGCCAGCCGCTCGATTTGTCCGGAGTCCGCGGCGGCGTCGTCGAGCAGATGAGCGGATCGCCCGCCGGCATCGTGGCCAGGCTCGCGGAGAGCGGCGCCCACCACCTCTACATCGATGGCGGGATCACCATTCAACGCTTCTTGCGCGCGGGACTCATTCAACGCCTCATCATCACGCGCGTGCCGGTGCTCATTGGACAAGGGATTCCGCTCTTCGGAAGCCTGCCGCACGACGTCAAACTCCGCCATGTCATGACTCGGCACTATCCGAGCGGGCTGGTTCAGAGCGAGTACGAAGTCGAAAGCTGACAATGCAGCAGATCGTCGATTTCATCCTCGAACTGGACAAGCTCAAGGGCGTGACCCGCAAGACTCGTCCGCTGGGCCTCGATCGTTATGAGAACTCGGCCGAACATAGCTGGCAGATTGCGCTGCTGGCGGCTTCCATGGCCCACTATGCCGAGGAGGCCATCGATATCGATCGCGTGATCTGCATGCTGCTCGTCCATGACATCGGCGAGATCGACACCGGCGACACCATCGTCTACGCCGAAGAGGGTTGGAAAGAGCGCAAAGAGGCCGAATTGGCGGCGGTGACCCGCATTTTCGGTCTGCTGCCGGAGCCGCAAGCCGCGAGGTTCATCGCGTTGTGGCAGGAGTTCGAAAACGCCGAAACTCCCGAAGCGCGTTTTGCGCACGCCGCGGACCGGGCCATGCCGGTGCTGCTCAATCTCGCCAACGAGGGGCAGAGCTGGCGCGAAAATGGAATCGATCACGCGCGCGTGGTCCGTCGCGTCGCGCCGCCGATCAAGGCAGGCTGTCCCGCTTTGTGGGACTATTTGGAAGCGCGCCTCGAGGAGGTGCGTCAGAAGGGGTGGTTCGGAACACTATGAAACGGTCGCTCATTCTGATTGTGCTCATCGCGCTACCGGCGCTCGCCGACGAGCAGTCTCCCGTACAGGACTCACCGCTCGTCGCCGCGGCGAAGCGCTCCAAAATGGCCAAAAAAACCGCGGTCGTCATTACGAACAAGACGCTCAAGCAGTCCGGAGCGGGCGCGCACATCACGACCACCAAGAAACAGGCGCCGTTGCCGAAAATGCAGAACGCTGCGCCGATCGAGTTATCCAAGGTCGCCGCCGCTCCGCCCAAGGCGAAACCGAAGCGGCAGACGACACCGCATGATGATGCGGAGCGGCTTGAAGATGACCCTGGGAGGGGCGACCTGGTGCACTGCCCGTCCTGTTTGCCGATTCTCGAGCCGGTGTCGCCGACGCTCCCCCTCCGTGAGGCGGAGTTCTCGACGAACCCGCCAAAGGTTGCGACGCCGGAGCTGCCGCAGATCGTGCCGCCGCGACCGCCCGAAGCCCCGCCGCTGTTCTGATGCGGGCGGCGATCTTCGTCGTGGCGCTGGCGGCGCGGCTGGCATTCATTGCCGTCCACGGCGTCATCGCCACGCCCGACTCTTCCGAGTACCGCCTCCTGGCGCGGAACATCCGCAGCTTCGGCGCATTCAGCACGAGCGTCAGCGCGCCGATGCAGCCATCGATCGCCCGGCCGCCTGTTTATCCGCTTTTCCTGGCGATGTTCACGACGTCCTCGGGCGCGGCCATCGCGCAGGCCGTTCTCGACGCGCTCGTTTGCGTCATGCTTTTCATGATGGCGGCGCGCGTGGTGCGCGCGCCGGTCGCCGCGGTGGTAGCGCTCTTCTACGCCCTTCATCCCGGAGCGATCGCTGCCTCCGCCACCCTTCTCAGCGAGGGTACGTTCACCGCCTTGCTTTTCGCGGGGGTGTTCCTGGCCTTGATCGCCGCGGAGCGCGTGAGCACCGCGCTCGCTGTCTGTGCCGGAGCGGCTCTCGGCCTGGCGACGCTCTCCCGATCGATCGGCGTGATTTATCTGTTCGCGGTCGCCCTGGTGCTGGTCGTCCGCCGATTCCGCCGGACCGCCGTCGTTGTCGTTGTCGTTGCGGTGGTCATCGTTGCGCCGTGGATCGTTCGATCGTCGCGCGTCGTGGGGCGGTTCGTCTTCATTCAGGCGCCGTCCGTGATGCCGTGGTACGTCCCGACGCTCTGGTGGCTCGATCAGAACGATGAACCGGGCATCTGGCGGTACTTTCTCACCGCGGATCCGTACGGCGTCACCCTCCACGCCGCGCGAGGAAGAGCGGCCGAGGTGATGCGCGCCGAGGACGTCGGTAGGCGGCAGGCGATGGTGAACGTCCGCAAGAATCCGGGCGCATATCTGCGATCGCGCATGCGATCGTTCCCTCACCTTTTCCTCAGCACCTTCCATCGCTTCACGGGAATCAACCGTGCGCTTGGAGACGTCAAGGGTATGGCGTTGGCGATCAAGGTCGGCCTGATGCTGCTCTTCACGGCGCTGCCGATGCTCGCCGCGATCGTCGGGCTCGGCGCGTCGCGCCGCACCCTCGCCGGATCGCTGGCGGCGGCGATGTGGATCGCCACGCTGGCGTTCCACGTCGTGATGTTCATCGACTACCGCTACTTTCTGCCCGTTGTTCCGTTCCAGCTTGTGACCGCGGCCCTCGGATTCGAGCGCATCAGTAGAATCTGGCACCGATGAATCGCCGCCGCGCGCTCCTGCTGATCGCCTTTCTCCCCCTCGCCTTGCGCGCGGCCGAGCCGTTGCCCGCGCCGCTCCCGCTGCGCGCGCCGGTGCAGGACAAGAACTTCTACGTACTGTCGCTGATGGAGAGAACGCCGTCCAGTGATGTCGCGCTGAAGCGTCTCCTGGCCACGAAGCGCGATGCGCTGCACACGGCGGCGACCGTGTGCGAGAAGGAGGCGGAGTGCTTCGCCGCGGCGCTGCGATGGTCCGACGCCGAGATGACCGAGGCAGCCGCCGCTCTGCGGCGGGCGTACGCAACCGATGAAATGGGACGCGCCCTTCGCCGCAGCGGCGCCTACGTGCGGTATGCGTCGAAGTCCGACGATGAGCTGCTGGCCGCAGCCTGGCTCGACGCCGCACGCGGCATCAACAACATTATCGACGTGTACGCCGTCGGGAAACCGCCACGGTATCCGGCCATCGACGCGGTGTCGTACGACGTCAAGAGCGAGGCCTACCTCCGCCTGCTCCACACCGCCGCCGCCGCGCTCGACGAGCAGGCCGCCGCCCTCGACCTCTTCTTTCAGCCGTCGCTGCGCTTCGCGCTCCAACTCCTCCGGATCAATCACCGCGACGAGGCCGGTCGGCACGAGCCGATGGAGGTGAAGGACAACGCGGCCGCGGTGCGCCGCATCAAGACGATCGCGTGGAAGGCGTTTCCGTACTCGGCGATCGTGGTGCCCGGCGCCGGCTCCGACCGAACGACGTGGAGTCTCTCCGCTGCATCGCGGCTGCGCGTGGAGATCGCCGCGCGGCGCTACAAGGAGGGAAAGGCGCCGCTGATCATCGTTTCCGGCGGCTACGTGCATCCGAACCAGACGCCCTACGCCGAGGCGATCGAGATGAAGAAAGCGCTGGTCGAGGACCTCGGCGTGCCGCCAGAGGCGGTCGTCGTCGAGCCGCACGCGCGGCATACCACCACGAATCTGCGCAACGTCGCGCGCCTGATGTACCGCTACGGCATTCCGTTCGGCGCGAAGGCGCTGATCACCACCGACAGCTTTCAGAGCACGTACGTCGAGGGCGACGCCTTCGCCAAACGCTGCGAGGAGGAGCTCGGCTATCGGCCGGTGACGGTTCTTGGCCGTATTTCGGTGTTCGATCTGGAGTTCACGCCGCGGTTGGAATCGCTGCAGATCGATTCCATGGATCCGCTGGACCCATAAGGGCCTCGCGTACACTCGGCGCCATGAAACGCGCCGCCGTCCTGTTGCTCGCGCTCACCGCCATGCCCACCTACGCCCTCACGCCCGCCCAGCTCCGCGCCGCGGCGCACGAGTACTACGAGTGGCAGAAGAACGAGTACCCGGTCGCCGCGAGCGATCAGGGATTCCACGCCTACGACGACAAACTGACCGACTACCGCGCCGCCGCGGTGGCGCGGCGCGCCGCGCACGTGCGTGCGTTGCTCGACCGCGTCCGCGCCGCCGACGTCAAAGGTTGGTCGAAGGACGACACCATCGACTGGCTGCTCTTCCGCTCGCAGCTCGAATACGCCGACTTCCCGTCGCGGGTGCTCCGTCGCGAGGCGAGCGACCCGCAGGTCTACGTCAACGAGGCGAGCAACGCCATCTTCTCGCTGCTGAAGAAGGAGTACGCGCCGCCGGCGTCGCGGGCGAAGTCGGCGACCGCGCGCCTGCGGGCCATGCCGGCCATGATCGAGAATGGTAAGCGCACACTAACCAATCCGGTGGGCCTTTACGCGCGGCTGGCCATCGACTCCGCGCGCTCCATCGATCCGCTCTTCAACGACAGCCTCGAAGTCATCGCCAAGGACCTCGCGCCGGCCGATCATGAAGCCCTGGCGACGGCGCGCACCGCGGCGCTGAAGTCACTCCACGACTACGCTGACTGGCTGGAGAAGCGCCTGCCGACGATGACGGCGTGGAAGCCGCTGGGGGAGGCGAACTACAACTACTTCCTCCGCCACGTCCTGCTGCTGCCGATGGACGCGCGCGACGTCGGGCACCTCGGCGAGGTCGAGCTGGCGCGCTACCGCGCGCTGGAGGCGATGCTGCCCGATCCGTCGTATGCCGATCCCGACCCGCAGCGCGCCAAGAGCATCCCGCCCGATCAGCAGGCCTTCCTCGCCGCGTACCAGGGCCGCCAGCAGGAGATGATCGACTTCCTCAAGGCGAAGCGGCTGGTCACCATCCCCAGCTACATCGGGCCGTTCCTCATCCGCCAGCTCCCTGAGGCATTCAAGCCGACCAGTCCGGGGGGCTTCATGAACCCGCCGGGCATCTACGACGCCGACGACAGCGGTTTCTACTTCATCCCGACGTACAACCCGAAGAGCCGCAACTTCTACATCCGCGCCGCGATCGAAGACCCGCGCCCCATCCTCGGGCACGAAGGGATCCCCGGCCACTTCCTGCAGATCTCCATCGCCAATCATCTGGAGAACGAGATCCGCCGCCATCACGGCGACGGCGTGTTCGTGGAAGGTTGGGCGCTGTACACGGAAGAGATGCTGCTGCGCGAAGGCTTGTATCCTCCCGACTCGCCGACGGCGGGGCAGGTACTGCGACTGTCGCGCTACCGCTCCGCGCGCATCGGCGTCGACGTGAATCTGCATACCGGGCGGTGGACGTTCGAGCAGGGGGTGCGGCACTTCATGGAGGGTGGGGGCCTCGATCGCGAGGCGGCGGAAGGGGAGGCGGCGGGGGCGGCGTCCGACCCGACGCAGAAGATCTGGTACATCACCGGGAAGTGGCAGATCATGCGGCTCCTCGGGCGCTACCGCGACGCCAAAGGCGCCGCGTTCCGCCTCGGACAATTCCACGACGACCTGCTGGCCAACGGCTCCCTGCCGCTGTCCATCGTGCAGTGGATTCTGCTGGATGATGCGAGCGACGTGGAGAAAGTTCGCTGATGTGTCATCCCGAGCGTAGCGAGGGATCTGGTGGCGTGGGTGGCGCGCCGCCCGCGCCCCCAGGTTCCTCGCTACGCTCGGAATGACACATGTTTTGATCACCGGCGCCAACGGCCTCGTCGCCCGCGCGCTGTCGCGCCGCTTCCCGGACGCCGTCACCCTGACCCACGCCCAACTCGACATCACCGACCGCGACGCCGTCTTCTCCGTCGCGCGCGGTTGCCTGGTCATCAACTGCGCGGTCGTCGGCGTCGAAGAATCGGAGCGCGATCCGGCGCTGGCGGAGGCGGTGAACGTGCGCGGCCCGGCGCTGCTGGCCGAGGCGGCGGAGAGACTCATTCACTTCAGCTCGAACTATGTTCTCGACCCCGTCAACGTCTACGCGCGCACCAAACTGGAGGGTGAGCGCGCCATAGCCGGCCGGGCGACGATCGTCCGCACCTCGTGGGTCTTCGGCGCGGAGAAGGAGAGCTTCTTCTCCACCGTCCATCGCCGCCTGCGTCGTGGCGAGCGGGTGCAGGCGACTTCGGACATCTTCGCCTGCACCACATGGGTGGAGCACCTCGCGGCGCGGGTGGAGGAGATCATCGGCCGCGGCGATCGCGGGCTCCTCAACGTCACGAACGAAGGCGTCTGCTCGCACGAGATCTTCGCGCGCGAGGCGGCGCGCATCGTCGGCGCCGACCCGGCGCTGATCGACGTCGTTTCCGAGGCCGACCTGCGGCGTACGCCACGGCCGAGGTCGACGCCGATCGTTACGGATCCGCCACTTCCGCACTGGCGCGACGCCCTCGCGGCGTACATAGAATCCGCGGATGCCTGAGATGACGAAATACGAACCGGGGATGTTCTGCTGGATCGAACTGCTGACCAGCGACCGCGCCGCCGCGCAGACGTTTTACAGCGGATTGTTCGGCTGGACGCCGATCGAGGTTCCGTTGGATGGCGGCGAGCCGTACGTCATGCAGCAGAAAAACGGCAAGAGCGTCGGCGCGATCTACCAGACCACCAACATGCCGCCGAACTGGATGTCGTACGTCGCCGTCAAGAGCGCCGACCACTCCGCGCGAATGGCGAAAGACCTCGGCGCCACGCTGCTCATGGAGCCGTTCGACGTCATGGACCTCGGCCGCATGGCCGTGGTGAAGGATCCGCAGGGGGCGGCCTTCTCCATCTGGCAGGCGAAGGGGAATCCCGGCGTGGAGGTGCGCAATGAGCCCAACACGCTGGTCTGGAACGAGTTGATGACGACCGACGTCGAGGCCGCGCGCAAGTTCTACGGCTCGCTCTTCAATTGGAAGATGAAGGTCTCGCCCGAGTACACCGAGTTGTCCGTTGGCGAAACGGGCGTGGGCGGTCTGATGCAGATCGGGCCGGAGTGGGAAGGGATGCCGTCGCACTGGCAGCCGTACTTCATGGTCGACGATTGCGATGCAACGCTGCAGAAGGCGCAGTCGCTCGGCACCAAAGAGTTCTTCGGGCCGATGGATCTCCCCAACGGCGGCCGCATTGCGATCTTGAAGGACCCGCAGGGAGCGACCTTCGCGCTGATCAAAACAGCAATGTGATGGAGCGCCGCCGTCCCGGCGGCTGGCCCGGCGGCGTCCCGCCGCCGCCGAGAGCGAGACGCTCTCGAGCCAGCCGGCGAGGACGCCGGCGCTCCATTCCTACCTCACTTCTTTCTGGTGTAGGTGATCTCCATCATCTTGGACATGTTCCCGTCAATGTCGGGACAGGTCATCTCGAAGACGTGCTTGTCCTTGTCGACCCAGGTGATCTTCTCGTCGCAGCTCACCGGCTCGCCGGACATGGGGTCGAGCGACGTCGCGGTGAACGTCCAGGCCTTGCCGGAGGCATCGCCGCCGGTGCCGGACGACGTCATGGCGCCGGTCGACATGCTGTCCATCCAGGTGCCGACGTATATCTTGCGGATGTTGTCGTAGCCGGTGTAGCCGATGCCGCTGAAGGGCGCGCCCATCATCGAGCCTTCGAACTTCTGCTGCAGCCAGCGCCCGCCGAGGACCCATTCGTTGACCGCTTTGCCGCTCGATTCCATCGGCGGCGCGCCCGGCTCCATCCACATCTTCACCTTGGCGTCCCAAGTGCCGACCATCCCGTCGAGCTTCTTGTGCTCGGCGCCCGGCGTACCGGCTTTCATCATGGCGTCCATCATCGCTTTCTGTTCGGCCGCCTTGTCCCGCTTCGGCTGCGCGTTTGCGACGCTCGCCGCGCCGCCGACCAGGAATACGACGACCAATGCCGTGGAGTAGATCTTCCGCATGTTGCCTCCCGTCTTTCGTTTGTAGAAGGCCGGAATTCTACCGCGAACGCGTAACCGATGCCTGGTGCGCGCCGGCCACGGTTGAGCCGGCCTTCGACGTCTCCATCTCCATCCAGCCCAGCTTCATGGACCACTACCAGTTGCTCAGGCGCAAGACTCCCAACACGTTCACCTCCGTCGCCGACGTCATCGCCAACGCTCGACCGTCTTCATCAGGACGGACGAAGGGATCGTCCCGCTGCGCTGATCACTTCATCGACTTCTGCTCGACGATGTCGTTCTTGAAGCTGGAGATCGCGCCGAGGACTTCGTTCTTTTCCTTCTCCGGCACCTTGAACTTGTCGAGGGTCGCCGTCAGGTGGCCCACCGCCGCGTTCCAGTCCGCCTCGCTGATCCCCATGCCCTGATGGGCGGCCTTCATGTCGCGGCCGATGTAGACGCACGGCCCGCCGGTCGCCGCGCAGAGCTGGTCGACCAGCAGCTGCCGGATCTTGCCGAGCGAGTCCTTGCTGTGCCCGGCGAAGAAGCGCGCCAGGTTCTTGTCAGTAGCCATGCGGCCGATGAAGTCGTCGGTCACCGCGGCCAAGGCGTCGTATCCGCCGAGCCGGACGTAGAGCGATTTCTGCGTCGCGTCGGCGGCTAGCGCGGACGTGACGAGAATCGAGCACACCAGGAGCATCCCCAGTCGTTTCATCAATGCATCCTCCTTTGTTGCGATGATACGGGCGGGAGGGCGCGGCGGATTGGAGGCGGGTTGCGAGTTGCCAGTTGCGAGTTGCACGTTGCCTGAGACAATCGCGGCATGCGAATGCTTGCGATTCTCCTGTTTCCCGTCTGGATGGCGGGTTCGTGGCGCGGGACCGTCGACGGCGTGAGGACGGAAGAGCACTGGACCTCCGCCGACGGCGACGTGATGCTCGGTGTGCACCGCGACGTCCGTCCCGGCGGGAAGGTGTCGTTCGAGTTCGCCCGCATCGAGAAGAAGGACGGCACGCTGGTCTATCAGGCCATGCCGGGCGGGCGGCCACGCCCTTCACGCTGAAGGAGTCGTCGGCGCAGCGCGCGGTGTTCGAGAACCTCGAGCACGACTTTCCGCAGCGGATCATCTACTGGCGGGAGTCGAAGCGGCTCTGCGCGCGGGTCGAAGGCACCATCGGCGGGAAGGTCGAAGCGGAGCAATGGTGCTGGGATAAGTTTTGAGTTGCCCGTTGCAGGTTGCCAGTTGCCGGCTCTAGCCTGGCAACGGGTAACTGGCAACTGGCAACTCGTCCGGCAGGTGCTCCTCGACGAACGCCGGGTCCCACGGGCGGCTGATGACGCAGGAGTTGATGCCGCCGACGCCCATGCTCAGCTTTCCGGTATAGCCGCGGTCGACCTCGCAGCCGTCGACCTGCACGAATTTCGCGTCGTGCACTTTCACGTCGGCGTGCAGCTCGCCCTCGGTCAGCGGAACTCCGTAGATTCGCCCCTTGGCCACGCCGAGGTGTTGGGCGGTCAGCTCCCACCCGCCGCCGACCGACATGCCGTGGCCGAAGGTTCCCTTGCGCGCGGTGAAGAGGACGTCGGGGTGCAGCATCTCCAGCGAGTGCTCGATCTCCGTCGCGTCGCCGGGAGTCGCGGTGGCGTGCATGTCCCAGGTGGTGACGTCGGTGGCCTGCAGTTCCTTCATCGCCGCGCGAATGGCCATCTGCGGCCCGTCCTTCGACGGCGTGATGATGTGATGGGCGTCCGACGAGGCGCCGATGCCGACGACTTCCAGCCCGACGGGGCGGAAGCCGTGCGCCATCATCTCCACGGCGTCGCCGACGATCCACACACACGCGCCGCCGGCGACATGTGTCCCCTTGAGGGCGGTCATGGGGCGTGAGACATCGGCGTCGGCGGAGAGGACGTTGGCGTTGTAGAACGCGGAGAGGACCAGCGGGTGCGGCGGGGGATCGCACATCCCGATGACCACCGCCTTGGCCTCGCCGGAGTTGATGGCGTCCGCGGCCATCTTCGCGGCGATGCCGAACGACGCGCAAGCCGCCACCGGCGCGATCGCCGGCCCGGTGATCTTGCCGATCATGGAGATCTGCGCCGCGGGGATGTTGGCGATGTTCCACAGCAGGTTCGGCGACACGCTGGCCCACGGCTCGTCGGGGCAGCCCCACTTCTTGTTCAGCGCGCGGATCTTGTTCAGTTTCTGTCGGATGATGGTCAGCTTCGCCGAGCCCGACGACGCCGGCACCGGCTCCCCCTGTATGGCCGCCGCTTCGGCCAGGTACTGCTGCAGCCCGTCGCTCTTTGCTGCCCAGAAGCTCTCCCAGGCATGTTTCGCGTCGATCCAGTCTTCAGAGCCGACCGGAAACTCTTCGGGGTCGCGCGGCGCGGCGGGATCGCGGCTGCCGTCGACGTGCCCGCGCAGCGGCGCGCAGCGCTCCGGCGCCGCCCAGAACTCGTTCCAGCGCCGCATGGCGCGGTCGAGAACGATGGACTGCTCGTCGATCACGCCGATGTCGCCGATGCCGGTGCCGACGTACACGTGGCACCTCTGCCCGAGCGATTGCAGGTACTCCTCGATGCCGCGGTTCTGTCCGAGCGACTGGATGAACGCGCCGATGGCGTACTTCACCATCGGCCCCATCTTGTCGTCGAGCTGCGAGAACTTGGCGGGGGGGAATCGCTCGCCGAACCAGCCGTGATAGGTTTCGAAGTCGAACTCGGGGTAGCCGACGAGGAAATTCGAGGGTCCGTACTCGCGAAAGGGCGTCAGCCAGCTTCCCGCCCCTTCCAGATTCCGCTCGAAGACGTCGATGTTGGGGGACTTCGGCGCCACGACGCCCCAACCGAACACTCCGATCCGCTTCCGCGTCATGGCGGCGCATTGTAGCGAATCCTGTCAGGGAACTTGCATGAGGCGATTCACGTGACTCCAATCCGGAAATTGTTGCTGATCACTGGCTTACCGCTCGTTCTCCTGGCGTGCCGCGGCAGGGAAGGCGCCGCGCAGGGCGCGCAGACGACGCAGACCATCGCACCGGCCGCCGCCAAGCCCGCCCCCGAGGACAACGAGGCGCTGACGCAGACCGTCGACATCGAGGACAGCCGCTCCGAGGCGGAGGGAGGCGTGCTCGCGTCACCGCCGCCGGCGAAGAAGGCGCCAGCGCCCCCTCCCGTCAAAAAGAAAAAGTAGTTGAATTACGAACCACTCATCGAGCGCGACCTTGCCGCCATCCCGCGCGCGGTCCTCGAATTTCGCGACGCGCACGGTTCCGAGGAGACGTGGAAGGCGGTCGCCCGCTTCGCGGTGCTGGCGTACGCGCCGGCGCAGCACGCCAAGCACGCCCTGCTCTGCTGTCTCGCGGCGTGGGAGATCCGCGAGGCGCTCGGTGAGCGATTCGACGACGCGCTGGTCGAGTGCGCGATCTACGCCGCGACCAGTCGCCAGCCGTGGAGCGAGCCGCCGATCCTCGATCCGCCGTCCGTCGAGCAGGACCAGCGCGGCGATTGCGATGAACTGCGGGAGGCCGTTCACGCCGCGGATCGATTGCGCGCCGAGCGCTGGCTCGCCAAGCGTTTCACCGACGACGACCTCGCCGCCGATTACTTCGCCGTTGCCGCCGACGACTTCGAGGACCTCGGCCACAAGCTGATCGTCGCCAACGCCGCCTGGAAGCTGGCGAGCCTCCTCGGCGACAAGGGGCGTTACGCAGCGCTGCGGGTGGGGGTGTGGGAGATGGTGGCCTATCGCGGCGAGCGCTATCGCGAGCGGGGTGGGGCGGTGACAGCGGACATGCTCGCCGACAACATGGTCGCGAGCCACGGCGATCTCGAAAGCGCCCACGCCGTCTTTCTCTTCGACGCGGCACGAGAAACCGGCCAGGAAAAACGCGTCAGTGACTATCTGGCGACCCTCACCCGGCCTCCGGCCACCCTCTCCCGCTCGGCGGGAGAGGGACGGGGTGAGGGTGTTCCGATTTACCGCTACGCCCGCGATTGCGGCGAGTACTTGAAGTCCCACGCCGCAGCCAAACGCCTCGGAATTGACCGTATCATCGCCGCCGCGTGGGAAAACCTCGAGCAGGGGTCGTCGCTGGAAGCCTTCTCCTTTGCCTGATCGCCATCCGCGCGGGCGCGCAGCCGCTCGCGGAGCGCATCGCCGCCCTCGCCGCCCGCCCCCCCTTCGATCGCGCCATCTGGGGCATCGTCGTCGAGGACGAGGGGCGGAGCGTCTACTACGGCCGCAACCCGAACACCCTGCTGATGCCGGCGTCGAACCGCAAGCTCTTCACCGCCGCGGCGGTCGCGTCGTGCATCGGCTTCGATCATCAGTTCTCCACCGAGCTATGGCTCGACGGCGACGACGTCATCCTCCGCGGCGGCGGCGACCCCTCCCTCGGCGGACGCTACGCGTTCGATCGCGACGCGGTATTCAAGCCGTTCATCGACGCCCTTCGCACGCGCGGCATCGCGGAGATCAAAGGCGATGTCGTCGCCGACGCCTCGCTCTTCGACCGATCGATCCTGCCGGCGGGGTGGGAGTGGGACGACCTCTTCTACTACTACGCCGTTCCCGTCGACGCGCTCGCCTACAACGAGAACGTGGTGGGCGTGATGGTCGACGACTGCGCGAAGCCGGTGATCGCCACCGACCCGAAGTTCATCCCGGCGACGGCGAAGGTCACCTGCGCCGCCGAGAAAGAGCCGGCGGTGCGCGCGGAGAAGAACAACGCCATCACCATCGAAGGGGAAATGCCGCCGCACCACCAGACCCTCGCCGCGGTGAGCGATCCGGCGCTTTACACCGGGCAGGCCTTCGCCCACGCGCTGCGGCAGGCGGGGATTCGCGTGCGGGGGAGCGTTCGCGTCAACGGCGTGCCGCGCGCGTGGAGCGAGCGGATCGCCTCGATTTCGTCGCCTTTCGTGTCCGATCTGCTGGCGGTGGTGTTGAAGCCGAGTCAGAACCTCTATGCCGAGACGCTTCTGAAGAATCTCTCGGCCGAGGGCCCGCCGGCGTCGTACGCGGCGTCGCTCGATGCCGAGCGGCGTTTCCTCATCGGCGAGGTAGGGCTCGCCGATGGCGAGTTCCGCTTCCAGGACGGCTCAGGCCTCAGCTCGCACGACCTGGTCACGGCCGGCGCGGTGGTCAAGCTGCTGCGGTGGATGGACCACCCCTCGCGCCGCGGCGCATGGTGGCAGCTACTCGCCACGCCCGGCGAAGAGGGGACGCTGCGGCGCCGCCTCCTGCCGCTCGCAGCGCGCGTTCGCGGCAAGACGGGGAGCATCTCCGGGGTGAACTCGCTGAGCGGGATCGTGCGGGGAGCGAACGGCGGGACGCGATACTTCTCGATCGTCCTCAACCATCACCTCGCCGGTTCGGGCCAGGCGCTGCGGACCATCGACGCCATGGCGTCCGCGATCGCCGACTTTTGAGCGTTACGCGATGAGCTGCGAGAACTCGCGGACGATCTTGCGCAGCCGCTCGACGTAAAGCGGGTCGGCGGCCATGCGGCGCCGGAACTGCTGCGCCACCGGCATCTCCCGCTGCCGCTCTTCCGGCGTGCCGTTCTCGTCGAGGAATTCGATCCACTTCTGGGGATCGCCGTCGAAGAGGGCGACGAGCATGTGGGCCCGCGCGAAGTTCGCGACGAGTTGGGAGAGGTTGGTGGTGTCGACCCAGTCGTATGTTTCCAGTGCGCTCACGTCGGCTGGATTATGCCACACATCCATCTCGACATATCAGGTCATTTACCGATCTTCGCCAACTCCGGCTTTCCGGTCCACGAACCGTACGACAGGCAGCGGGTGCAGGTGAAGGTGTAGGCGTTGACGCCGGTCTCCCGGTTCTCGACCGTGGCGATCTCCAGAATGGCCTGGCAGCGGTAGCAGAGGATGGCGTCGCCGCGCTGCATGCTCTCCACGAAGCCTTCCACCTGCTGGTCCTGAAACTCGATCTGCTTCGGGCGTTGCGGCAGGGCGATGGTCTCTTTTCCCTGCGGACAGGTGAGGATGACATGGTCGGCGAAGGTGGTCTGGACGAAGGTCCCCGCCATGTTCACGCCGGGATGCTTCGGGCAGGGGATGGCCCGCCCCGCCCAATACGCCCGCGCCAACTCGCGCCGCTGTTCGACTTCGCTCGGCATTTTTGCGGCGCGGATTGTACCGTCATCCTGACCCTGAGCAGAGCGAAGGGGAAGGATCTCCTCCACGCAACCTGAGATCCTTCGCCGTCTTCGCGGCTCAGGATGACGGGGCCGCGGCCCCCGCCTCCACCTGCTCGAACACCCGCATGAAGTTCCCGCCCAGGATCTTCTCCACGTCCCCCTCGGAAACGCCGCGCTCGAGGAGGCGGGCGGTGACGAGAGGCATGGCGGCGGCGGTCTGCAAGTCCTGGGGGAGGGAGGGGACGCCGTCGAAGTCGCTGCCGATGCCGACGTGGTCGACGCCGGCCACTTCCGCGGCGTGGATGATGTGGTCGATGGCATCGTCGAACTTCGCCACCGGCGCGCCGAGCTCGTTGAACCACGTCAGGAAGTCGTCCCAGTCGGTGGCGTCGTTCGGCAGCTCCTCGGTGCCGCCCGCGGCGTCGCGGGTCTTGACCCGCTTCTGCGCCCGCATGATCACCTCGGCCACCCCGTCGTTCACGAAGGCGGAGAAGAAGTTGATCATGCATACCCCGCCGTTGCGGGCCACGGTGCGGAGCATGTCGTCGGTCATGTTGCGGGGGTGGCGGCAGAGCGCGCGGCAGGACGAATGCGTAGCCACCAGCGGGACGCGGGTGGTCTCGACGGCCTGATCGAAGGCCTGATCGGAGACGTGGGAGATGTCGACGATCATGCCGAGGTCGTTCATGGCGCGGACCACCTCGCGTCCGAAGGCGGTCAGCCCGCCGTGCCGCCCCTGATCGCCCGAGGAGTCGCACCAGTTGTTGGTGTTCACGTGGGTGAGGGTCATGTAGCGCGCGCCGCGGCGGTAGAACTCGCGCAGCGTGATGAGAGAGTCCTCGATGGCGTGGCCCCCTTCGACGCCGATCAGGATGGCGATGCGGCCGTCGCGCTTGGCGGCGCGGATTCCGTGCGAGTCGGTGCAGTGGGTCAGCACGTTCCCATGCCGCGCGACCTCGGACTCGATGAGGTCGATCAGCCGGTGGGCGAACTGCGCGGCGCCGCGCCCGGCGTAGAACGGCGGCACATACGCGGCGAAGAACGAGGCGGTGATGCCGCTCTCGCGCAGGGTCCGCAGGTCGAGTTGCGCCTCGGGGTCGTGCTCGTCGAGGTGCACGTTGTGCCGCAGCATGCGGTACGGCGTGTCGCAGTGGCCGTCGACGATGATGGCGCGGCGGTGCACGTCACTCGTTGAAGTATTGGTCAACCCGATCGATCTCTCTCAATAGCTCTTCGACGTGGTCGAAGAGGAATTCTGCCTTGCCGAGCAGCCGGTCCTCGAAGCCTCCCGAGCGCACCGCCGCGATGGGGATCGGCGTGCGGTGCGCGGAGAGGATGTCGTACGGGGTATCGCCGACGGCCAGGGTGCGCGCATCGTCGCTGCCTGTCCGCTCGAGCGCGGCGCGGAAGATCTCCGGCGATGGCTTGGAGACGTCCACGTCGCCCTTCGACGTCGATGCCGCCAGGAGATCGCCGACGCCGATGAGCTGCGTATAGTACGCGACTTCGTCGGCGTTCGATGACGAGGCGAACGCCAGTTTCACGCCGCGCGCGTGGAGGGTCTCGAGCACTTCCCGCGCGAACGGAAACACCTCCACCCGCGGCATGTACCGCTCTTTCCAGAGGCCGGTCCGGTACTCCTGTACCTTCTCTCCGAACCGCCGCATCTCGCGCGCATTGAGCAGATCGGGAACCAGTAGGTCGTTGGAGTCGACGAGAGTGCCGTCGATGTCGAAGAGGATGGCTTCGAGGAGCACGGATGGGCGGGATAGCAAGATCGCTACCGGGGGAGGATGGACTCGAGGCCTTCGATGAGCGCCGGCACATCTTCCATGACAGTCTTCCAGACTTTGTTGAAATCGATTGCGAAGTACCCGTGAACGAGGCGATTGCGCATATCGCTGATGTCTGTCCATGGGATTTCCGCATGCGCGAATCTCGTGTCCTGCGACACCTTGGTCGCCGCTTCGCCAATGACGATCAGATTGAATACGATCGATTCCTGAAGATTTACGTCTGCTTCGAAGCTCTCACGGTTCGTCTCCGCAAGCCGCTGCAATACGCGTCGCGCATACGTGAGCATGTCGAGGAGGTAGACCGAATCAACCCTCTTCGACATATTCCTCGACGAGCTCTGACAACACGTAAGGTTTGAGCGAGGCGCGGAGCTCGACCGAATCGACAAGGTCGACTTTGCGCCCCAGCACGCGCGACAGCTCCTGCTCGGCGTGAATGATGTCGAAGAGACCGGTGTCAGTACCGACTTGGTACTCCACCAGGACATCCACGTCGCTCCGCTCCGGGTCGAAGTCGTCCCGCACCACCGATCCGAAAAACGACAGCTTGCGGATGCCCCACTTGCGGCAGAATTCGGCGATCCGCTCGTGCGGAATGGGGATGGCGAGCTCCCGGGCGGCGGGCATGTCGTTCATTCTACTGGTCGGGATTGATTTTGACCTTCTCCGCTGTTATGGTGTCGCGACTTAAAAGAGAGCCATGCAGATTCAACAGTTTACGTCTTGAGGAGACAGGATTTTGCCGACCACCAAGCAGCAGAAAACCGAAATGATCACCAACTTCGCCACCCACGAAGGCGACACCGGTTCCCCGGAGGTGCAGATTGCCCTCCTCTCCAACCGCATCACCTATCTGACCGAGCATTTCAAGTCGCATGCGAAGGATCACCACAGCCGCCGCGGTCTGCTCAAGATGGTCGGTCGCCGGCGCCGTCTTCTCGACTATTTGAAGAAGACCGACAACGAGCGCTACCGCACGATCATCGACAAGCTCGGCATCCGTAAGTAAATCGGGTAATCCTCTGGGCGGCGCACTGCCGCCCTTCTTGCATCATCCCCCTTCCGGCCGGAACCTCATCAACCGGCCGCCGCGAACAATCTAAAAGCGCCGAGGCGATGAGTGGCCTCGCGCATCGAAGGACTTTCATGAGTACCAAAAAAGAGTTGCAAATCGGCGGGCGGACGCTCTCGCTGGAAACCGGTGCGGTCGCGCGCCAGGCCAACGGCGCATGCGTGATCCGTTACGGCGACACCGTCGTGCTCGCCACTGCCTGCTACCGCGAAGGCGCCGTCCTCGGCGACTTCATGCCGCTGACCGTCGACTACAAGGAGTACACCTACGCCGGCGGCCGCATCCCGGGCGGCTTCTTCAAACGCGAAGGACGCCCCACCGAAAAAGAGATCCTCACCTGCCGCCTGATCGACCGGCCGCTGCGCCCGTCATTCACCAAGGGCTACCGGCAGGAGACGCAGATCATCGCCCTCGTCCTCTCCGCCGACGGGGAGAACGACCCCGACATCATGGCCATCAACGCCGCCTCCACGGCGCTGGTGATCTCCGAGATTCCGTTCCCCGATCCCATCGCCGCGGTGCGCGTCGGCTTCGCCGACGGGCAACTGGTGATAAACCCCACCAACTCGCAGCGCGATCTGTCGGACCTCGACCTGGTCGTCGCCGGCACCCCGGACGCCATCGTGATGGTGGAAGCGGGCGCCCGCGAAGTCGACGAGAGCGTCGTCCTCGACGCTTTCGAGGCCGCGCACAACGAGATCCGCCGCATCTGCGCCTTGCAGCTCGAGCTGCGGGCCGAGGTGGGAAAGCCGAAGATCGACGTCACGTACACCCCGAAGTTCACCGAGGAGCTGTTCAACGAGCTGATGTCGAAGTACGGCACGGCGCTGCGCGAGGCGCTCCTCACCCTCGGCAAGGGGGCGCGCCGCGACGCCGTGCGCGCCGTTCGCGAGCAGATGGTGGCCACGGTTGCCGCCGACGACGCTGCGAAGGTCGAGAAGATCGCCGCCGTGCAGGCGGCGTACGCCGAGATGGAAACGCGCATCTTCCGCGACGTGATCGCCAACGACCAGAAGCGCCTCGACGGCCGCGACTTCACCACCATCCGCCCCATCACCATCGACCTGGCCGTGCTCCCGCGCACGCACGGCTCGGCGATCTTCACCCGCGGCGAGACCCAGGCCCTGGTCACCGTGACCCTCGGCACGCCGCAGGAAGCGCAGAAGATCGAAGACTTCGAAGGCGAGACCTTCCAGCGCTTCATGCTGCACTACAACTTCCCGCCGTTCTCGGTGGGTGAAGTGAAGTTCATGCGCGGCCCCGCGCGCCGCGAGATCGGCCACGGCAACCTCGCCCGCCGCGCGCTCGCCGCGCTGCTGCCGCCGGAGGACGAGTTCGGCTACACCATCCGCATCGTCTCCGACATTCTCGAGTCCAACGGCTCCTCGTCGATGGCTTCGGTCTGCGGCGGCTCGCTGGCGCTGATGCAGGCCGGCGTCCCGATGCGCGCCGCCGTCGCCGGCGTGGCCATGGGACTGGTGAAGGAAGGCGAGAAGGTCGCCGTGCTGACCGACATCGCCGGCCTCGAGGACCACGAAGGCGACATGGACTTCAAGGTCGCCGGCACGCGCAAGGGCCTCACCGCGCTGCAGATGGACATCAAGGTCAGCGGCCTCTCGCGCGAGATCATGGCCCGCGCCCTGGCCCAGGCGAAAGACGGCCGGCTTTTCATCCTCGACAAGATGGACGCCGCGATTCCCCAGCCGCGCGCCGAGCTCTCGGAGTACGCGCCGCGCTTGTACGTCGTTCAGATTCCCAAGGATCGCATCCGCGACGTCATCGGCTCCGGCGGCAAGACCATCCGCTGGATCGTCGAGGAGACCGGGACGAAGATCGACGTGGCGGACGACGGCAAGGTCACCATCGCCTCGACCGACGCCGCCTCCGCGCAGCGGGCCATCGAGATCATCAAGGGTCTCACCGCGTCGGCGGAGATCGGAACCAACTACAAGGGGACGGTCAAGCGCATCGAGCCGTACGGAGCGTTCGTGGAGATCCTCCCCGGCCAGGACGGCCTGCTGCACATCTCCGAGATGGCGCACACCCGCGTCGGACAGGTGACGGACATCATGCAGATCGGCGACGAAGTCGAGGTGCAGGTGGTCGGCATCGAGCCGGACAGCGGCAAGATCCGCCTCTCGCGCAAGCCGCTGCTTCCGCCTCCAACCGAGGAGGAAGCGGCCGCCGCGGCCGCGCGCGGTCCTCGCCGTGAAGGTGGCGGCGATCGCGGCGGCAGCGGCGGCGGGTATCGCGGCGGCGGCGAACATCGTGACCGTGATCGCGGCCCGCGCGGCCCACGCCGCGACGACCGCGGTCCGCGGCCCCCACGCCGCGAAGGCGGCGGCGGACACGGACAGAGCTGATTGAACGACGCCGCCTTCGGGCGGCGTCGCTATTTCGTCACGTCCTTGAAGTTGTCGAACCGGTTGCGGTCGATGCGGAGGATGTAAGGGTCGATGGCGGCGATGCCCGGCCGGCGATCGACGATCACCGAGATCGTATTCGCGCCGTCGTGGATGCGGTGCCTGCCGGCGTAGATCACGTTGTCTTTGGCGTCGGTACGATCGGGGTGGAGCTCGAAGAGGGCGATCTCCAGCTCTTCGTGCATCGGAGGGTTTGTCTTGCTCGCCCGCACCTCGATCGTCACTTCGAACCGCCCATCGCCGAGCGGGCGTGAGCGGGCCGACTCCACGCTCAGATCGTAGAGGACGACCTGGTTCATCCACTCATCGATGAGTGCCTGCTGCGCGGGTGTCGCCTCGGGGCGGAGATGGTCGATCAACTGCGCTGTCGTGGGGACGTGGCCCGGCCCTCCGTGTTCCGCCATGAACGCGCGCAGGGCCTGATTCAGCCGGGCTTCGCCCAGCAGATCCTCGATGGCGTTCATAACCAGCGCGCCCTTGCGATAGTAGAGGTAGGACTCGCCCCCCGCCCGCGCCAGTGGTTTCTCGGATCCGCTCTCGTCCGCCCGTCCTGACAGGTAGAGGTCCAATTCGTACGTGAGCGATCGCCGCAGCGCGTCGCGTCCCTGCATGCGCTCGAGCACCAGAAGCTCCGCGTACTTGGTGAGCGATTCGGTCAGCACGGTCGCTCCCGGCCTGTTCGCGGGCGTGAGGGAACCGCCCCACCACTGGTGCGCGATCTCGTGACTCACGCGGCGAGCGACGAGATCGAGAGCGCCGCGGTCGCGCACGTCGATGAGGAAGCCGCGCTGCTCGCCGATGAAAATCGTGTCCGGCCGCGCCTGTCCGCTGAATTCGGGCGGCGACGCCTCCACGATCTTCAGTTGCCGGTGGGGATAGGGGCCGAAGCTCTGCTCGAAGTACCGCAGCGACTCTCTCGCCGTCTCCATGATGCGCGGCACGTTGTGGGCGTGCGGCGGGTGGTAGTAGATCTCGATCGGAATGTCGCGGTAGGCGGAGCGCGCCACGCTGTATCTGGCCGAGGCGAAGGTCAGGCCGTTGGGGATGGGGCCGTCGGAAACGTAGCGGAAGTGGCGGCGGCCTCCCTCGGTCCACTGGCGAACCAGCCGTCCCGAGGTGACTGCGATCTGGTCGGGCGCCGTCGACACGGTCAGGTCCGTGGTCACCCAATCCACGACCTCCGGCTCTCGCTCTTCCGGCGCCTCGGCCTCGGCTCGCTTCGCCGGCAACCGTTCTTTGCGACGATCGGCGGGGTCGGTGAGCTCGTACCGCGTCCGGTAGCCGATGGCCGGAAAGACGCGGGCGCCGGGCAGAAATGATCCGTTCCCGACGACCGAAGTGTCGGGTCCCTGATCGGAGAAGCCGCGGCTGCCGAAGGTGACGTCGAAGGAGAGATTGCTCGTCCCGCCCGGCGCCAGAGGTTGCGCGAGCTGGAGCCAGTAGTGCCCGAAGCGGCGGTCCGCCTCGGCCACCTTCGCGCCGGGCATCGACAGCCCGGCATGCTGCGCCTCGGGGGTGACGCTCACCAACACCCTGTCGATGGCGGCGGCAGTGTCGTTCCGCAGAACGTAGCTGCCATGAACGCCGTAGCGGCTGTCGTCGGGAAAAAGGTCGACGCGCGATTCGATGGCTACGATCCGCGGCTGCGGAAGCGACGCGAAACGGCCGTAAGTCTTCTCGTAGTCGCCGCGCCACGCCTGTCGTCCGCTCGCCGATTCCCAGGTGTTGAGGACGTTGGTGTTGTAGACGATGTGCGCCGCGCTGGCCACCACGGCGAAAAGGAGCAGAGCGAGGACGACGCGGAACGGTTTGAAGATCGCGCCGGAGCGCCGCCAGAGCGCCGCCGCCACCGTCAGCAGCAGCGCTCCCACCAGCGCCCAGTGCAGCATGCACCAATTGAACGGAGCGGCGAATGGGCCGAACCCGTTCATGTCGGTCCAGGCGACCGGCGGCGCGGAGCCGAAGGCCCAGAGATGATGAACGCTTCCGGCGAGAGTCGCCTGACGCATGAACACCGCCAGCAGGAGGACGATCATCATCCCCAGATACTTGTGCGGGATGATGGTGTGGACGAGGACCGCCACGATGGCGAAGAGGACGAGCGGCGCGCCGTTGAACCAGGCGAACGCCGCGACGAGAGTCCAGTCGATCGTCGCGTAGCCGTGTGAGAGCTGGTACAGAACGCCGACGGCGATTCCGGTGGCGATCAGCACCGCGGTGAGCATCGAGAGCGCCGCCCACTTCGAGAGAACGAACGTCGCGCTGGGGGTCGGCGTGGCGTTGAGGATCCCGTTCATGCGCAGCGTCCGCTCGCGCCACAACATCTCCGCGCTGAAGTAGGTCAGTACCACCAGCGCGATGAGTTGCAGCGATTGCTGCATCGCGCCGAGCACCAGCCCGGTGGTGGCGTAGTTCTTCGAGCCGTATTCGCCGCTGCCGATGTCCGCGGCGATCTCCGAGAGCGCCAGCGCCGCCCACAACAGTGTCAGGGCCAGGAAGGGGAGGGTCTTCAGATAGGACCGCACTTCGAGGCGGGTGGCGGAGAGAAACGCCGCAACGTTTGACGACGGCGACGGTTCGACGGGCGCGTACGGAACCGTCGCGGCCTGCGTCGCGCTCGCCGACTTTTCGACTTTCGCCCGCCTCTCGTTGAGCAGTCGGAAGGTGAAGAAACGATGGACGACCGCCCATCCCGCCGCGGCGATGCCGAGCCAGAGAAGCCGGTTGGCCAGGAAGACTCCGGAGAGCGTGGTGAGGCGGCTGTTGCGCTCGAGCGCCGTCCAGTAGCGGGTCTGTTCGAAGAACGCCGACAGTCCGAACGGATCGAAGAGCGAGACGAACCATTGGGACTGCCCTCCCGGAACGGAGGACGCCATCAGCGGCGAGTTCGTCCAGGCCGAGACGGCGAAGTACAGCACGTAGATCAACACAGCGCCGACGGAGCTGGCCAGGAGACTGCGCGTCAGCGTGGCGATGCCGAACAGAACGACCGCCGCCAGCAGCAGGTTCGGCAGCGCCAGCACCAGCAGGGCCCAGAGGTAATGACCGGGATGCAGAGGCGCCACGCGCGAGGGGTCATGGCTGATGAGAAACGTTCCCACGAGCATCCCCACGACGCATACGCCGAAGGTGGTGAATGCCGCCAGAAACGAGCCGGCGAAGCGGCCGGAGAGGAAGTGCGTCTTCTCTACCGCCGTGCTGAAGACGATCTCCTCCATCCGGTACTCGCGGTCGCGTACCACCGCGTTCGCCGAGAACACCGCCAGGACGAAGACCGACAGCAGCGACAGCAGGCCGATCGACTCCATGATGATGAACGGCGAATTGATGGCGAGATTGTCGGGGCCGAAGCCGCTTGCGCTCAGCGCGAAGCCGAAGATCAGGAACAGCAGGCATGCGCCGAGGAACGAAACCTGCCGCGAGTGGTAGCGCCACTCGAAGCCGATGATGTCCTTCATCATGCCGCGGCCTGCCCGGGCAGCACGGAGAAGTAGACATCCTCGAGATCGGCCGAGACGCGCTCGAATCCCGGCCCTGGCTGATCCGGCGACATCACGCGAATGCGGGTTTCACCGCCGAAGAGATGCGTGGAGATCACCCGGTGCGCGGCGCGATAACCATCCACCTCCGACTTCGCCACGGTCTTGCTCCAGACCCGCCCCTCCAGCGCGGCGATCAGCTCCGCCGGCCGCCCCTCGGCCAGCACGCGTCCCTGCGCCAAGACGGCCATGCGCGGGCAGAGTTCGCTGACGTCGTCGACGATGTGCGTGGAGAGGATGACCACGATGTCCTGCCCGATCTCCGCCAGTAGGTTGTGAAAGCGATTGCGCTCCTCGGGATCGAGGCCCGCGGTCGGCTCATCGACGATGACCAGCCGCGGATTTCCGAGCAGCGCCTGGGCGATGCCGAAGCGCTGGCGCATGCCGCCGGAGAACGTGCTCACCGCGCGCTTTCGCACGTCGTGGAGATTCGTGAGTTGCAGCAGCGACGCGACTTGATCGGCGCGCTGCCGCCGGTTCGTGATTCCCTTCAGCACGGCGAGGTGCTCGAGCAGGTCGACGGCCGGGATCTTCGGATAGACGCCGAAGTCCTGAGGCAGATAGCCGAGCTGCCGCCTCACGACTTTCGGGTCGGCCAGCACGTCGTGTCCGTCGAAGACGATCGATCCGCTGTCCGGATCCTGCAGGGTGGCGATGGTTCGCATCAGCGACGACTTGCCGGCGCCGTTGGGGCCGAGGAGTCCGAAAAGCCCCTTGCCGATGGTGAGCGTGACGCCGCTGAGCGCCTTGACACCGTTGGCGTAGGTCTTCGACAGACTCGTAATTTGCAGCATGGGCAGGATCCTGCTTTCGTTTGAATAACTGCGGCGGTGAATACGCTGTCGTCCCACCGCGGGTTTCACCCGTGGTAAACATGCGCGCCATGTTGAAGCGCGCGATTTCTTTCCTGCTCTTCGCCACTTCGTCGTTCGCGGCGACGCCGGACGTCTCCATCCTCAAGAACCTCGCCTGGCGCGAGGTCGGTCCCTACCGCGGCGGCCGCGCCTCGGCGGTCGAGGGCATCGCCGGCCAGCGCGACGTCTACTACTTCGGCGCCTGCGGCGGCGGTGTCTGGAAAACCACCGACGGCGGGCAGAGCTGGAAGCCGGTCTCCGATGGTTTCTTCGGCGGCACCGTAGGCGCGGTGGCCGTCGCGCCGTCCGATCCGGCGGTGGTCTACGCCGGCGGCGGCGAGCAGACCATCCGCGGCAACGTCTCGCACGGCGATGGGATGTGGAAGTCGACCGACGCCGGGAAGAGCTGGACGCAGATCGGCCTCACCGACTCGCGCCACATCGCGCGCATCCGCGTTCATCCCTCCAACCCCGATCTGCTCTACGTCGCGGCGATGGGCCACGCCTTCGGCCCGAACGAGACGCGCGGCGTCTATCGCTCGAAGGACGGCGGCAAGTCGTGGGAGCGCATCCTCTTCGTCAACCGCGACGCCGGGGCGGTCGACCTGGCGTTCGAGCCGGGCAACGCGCGCATCCTCTACGCCTCGACCTGGCGCTTCCGCCGCTCGCCGTATTCGTTCGAGAGCGGCGGCGAAGGCTCGGCGCTTTGGAAGTCGACCGATGGCGGCGACACGTGGAAAGAGCTCTCCCGCAACAAAGGGATGCCGAAGGGCACCCTCGGCATCATCGGCGTCAGCCCCTCGCCATCGAATCCGCAGAACATCTACGCCATCGTCGAGGCGAACGAGGGCGGCGTTTTCCGATCGAAAGATGGCGGCGAGACGTGGACGAAGACCAGCGACAGCCGCGACCTCCGCCAGCGCGCCTGGTACTACACGCGGATCTACGCCGACCCGAAGGACGAAGACGCCGTCTACGTCCTCAACGTCCGCTTCCACAAATCGAAAGACGGCGGCAAGACGTGGTCGCAGATCTCCGTGCCGCACGGCGACAACCACGACCTCTGGATCGATCCGAACGACCCGCTGCGGATGGTGGAGGCCAACGACGGCGGCGCGACCGTGAGCGTCGACGGCGGCGAGACCTGGACGTCCGAGGACAACCAGCCGACCGCGCAGTTTTACCGCGTGTCGACCGACAGCGACTTCCCGTACCGCATCCTCGGCGCGCAGCAGGACAACTCCGCGCTGCGCATTCGCCACCGCACCACCGGCGGCGGCATCGGCCCGCGAGACTGGGACGTCACCGCCGGCGGCGAGAGCGGGTACATCGTCGCCGACCCGTCCAACCCCGACATCGTTTACGGCGGCTCGTACGGCGGGCTGTTGACCGTCGTCAACCACCGCACCGAGCAGGTGCGCGACGTCAATCCGTGGCCCGACAACCCGATGGGCGCGGGCGACGAGGAGTTGAAGCACCGCTTCCAGTGGAACTTCCCCATCATGTTCTCGCGGAACGATCCGAAGAAGGTCTACGCGGCGTCGCAGGTCTTGCTCGAGTCGAACGACGGCGGCATGAGTTGGAAGACGATCAGCCCCGACCTCACGCGCAACGACAAATCCAAAATGGGTCCCTCCGGCGGGCCGATCACGAAGGACAACACCAGCGTCGAGTACTACGGGACGATCTTCGCCATCAACGAGTCGCCGATCGAGGCCGGCGTGCTGTGGGCCGGCTCCGACGACGGGCTGGTGCACGTCTCGAGCGACGGCGGAGGCCATTGGGACAACGTGACGCCGAAGGGGATGCCCGAGTGGATCATGATCAACTCCATCGAGCCTGGTTCGTTTGATAAAGGCTCAGCCTATGTGGCCGCCACCGCGTACAAGTCCGATGATTTGCGCCCCTATTTATATAAGACTAATGACTACGGTAAATCATGGATAAAAATCACTAACGGTATTGCGTCCGATCACTTCACGCGCGTGGTCCGCGCGGACGCGAAAAAGCGCGGTCTCCTCTTCGCCGGCACCGAGCGCGGCGTCTACGTCTCCTTCGACGACGGCGCGAACTGGCAGTCGCTGCAACTGAAGCTCCCCATCGTTCCCATCGCCGACATGGCCGTGCGCGACGACGCGGTCATCGCCGCCACGCATGGCCGCGCGTTCTGGATGCTCGACGACATCGAGCCGCTCCGGCAGCTCACGCCCGATCTCGCGTCGAAGCCTGTGCATCTCTTCACCCCGCCCATGAGCTGGCGCATGGACGGCGGCGGCGGGCGCCGCCAGCCGCGCAACATGGGCTCCAATCCGCCGAACGGCGTCATCGTGGACTACTGGCTCAAGGACCAGAAGCCGGGAACGAAGATCGCCCTCGCGTTCCTCGGCGCGGACGGCAAAGTCATCCGCGAGTACAAGGGCGAGGTGCAGAAGGAGCCGATCACGCCGCGCATCGCCACCGGAACTCCTCCGAAGGAAGCGATCAAGTCCGAGGGGAGCGAGGCGGAAAAGCAGACACCAGAGAAAGAAGAGAAGAAAGACGAAGACAAGTTGGAGGCGGTGGTCAACGGCCATAACCGCTTTGTGTGGAATCTCCGATATCCCGACGCGAAGAAGTTCGAGGGGATGATTCTCTGGGCCGGCGGCACCGACGGCCCGGTCGTCCTCCCCGGCACGTACCAGGTGCGGCTCACCGCGGGCGAGCAGACCATGACCGCGCCGTTCGACGTGCGGCAGGAGCCGCGCACCGCGGCCAACGCTGGCGACCTCCAGGCGCAATTCGATTTCGTGAAGGGCATCTACGACAAGCTCTCGCAGGTCAACGAGCAGATCACCCGCATTCGCGAGGTGCGCAAGCAGCTCGGCGAGGTGAAGAAGCGTGTCGGCGACGCGAAGGCGGTCACCGACGCCGCCACGGAGCTCGACAAGAAGATGACCGCCGTGGAGGAGGCGCTGTACCAGACCAAGAACAAGAGCTCGCAGGACCCACTGAACTACCCGATCCGCCTGAACGACAAGCTGGCGGGCGTCGGCGATTCGGCGTCTACCGGCTGGCACGCGCCGACCGCGCAGCAGATCGCCGTCCGCGATGAGCTGGTGGCGAAAATCGACGCCGAGCTGGCGAAGCTCAAGGCCATCTGGGACACGGACCTCCCGGCGTTCAATAAGCTCGCGGCAACGGTGCCGGCGGTGGCGGTGAAGTGATGTGGATGGGTGACAAGCCCGTCCGTGAATAAACTCTTGCACAGGGGGCGTTGGTCAACCCATGCGCTCGGCATGCGTTTGTGCGGTCCTCCTCGGGGCGATCCTCGTCTGCGGCTCCGCCTCTGCGGCCACGCTGACCTGGACCGGCGCAAACGGCCCCAACTGGTCGAATCCCGCGAACTGGTCGCCCGCCACGACTCCGGCCGAGGGGGACGAACTCGTCTTTCCGGTTTCCCCGTCGCAGCCCACCATGACCAACGATCTGCCGGCAGGCTTCGAAGCCGGCCCTCTGCAGTTCTTCGCCGAGTACACCCTCGGTGGCAACGCGATCACGCTCACCGGCGACGTCTACTTTCATCCGTACGTCGTCGCCGTTACGTTCAATGCCGATCTGATCATCGGCGCCGACCTGCAACTCGGTAATTTCGAGGGTGCCGCCGTGGTGAACGGCACCCTCGACGTCGCCGGCCACACGCTGGCCATCGGCACGACCCGGGCGATTTTTTGGGGAACGATCGGCGGAACGGGCGTGATCACGGGCGAGCGCTACATCTTCATCGTCGCCGGCGGGAGCTTCACCGGAGAGGTGAGGAGGGGCCCTTCGGGCTACACAGTGCACGTGCACCTCACCGGCCCGATGCCGGGCTTGACCCTTTCTACGACATCCCTCGACCAGATTTGGTTATCAGGAGACGGCGGTGTCGCGGGCTACGTGTCCGCTACGCTCACGCCCGGAAGCTGGTTCCAGGCTTCGGCGGGCACGCTGGACACCGGCCCGCTCGCGGTGCGCTACTACATTGCGGACGTTTACCCGGGCGGCGTTTCGGACCTCGTTCGAGCCCACGGGAACGTGAGCGTCGGAGGCCCTCTCTCCTTGGCGGCTCCTGCCGGCGTGCCGGCTTTGGGCGAGGTCTTCACCCTCATCGACAACGACGGGACCGACGCGGTGGCCGGAACGTTCTCCGGACTCGGTGAGGGGGCGACCACCTCAGCGGGCGGCGCGGCGTTCAGGGTCTCGTATCGCGGCGGCGACGGCAACGACGTGACGCTGACGCGCATCAATCCGCCGCGGACGTGGACCGGCGCGCTCGACGCGAATTGGTCCAATCCGAACAACTGGTCGCCGGCGGGCGTACCGGCCGCCGGCGACGTGCTGACGTTTCCCGCGGACGCGAGCCACACCGACATGGAGAACGACCTGGCGCCCGGCTTCAGCGTGGGTCGCATGTCGTTCTTCGGCGGTTACGGACTGGGGGGGAATCCGCTCACGCTTCTGGGCGACGTCGTCTTCGAAGGCTCCTCCGGGTCTACCTCGACCTTCAATGCCGACTTGACGCTCGGCGGCCCGGTGACCATTCGGATGCCCAACGCGGTGATCAACGGAGGCGTGGACGTCAACGGTCAGACCCTGACGTTGGAAGCGGCCGCCACGCTGACCGGGCCGATCCTCGGGACGGGCGCGATTGTGATGAAAAGCAACACGGTGACCGTGACCGGAAGCGGCACGTTCAGCGGCTCGATCGGCGTTCTCCCGTCATACACATCCCCCCGTCTGGAAATGGAGGGCTCGCTGCCCGACGCCTCGTTCACCGGCGGCATCCTCACCGGAACGGGCACGCTCGGGCCGGTCACGATCAACCAATATGGGTTCATCTCGCCGGGACAATCGTTGAGCTACGTGGCGAACGCCGGTGTTCTCCACGCCAAGTCGCTGACGATCGGCGGCACCTATCCGGTCGATCTCTATCCTGCTGCGACGTCGGACGTGATCCAGGTGGCCGGGAGCGTCAGCCTCTCCGGTACGCTGCAGATACGGCTCAACGGCGGATCGCCGGCGACCGGCCAGAGCTTCACCATCATCGACAACGACGGGGCCGACGGGGTCAACGGCACGTTCAGCGGGCTGCCGGAAGGGGCTCTCATCGACCTTCCGCCGGTCCGATTCCGGATCTCCTATGCCGGCGGCGACGGCAACGACGTCACGCTGACCGCCACGGCCGGCGCGCAAAGCACGACCACGTTGACTGTCGATCCGCCGCAGATCGTGCTGGGCGAGACGGCGCCGCTCACTCTGGTCGCCACCGTGAGCTCGCCGGCCGGAGTACCGACGGGGACCGTGACGTTCTACGTCAACTTCTGGGCGGGCGAAGGGATCGGAACGAACAAGCTGGGAACCGCACCCCTGCAGAACGGAGTGGCGAGGTTCCCGCGCGGAAACTACACACCCGGCTACTCCGACCTCCCGCAGTGCACGTACTACGCAACCAGTTACCGCGCCGACTACGACGGCTCGGAGACGATCATCGCATCGTCGTCGGCGACGGCACGCCCAAATGTGGTCGGCGTTCCGACCAAGACCACGATCACCAGCTCGAAGTCTCCGTCGGCGCCCGGCGAGGCGGTCACGTTCACTGCGACGGTGAGCGTCCTTCCTCCGTCGACCGCTCCGCTGCAGGGTTACGTCTATTTCGAGATCGACGGCGTGAATGTCAGCGGCGCCCTCGCTCTAAACGCCGGGAAGGCGACGTTCACCACAAGCACGCTCACCGAGGGATCGCACACCGTGAGCGCGGAGTTCCTTAGTTACTTCTGCTACACCGGCCTGGCCGCAAGCGAAGAGGCAATGACGCAGGTGGTCGGCAAGAAGCCGACCACGGTGAGCGTGCATTCGTCGCGCAACCCGTCCGCGCCGGGCGAGGACGTGACGCTCACCGTCAACGTGAGCGCCGGAACGACGCCGGCGGACGGTATCGTCACTGTGACCGAGAACGGGAACACGATCGCGCAGCAGAATCTCGTCGCCGGCGCGGCGAACATCGTCCTGATCGGCCTCGGCGTCGGCGAGCATCACCTGCTGGTGAGCTATCCCGGCAACGGGCAGTTCGATCCCGGCAGCCGGACGTTCATGCAAATCGTCCTTCCCGCCGCACTGGCGATGGCCGACGCGGTGATCGAGGAAGGGAGCAGCAACAAGACGATCGCCATCCCCGTTCACTTGTCGGCGCCGGTGTCGCAGACGGTCACCGTGAGCTACTCGACGCTCGACGGCGGGGCGAAGGCGGGCGAGGACTATCTCGCCGCACAGGGCACGCTGAGCTTCCTGCCGGGCGAGACGGCGAAGACCATCCCGATCACGATCGTCGGCGACAACGCACCCGAGGATGACGAGAGCTTCAGCGTGACGCTGACGCAGCCGGACGGCGCACCGGTCGATCGCGCGACGGCCACGGTCATCATCCTCAACGACGACGCCTCATTCACCGCCAGCTCGTTCACGTACGCTCAGAACCTGACGCTCGACGTCTACACGCCGGCCACGGCGGGGCCGTTCCCGGTGATTCTCTGGGTGCCGGGAACGAGCACGTACGCGCCGGGCGGGGTGTCGCCGGCGCTTCGGCAGACGCGGCGCGGCTATGTCGTGGTCGTGCCTTCATACCGCACGCCGAGTCAAGCGATCTTCCCCGCGCAGCTCGACGACCTCAAGGCGGCGATCCGCTGGATCCGCGCGAACGCCGCGACGCTGCGTATCGACGGGCAACATGTCGCAATCTGGGGCAGCGGCACCGGAGCGCACCTCGCCTCGCTGGTCGGAACGGCATCCGATGCCTCGAGCCGCGTGCAGGCAGTGATCGACTGGGGCGGCGCGAGCGACCTGCTGACGCTCGACGCGGATTCCACGCTCACCTGCGTCGGGAGCCACAGCGGCGGCGGCTCGCCGGAATCGGCGCTGATCGGCTGCGCGCTGCAGAGCTGTCCGTCGGCGGCGAGCGCGGCTAGTCCGCTCTCGTTCGTCAGCGCGGACGATCCCTCCTTCCTGATCGTGCACGGGGCGGCGGACTGCGTGATTCCGGCGGAGCAGAGCCGCAAGTTCTACGCGGCGCTGCGCGCGGCGGGCGTACCGGCGACGCTGCACATCATCAACGGCATTGGCGCGAACGACGCGTGGTGGTACTCGGCGGCCGCGAACGACCAGGTCGACGCGTTCCTCGACGCGCGGCTGCACACCGCGCCGCCGCGGCGGCGCGCGACGCGCCACTGACGGCTGCCTCCGCTCTTACACCGGCTCCCACCGCCCCCCGCCGGCGCTCGACTTCCGCGCTGCGTCCAGCACCCTTTGCTGCGCCAGCCCGTCCTCCAGCGACGCGGCGGGGGCGAGGGCGGAAGGGCTGCCGTCGTCGAGCGCGGCGCGGAGCGCGCGGCCGAGGTAGAACGTCCCGGTGCCGAAGGCGCCGCCGAAGGAGTTGCCGGGGCGCGCGGCCATCGGGCCGCCCACCGCGCGAGTGAACGGCTCACCGCGCAGGGCGGTCAGCAGCTCTTCGCTGATGAAGCGCATCGCGCCGTCTTCGCCGTGGATGGTCAGCACGCTCGGCTCGTCGGGACCCGAGGCCACGCCGCTGAAGGTCATCGACGCCAGCGCCCCGCCGCGCAGGCGGAGCGTGACCGCGGCGAAATCGTCCGCCGTCACCTTGCGGGTCCCGTCGCCGAACGGGCGCTCCTCGATGAACGCCTTCAGCGTTGCCTGCGCCGCTTCGATCTCCAGACCGAGGTAGCGCAGCGCGTCGACGAAGTGCGATCCCACCGCCCCCCACACCCCGCCGCCGCGGCTGGCGTCGCTCCACCAGTTCCATTCGCGCGACCGGTCGCCGCGCGCCGGACTCGCGTAGCGCACCTCGGCGTATCGCACGCCGCCGAGCTCCGCCATGCGCTCGCGCGCCGCGCGAAAGGAGGGGAGGAAGCGCAGCTCGTGATCGATGATCGCCACGCGGCCGGGATTCTTGCGTCCCACCTCGACCAACCGCTCCGCCTCGGCGGCATTGAGCGCCGTCGGCTTCTCGCAGATCAAATGTTTGCCTGCCTCGAGCGCGGCGATGGACATCGAGACGTGCTCCGAGGGAGGCGTGACGACCGAGACAAGGTCGATGTCGCCGCGCGCGATGAGCTCGCGCCAGTCGTCCACCGGTTCCACGCCGAGCTCTTCCGCCACCCGCTGCGTCTTGTCGTGGTGCGAGCCGGCGATGGCTACAACGTCGAGCCCGGCATCCCGGAAGTTCGGCACTTGCGAGCGAGCGCCCCAGCCGGTGCCGATGATGCCGATCCGTGCCATGGCGGTGGATTCTATCGTCTTGGCCTGTTATTTGAAGTTGTGCCTGGCATGATCGAGCGGCGCCAGCGCAGGCGAATCCTGACCCTCAAGAACTTCCGATGGGTTCTCATCGTGGTCGTGGTTTTCCTTTTGGCCGTCAGCTTCGATCTTTCGACGCGCGGCGCGTCGACGACCGACTACGGGCGGCTTTACCGCGACCACATCAAGCGCGGCGATGACGTCAAGCCGCGCTCGCCGATCGTGGCCGAGGCGCCGCCGGTGCCCGATCAGACCGCGGCCGACCCGCTGCTCCTCGCACCCGCGGCGCGCGAACAGGAGTTCCTGTCGACGACCGAGCATCGCCCGGTGGCGATGGGGACAGTGGCGACCGTCCCGATCGTCACGCGCGGAAGCAGCGACGGCGTGAACATCGTCGGCGACTCCGGCGGCGTGGTGATCGTGCGCGGCAGCGAGAACGCGAAGCGCCCCGTGCTCGCGGGCGGCATCTTCAAGCAGCCGTAGAATGCGCCGCGCATGGCGCATGAGATCTCCTTCGGCACCGACGGCTGGCGTGCCGTCATCGCAGACGGCTTCACCTTCGACAACGTCCGCCGTGTGACCGACGCGATCGCCGTCGCCGCCCGCGCGCTCCAGCCGCCGCCCGGGATCGACCGCAACGCGCTCGTCGTCGGCCACGACCGCCGCTTCCTGTCGCGCGAGTTCGCCGAGGCCGCCGCGGAGACGTTGCGTGGTGCGGGCTATCGCGTGATCTTCTCGACCTCGCCGACGCCGTCGCAGACCATCTCCTTCACCGCGCACCACCGCAAGATCCTCGGCGGGGTGATGATCACCGCCAGCCACAACCCGGCGAAGTACAACGGCATCAAGTTCAAGGCGTGGTACGGCGGCTCCGCGCTGCCGGAGACGTACGGTGCCATCGCCGGCGCGCTCGGACAGCGCGAGCTGCGCGACGGCGGGTCGGTCTCCGACGAGGACCTGCTCGACGACTACGTCGCCGCCTTGCGGGCGCACGTCGGCGTGGTCCGGCTGCGCATCCTCCACGATCCCATCCACGGCGTCGCCGCCGGGCTCCCGGCGCGCGTCCTCGGCATCGACGTGGCCACCATCCGCGGCGAGATCAACCCGTCGTTCGGCGGCGTGAACCCCGAGCCGATCCCGGAGAACCTCGGCGCGAGCATCGAGGAGATGAAACGCGGCGCGTTCGATCTCGCCATCTGCAACGATGGCGACGCCGACCGTCTCGGCGTCCTCGACGAGCGCGGCGCGTTCGTCTCGCCGCACAAAGTCATCGCCCTCCTCGCACTCTACCTGGTGCGCGAGAAGCGGATGAGCGGCGACATCGTGAAGACGTTCTCCACCACGCGGCTGATCGAGAAGGTGGCGCGCGCGCTGGGCGCCGGCTTCCACGAGACGCCGATCGGCTTCAAGTACGTCGCCGATCTGATGCTGACGCGCGACATCCTCATCGGTGGCGAGGAGAGCGGCGGCATCGGCTTCGGCCACTTCCTCCCTGAGCGCGACGGCGTGCTGTCCGGACTGCTCGTCGCCGAGGCGGTCGCGCACTACGGCAAACCGCTGTCGCGGGTCATCGCCGAGATGGAAGCGGAGTTCGGCGGGCTGCACTACGACCGCCGCGATCTTCACCGCCCGATGGAGCGCTGCCAGGCGCTCATCGACCGCGCCCGCGCCGGCGCGCTCGACGCGAGCTTCGGCCCGGGCTTCGCGTCCCGCGAGGAGAAGGACGGCGTGAAGCTCAACTTCGCCGACGGGTCGTGGATCCTCTTCCGCAAGTCGGGCACCGAGCCGATGATCCGCATCTACTGCGAGAGCCCCGATGCGGGGCGGGTACAGGAGATGTTGGAGATCGCCACGCGGGAGCTAGACCGCTAGGCGCGCAGACGAAGGAGTGCGACCGCGGCGATCAACGCGAAGAGCGTGACCAACCCGAGCGGCGTGATCGCCGGGATGACGGTCACGACCTGCACCGACGCCGAGGCCGGCTCGTTGTTCGGCGGTGCGTTCGCGCTCGTGACCGCGCCCGCGGTTATGGTATTCGTCAGTGTCCCGGTGGTAGTGGCCATCACATCGAACGAAACCGTGCAGCTTCCGTTGGCGGGAATCGTTCCGCCGCTCAGCGCGACCGACGCTGCGCCAGCCGGCGCGGTGAGCGTTCCGCCGCAGGTGTTTGTCAGGTTGGGTGACGCAGCGACAGCGAGACCGGCCGGGAGCATGTCGCTGAACGCGACGCCGGTGATCGTCTCTGAATTGGGATTCGTGAGCGTGATTGCCATCCGCGTGGCTTGATTGACGGCGATCACGGGCTGAGCGAACGTTTTGGTGGTCGTCGGACGCGAAAGAGCGAGCACCCTCAGCTCACCAACGATGTCATGCTCGTTCATAGTGTTTGTGGCTGTGATCGCAGCCGCCGGGATGACGTTGACATAGAGGCGAGGAGTACTCGCCGTCACTGGTACGGTCACCTGACACGTCGCGCCTGGGGCGAGGCTACCTCCGGAGAGCGAAAAGGAGCTCGAGCCGGGCGGCGCAGTCACGATCCCCCCACAGGTCGTCGAGGGCTGACCGGGCGCATTGACCAGTCCGGAAGGATAGGTGTCGCTTACGGCGAGGTTGGAGGCCATGGTCGGAGGAACACTCGATCCCGGATTGCCGATGGTGAGCGTGAGCGTCGATACCTCTCCGGCGGTAATGGTCGAAGGGGAGAACTCCTCCGTCGCGAATAGTGGCGAGTAGAGCACTGCGAATTGTGCCTGTTCGGATGTTTCATTGGCCGGATTGATCGCGGTAGCGGTTACCGAATGTGGGGCGAACACTGGGAATTCAAACTGCGAAAACCGGGCGACGAAGCTGGTGTTGCAGCCGGAGGTCGTCGACACATCCCTTCTGCCGAGATAATGATGCCCCTGACCGAGGTTACCGGCAGCACTGGCGAAGAACTCGATCGCGAACGTGGTCGATGCGCTGCTGTTGAACGTTCCGGTGATGGTGATGAACGTCGACTTGGTGGCCGCAGTGATCACAGGTGTGTTTTGAAGGTTGTTGGCGCCCGCGTCGGCGTCGCAAGAGTCGTTCGGCGTTGCTCCATCGTTGCCGAGGTCGATTCCTATCCCGCCCGCCGATCCTTGGTTGAGCAACATCCAATTCTGTGAGATCCGGTTGCCGGTTCCGGACAAGATACGAACGCCGGCGCCGATCAAGTCGGCGGCCCCATTCCCGTTGAGGATGTTACGTCCCTGGCGAGTAGCCGCTGTCGAGCCGATCAGGTTGTCGTTGCTCGAGTCGAGCAGAATACCGCCTCGCGCGTTTCGACCGATGAAGTTGTCCTGAATCACGTTGTTGTTCGAGGCCTGAAGGTGGATGCCCCATAGTGCATTGCCCTGAATGTCATTGGTCGCCTGCGTTACCGTTCCTCCTAACGCATTATCCGACGCTGAGATGACATCAATGCCGTGACCACCATTGCCTAGAAAATGAGTACGTGCGGCGTTTAGACCGACGGTGTTGCCACGGACGAAATTGGAAGGTGCGCCGGCGATGGTAATGCCATTCATGAGGTTTCCGGAGATGACGTTGCCTTCGATGCCGGACCGTCCGCCGATGGTGTTGCTGACTGCAGAAGCACCGCTAACGCGTATGCCTTCGCCATTCGGCGCCGCTGCGGAGCCGGCGGCATTCGTTCCGATGTAGTTCCGGACGATCAGGTTGCTCGCTGACTGGATCTCGATGCCCGAAAGGGCGAACCGATTGATGACTAGTCCTTGGATCGTGTTGCCGTCGACACCGGCTGGCAACGTGATGCCTGCCGCCGCGCCAATGATCGCGGCACCACTCAACTCGATCAGCGGTGCACCGGAAAAGCCGGGCTGTGTGGTTCCATCGATAGTGACGCTGTCGGCAATGGCGGGAAGTGCCGTGAGAAGGTTGATCGTCTGCGCGCCGGTTCCGATGTTGAAGGCGATCGCGTCGAGCCCCGCCGCTCCCGCGGTGCAATCGCCGGTCGTCGCATTCGTGTTGGCGGCGATGATCGCCTCGCGAAGGGTGCACTGGCCGTCCACCGTTGTGTTGTCTGCGTTGCTCGTGACCGCGATCGTTACTGCGTGTGCTGCGTTGCAGGCTAGAGTGATGACTGCGGCGGCAAGAGCGCGCTTCATCAGATCGCGATCATAACAATCGCCGCCGCCGCCGCCGCGACCACATAGCTCGCCGGATCCGTCGCCGCGGTGACGATCGGATCGTCGTCGATCAGCCCGCGGTCCGCGAGCAACCAGATGCGGCCGATCCAGTACATCAGCAGCGCGCAGACCAGCCAGAGCGGGTCGGTGTTCGAGTAGAGCGTCGTCACCTGCGGGCTGTTGAGATAGAGCGCGAAGACGAGGACGGAGATCATCCCGCTGGCCGTGCCGAGGCTGAGGAGGACCTGGCGGTCGGAGGTGGCATAGCCGCGGCCGGCCGGCGCATCCTCGGCGTTGATTTCCGCGCGCGTCAGGTCGGCGTAGCGTTTGGCCAGCGCCAGGCTGACGAAGAGGAAGCTGGAGAAGGCGAGAAGCCACCGCGAGACGACGATCGCCGTCGCCGCGCCCCCGACCAGCACGCGCAGCGAGTAGAACGACGCCAGCACGATCACGTCGGCGATGAGGATGCGCTTGATGAGGAGCGTGTACAGCGTCGAGAGCGCGAGGTAGAGCGCGATTCCGATGAGCGTCTCGAAGTTGATGGCCCAGGCGATGGCGATGCTGCCGAGCGCGCAGACGATCATGATCATCAGCGCTGCGCGCGGCGAGATCTCGTTCGCGCTGAGCGGGCGATTCCGTTTGCTGCGGTGCGCGCGGTCGTGCTCGACGTCCATCAGGTCGTTGAAGATGTACGTGGCCGAGGACGCGAGGCAGAAGGCGGCGAAGGCGAGCGCCGCGAACCGGATGCGCACGAGGTCGTTCGCTTCGTGCCCCATGAGGATGGGGATGAAGACGAGGAAGTTTTTGGTCCAGTGATGGACGCGCAGTGTGCGCAGGATCAGCACGGCGGGTTAGGTTACAGTCCGCGCGTGCGCAAAGCCACCATCGCGCTGGTCATCGTCTGGCTGCTGGCGCTGGCGCGCCTCTTCATCGCCGACGTATGGGACGAGACCAACGGCCTGGTGGTCTTCAAAGTCCCCGGCCAGACGGCGATCGACATCGTCAACGTCATCCTGAAGACGCCGCTGCCGTTCTGGCGTCCGGTCCCGACGATCTTCGCCGCGCTGGTGATCCACTGGACCCCGCCCGAGGTGGCGTGGCGCCTGCTGCGCGCGGTCAACGTCGCGCTGATCCTCGGCGCGCTCGCGCTCCTGATTCATACGCTCCGCGCGTGGAACGGCCGCGACGACCGCCGCGACGCGCTCTTCGCGCTGGCCACGCTCTTCTCCGGCGGCGCGATCATCGTCGCCGGCTGGTACGCGAATCTGTTCGACGCCTTCGTCATGTTGTTTCTGGCCGTCGGCTTGTGGCTGATCCAGCGCGGGCGCTTCGTCGCCGCGGGCCTCGTGTTCGGCGCGGCATTCTTTTTCAAGGAGACGGTGGCCCTCGCGCTGCCGATGCTGCTCCTACTCATGGCCATCGATCGCATCCGCTTCAAGGATGCGATCAAGACCGCCATCCCCACCGTCATCCTCGGCGCGATTTACTTCGCGCTGCGCAGCCTCGTCGTGCCGTTCGGCTCCGCCGCCGACACGCACCAGTTCCACCTCGACAAACTGGGATCGACCGCCGTGACCTTCGTGAACACCTACTGGTACGAATCGACTTGGGGCGCGCACTGGACGATCCTCGGATTCGCCTGGTTCGCCTTCTCCGTCGCCGCGATGCGCGGCTGGCGCGCGCGCCTGGCGTTCCTCACGTTCGTGTTCGCCTGCGTGGTGATGTACCTCGAGATGTTCGGCTGGCAGCAGGAGCTAATCACCCATCTGATGTTCATCGGCCGTCTCTACCTCATCCCCGTCACGCTGACGCTGTTCGTTCTGGCGCTCGACCGCCGCTGGTGGGCGCTGCCGGTGCTCGCCATCCCGCTCCTGATCGGCGCCGTGCAGACCTACACCCACTACGAGCGCTTCCAACGCAGCTACCGCAACATCTACCGCCACACCGCCAAGCCGGTGCGGGTCTACTACCCGCCGAAGCCTCTGCACGATCCGCGGCGACGCATCGAGATCGGCGATCTGCCCGATGCGAAGGTGAAGATCGAACCGGTGAACGGGAAGCTGGTGCCGCGTTGATCGTCAGCCCGGCCACTCAATCAGGCGCTCAGCGATGCTCGAGACGTGATCTCGACCGTCATCGTGCCGTCACGTGATACGCGAACGACACCCTGCGAGATCACCGCCCCGTCGTCAGAGTTCCGCAGTTCCCAGGTCGAGGATTTCCATCGATGCCAATTTGGACACCGGACGATCTTCACGGTGTCATCGTCAAAATCGGGATCGTAGTGCTCACTGATGATCTGACGAGGATCGTCCGTAGGTGTGTCACGGCGAAATCCATGTGGAAGCTCAATCGTTTGGCCGCAGAATCCGCATTCCAGATCGCCCTCCCCGTCCTCCTCACTGAAAACGATCTTGAAGGCGCGTTCCGACTCAGGACGGAGAATCGCGCTGAGCGCAAGCTCCAGTTGCCGCATCTTCGCGATCGGCAATTCCTCCCGCTCCCATCGGGCGATCGTGTTTCGAGGAATGTCGATCAGATCGCCGAGCTGTTCTTGCGTCAGTCCCAATCGTTCACGAAAGGCCTTCAGGTCGGCCCCTTTCGTGATTCGTGGGTAGACGAGCTCTCGTACCTCCCGAGGGTCGACGAGGGCCGCAACATCCTCGAGCTCGACCGCGAGCGCCTTGCCGTTCTCGTCAAAGTCGACCACCACACCGGGAACGACTTCCTTCGATTCGTGGTAACGATTTGGATCGCCGAAAGCAATCAGCAACCCTCGGCTCGTTTCGTCATACGAGATTCTCATCGTGTACCTCCCTTGAACCCTGAGTCGATCATCGTCGTGTGAAGCGTTTCCCCGTCCTCGAGCAAGACCACGCGAACGTAATGCTTCAACTCTTCCACCCAGCCCCAACATCTGATCCGCCCATTCCACTGTGTCACTTGGTGACTCCGATTCCGGGCAATTTCCTCGCACCACTCCCGCTTGATTTCGGGCCGCTGCCGGAGAGTTCTTTCGAAGTGCGGAGTCGTCTTCAACCGCCCGCAAGGATACGTCACGTATCATGATATGTCACGTATCACGCGACACTAACGGATGTGCCACGCGGCGATGGCCGCGATGCCGATCGCGAGAGCGAGGAGCATGGCCGGCGTGAGCGCCGGAATCGCCGCGGCGGCCGCCGCGCCGCTCATGATGAAGACATCGCCCACGCCAAACAGAGCGGCGATGAGGTACGTCTGCCGGCCGGAGGCATAGGGAGCCATCGACTCGACGCCGATCGGGCCGGAGGGATACGCGGCCGTGAAGTACGCAGTGAGATCGCTGGGCGTCGATGAGCCGGCGATGTAAACGAGAACGGTGCGAGTCCCGGGAGCCGGAAACGTAGAGCCGGACACGACGACGTAGCCTGCACCGTAATGCAGGTCGACCGGCAGAAATCCTGGTCTGGGTGGGTATTGCGTCTCCACGTAGCTGCCGCCCGATAGCGTCAGCACCGACAGAAATGCGGATAGTGGCGCGTTCGAGCGCTGTGTCGCGAAGATCGTGATGCCGTCAGTGGCCGCGAGCGTGTAGACGAACCCCGGTTGCGGCGCGAACGTTTGCGCCGGTAGGTTGCCGGCCGCGAGATCGCCGCCTGTCGCGTAGATCCGAAGCACGCCGGTCGTGAGCACGATGGCCACGCCGCCCGAAGCGAGCTTCGCATACGACGCGATTCCAAACGGCAGCGTGCGCAGGAAAACGGGAGCGGCGGGGTTGGTGACGTCGTAAACGGCCGTCGCCGAGGAAAATGGATCGGAGATGATCGCGTATACGTTCGCGCCTTCGCGCACCGCGATGATTCGCAATGGTGTGACGGGGGGCGAAACGACCTGCGAAATCTTCACCCCTGCCGAATCGACGATGCCCCAGCCCCAGGCCGAGTAAGCGAGGTAAAAGTATCCGCGGTCGTCATAGTCGAAATCGAACAGGAAGTCCTGCCCATCGGTCGCGAACGTCGTCCACTCCGAGGAATGCTCGGGGTCGACGCTGAAGACGTCGGGCGACAGGTATTTCTCGCCGTGGCCGCCGGTGCTGAGCGCTCCGCCGACGCGCGAGGCGAACGCGCTGAGGTTGTAGACGCTGAACAGACTTCCGCTGAGCTTCATCAGGATCAGGCCGCGTTCGGGCGCGACTTTCACCAGTTGCGCGCGCAACGTCCGCGCCGGCGCCCCCTGGAAATTCGGCGTCTGCGCGGAATCGAGGTAGCGGCCGGCATAGCCGGCGATCGGCGGGACGAACGCGCCGCTCGGAGGGGGAGTGGTTTGCGCGTGGACGGCAGCAGCGAGGAGGAGAGAAAACGCGACGGCCGAGGTCCGGGACATGACGACGCGCATGCTAGCATTCCGCCTCGTGGCGAACCCCGAACCGCAGGCGCAAACCCGCACCCAATTCACCCGCGAGACCATCCTCGAGGACTACCGCGTCGCCTTCCGCAGCCGCCAGGCCAGCCTCATCGGCCGCAAGGAAGTCCTCACCGGCAAGGCCAAGTTCGGCATCTTCGGCGACGGCAAGGAAGTGGCGCAGCTCGCCATGGCCCGCGCCTTCCGCAAGGGCGATTGGCGCTCCGGCTACTACCGCGACCAGACCTTCATCTTCGCCTGCGGCATAGGAACCCTCGAACACTTCTTCGGGCAGCTCTACGCCGACACCGACGTGGCGCACGACCCCTGGTCCGGCGGGCGCTCGATGAACGCGCACTTCGCCTCCCGTCTGCTCGACCCCGACGGCTCCTGGCGTCCGCAGACGGACACGTACAACACCTCGGCCGACGTCTCGCCGACCGGCTCGCAGATGCCGCGCCTGGTCGGACTCGGCTACGCCTCGAAGCTCTATCGCGAGCTCGGCGAGCTGAAGTCGATGACCGACTTCTCCCGCCACGGCGACGAGATCGCCTGGGGCACCATCGGCAACGCGAGCTGCGCGGAAGGGATGTTCTGGGAGTCGATCAACGCCGCCGGCGTCCTGCAGATCCCGATGATCGTCTCCGTCTGGGACGACCACTACGGCATCTCCGTCGCCAACGACTTCCAGATCACCAAGAGCAACATCTCCGAGGTGCTGAAGGGATTCCAACGCGATCCGAAGCAGAAGCAAGGGTTCGACATCTACACCGTCAAGGGTTGGGACTATCCGGCGCTGTGCGAGACCTACATCGCCGCGGCGAGCATCGTCCGGATGGATCACGTCCCGGCCATCCTGCACGTCACGGAGATGACCCAGCCGCAGGGGCACTCCACCTCCGGCTCGCACGAGCGGTACAAGTCTAAGGAGCGCCTGGCGTGGGAGGCGGAGTTCGACTGCATCAAGAAGATGCGCGAGTGGATGATCGGGCAGGGCATCGCGTCAGCCGAGGAGCTCGACGCGTTGGAGAAAGAGGACTTCGCCATCGTGCGCCAGGCACAGCGCCGGGCATGGGAGGCGTACCGCGCGCCGATCGACGCCGAGGTCAAGACCGCGCTCGGATTCCTCGAGCGCCTCGGCGCGCGCGACGAGCATGAAGAGCTGCGGCGGCTTCAGGCGCCGTTCCGGCGCGACGCCATCAGGATTCTCTCGAGCGCCTTGATCGAACATCATGATGACGAAGCGGCCGCGTGGCGCCGCGAGAAGCTGCGCGAAGGCGACGAGACCTACGGCGACAACCTCCTCGGCGAGATGAAGGTCGAAGTCGTGCCGGCGCAGTACGCCCCCGACGCGCCGGAGAAGAACGGCTTCGAGATCATCAACGCCTGCCTCGACGCCGCCCTCGCGCGCTACCCGAACCTGATCGCCATGGGGGAGGACGTGGGCAAGCTCGGCGACGTCAACCAGGGCTGCGCCGGCCTGCAGGAAAAGTACGGACTCCATCGCGTCTCCGACACCGGCATCCGCGAGTGCACCATCATCGGACAGGCCATCGGTATGGCGCTGCGCGGCCTGCGTCCCATCGCCGAGATCCAGTACCTCGACTACCTGCTCTACGCGCTGCAGATTCTCTCCGACGACGTGGCGACCGCGCGCTGGCGCTCGCGCGGCGGGCAGAAGTGCCCGGTCATCGTGCGCACCCGCGGGCACCGGCTCGAAGGGATCTGGCACTCCGGATCGCCGATGGCCGGCATCCTCAATCTCGTGCGCGGCATGCACGTCTGCGTTCCGCGCAACATGACTCAGGCCGCCGGCTTCTACAACACTCTGCTGCGCTCCGACGACCCGGCGATCGTGGTCGAGGTGCTCAACGGCTATCGCGTCAAGGAAAAGCTCCCCTCGAACATCGGCGACTTCACCGTCCCCCTCGGCGTCCCAGAGGTCATTCGCGAAGGGGGCGACGTCACGCTGGTTTCGTACGGCGCCACGCTGCGCATCGTGATGGAAGCGGCCGAGCAGCTCGCGCAGGTGGGCGTCGACGCGGAAGTCATCGACGCACAGACGCTCCTGCCGTTCGACCGGCGCGGGATCATCGTCGAGTCGCTGAAGAAGACCAGCCGCGTGGCCTTCATCGACGAAGACGTCCCCGGCGGCGCGACCGCGTACATGCTGCAGCAGGTAGTCGAGCGCGACCACGGCTACGACTGGCTCGACTCCGAGCCGCGCGCGATCTCGGCCAAGGAGCACCGCCCGGCCTACGGCTCCGACGGCGACTACTGGTCGAAGCCGAATCGCGAGACGATCTTCGAAGGGGTGTACGAGTTGATGCACGAGGCGAATCCGCGGAGGTACCCGCGATTCCTGTGAGGCGCCTGGCGACGATGCTCCTGATCGCGCTCCCTGCGCTCGCCGCAGAGGTTGGCCGTTCGCCGTTGGCTGTTGACCGAAACGATCGGCCAACGGCAGGCGCGAAGCGCCGTACGGCCAACGGCGAACGTCTCAGCGACCGCTGGGTCGAGAAGACCCTGAAGTCGATGACCGTCGACGAGAAGATCGGGCAGATGCTGATGCCCGGCAATCCCCTCGGCGCGTTCCGCAACGTCGACTCCGACGAGTTCGCGAAGATCCGCGCCGACGTCGTCGACTACCACGCCGGCGGCTATCACGTCTTCGGCGGCGACCCCGCGGCGGTGGCGCTGATCATCAACGAGATGCAGAAGTTGGCGAAGGTGCCGCTGCTGGTCGCCGACAACTTCGAGGGCGGCGTCGGCTACGTCCTCTTCGGCGCCACGCGCCTCCCCCTCGGCATGGCCATGGGCGCCACCGGCGACGAGCGGCTGGCGTACGAGGCCGCGAAGCTGACGGCCGAGGAGGGGAGGGCGCTGGGGGTCAACGTCAACTTCTATCCGGTGGCCGACGTCCAGAACAATCCGCAGAACCCCATCATCAACATCCGCGCCTTCGGCGAGGATCCGGCCAGCGTCTCGCGTTTCGTGCGCGCCTACATCCGCGGGGCGCAGGACAATGGCCAGCTCGCCACGGCCAAACACTTCCCCGGCCACGGCGACGTCACCGCCGACTCGCACTTGCAGATGCCGGTGCTCGACGTGACGCGCCAGCGCCTCGACGCCGTGGAGCTGCCGCCGTTCCGCGCCGCGGTCGACGAGAAGGTCGGCGCCTTCATGTCCGCGCACATCTGGCTGCCGCAGCTCGAGCCGAAAAAGGACCTCCCGGCCACGCTGTCAAAGAACGTGATGACCGACCTGCTGCGCGGCGAGCTGCACTACGCCGGCATCGTCTTCACCGACGCCATGTCCATGCGCGGCGTGACCAACAGCTTCCCGCACGGCGAGGCCAGCGTGATGGCCGTCGAAGCGGGCGCGGACATGCTCGTCCTGCCGCCCGACGTCCCCGCGGCGTTCAACGCCATCAAAGCCGCCGTCGACAGCGGCCGCATCACCGTGGCGCGGCTCGACGAGTCGGTGCGCCGAATTCTCCGCGCGAAGGCTTCGCTGAATCTGCAGGACCCGCGCAACCGCTTCTCCGATGTCAACAAGGCCATGACCACCGTCGGGAGTAAGCCGCATCGCGAGCTGGCGCAGAAGATCTCCGACGCCGCGGTCACGCTGGTGCGCGATGAGAACAAAGTCCTGCCTCTGCGCGCGTCGCCGGAGCTGCGCCTGGTGCAGATCAACCTGCTCGACACCCGTAGCGGGTGGCGGGAGGGGGCGCCCGGGCGGGTGATGACCGCCGAGGTGCCGAAGCGCTTCCCGCGCGCGGTGACGGTGCAGGTCGACGATCAGAGCACGGCGAGCGAGCTGGACATGGTGCGGAAGCTCGCGCAGCTCGCCGACGCCGTGATGGTCAACGGCTACATCCGCGTCGCGGCGTACAAGGGCTCGATCGATCTGACGTCGGCGCAGACCGCGCTGTTGCGCGACCTCATCGCCATGAACAAGCCGCTGGTGTACACGTCGTTCGGCAGTCCATACGTGCTGACCCACCTCACCGGCCTGCCGAGCTACATCGTGGCCTACGACACCAGCCAGACCGCGGAGATGGCGGCGGTGCGGGCCATCACCGGCGAGATCGAGTTCCGCGGCAAGCTGCCGATCAGCCTTCCGGGGCTGTACCCGATCGGACACGGGCTTCACGCGCAGGTCGGGCCTGCAGCGCCGCCCGGATCACCTTGAGCCCCGTGTTCGGGCTTATGCTCACGCCATGGCGTGGATCACGTTGCGCAGGCCGCCGAAGATTCGTCTGCGGCTGAGATTTCGCGACAGGTCGAGCGCGAATACGGGATTGCCGAATTCGTCGGTGACGGCGGTCAGCTTTTCGAGGCCGAGAATCCGGCACAACTCCTGGCCTTCAGGCGTCCATGCAACCGCTGCAATACGACGGATGCGAACGTTGCGGGTAATCACGTACTGCTCGAGCTTGTGCGTGAACGCGTACAGGAGTTTGTTTATGGTCGCGTCGAATAGCCCGTCGCCGACGCGGCGAGCAGCAGGGGCCGTCGCGATCGACATGAGATAGATGTCGAGTTGCGCGTTCGCCGAATACGGCCGGACGTTCTTCTTCCGGATCTCATTGTCACGAATGGTTCCATCCAGAACCTTGATGAACGTTCTTTCGTCCACCGGCATGGCGTTGATGTAGCCAACCTGTAACCCGGTTTTCCGATCGAACAGGTACGTGTAGATGTCGGGATTGATCTCGATCCAGGTCAGTGAGAGGCCACGTGGGAGATCGACGTCGCGAAAATGCGGGTGATCCTTGAAGACCTCCACATCGAGTTCGTGCCCGGCGTCCAGTATGTCGCTGAACAACTGCCGATCGCTGAAGTCGCGGCCGTGCACGACGTAGAAGGTATCTGGCTGCTTTCGGAGCTTGCCGATCCACTCCTTCATCAGCGTCTGGTAAAAGAAATCGCTGTGCTCGAACTCTTCGTGCGGGTTTTGCACGATGAACCGATCGTCAGATACGTAGAAGCCGTGTTTGCCACTGCTGCCGGTTCCGCGAACGGCGCTTCCGACGATTCCGGACCAGAAATCCTGCCAGCCGCATTCATTGATGACCTGTGCGAACTGATCGCGCGCGAATAAGCGACCCCAGTCGAAGCCGCGTGGCAGGATCGAGCCGGTGAGAATGATCTTGTCGAACTTCACGTCCTCGTATTTGCGCATGCAGCGGCCGACCATGTACGTGCCGAAGCTGTGCGCCACGATCGACGGGCGCTGCTCCGGATCGTCGAGGTCGAGATCGACGACCTGTTGCTGATACCAATCATGGAAGTATTCAACCTTCGCTTTTCGAGCCGGCGGCCAGAGAAGCTGGCGGGCAGAGAAATAGCCGTAGTTGCACGTGGCTGGCACGATGCCGACCGCGCCCAACACCTTCTCTAGCACCGTTTGCCACGCTGCTTCGGTCCGGATGCCGTGAACCGACATCACGAGCTTGGGCGTGAATGTCACGACTTCCGGAGTATCGCACTTTCACCCTTCACTCGGTGCGAGAAGCGCGGTCAGGTGATCCGTTCGTCCCCGGCGTACACGTTGAAGCGCCCGTCGCGCACGAAGCCGAGGAGGGTGAGGTTGAACTCCCGCGCTAGGTCGACAGCGAGGGAGGAGGGCGCGCCGACCGCGGCGAGGATGGGAATCCGCGACACGACGCACTTTTGCACGATCTCGAAGCTCGCGCGGCCGCTGACTACAAGCACGTCGGCGCCGTCGCCGTCGAGGAAGAGCGAGCCGATGACCTTGTCGACCGCGTTGTGGCGCCCGACGTCCTCGAAGGCGCGGACGATCGCGCCGTCGCGTGTGAACGCCGCCGCGCCGTGAATGGCGCCGGTGGTGTCGAAGGTGCGCTGGCGCGCGCGAAGCGTGTCCGGCATCGAGGCGAGGATCGCCGCGCCTGCGCGGACGTCGTCGTTGAGCGGCGTGGTGTGCACCCGCAGCGCGTCGATGGACGTCTTCCCGCACACGCCACATGAAGAGGTCGAGTAGAAGTGCCGCTGCAGGCGCTGGAGGTCGATCGGGTGCCGCACGCCGACGCGCACGACGTTCGGCGACCCCCAATGCCGGATGGACTCGATGTCCTCCCGCGCCAGCAGAATCCCCTCGGTCGCCAGAAACCCCGCCGCCAGCGCGAAGTCGTCCCCCGGCGTGCGCATGGTGACGGACACCGGCTTGTCGCCGACGCGGATCTCCAGCGGCTCCTCCACCACCAGCGTGTCGTCGTCAGGCCCTCCGGGCACGCGGGTCACGGCGACGCGGGTGGTCATGCCGGTCATTGCGGAAGGCATTCTACGTGCGGAGCGCCGCCGTCCCGGCGGCTGGCGCGGCGGCGTCCCGCCGCCGCTGATCAATGAGCGCCGAGACGGCGCTCGGCCAGCCGGCGGGACGCCGGCGCTCCATCCTTAGCGCGCCATCGCCGGAGGAAAGAGATCGGGGAGCCAACGTTCCCGCAGGCGAGCCCACGACTGGCGAACCCGCTCCTTTTCCCAGAGGTCCGTAGCGTTCTTCGCGTACAGATTGTCTTTCAGGCGATCGAACATGCTGCGAAGCTCGCGAGCGACGAGCATCGCTTCGTGCGGCATGCGCGGATGTCGCTTGAACCACTCGTGTTCCGCCTCGAGTGCCGCGTCGCGCTGCGCCTTTTCGCTCACGCCGATCATTCTATTTGCGTACACTTCCCCCATGCTCGCCGAGCTCCTCCTCAAATGGCCGCTGATCCGCCAGCTTCGGGGCGGGGGGGACGGGACGGGTGTGGAAGCCATGAGCGACCGCACGCGGGCGCTCAAGCCGAAGAACGACGCGGCGGAGGTGGCGCGCTCCATCTGTCCCTACTGCGCGGTGGGATGTGGTCAACTTGTTTACCATCGCGGCGGCAAGCTCCTCTCCATTGAAGGCGATCCGCAGTCGCCGATCTCGCGCGGGCACCTCTGTCCGAAAGGGGCGGCGAGCTACGAGCTGGTGACCCACCCGGCGCGCGCGACAAAAGTGAAGTACCGCGCGCCGCGCTCGCGCGAATGGCGCGAGATCGGCCTCGAGGAGGCGACGTCGATGGTCGCCGAACGGATGTGGGCCACGCGCGAGCGCACCTTCGACGAGCGCGTCATGCACACCACCGGCATGGCACACCTCGGCGGCGCCACCCTCGACGACGAAGAGAACTACCTGATCAAGAAACTCTTCACCGGAGGTCTGGGCATGGTTTGCATCAGCAACCAGGCCCGGATATGACACAGCTCCACGGTCCCCGGTCTGGGGACCTCGTTCGGACGCGGCGGCGCCACCACCGCCCAGCAGGACCTCGCCAGCGCCGACGCCATCCTCATCATGGGATCGTCGATGGCGGAGAACCATCCGGTCGGATTCCAATGGGTGATCGAGGCGCGTGAGAAGAACGGCGCGAAGATCATCCACGTCGACCCGCGCTTCAACCGCACCTCGGCGATGGCCGACTACTGGCTGCCGCTCCGCGCCGGCAGCGACATCGTCTTCCTCGGGGCGATGATTCATTACGTGCTCGCCAACGAGCGCTACTTCCGCGAGTACGTCGCGCATTACACCAACGCGGCGACGATTCTGCGCGAGGACTTCCGCGACACCGAGGACCTCGGCGGCCTCTTCTCCGGATGGGATGCGCAGAAGAAAAAGTACGACACCGAGACGTGGCTCTACGCCGGCGCGGAACCGAAGCAGCAGGCGGAACCGGGAGGCCACGCCAAGGACCAAGGCGGCGACGCGCAGAATCTTCACGAGCCGGAGAGAGATCGCACGCTCACCCATCCGCGCTGCGTCTTCCAGGTCCTCAAACGCCACTTCGCCCGCTACACGCCGGAGATGGTCGAACGCTCCTGCGGCATCCCGAAGGAGCGCTTCCTCGAGGTCGCCGAGGTCTTCGCCTCCGCGTCGGGCCGCGACAAGACCGCGGCCATCTGCTACGCGGTCGGCTGGACGCAACACTCCTCGGGCGTGCAGATCATTCGCGCCGCCGCCATCCTGCAACTCCTCCTCGGCAACATCGGGCGGCCGGGCGGCGGCATTCTCGCCCTGCGCGGACACGCGTCAATTCAGGGCTCGACCGACATCCCCACGCTGTACGACATCCTTCCCGGCTACCTGCCGATGCCGACCTCCGACGACGGCGACCTCGGCGCGTACATCAAGAAGAACAAGTCGCCGAAAGGTTGGTGGTACAACTTCGATCGCTACATCGTTTCCCTGCTGAAGGCGTACTACGGCGACGCGGCGACCAAGGACAACGACTTCGGATTCGGATGGATGCCGCGCCTCACCGGCGACCACTCGCACTTCGGCTACTGGATGGACATGGCCGACGGCAAGCTCGAGGGGCTCGTCGTGATGGGGCAGAACCCCGCGGTCGGCGCCCCGAATGCGCGGCTGGAGCGGCGCGCGCTGGCGAAGCTGAAATGGCTCGTCGTGCGCGACATGGTGGAGGTCGAGACCGCGACGTTCTGGCTCGACTCGCCGGAGATTCAGAATGGCGAGCTGAAGACCGAGGAGATCGACACCGAGGTGTTCTTCTTTCCGGCGGCGTCACACGTGGAGAAGGAGGGGACGTACACCAACACCCAACGTCTGCTGCAATGGCGCGAGAAGGCCATTGATCCCCCCGGCGACGCCCGCAGCGAGATCCACTTCATGGTGGACCTCGGCCGGCGGCTGAAGGCGATGGCCACCAGCGCTCCGCGCGACGCCGCCCTCCGGGCGCTGGCTTGGGATTACGCAGATGAGGATGCGGAAGAAGTGCTGCGGGAAATACATGGGTGGAAGAACGCGCCCTCACCCGCCGCTTCGCGGCACCCTCTCCCGCAAGCGGGAGAGGGTGGTCCTGAGCGAAGCGAAGGGCCGGGTGAGGGGCGCACGCCCATCAAGAACTTCGCCGACCTCAAAGCCGATGGCTCCACCACCTGCGGCTGCTGGATCTACTCCGGCGTCTTCGACGGCGAGAACAAGGCGCACAAGCGCGCGCCGCGCGGGCGGTACGGGCATGGGTGGGGCTACGCGTGGCCGCTCGACCGCCGCATCCTCTACAACCGCTGCTCGGCGGCGCCGGACGGCAAGCCGTGGAGCGAGCGGAAGAAGCTGGTCTGGTGGGACGAGGAGGCGAAGGAGTGGACCGGCGACGACGTTCCCGACTTCACCAGGACCAAGAGCCCGCGCGCGCGCGGCAGCAAGTCGAAGGGGGGCGACGAGGCCCTTCCCGGCGACGCACCGTTCATCATGCATCCCGACGGCGTCGGATGGCTGTACGTCCCGTCGGGACTGAAGGACGGTCCGCTGCCCGCGCATTACGAGCCGCTGGAGACGAATCTGGAGAACGACCTCTATCCCGCGCAGCTCCGCAATCCGGCCGTGAATCCGATGGAGCGCCCCGGCAACGCGTACGCCCGCTCGCCCGACGAGCGCTTCCCGCACGTCCTCACCACCTATCGTCTGACCGAGCACCACACCGCCGGCGGCATGTCGCGCACGCTCTCGCATCTGGCGGAGCTGCAGCCGGAGCTGTTCGCGGAGATCTCGCCGGAGCTGGCGGGCGAGGCGGGCGTGGCCAACGGCGACCACATCATCATCGCCACCGCGCGCGGCGAGATCGAGGCCCGCGCGCTGGTCACGCCGCGCATGCCGTCGCTCGACGTGCAGGGCCGCCGCATCCATCAGGTCGGCCTGCCGTACCACTGGGGAGGCCGCGGGCTGGTCACCGGCGACGTAGTCAACGACCTCGTGGCCATCTCCGAGGAGCCGAACGTGAAGATCATGGAGGCGAAGGCGATGACGTGCAGCGTGCGGAAGAGCGAGCCGCCGGAAAGCGGGTGGATCGAGTCATGACCGTCACGGGTTTCTTCACCGACTCCACGCTCTGCATCGGATGCAAGGCCTGCGAGGTGGCGTGCAAGGAGTGGAACGACGTCCCGCACGATGGTTTCAACTGGAGCGGCAACTCCTACGACAACACCGGCGCTCTCGGCCACTCCACGTGGCGCCACGTGAAGTTCGTCGAGCTCTCGCCGGAGATCGGCCGCGGCGGCAACGCCCCCGAGAAGATGGCGTGGGAGTTCTCCTCCGACGTCTGCAAGCACTGCGAGAACGCCGGATGCCTCGAGGCCTGTCCCACCGGCTCGATCATCCGCACCGAGGTTGGCAGTGTTTACGTGCAGCCTGACATCTGCAACGGCTGCGGCTACTGCGTGGTCAGTTGTCCCTTCGGCGTCATCGACCGCCGCGAGGAGGACGGCCGCGCCTTTAAGTGCACGTTCTGCTACGACCGGCAGAAAGTGGGGCTGGAGCCGGCGTGCGCCAAGGCGTGTCCCACCGGCTCGATCCTCTTCGGCGATCTCAACGCCCTGGAACGCGTCGCCGACAAGCGCATCGCCCAACTCCATGCCATGGGGATGAGCGACGCGACGATCTACAACCCGAAGGAGTCGAGCGTCGGCGGCACGCACGCCTTCTTCCTCGTGCGCGGCGACCCGCGCGCGTACAACCTACCGGCGAATCCGGTGATGCCGACCGTGCATCTGAGGGACGCCTGGCGCGCGGCGGCCATCGGCGCCGCGGCCATCGCCGTCGGGTCATTCGTCGCGTTCGCGCTTGGCGGCCGCAAATGACCGACGACACCTACTACGACCTTCCACTGCTCAAGCCGCCGGTATGGACGTGGGAGGTCCCCCTCTACTTCTTCGTCGGCGGCGCGGCCGGCGCGTCTGCGGTCTTCGCGGCGGCCGCGCAGCTCACCGGCGCGGACCGAAAGCTCGTGCGCGACGCGCGCCGCATCGCCGCGGCCGGCGCCGTCCTCTCCGGGCCGCTGCTGATCGCGGACCTCGGCCGTCCCGAGCGCTTCCTCAACATGCTGCGCGTCTTCAAGCCGCAGTCGCCGATGTCGGTCGGCGCGTGGACCCTCGCCGCGTTCGGCGCGAGCTCCACCGGCGCGGCGCTCTTCAAGGGCCGCCTCGGCGACGTCGCGGCAGTCGTCGCGGCGGCGACTGGCCTGGTGATGTCGACGTACACCGGCGTACTCCTCGGCGCGACGGCCATTCCGGTGTGGGCGAAGCACAAACGCGTGCTGCCGATCCTGTTTGGCGCCTCCGCGGTCGCCTCGGCCGCCGCGCTGCTCGAGCTTCGCGGCCACCAAGAGCCCGCGCTCAACGCGCTCGGCTTCGCCGCCGCTGCCGCGGAGACGGCGCTAACGCCGCGACGTGCGCGCGTCGCCGGCGAGATCACCGCGCTCGCCGCGCAGCTCTTCTCCGGACCGCTGCCGGCGCTCCTGCGCCTGGCGAGCATCAAGTCGAAGCGGTTGCGCCGAGTCGCCGCCGGCTCCGCACTGCTCGGCTCGCTCCTCACGCGATTGGCGTGGGTGGAAGCGGGCAAGGCGAGCGCTCGCGATCCGCGCCCAGCTTTGCAGTAGTCGCAAAAAGGTGTGGAACGTTTCCGTGGCGGCCGTCTATCATTGACGGCAATCACGCACAAACGACGTTCCCGACAGGATCCCTGAGGAGGGCCTATGCCTACGCTTCCGCTCGAAGTACACGAAGTGCTCGAGGAGGAGTACCGCGCGATGTACGACGCGGAGCCGGAGGCTATCGACTACGGCGTCTTCGAGATCATGGAGGAGCAGGGTGGGTGGGCGCGGAAGATCTTGACGGAATGCAAGATCGATCTCTGCCCTGGCGAAGGCGATGCCGGGATTCAGGCGACGCTCAAGTCCCTCGTCGATTCGCCGCCGATCGAACGGTCGTGCCCGAAGGCCCTCGGCAAACTTACGAGCTCCCCCGCCATCGGCGAGTCCGGCCTGACCATTCTGGCGAACTACGAAAGCTACCTCGACCAGGACGACGGCGAAGCGGGCGACGAAGAGGCCAGGCGGCGCTGTGCGAAGACCCGGCGGAGGGTGCACCGCCGCATCGTCGACGAGGCGTTTTGCGGCGCGGTCAAGTCGCTGCGCGACATGAAACTGGAAAAGATCTATGGCGCACTGCACGATAGGGCGCGCCGCGAAGATGACTTCGTGGAGAAGAACCCAGGAAAGGCGGCCCCGGCGGACAGCCACTCGCGCGCCGCCCTCTGCATTTCCGGCGGCGGGATTCGCAGCGCCACCTTTGCCCTGGGCGTCATTCAGGGTCTGGCCAGCGCGAGAATTCTCCACAAGTTCGACTACCTCTCGACGGTCTCGGGCGGCGGCTACATCGGTAGCTGGCTCTCGTCATGGATTCGCCGTCATCCGAACGGAATCGCCGGAGTGGAGGACGACCTGGTCCGCGCCGACAGCGGCGCGCCGGGCCAGAAGGTCAAATATCCCGAATCGAAGCTCGACCCGGAGCCGCAACCGCTGCGGCATCTTCGCGACTTCAGCAATTTCCTCAGCCCGAGACTCGGCATCACCTCGATCGACAGTTGGACGCTTGCCGCGATGTACGTCCGCAACCTTCTCCTCAATCTTCTGATCATCGTTCCGATTCTGGCCTGCCTGCTGGCCTTCCCCCGTTTCTTCACCGTCGTTTTGCGCTGGGCTCCGCGCGTCCCGACCGATTGGGTTCTCGCCTCGCTGACCTTTTTTTTAGCGTGGGCGTTCTTTTACATCGGGATGATGCGACCGGTGAAGCAGGGGGGAGGTGGAAAACGAACGAGCGAGAACTTCCGTTTCATCCTCGGCTGCGTGTTGCCGCTGGCGCTGGCGTCGGTCTCGCTGACGGTTTTCTGGGCGTGCAACGCCACCGCACCTTCGGGAGTGGTCAAGGGCTACATCTTCGGCCGCTGGGGATTCGGCGCGCTGCTGGCGACGACGCTGCTTCCCTTCATCGTCTACTACGCCCGCTACTGGAGAACTGCGGCGGCAGACCGGCGCGCCGGTGTGTCGCGGCAGGGCCTGCGGTACGTGCTCTCCAAGATGGCCAACGAGATCGGCGCCGCCGCCGTCGGTGGGGGCGTGGCCGCGGCACTCCTCGTTCTGATCGCCCACAAAGTGTTTCCCGACCCGATGCGAGAGGTGATCGACCTTTCGAGAGTGCCGCCGTTTCTGCGTGCATTGACCAACCCGATTCCAGAGGCGCAGCTATACGTCTGCTTCGCCGTTCCGCTGGTCCTGCTGGTCTTCTACGCACAAGCCTCGCTCTTCGTCGGTCTATCCGGATTCTTCAACGAAGACAACGACCGTGAATGGTGGGGGCGCGCCGGCGCGTTCCTCTTTTTCTTCGCCGCCGTTTTGGGCGCGGCTTCGGTCATTGCCATCCTCGGCCCGATCTATCTGTACCGGGCGCCGGTGCTCATCGGATCGATCGGCGGATTTTCAGGCATTGCGGCGGCGCTGTTCGGATTCAGCGCCAGGACGCCGGCGAACAGCAAACAGAAGGAGCAGGCGACGAAAGGCTCCTCGATCATGGATACGCTGGCGGCCTTCGCCGTGCCGCTCTTCGTGGTCGTGACGCTCGCCGCGGTCTCCCTCGGCACCACGTGGCTCATCCAGCAGTTCCGGCCGGACATCGACACCGCCCGCGTGCACTTCGACGGACAATTCGAATCACAGGCCTCGATCGTCGAGCCGGAACGGGACGAAGCAAAAGGCAAGGTCTATCAGGTGAAGCGCGAGTCGCCGAGGGTCGTCGTCGGCTCCCTGCTGGTCGCGCGCGGCGTCGCCCACCTGAAGATCATCGAGCATACGAGAGTCCATGAAGCCGCCGCGCTCATGGGCATCGCCCTTCTGGCGTTCGGTCTCTCGTTCCTCATCGGCGTCAACAAGTTCTCGATGCACGCGTTGTATCGGAACCGTCTGATCCGCGCATACCTCGGCGCGTCGCGCTATCGCCGCGACCCCGACCGTTTCACCGGCTTCGACGAGAACGACAACGTCCAGATGTTTCAACTCCAACGCGAGCTGGCCTGGGGGACGAACTTCACCCAACCGGCGAAATTCGTGAACGAGATCCTCGAGGCGACCGGCGGCGACAGAAGAGTGTCGTTGCGAGATGTCTGGAAACAGGTCGAGACGCTGAGCGGGAAAGTGCCGAAGATCGCCGCGCCGCTCGACCCGAAAAAAGCGGCGGCCAATGCCGTCCTGGAGCGTCTCGGGAGCGCGCGCAAAAAACTGGAGCGCAACATTCCCGACCCCTTCCCCGAGAACCTGCGCGACCAGTTGATCCTGGCCATCAACGCCGTCCTTCTCGACGTCGAGCTCGCCGCGCCGCCCGACTTCACCACGACCAAGACCGGAGTGGCCCGCAACCGCGCGATCTTCGAGAGCATCTTCCCCTCGGTCGGAACGGTGAATCAGGCGAAGGCGCCGGTCCACATCGTCAACGCCGCGCTCAACGTCACCTCCGGCGACAACCTGGCTTGGCAGCAGCGGCAGGCCGAATCGTTCACCATCTCCCCGATGCACTGCGGCAGTCCGTACCTCGGCTACCGCACCGCGCGCGAGTACGGCGGGCCGGAAGGTATTTCACTCGGCACCGCCGTGACCATTTCCGGCGCCGCTGCCAGTCCGAATCAGGGCTACCACTCGTCGCCGGCCGTGGCCTTCCTCCTTACCCTGCTGAACGTCCGCCTCGGCTGGTGGCTGGGCAATCCCGGCGTGGCCGGGCGCACCTGGTACCGCCGCGCTCATCCCTGGTCGAACGTCCGTCTCCTTTTCAAAGAGGCCACCGGCCAGTCCAATGACACCTATCCCTGGGTCTACCTCTCCGACGGCGGCCATTTCGAGAACCTTGGCCTGTATGAAATGGTCCTTCGGCGGTGCCGGTACGTCGTGCTCAGCGACGCCGGGTGCGATCCGAAGTTCACCTTCGAAGACCTCGGCAACGCCATCCGGAAGGTCCGCACAGACCTCGGCGTCCCGATCGACATCAGAAAGATGTACATGCTGCCCCGCACGCCGGATAGCGCCATGTTCCCCGATGGCCGCTACGTCGCCATCGCCGACATCCGCTACTCCGCCGTCGACAAGGGCGGCGTCGACGGACAGCTCGTCTACATCAAGCCCGGCCTCTATTCAGAGGAGTACTTTCCGAAGGACGTCTATAACTACGCGTTGTCGTCGTCGGACTTCCCGCACGAGACCACGGCCGATCAATTCTTCAGCGAATCGCAATTCGAGAGTTACCGCGCGCTCGGGCGGTACGTGGTGAACGAGATCTGCGGCAACATCCGTCCGAAAGACTCGACGACCAACATCTACGGCTCCGTGCGGCAGTTCGTCGATCGCGTCGTTGACAAGGCGGAGAAGATCGAGGCTACGAAGCCGGAAGCGGTCGTGGTGCAGGGCCTCAAGGAATTGGCGCTGACCATCAAGGAAGGGGCGACGGCGGCGGCCGGTGCGAGGGCGGACCAAACCGTTGCCGATCGGTTCGACCGGCTCATGATCGCCATCCGGCGTCCGAGGAAAGCGCCTTAGGCCGCGACGCAACGCGTCCGCGACATCCGGTCCGCCAGCGACAGGCGGGACGGCAACGCGGCGAGCAGGAAACCGATTCCGCCGGTGGCGAGGGAGAGGTAGAGCCCGAGCCACCGGAGAGTCGCGCTCATCAGAGTGATCGCCGGCGTCGCCGCGGCGACGACCCGCACGTCGAAGATCGCCCCCCCGATGGTCTTCCCCCACAGCATCCAGGTGCCGACGTAGTAGTAGTACGACACCACGATCACGAATCCGGCCAGCGCGCCGAGCGCGAGGCGATCGACGGAGGAGGGGAGGAGCGGCGAAAGCGCCAGAGCCAGGGCGGCGAAGAGGGAGAGGTCGATGAGGAGGGCGGCGAGTCGCTTGAGCCGCGGCGCCGCGGCGCCGGCAGCCGGCTCAGGTTCGATCGATGCCTCGGGCGCGACGTCGAAGACTACCGGCTCCAGCTCCACTTCATCGAATCGTGGCACGCGCCCTCCCTCCCAACGTCCTACCCCCGCATCGGCAAATACTTCACGTAAATCTGATACATCAGGTCCTTCGGCTGACCATTGTAACGCTCGGCCAGCGTCCGGCTGCGGCGCGCCAGCTCGTCGCTCGGATCGCGCTTCAGCACTTCGTCGAATTGTTTGATGGCTTCCGGCAGCCGGTCGTTCTGCAGCGCCTGCCCGCCGAGGTTGAAGTGCGCGTCGGTGATCATCCGCTTGATCGATGCGTTCTCCGGGTCGGACTGCGCGAGCTGTTCGAGGCTGGTGATGGCGTCCTGGAACTTCTGCTCCTTGAACAGCGCGCGCGCGCCGTCGAGCTTTGCCGCCTGCTGCGCCGCCTGGTCATAGAGCGTCTGCATGTCGGGCGGCAGCGGCTTGATGCGCGCCGCGATGTCGAAGGCCTTCTTCGCCGCCTCGTAGTCGTGCGCTGCGAACGCGACCTGTCCGGCGGCCAGGCCTTCCTGGTAAACATCGGCGGCGGGCCGGCCGCCGACCATCTCGGACGCCTGCGCCTTCTTCTGCTGGAGGTCGGCGATCATCTGCAGCGCCTTGTCGTGCTGCGGATCGTCGTCCTTCACGTTCTGCAGCATGGCGATGGCGCGATCGTACTGGCCGCGCGCGGCCAGCGACGCCGCCTGCGTCGTTACGTTCTGCGATGCGGCGGTTTCCGCCGCCGGCGCCGGCTTGAATTTCTGCCAGCCGAACCACCCCCCCGCCGCCAGCACGACCACCCCGAGGATGGTGGCGATGACGCCCATCGGCGCGCCGCGCTTCGATTTCGCCTTTGCCGAGGCCGGCGCGGTGGCTGCTTTCGCCTTCGGCGAGGGGATGGCGGATGTGGGCGGCGCCGGCGCCGGCTCGTCGTAAGAGCCGCTCATGCCGAAGTCGTCGTCGAAGATGTCCGGTTTTGGCGATGACGGCGGCGTCACGAAGGGCGCCTCATACGCTCCCGCACCCCCCTCGGTCACCGTGTCGTTCAGGCGGTCGAGATAGTCCTGCGCGCTGGTGTTGCTCGGGTCGATCTGCAGCACGTCGTTGAACTTCGAGCGCGCCGTCTCCGTGTCCTTCCGGTCGAAGGCCTGAATGCCCGCGGAAAGCACGCTCTCGATCTTTCCCTCGATCTCCCGGCGTCTGGCCTTCGCCTTTTCGATGCGATGCGAGGCCTCGTCGTTGGTGACGTCGATGAGGAAGATGCGCGACCAAAGATCGATGGCCTGCTGGTGGTCGCCCGAGTCGAACGCCTTGTCGCCGTCGGCGAGGTACTGCTCGATCTTTTTCTGATCGTCGGGACTGGTGACGATGTCGGCGGTAGAGAAGTCGAACTCGTGCGCCGCGCCGGGCACCTCCGCGGGCGGCGCGGGCGGGGGAGTGGCCTTCGAAGAGGGCGCATCGAAGGAGAAGCTGCCGAACGGCGCCGCGGCGCTGGACGGCGTATCGAACGAGAAGCCGCTGAACGGTGCATCTTTCGCGGGCGGGCGGGAAGGGGGCACGGGCTCGCCGGGCGAATCGAACGAGAAGCCGGCCGGCGGCGTCACCGGCGGCATGGTGCCGGTGTCGGTGGAGAAGGGCGAGCGCGGCGGCGCGTTCTGCTGTTGTTGCTGCTGCTGCTGCTGTTGCTTCTCTTCCTCGAAGGTGAAGCCGAAGTCGGCCGCCTGCGTCGCCTTGCGCGCCGGGGCGCCGGCCGGCGCCTCGACGATGAATGACGAGCTCGCGGCCATCGGCGAGGCGTTCATTGACTGCTCGACGCGGCGGATGCCGGGATGGTCGTCGTCGAGCGCGCGCGCCTTCTCGAGCTCCTGGCGCGCGCCGGCGCTGTTGCCCTGGGTGATGAGCGATTCCGCTTTCCGGATGAACTGTTCGGCGAACGGCGCGGCCTCGGTCTTTTCGCGAGCCTGTTCGTTGAGGATGCGCGCCTCGTCGTTGGTCAGATCCTCGGTCAGCATCTCCGTGGTGACCTCGAGCACACGCTGAAAGTCGCGGCCGGCCATGGCCGTGCGGGCCTCCCGGAGGCGGCTGTCGTCGGCGGGGGGCGGAATGAGAGCGTCGACGTCGATCGGAGCGTTCGGATTCCGCGCCTTCTCCAGCAGTTTCTTGGCCGGATCGAACATCGGATCCATGCGCAGGATCAGGCCGCAGCCCTGCACCACTTCGTCCGTTCGTCCCTGCTTGAAAAGCGTGATTGCCTGCTGAAACGTGGAGAGGACGCGCTCCTTCACCGCCGTCGACAGCGATGCGTTGCCGAGGTAATTGCTCATGAGTCGGGCGATTATACTTGCACGCCCGTTGGGTGCCGGGCGCGCTGCCGCGCGCCCCTACGCATGTGGAGCGTGTAGGGGCGCGCAGCAGCGCGCCCGGTACTCCGGTCAAAGGAGATAACGATGGAGACCATCCACAGCGACGACGCGCCGAAGGCGATCGGACCCTATTCACAGGCCGTCAAAGTCGGCAACGTCATCTACACCTCGGGGCAGGTCTCACTCGACCCGAAAACGGGCCAGCTCGTCGCCGGCGACTTCGCGGCGCATGCCCGCCAAGTGTTCGACAACCTCGCCGCCGTCCTCCGCGCCGGCGGCGCCGAGTTCCGCAACGTGGCGAAGGCGACCGTATACCTCGCGAATCTCGCGGACTTTGAGGCGCTCAACGCCGTCTATGCCGAGTACTTCGGCGATCACAAGCCGGCCAGGACTACGGTCCAGGTCGCCGGACTGCCCAAAAACGCGGCGCTGGAGGTCGATCTTATTGCTGTGCTGTAGCGGCCGGCTTCAGCCGGCTGTGTACCGGCTGAAGCCGGTACCTACCCTCGGCAGCCGGATTGCACATCCCCGGGTCAACATGCGCCCGTCCCGAGCCCTACTTCTCCTCTCCCTCTTCGTGGCCCTTCCGGCGTTCCCTGCCACGCGGTTGACGTATTCGATCAACGGCGTCGCGGTGCCGGTCGCCTGGCAGTCGTCTACGATCAATTACGCCATCGACCGCCGCGTGGCCGACGCCATGCCGAGCGGCGCCGGGCAGATCGAGCGGGCGGTCAACGAGTGGTCCTCCGTCGCCGATGCGCAGCTCGTCCTCAACGACACCGGCGTGGTCGATGGCGCGAAGCCGGGGAAGGACGGAAAGAACACCATCTCCCTCGCCGACGAGCTCTTCGCCAACCAGCGCTTCATCGCTCTGACCACCACCTGGTACGACGATGCGGCCCGCATCGTCGAGGCGGACATCCAGGTCGACGCCATGGCCATCAAGGGCGGCTTCAACCTGCAACAGCTCATCCAGCACGAGACCGGGCATCTCCTGGGGCTCGATCACTCCGCGGTCCTCTCGTCGGTGATGTATCCGTACGTCGGCACGGGCGGCGTGAGCTCGCTCGACAGCGACGACCGCGTGGCCATCGCCACGATGTATCCGCGATTCACGCCGCACACCGGCGCGACGCTGCAGGGGCGCGTGTCGGGCGACGACGGCGGCATCTTCGCCGCGCAGGTGGTCGCGCTCAGCGATGCGGGCGAGCCGGTGTCCACCGGGCTCACCGACCGCGATGGCTCGTTCACGCTGCAGGGTGTTCCGAGCGGCAACTACCGCATCTACGCCGAGCCGCTCGACGGGCCGGTCAGCGTGTCGAATCTCTCCGGCTCGTGGCGGATGGCGAAGGTCAAGTCGTTCCCCACGCAGTTCGCCGACGGCGGCGTGCCGATGGTGGTGGAGAACGGCAAGATCTACGGCAACATCAACGTCAACGGCGCCGGGGCGGTGCAGCTCAATCCCCGCTGGGTCGGCGCCTCCAGCGTCGGCGCTACGAGCATCCCCCTCGGCGCGATGCCCATCGTGCTGCGGCCGGGGCAGACCGTAACCATCGCCATCGGCGGCGACGGGTTCATCAGCGGCGTGACCACCTTCGAGATCCCCAGCCCCGGCTTCCACCGCGTCACGGACTTCACCTGGTCGGCGAACTACGTCTCCGCCACCTTCAGCATCGGGCCGGCCACGGCGCCGGGATCGGTGGTGGTACTGGCGCAGAGTGGCAACGAGTCGGCCGCGCTCACCGGCGCGCTGCGCATCGAGCCGAAATCGCGGGTGCGGGCGGTCATTGCCCGCAAATAAGTTATAATCGCGCCTCCAAAATCCAAGGAGGAATCATCCAGATGAAGTTGCGCAATCTAGCTTTGTTCGTTGTTCTTTGTGCGCTCGTGCTGCCCGCCTATGCCGCCGGCCTCGCCAAGGCGGGCAAGTGGCAGACCACGGTGGAGATGGAGATGGCGGGCATGCCGATGAAGATGCCCCCCATGACTCACACCCATTGCATCACCAAGGAGCAGGCGGAGGACGCGGCGAACGCCATCCCGAAGAGCCAGAAGGACACCGGCTGCACCTTCAGCGACGTGAAGGTCGACGGCAGCACCGTTTCCTGGAAGATGAGCTGCGAGAAGCAGGGGATGACCGGCACCGGCACGGCCACGTACGCCGGCGACAGCTACACCGGCAAGATGGACATGAAGATGGCCGAACACGAGATGCACATGAAGTACGCGGGCAAGTACCTCGGCGCCTGCGACGAGAAATAAATGTGGGACGGGTTCTCTAACCCGTCCGGTCGGGCGGGTTGAGAACCCGCTCCACATAGACCTGCGCGACCATCAGCAGCATCCCGATGTCGCGGAACACGTCCAGCCACATGTCGTGGATGCGCTGCTCGGTGCTCTTGCCGGCGTCGGCGACGTTGAAGCAGCCGCAGTCGATGGCGTTGCCGCGCGCCAGGTTGATGCCGATGGCGATGATGAAGACCACCAGCATCGCGCCGATGAGCCCCAACGCCGCGCGCTTCCAGACGCCGAGGATGAGCGCCAGCCCCGCCAGCAGCTCCACCCACGGCATGGTCAGCGCCATGAGGTTGACCAGCGATGCCGGCACGATCCGGTAGTTGTAGATCATGTGCGCGAACGACGGTGGGTCGGCGATCTTGGGAATCGCGGCGATGACGAAGAGCGCGCCGAGCGCGAGCTGGACGCGGATGGTCAGCCAGGGGTGGGTGAGCCACCTCTTCAAGGCTGCGCTCCGCTGCGCACCGCTCCCCCTCGTTTCTGCCAGTCGGGGAACCCATCCTTGTACACGTAGACGTTGTTGAACTGGATGCCCCACAGCTTCTCGGCGAGCATGTGCGAGTCCTCGCAGTCGCCGCCGCTGCAGTAGATGACGATGGGAAGGGCCTGCGCGGCGGGGTCGCTCCGCTCGTCGAAGAGCTTGCGCGTCTTCTCGTCAATGTCGGACTCCCACACCGAGAAGGGCCGCGCCCCCGCGATGTGGCCTTGCTCGTAGACCGAGGTGCGCCGCGCGTCGAGGAAGAGCACGCCCTTGCCGTGCAGGGCGGCGACGTCGTCGTAGGCGATCTCGATGTAGGGCTTGTCGGGGTGGTTTTGGAAGCGCGCCAGGACGTCGGGGGGTGGCGGTTGCGGGGTTGCGGGGTTGCGGGGTTGCGGGGTGGTCTGGGTTGCTGGGTTGCTGGGCTGCGGCACGGGGACGGGCGCTTGTGTCTGTGTAGCGACGGCCGCTCCGGCCGTCGACGTCGGCGCCGGCGCGGGCACGACCGGCGCGACAGGCTGGCGGCCGGGAGCGGCCGCCACTACACGGGGCTGCACGCTCTCGGCGCGCACCGGCACCTTCGTGGCATTCGGATACCACCCCACCAGCGTCACCTTCCGCTGCCGCGAGGCGAGCGCGTTCGAGGCGATCGCCAGCACGAATGAGGCGAGGATCAGGATGACGGCCTGGATGAGCGGTTTCTTCATCGCACCTTAGGACGGTGGATGGTAGCAAAGGTTCGCTAATCCACCCGGCGCAGCACGGTCATGGAATGGCCTTCCACCTCGATCTCCTCGCCGGCGCGGTGGCGCTGCTGCTCGCGGAGGTCGGGAATCGGCTTGTTGGTATCGATGGACTTGACCCAACGCTCGCCCCAGCCGGAGGTGGGCAGCCGGAAGCGCAGCGGCTCCCAGTGGGCGTTGAAGAGGATGTAGAAGCTGTCGTCGACCATCGGCTCGCCGCGGGCGTCGGGAGTGGGGATGGCTTTGCCGTTGAGGAAGACGCCGAGGGTGCGGGCGAAGCCGGTCTGCCAATCCTGATCGGTCATCGGCTCGCCGTCGGGTTTGAACCAGCCGATGTCGGTGACCTCGGCGCCGCGCAGCGCGCGCCCCACGAACCAACGCCGGCGCTGGAAGACCGGATGCTCGTGGCGGAAGTGCACGATGCGCGAGACGAACGCCAGCAGCTCGTGGTCGGCGTGCTCCCAGTCGAACCAGGAGACCTCGTTGTCCTGGCAGTAGGCGTTGTTGTTGCCGCGCTGGGTGCGGCCCATTTCGTCGCCGCCGCAGATCATCGGCACGCCAATGGAGAGCATCAGCGTCGTCAGGAAGTTGCGCTGTTGCCGCGCGCGCAGCGTGTTGACCGCCGCGTCGTCGGTGGGCCCCTCCGCACCGCTGTTCCAGGAGCGGTTGTCGTTCGCGCCGTCGCGGTTCTCCTCGCCGTTGGCTTGGTTGTGCTTCTCGTTGTACGAGACGAGGTCGCGGAGGGTGAAGCCGTCGTGCGCGGTGATGAAGTTGATCGACGCGTACGGCCGCCGCCCCGTCAGCGCGTAGAGGTCGGAGCTGCCGGTGAGGCGGTTGGCGAACTCGTCGACCACGTGGTCGGTGCCGCGCCAGTACTCGCGCACCTCGTCGCGGTACTTCCCGTTCCACTCCGACCACAGCGGCGGGAAGTTGCCGATCTGGTAGCCCCCCTCGCCGACGTCCCACGGCTCGGCGATCAGCTTGACCTGCGAGATCACCGGGTCCTGCTGGATGATGTCGAAGAAGGCGGAGAGGCGGTCGACGTCGTGCAGCTCGCGGGCGAGGGTGGAGGCCAGGTCGAAGCGGAAGCCGTCGACGTGCATCTCCAGGTGCCAGTAGCGCAGCGAGTCCATGATGAGCTGCAGCACGTGCGGGTGCTGCATGTTGAGGCTGTTGCCGGTGCCGGTGTAGTCGACGTAGTACTGCCGGTCGTCCGGCTTGAGGCGGTAGTACGCGGCGTTGTCGATGCCTCGGAACGACAGCATCGGACCGAGGTGGTTCCCCTCCGCGGTGTGGTTGTAGACCACGTCGAGGATCACTTCGATCCCCTCGGCGTGCAGGGTCTTCACCATCTGTTTGAATTCCTGCACTTGCTGCCCGCACCCGCCGGACGACGAATACTCGTTGTGCGCGGCGAGGTATCCGATCGAGTTGTAGCCCCAGTAATTGCGCAGCCCCCGCTCCAGGAGCTGCCCGTCGTGAATGAATTGATGGACAGGCAGCAGCTCGATGGCGGTGACGCCGAGCGTTCGGAGGTGCTTGATGGCGGCGGGATGGGCCACCCCGGCGTAGGTGCCGCGCTGCGATTCAGGGATATCGGGATGGAGGCGCGTCAGCCCCTTCACGTGCGCCTCGTAGATGATCGTCCGATGCCACGGCGTGCGGGGATAGCGGTCGTTGCTCCAGTCGAAGAACGGATTGATGACCACCGACTTCGGCACGAACGGCGCGCTGTCGGCGTCGTTGGCGAAGATGGCCTCGTTCCACGTCACCTCGCCGTCGACGGCCTTGCTGTAGGGATCCAGCAGCAGTTTCGACGGATTGCAACGATGCCCCGCTTCGGGATCCCACGGCCCGTGCACGCGATAGCCGTACCGCTGTCCCGGCCCGACGTTGGGAAGGTAGCCATGCCAGATGAAGCCGGTGGTCTCCGGCAGGTCGACGCAATTCTGCGTCCCCTCCTGATCGAAGAGGCAAAGCTCCACCCGGGTCGCCACCTCGGAGAAGACTGAAAAGTTGGTCCCCGACCCGTCGTACGTCGCGCCCAAGGGGTAGGGGGTTCCGGGCCAGACTGCCATCGGGTAGCGGGGTCGGCAATTGGGGTGCCAGGCACTCCTTTCGCTATCTGTTCGATCCCATGGCACACCGAAGACTCCTTGACCGCCGCTGCTCCTACATCGTGGTCATCGACGGGGAATGGCGCGGCGATCTGCGCGAATTTGCGGACTACTTATCCTCCCTCGGCGTAGCGAAGTGCGACGTCATCATCGTCGACGACTCGCCGGAGCACAGCTTTACGCGGCACCGCCGCGTCCTCTGCTGGGTCGGGCGTCACGTCGCGGCGCGGCCGCGGCACCGTGGCCTGAGCGGAGCCGTCGATCCGCTTCGCGCGGCGCTCGAGCTCGCGTCGTCCGACCGGGTCATCGTCGCCGGCACCAGCGTCCGCTACGACGCCGTCGCCCTCGACGAAGTCTGCGCCTTGCTCGATTACCACGAGGCCGTCGAGCCGCAGGACTACCTCGATCCGCTGCCGTGGTGGGGCGGCATCGAGGCGGGACGGATGCTGCTGCACCGCGGCATCGAGCAGCAGTCCGACCACGGCGGTACGTTCGCCTTCCGCAAGTCGGCGATCCGCGGCATTCCGGCGGTCGACTGCGTCGGCGCGCCCGGCGTATTCGTCCGTCGCCTCCCGCCGCAGCTCGCCGAGTGGCTCACCGAGCGGCCGCGGGAGGAGAAGACGTTTCATGCACCGATATCAGCGCATGCGGTCTGCCACGGTGGGCTTCAACGAACACGCCGCCGACCGGCACGAATCGTCTTCACAATCTCTTGACCGGACATTTTGGTGCCGATTCCGGGCACATCGAGAGGCGAACGCTTCGTCTTCGCGGGGCAAACCACGAAGCTGCGGCCGTCGCGTCGATCGATGCGCACCTCCCCGGTATTTGCGGCCTCGTCGAGGAGCGCTGCCAGATTCTGCCGCGCTTCCGAGAACTTGTACGTTTTCATGGGACCCGGTGAATCCCAACCAGCTTACGCGTCGGCGAAGCTCTTGATGGCCTCCGACTCGCTGTCGTAGACGCTGAACATCGGGAGGAGATTGGTCAAGCGCAGGGTCTTGCGCACCCGATCCTGCGGCTTGAGGAGCCGCAGCGACGCGCCGAAGCGCTTGGAGGTCTTGAGGCTCTGTACCAGCTCGCCGAGGCCGTTGCTGTCGATGTAATCCATGTCGGAGAGGTTGAGGAGGATCTTGCGATTTCCCTCGTTGAGAAGCTGCTCGACGAGGCGCGGCAACACCTCTTCGCCGACGCCCACGGCCAGCCGGCCCTGGAAGTCGACGATGACGATGTCGCCCTTCTTGCGAGTCTCGATGTTCATGGCGGCGGGATGATACTACGTGGGGTTGCGGGGTCTCGGGGTCTCGCGGTCTCGGGGTGGGTGTGGCCGCGAGACCCCGAGACCGCGAGACCGCGAGACCCCGAATCTAATGAACCTGATCCTTCTCTCCACCGCCGACTTCATCCTCGCGACACGCGTCCGTCTGACCGGCCGCCGCCTCGCGCACGTTCTGACCGTGCACCGCGCCGCCGTCGGCGACGAGCTGACGGTGGGGGTGGAGGGGGGGCGGGTGGGGCGGGGGCGGGTGGTGCGGCTCGACGCGGAGGCACTGGAGATGGACGTGGCGCTCGATCGCGATCCGCCCGCGCCGCTGCCGCTGACATTGGTCTTGGCGCTGCCGAGGCCGAAAGTGTTGAACCGCGTGATTGCCGGCGTCGCTTCGCTCGGCGTCAAGCGTGTCTTCCTCATCAACGCCTGGCGTGTGGAGAAGAGCTACTGGAAATCGCCGCGCCTTGCGGGCCTCCGCGAGCAGGCGATCCTCGGACTCGAGCAGGCGAAAGACACGGTCATGCCCTCGATCGAGCTGCGCCGCCTCTTCCGTCCGTTCGTGGAGGACGAGCTGCCGCAGATCGCGCGGGACACACGCGCGCTGGTCGCGCATCCGGGCGCCCCGCAGGAGTGCCCGCGCCACTTGCGCGAGCCGGTGACGCTGGCCATCGGCCCCGAGGGCGGATTCATCGCCGAGGAGATCGCGTCGCTGGAACGGACGGGGTTTGCGGCGGTGTCGATCGGACCGCGCGTGCTGCGCGTGGAGACCGCGGTGGCCGCCATCATCGGGCGGTTGTTTTGACGCACAGCAGATCGACGTAGTCGCGCGACTCGTCGCCGAAGCGCTCGATCTCGAAGTCCCGCAGGTGCTCGAACACCTCGTCGGGATCGAAGCCGAGCGCGCGGATGTGCGCCGGCGCGTACTCCACGGCCACCACCACGTCGCCCTGCAGCGTGGCGCGCATCCCGCGCAGGACGGCGGGCTCGTAGCCTTGCACGTCGATCTTGATGAAGCGGATGGGATGGTCGAGCGTGCGGGCGAAGGCGTCGATCGTCGTCATCGGCACGGTCTCTTTCCGGCCGCTGTACGAAACGACCTCGCCGGCCGCGACCCGGTGGTCGCCGGGATGCGCGTCGTTGTGCCACAGCTCGATCTCCCCCACGGCATCGCCCACCGCCGATCGCAGCGGCACGATGCGGTCGTCCTTCGTGAATCGCGTCAGCCGCCGGAAGTTTTCCCCGTCGGGCTCGAAGGCGTACACGCGATACGGCGCCTCCACCGCCTGCGCGAACACCCGCGCCGTATAGCCGACGTTCGCGCCGACGTCGACGACGTGCCCGCCGCGGAAGAGCTCCGGCCGCTCGCGCACCAGCCGGGCGAAGGAGTCCTCGAAGAGCCGCTTGTATCCGAAGTAGCTGCGCACGAAGAGCCACTCCAGCGGCCCCCATCGCAGCGCGCCGCTGCGCTCCGCCAGCGCGTATGCGCGCAGCAGCAGTCCGATCACGGCACGCGGCCCATCTTGATGTCGATGAAGCCGGTGATGACCATCCGCAGCAGCGTCAGGCCGTCGCGGAAGCGGCGGATCTGCGTCGTCCCGTACGTTCGCGCCCGATAGTGCACGGGGACGTCGATCGATCCGATGCCCAGCACCGCCGCGGGAAAGAGCAGTTCGAAGTCGCCGAATGGATCGAATTCGCCGAACGACTGCCGCCAGCGGACGAAGCGCTCGTAGTCGTGGCGGGCCAGGAGCTTGGTGCCGCACAGCGAGTCGCCGACGCGCATGTCCAGCACGCTGCTGAGCGCCTTGGCGAAGAAGATGTTGCCGATGTGGTTGAGGAAGCGCATGGCCTCGCCTTCCATGGGGTAGACCAGACGGCTGCCGTTAACGAAGTCGCCGCGGCCGGCGACGTACGCCTCGTAGAAGCTGACGAGCTTCTCCGGCGGCATGGTCAGATCGGCATCGAGGATGGTCATCAACTCGCCCCGCGCCTCGGCGAATCCGAGCCGCACGGCGTCGCCCTTCCCACGCCCGGTCTGCCGCAGCGCGCGGACGTTCGGATGTGCGGCGGCGACGCGCTCGATCTCCTGCCACGTCCCGTCGGTCGAGTGCCCTTCGACGAAGACGACCTCGACGTCGGCGCCCAGGTCGGGCAGCCGCTCGAGCGCTGCTTCGATGTTCCCGCGCTCGTTCCTCGCCGGAACGATTACGCTCAGCGACGGCCGCCGCTCCTCGGCGATGACCGGTCGCAGCACGATGACGTTGACCAGTCCGAGCCACCGCAACAGTGGCACGGTGGGCATGACCCGGTTCAGCAACGAGCTGACGATCGGGACGTACCACGGCAGGTACGCCGCGGGGCGGATGCGCACGATCTCGAACCCGGTCAGGCGCGCCAGGTTCTCCAACGACGTGCGGGTGAGGAAGGTGGTCGGCACGTCGCCGCTCTTGATTCCGAACTGTATTGCTAAACGATATAGCAGGCGAAAGTACGGGTTATAGGCCACGACCGCCACGCGCGACGTCCGCGCCAGCTTCGACTTGATCGACAGCAGCAGCGACTCGATGTCCAGATGATGGTTGAACGTGCCGTTGAGCAGGACCACCGTGCGCCGGGTGCGCTCGCCGTCCATCGGAGGAAGCTCCTCGGCGAACGTTTTCTCCGGCGCGTCGACCGCGGCGAGGAGGCCGCCGTCGTCGCCGGCGACGACTCCGGTCTGCAGCACGCGGTCGAAATAGCGCGCAAATGAGGAGATCTCCGCCGCGATGAGACGATGAAAGTACTTCATCGCTTCTCCAGCACCACCAGACACCGCCCGCCGAAGAGCCGCGGCGCGGCGGAGAGGCGCGCGTCGAGCCACCGCAGCAGCGGCAGCGCGCGCCGCGGATAGAGCGCCGGTTTGCTGAAGCCGCCGGACAGCAGGTAATGCCACGCCGAGAAGGCCTCGGCGCGCACCATATGTAGGACGGGCTTCAGCCCGTCCCGGCGGGCTAAAGCCCGCCCTACATCATTTCCCCGAAAGAACATCCGCGTCGCGTTCCCCTGCGCCGCGTAATAGTCATCGCTCTCCGGCGCCTCGGGCGACAGGTCGATCGGCGCCCGCCACTTCACTCGCTCGGGGTGGATCTCGTACACGGGAAAGCTGGTCAGGCTGACGAACACGTCGAAGATGATGACGCGTCCGCCGTCCGCGAGCACGCGCGCGCATTCATCGAGCGCCGCGACGGGCCGCCGCAGGTGGTGGAAGACGTCGAAGAGGACGATGGCCCGCGCCGCGCCGTCGCGAAACGGCAGCCGGTACGCGCTGCAGGCGACGTCGAGCCAGTCGTGGACGAAAACGTCGGTGAGAATCGCTTCCCCGACCGCCCCTCGCAGGTTCCCGATCCCCGACCCGAGCTCGATCACCGCCCCCGCCCCCGGCCCGATCGCCGCCGCGATCCGCTCGTAGAAGCCGGCGTAGATCTCACGCAGCAGGGGACGGTCGCGCCACGCGCGGGCGTTGCGGGCGATCTCGTCGGCGTGTTGGTGAGCGGTCATCGAAGCGTCGCGACCACCACTCCGAATCAGCCGCGCTTCGCCGTCTTCGTTGGGTGTTTTTCGGAGCGTTCGACCGCCTTGGGGCGTCTTCGTGGCCGAGGCTTGACGTTTTCGCGAATCCACTCGATTGCCGATCCCGGGATGTCGACCTCCTCGAAGAGCTCACGCACGACCGTCCGGGCATCAGCGTTTTGCGGAACTTCGACGGTAACGCGATGCGTAATCTCGCCGTAGGTCACGACAACATAGGAGCCACTTTCGAGCCGGATCAGCGCGCCCTTTGAAGGTTCAGCCGCCGCGAGAGCGTCGATGCCGACAGTGCGCACCGGGAACATGCGCTCGAACTGCTTCTCGGAAAGGTGCAGTTGCAGTACCGGCACTACATTTCCCTTCAGTTCATGCGGCTGCGCGTATCGCATCAATCGACTCGCTTTACGATTCTAGCAGCGATGAACACCAGGTCCGGATCATTCGGAGATTGGATCACGCCACCGCGCACGCCGCTCCAAGTCGGCAGGCAGGGCGCGTGGTACTTCTCCTGTCAACCTGACAACCCAGCAACCCCGCAACCTCGCTACCGCGCAACCTCATCGCCGCCACTCATCCACGAGATTCGCAATCAGCCCCGTCCATCCCGTTTGATGCGATGCGCCGAGGCCTTCGCCGGTGTCGCCGTTGAAGTACTCGTAGAAGAGCACGAGATCCTTCCAATGCGGGTCGTGCGCGAAGAGCTCGCTCTTGCGGGTGCCGCGAGGGCCGTTGACGGGGCGGTAGCCGTCGGCGTCGGGGAGGAAGAGGTTGATCATGCGGTTGGCGAGATCCGATGCGATGCCGCTGAGGGTGGTGGTGCCGGCGGGCGGGGGGGTGAGGACGTTGGTCAGGGTCATGCCGCGGGCGCGGCGGGCGCCGCCGCCGATGCCTTCCTCCGCGCGGGTGTCGGTCATCTCCGCCGGGGCGGCGGCGGCGGGATCGTGCAGCGCGACGCGCACGCTTCCGCCGAACGCCTTCTCCAGCTTGCGCAGGCTCTCGATCATCAGGAAGCTGGTGGGGAACCACACCGGCCCGCGCCAGTTGCTGTTTCCTCCCTTGATTTTCGCCACCGCCTCGGCCGGCTCGTAGACCACCGACGCCTCGCCGAACTGGAACGGGTGCTCCTGATGCGTTCTGCTCAGGCTGCGCATCCCGTGCGGCGAGAGGAACTCGTGCGGATCGGAGACGCGCGCCAGCAGATGCTGGAGCTGGCTCTCGTCGACGACGGCCAAGACGTGCGTGATGCTGTCGCCGTCGCGCACGGTGGTCACGCAGCGGTCGACGATCTCCCGCCGGTGCTTCATGAACCACTCGAGGTTCTCGCGGAAGCTGTCGAACGGCTCGATCCACTTCAGCTCCAGCCGCTCGATGGCATAGAGCGGGATGAGCCCCACCAGCGAGCGGACCCGGAACGGGATGGCGTGGCCGTCGGGGAAGCGGAGGAGGTCATAGAAGAACGAGTCGGTCTCGTCCCACAGCGTCCGCGAGCCGCGCATCATCTTCATCGCCGCGCCGATGTAGACGTAGTGCTCGAAGAACTTGGTCGCCAGCCCTTCGTACGCCTCGTCGTCCTTCGCCAGCTCGAGGGCGATGCGCATCATCACCAGGCAGAACATACCCATCCATCCCGTGGCGTCGCTCTGCTCGAGGGTGGCGCCGGCGGGGAGCTCGTCGCTGCGGTCGAAGACCGTGATGTTGTCGAGCCCGAGGAAGCCGCCTTCGAAGACGTTGTTCCCTTCGCTGTCGACCTTGTTTACCCACCATGTGAAGTTCAGCAGCAGCTTGTGAAAGCACTTCTCGAGGAACTCGCGGTCGGCGGCGCCGGCGCGGATGCGGTCCATGTTGTAGACGCGCCACACCGCCCAGGCGTGCACCGGCGGATTGAGATCGGAGAACTCCCATTCGTACGCCGGGATCTGCCCGTTCGGATGCTGGAACTGCTCGAAGAGCATCAGCCAGAGCTGCTCCTTGGCGAACTGGCCGTCGATGAGGGCGTAAACCACGGAATGGAAGGCGAGGTCCCATGCCGCAAACCAGGGGTACTCCCACTTGTCCGGCATCGACAGGATGCGCATGGAGTTGAGGTGGCGCCAGCGGCGGTTGCGCCCGAGGTGCCGCTCGGGCGGGGGAGGGAGGGCGGGGTTGTCGCCGTCGAGCCAGACGTCGACGTCGAAGAGGTAGCTCTGCTTGTTCCAGAGCATGCCGGCGAAGGCCTGGCGCTGGATGCGCTTTTCCTCGTCGCTGGCGCGCGGAGGGTGGATCGAGGCGTAGAACTCGTCGGCTTCGCGGCGGCGGAGGGCGATGATGTGGGACGGGTTCTCAACCCGTCCGCCGCCGAAGGCGACCGCTTCGCGGCGGACGGGTTGAGAACCCGTCCCACATGGGGCTAAGCGCATGTCCATGACATGCGATTCCCCCGCGTCGATCTCCACTCGCATCCACGCGCACGCCTTCGTTCCCGTCTTGGCTGGATTCACGGCGTCGCGCTCGACCTCGACGATGCGGCGGTGAAAGGCGTCCTTCACGTAGCGGCTGCGCGACTGCGCCCAGGGACCGAAGACGTGCGCCGCGTTGGTCTCGTTGTCGGTGAAGAGGAGCTCGCAGCCGGCGGGTACTTCGAAGACGTGCTGGCCGGAGCGCTCGTCGTGGAGCAGCCCCTCGAGCGGCGCGGCGATGGCGTCGTCGGCCAGAAGGGTGTGATCGTCGAGCGCGCGGATCACCGGCGGCGTCGCCGGCGCGCCGCTCCACGCCCAGGTGTTGCGAAACCAGAGTTGGGGGATGAGATGCAGCGGCGCGCGGTCGGGGCCGCGGTTGTGCGCGGTGACGCGCATGACCAGCGTGTCGGCGTCCTCCTTCGCCACCTCGATCTCGATGTCGAAGTAGCGGCGGTCGTCGAAGACGCCGGTGTCGATCAGCTCGAGCTCGGGGTCGCGCGCGCCGCGGCTGCGGTTCCCGTCGATCAGCTCCTGATACGGAAACGCGCGCTGCGGATACTTGTAGAGCATCCGCTGGTAGGCGTGGCTCGGCAGGGCGTCGAGGTAGAAGTAGCACTCCTTGACGTCCTCCCCATGGTTTCCCTCGGTCGGCACCAAGCCGAAGAGGCGTTCCTTGAGGATGTGATCGCGCTCGTTCCAGAACGCCATCGACCAGCAGAGGATCTGGTAGCGGTCGCAGAAGCCGGCGATGCCGTCCTCACCCCAGCGGTAGGCCTTCGAGCGCGCCAGGTCGTGCGGGAAGTACTTCCACGGATCGCTGTCGGCGCTGTAATCCTCGCGGACCGTCCCCCACGCGCGGTCGGCGAGGTACGGTCCCCACTTGCGCCAGCGCGCGACCGCGCGCGGGTCGCCGGAGAGACGGAGCTTCTCGGCAGTCATCGGACGGCGAGAAGCTTAGCGCGCCCGTCATCCTGAGCGAAGCGAAGGATCTCGCGCTGCGCATTCTGAGATCCTTCGCCTGCGGCTCAGGATGACGTATCCGCCTACTTGTCCCGACTCTCCTGCTTCTGCTCGTGCTTCTGACGCGCCTCGGCAATCCGTTCCGCGAGCCACGGGTCGTCGCGGACGCTGCGCAGGTCCTTGTCGTCCTTCGCGTAGCCGCCGACGTCGAAGCCGGCGTTGGACGCCTTCATCAGCCATCCGAGGGCGGCTTGGCGCTCGCCGAGAAGCGCGTGGGCGCATCCGAGGTTGTACATGACCGTGCCCGGCCGGTAGCCCATGTTGAGGACGCGGGTGAAGACGTCGACGCCGGTGCGCGGCTGCCCGCCTTCCACCAGCACGAAGCCGTAGTTGAACCAGGCGCGCGCGATGTTCGAGTGCTGCCGGGTCATGCGGTCGTAATGCACGATGGCGCTCTTCCAGTCGTCGCCCTCGTTGCTCAGCGACAGATCGTCGGCCAGGCGGGCGATCTCGTTCAGCCGTTGCCCGCGAATGGAGGCGAGATCGGGATCGCCGAGCAGCTTGTCGCTGTCGCCGCCGAAGTTGTGGAGGATCGCCTGCTCGAGCGTGTCGAGCGCGCGGGTGCGGTCGCCGCTCAGCGCCTGCGCGCACGCCAGGTTGTACCAGGCCGACCCGGCGAACGGATCGAGGCGAATGGTCTCGGTGAACGCGGCGATGGCCCGCGGCAGATCGCGCCGGCGCAGCAGCTCCTTCCCCGCCTCGTACCAATCCTCGGATTTGCGCGAGCCCTCCGCCCGAAGCGCCTCGTACTGCTCGATGGCGCGCCGCTGCCTGACCTCGGTGCGGGAGTCGCCGGAACGGTTGGCGATGCGCGCGAAGCGCGGGTCGGCGCTGTCGAAGCCGTTGTCCACGGCCTTCTCCAGCCAGTGCATCGCGCTGTCGTGATCGTCCTGCACCGCGTAGGCGGCGGCGATGTTGACCATTGCCGCGGCGGGGCGGTAATCGAGCTCGATGGCCTTGCGGTACGCGGCGATCGAGACGTCGTAGTCCTCGTGGTTGAACGCCTCTTTCCCGTACTCGAACCACTGCTGCCCGCTTTCAGGCCGGACTTCAGCCTGGCTCTCGGCGGCGTGGCGCTCCACGGCATGGCGCACTTCGGTCTGCTGCTTCTCGACCGGCGCGGGCTGCGCCGTCAGCCGGATGGTGGCCAGCGGAAGGACGAGCAGTGCGGCGACGGCGGTGGCGATGGCTACCGCGCGGCGCGACACGCCGCCGCGACGCGCGTCGGGCTGCAGGATCGACAGCAGGCGTCCCTCGAGCTGCGAGCGGCGCGACATCGCCAGCGTCACCGCGCCGAACGGATCGTGCGCCGGCAGCGAGCGGGCGATGCCGAGGAGATGGTCGGCGTAGTCGGACGCGCGCGTCCCGCTGGCCAGCACCAGATCGTCGCAGGCCTGCTCGCAGTCACGGCGCGCCGCCCGGTCGAGCGACCAGGCCAGCGGATGGAACCAGAAGAGCGCGGCGATGGTGCGCGTGAGGAGCAGCGTGATGGCGTCGCCGCGCCGCAGGTGCGCCAGCTCGTGCAGGAAGACCACGCGCAGGCGGTCGCGCGACCATTCCAGCGCGTTCGCCGGGAGCAGAAGCGCGGGCCGGGTGATGCCCCACACTAGCGGAACGGTCACCCGCTCGCTGGCCAGGAGGCGGACCATGCGCGTCACGCCGAGGCGCTCGCCCGCGACGTCGAAATCGCGGACGAGCGCGTCGTCATCGATCTCCCGCGCCCGTCGGGTGATCCGTCGGATGGCGATGACCCCGAAGGCTATGCGCGCGATGAAGACCGCGGCGACGGCGAGAACGGCGGGCAGCAGCCAATCCTCGGCCGCCGGCGCGGCGGGAGCGATCGGATTCGCTACGACGGTGAGGCTCCCATCGCTTTCCGGTTCGATCGCTTCCGCCGTCGTGATCGCCGGCGCCGATTTGGGATTGGGAGGGAGCAGCGCGAGGGGCCATTGCGGCCCGCCCGCGGAGATCAGGGCAACCGCCAGCATCGAGCAGAACGTGGTCACCGCGACCAGGTAGCGCGTCGACGCCGCGGCGCGCGTCATCGCCGCCAGCAGCAGGCGGCCGATCAGCGCGACGACCGTCACCCGCGCCACGATCAGGAGAAGCATGGTGGTGGTGTCCATTACCGTCCCTCCTTCCTGGCGTGCTCGATGAGCTTGGAGATGTGATCGAGATCGTCGCCGGAGAGCTCCTCGCCGGAGCGTTCGATGAGCGTGGCCACGACGTTGGCCACCGACCCGTCGAAGAACGTGGCCAGCAGATGATCGAGCGCGCTCTGGCCCGCCTTGTCTCGGTTGAGGGTGGGGCGGTAGACATAGCGGGTGCCGTCGTCCTCGTGGCGGAGCAGCCCTTTCTGCTCCAGCACCCGAAGAGTGGCGCGCACCGCCGAATAGCTCGGCGGCTCGGCCATGGCCTCCATCACTTCACCGGCCGTGGCCTTGGACGCGCGGAAGATGATGTCCATCATTTCGCGCTCCCGGCGGCTGAGCGACTGCATTTTCCTCATGAGCGCCTCCGTGGTCTCGACTGCTGAATTTCCAGCATATGCTGGAAAAATAGCATCGAGCATCCGCTTTGGCAAGGATCTTCCGCTTGCGCCGTTGAAAACTTCGCGTTAAAACCGTCCGCTATGCGGCTGGTGACTCGTGGCGACCTCGATGGGCTGACCAGCGCCGTGATCATCACGGCCAAGGAGCCGGTCGACGAGATCCTGCTCATCCATCCGCAGGACATCACCGATCGCAGCGTCGAGATCCGCGCAGACGACATCCTGGCCAACGTTCCCTACGACTCGCGCTGCGGGAAGTGGTTCGACCATCACCTCCTCACGCCGAGCAATCAGCGGCCCCCCGCGCAGTTCGACGGACGCTACGGCCTCACCCCCTCGGCCGCCCGGCTGGTCTACGAGTACTACTCCGAACGCCATCCAAAGGATCCGGAACTGCTGCGCCTGGCCCGGCTGGTCGACGAGACCGACCGTCTCGACGGCGCGCGCCTCACGCCCGACGACGTCGAGCATCCGCGCGACTACATCCTCCTCGGATACACCATCGACAGCCGTACCGGCCTCGGCTCGTTCGACGATTACTTCCGCAAGCTCGTCGACTGGCTGAAGACGATGCCCATCGAGGAGGTGCTCGAGCAGCCCGAGGTGCGCGCGCGGGTGGAGCGCATCCGCAATGAGCAGGAGACCTTCCGCGGCCTCCTGCAGCGCAACAGCTTCCTGCTCAATAACGTGGTGGTGACCGATCTCCGGGAGATCGAGCGACTCCCCGCCGGCAACCGCTTCCTGGTCTACTCGCTCTTTCCCGCCGCGAACGTCTCGCTGCGTGTGCATTGGGGCCCGTCGCACGAGAGCGTGGTCGCCGCGGTCGGCCACAGCATCTTCAACCGCACCTGCAACACCTCGGTCGGCGACCTGATGTCCAAGTACGGCGGCGGCGGCCACCACGGCGCGGGAACGTGCGTGCTGCCGGTGGACAAGGCGGCCGACGCGATCGAGGAGATCCTGTACGAGTTACAGGCCAACGGATGATATTGCCGGCGAGCGGCAATATCTGCCGCCGCAGCAGTCGGCGCTTCGCGCGGCTGAGCGTCGGCAACTGCGGGCGGAGCGCCGCCGTCCTCGGCGGCTGGCCCGGCGGCGTCCCGCCGCCGCTCCTGCTTAGCCTCGCATTAAGGGAGCAGCAGGTGGCAGGTGCACCTGCCCAGTCATGTCATCGATCCTCGGCGTCGGCGGTGTACAAGCCTTCGATGTAGTCGAGCGCGGCATGCTTGATCGCGGCCTCGTCGTCGGCTGCCGCGCGCGCGACGGGCGCGAGCGCGGCGACCGACAGGAGCAGCGCGAGGCTCTTTCTCACCGCGGCCACAGCCATCCGAAGGTCCCGGCGATCAGCAGGCCGAAGATCACTCCGTCGATGATGGTCTTGAAGGTCACCGGCCACGGCTTCCCGTACCAGATGGAGTCGGCGATGCTGTTGAAGGAGAAGGCGAGGATTCCCGCGGTGCCGGCGACGCGGAAGACGCGCATGTAGTCCGTGCCTGGTCCCAGAGTGATGCCGGTGAGGTAGGCGACGACGGTGCAGACGACCAGCAGGTAGACGAAGTAGAGGATCAGCGTCTTGGGGAAGGAGAACGCGCTGGGGTTGCGCAGGATGAGGGAGGCCATCGGCCCCTTCTGCGCTGCGGCGCGCTGCTCGGGAGTGGTGTTCTTCCAGTCCATCATCGGCACGGCGTACTGCCCCGAGCGCGCGCTGGCCAGCGCGCCGAGGACCGTGGCTTCGTCGGGGAGCCGTTCGTAGTCCTTGCGATGCCAGAACGGCAGCATCATCCAAAGAACGTTGGCGGCGATGAAGATGAAGACAGCGGAGAGGAGGATGGGAAGACAGAGCATGGACAAGGGGACCATGGGCACCTCGTTGCGTTCTTGGACGGTCTTGGACGGTCTTCTGACGATTCTACACGGGAGCGGGATTCCGGCGGCTACTCAGCACATCGCTCCGCGATCACTGACTGAAGCTCCGGCGACCTCGATGCGCCGAGTTTCAGCAGATTGAGTGCGAGGCGTTGAATCTCATGTTGCTTTACCGGAGAGCCATGAAGAAAGCGAAACTCGACGCGCTGAGTGTCGCGCCACCTGGTCCTGATCCAATTCACCGGATTTCGCGGAGCCTGCAGAATCTCGCCGCTCTCCCACACGCTGGTTCGGGTGTTACCGCTTTGTAGTTTGGTTCCCGCCTTCGTCACCGGAGATGAGTTGAAGGCGATGGCTTCCACGTTCGGGTACACGAACGACATGTGAAACGCCAGGCCACCGCCGAGCGAGTGGCCCGTCGTGACGACCTTTATGGACGGATCGGGATATCGGGTGAGAATTCGTTCAAACTCCGCCGAGGCCGGCGGAATCTGTTCTCTGAAGAATGGAATCAGGTTTTGAATCCAGTCCCTCCGCTCATCGGTGCCGCGAAACGCCACCACGACCTCCGTCAGCTTGTCGTCGTCCCACCGTTCGAAGACCGCGAGAGCGAGGCCGACACCCTTCAACTCCTTACGGAGCTCTGTCACCTCCGACCAATCCTGCGGAAGAGGGATGACGCGACCGTCACCCGCGTAGACGTTGTTGCTCATGATGGCGTAGGGCGCCAGGCGCGCCGCCTGGTCGGCGAGCGCGACGTTCTTTCGAACCTGCCGGTCCGTGAGCGGCGTGCAGATATCGGAGGCGGCCAAACCGGCGGCCGGAACGGCCAAAGCGCACGCCAGCAGGAAACGCGCTGTAGATGCGGCGAATCTACTCACAGCCGATCTCCATCTTCTTGACGTGCGCCCAAGCCGCTTGTGCGAGCTCTGAATCGCCACGGTCGGATTGATCGGCCTCTTGTGACGCAGGGGAGGCGCCGACGGCGAATAAGGGAATCGCCGTTCGCAGGGGAAGGGTGATCGCAGACACCAAGAGCGCTCCGCATGCCAGTGCGGGCAGAGCGACGTGCCAGAGCCAATCCTCGACCACCGGAACGTAGGCCTTCTGCCTCTGTATGTCTCTCAGGACGAGCGCCACGTAGGCAATTCCAACGACGGCACAAGCGGCCAGGCAGACGGCGGGAATCGCGACCGTCTGCCACGGTGCACTGAGGATCGCCGACATCAGCAATGTGGTGCAGAAGTGGACGACCGCAGGACTGGCGAATACTCGGGTCGTCGTTCCGGAGATCAGCTTCATCTCCGCGCCCAGCACGATCACCACGAATTGCAGGCCGGTGAGCGCGGCGGCTGAAGAACCGACGATGACGTAGAAACTCTCCCACGCCGCGAAGGGAAGCGCGATTCCTTGCTCCATGACCGTCTCCGAGCGAGAAAGAGTATTACGAATTGGATCGGACCCAGTCGGGCTCGAGCATGCTGCAGCCGCTGCCGCGCACCTAGCCGGAGTTGACTTGGCGCGGCATCTCTGCTCATATCTCGGCCACCCATGAAAGTTTCGCTGTTGAAGGCCCCGATCGGGGGAATCATCGGCCTGGAGATGATCACCTTCGTCGAGCCGCTGGGGCTGGAATGCGTCGCCGGGGGCCTTGAGCTGGAAGGTCACTCCTGCCAGATCGTCGACATGCGCATCGACGGTGTGGAGGGCGGCATGGCGAAGGTTCGGGCATTCGAGCCCGACATCGTCGGCCTGCAGTGCAACTTCACCACGGAGCGCTATCGCGCCCTCCGCCTGGTGCGCCGCGTCCGGCAGGACTTCCCCGGCGCGCTGGTGGTCATGGGGGGGCACGACGCGTCGCGCGATCCGCGCTGGTTCCTCAAGCCGGGGATCGACGTCATCGTGATCGGCGACGGCGAGGAAGTCATGCCGTTGCTGGTCGAAGCGTGGGACCGAACGAAAGACCTGCGCAGCGTGCCGGGTCTGCTGATCAACGCCTCGCCTCCCATCGATACGGGACACGCTCCCGCGCGCCGGAACATCGACGAGCTTCCCTTCCCCGCCCGCCACTTGATCAGGGAGTACGCGGGCGAGTACTACATCAACTTCCGCCGGCCGCTGGCACTCCTCGAAACGGCGCGCGGTTGCCCGTTCAAGTGCAATTTCTGTTCGGTGTGGAAGTTTCACGAGAGCACGTTTCGTGAGAAGTCGCCGGAGCGGGTTGTCGCCGAGTTGCAGCAGATCGAAGCGCCGAACGTTTTCATCACCGACGACATCTTCTGGATGAACGTGAAACGCGGGCGGGAGATGGCCAAGGCGCTCGTGGCATCCGGCATTCGCAAGCACTACACGCTCCAGACGCGCAGCGACATCATCTGCAAGTTCCCCGATCTGGTCGAGATGTGGAAGGACTGCGGGCGCATGACGGTGTTTCTCGGCCTGGAGAAGATCGACGACGCGGGGCTCAAGTCGGTCAACAAGAAGAACAGCGCGGACAACAACAACCAGGCCATTCGCATCCTGCAGGAGCTCGGCGTCGGCTATACGCCGAATTTCATCGTTGACCCCTCGTGGGATCATGAAGACTTCGAGAAGCTCAAACGATGGGTCGATGAGACGGGGGCGTACAACTCCGGCTACTCCGTTCTGACGCCGCTCCCCGGCACCGACCTGTGGGATGAGACCGAGTCTTCGATTAATACCCAGGACTGGGAGCTGTTCGACATCGCGCACTCAGTGCTTCCCACCAAACTCCCACTGCTCGAGTTCTATCGCGAATACGCGGGACTCTGGAAGCATGGCCTCGACGTCCGCTATCGGACCGAAGGAAAAGTGAAGACCTACCTCGGCCTGGTCGCCGCTCTGGCGACGGGGAAGGTGACGCTCTCCGCGATTCGGAAGGGAATGCGGTTGGGGATGGGCAACGTGCTCAGCAACCCGCAGTCCTTTCTGCGCGCCCACGACGAGAGCGAGGCGCGGCTCGCCGAAGCCGAGTCGCTCTTCGCCAATTGAGCGGCGCCGGTCCTAATGAGGTGCGCCGAGAGCGCCTCATCTCCGGTACACGTCGGTGTTCAGGTATTTCAGGCCGGAGTCGGCCATCAGCGTGACCACAGTGGCCTCCGGCCCCAGCCGCTCGGCCACTTGAATGGCGGCGACCACGTTTGCGCCGGAAGACGTTCCTGCGAAGACGCCCTCCTCCCGCGCGATGCGCCTGGCCATCTCTTTCGCGTCGTCCGTTTTGACCGCCAGAATCTCGTCCACGAGTGTCGGATCCCAGAGTGGGGGAGTGTAGCCAATCCCGACACCTTCGATCTTGTGAGGCCCTGGCTCTCCCCCCAGCAGCACGGACGATTCGGCCGGTTCGACGACCACGATCCTGATGCTCGGTTTGTATCGTTTCAGCACCGTGGCCACACCGCGTGACGAGGCGGCCGTACCCACGCAGTGGACGAAGGCGTCGATCTGTCCATTCGTCTGCCTCCAGATCTCCTCGCCCAGCGGGTAGTAGCCCGCGATGCTGTCGTAGTTGTTGAGCTGGTCCGTCCAGTACGTGTTCGGCTCCCGGCTCAGCGCACGGGATGGCGCTCTTTTTCCTTCTCCGTCTCTGGCTGCCGCGCTGGGCGTCGTTCGGCGGCGCGCTGCTCGCCGTGACCGGGCCGCCGATGTGCGACATCGCGGATCAGATCGGCCACCGGCATTACGTCGAAGGGCTGGTGCTGGCGATCGTCGCGGTGACGCTCTTCGTCGCTGGCGTCCGCCGCAATTCGGCCCCCATGTCGATCGCTGCGGCGCTGCTGTACTTCCTCGCCGCATCGGCGAAGGAAGTCTACGTGCCGCTTCCTGCGCTGCTGTTGGTGATGCCGGAGGGGACGCTCCGCGATCGCATTCGTCATCTGGTTCCTGCCGCGGTGGCCGCGGGAGTCTACGCGATCTGGCGCGTGGCGATGCTCGGCTCGACGGTGCGCGGCTATGGCTGGGCGATCGCGCCAGAAGACCGCTGGACGATGCTGGCCACGCTGCCGCTACGCGTCGCGCGGCGGATCGGCGGCGGGCACGCGCTGGCCGGCGCGGCCATGCTGCTGCTGGTCGCGGCGGCGCTGATCGTCGTGGTCATCCGCCTGCGCGGTGCGCGGCTCCCGATGGTGGTGGCCGCACTTGTCGCTCTCCTTCCGATCGTTCCGGTGTCGTACAAGATCGAGACGCGGTACGTCCTGGTAGCGTGGATTCTCGCCGCGGCGGGCGTTGCCTTCCTCGCGCGCGCGGCGCCTCGCCTCGCCACGATCGCCGTTCCGCTGGTGATCGTCGCGGCGCTCATCGCCAATCGTTTCGAGTGGGAGACGAGCTACGCGCTCGTGACGCGCATGTCGGCCGAGGGTCGGGCGCTGGCGGCATCGGGGAAGGACGACATCCTGCTCGATCCGGTCGTCCCGCCGGCGGCAGTCGATGAAGAGCGTTGGCTGGTGAGGAGCGAGACCCGCGAGCCAGCGGCCGGATCGGTTCTGTACGACTCGCTCGCCGTCTGCGAGGGGAAAGACGCGCGCTTCCTCGCTTACGATCCGGCGTCGCGGCGCGTCGTCGCTTTGACGAAGGACAGCATCGCGCGCTCCGTCTGCCGCCGCATCCGCCCTCTGCCTCTTTCCGTCCGTTTCCGCTATCACGACGAGACACTCTGGTGGAACGCAGGGCCGGAGGAGGCCGGCGTCTATCGCTTCGTGCTCGCCGGCGGGGCGCAGGGATTCGACATGCCTCGCCGCGGCGGCTTTCGCATCGCCGGACCGCCGGCCTTGCCGATCCGCGTCCGCTACCAGTCGCCGGACGGCTGGATCACGTATTCTCCGGAGCTGAGCGTTCCGCTGCGCGAGGGAGCGCAGATCGAATGGCACCGATGACTCTGAACCTCGACGCAGCAGCCCTGCACGGTCGCTACACGTCCGCCGAGCCCTTCCCGCACATCGTGCTCGACGGCCTCTTCGACGACGCCGCGCTCGACGCCGTGCTGCGCCAGTTCCCCCCGCCGGAGGCCATGACGTGGAATCGCTTCGACAACCCGCTGGAGAAGAAGCTCGGATACTTTCACGCCACCAGCACGCCGCCGGAGACCATCCGCGCCTTCCTCGACCGGATGAACTCCTTCGAGATGCTCCTCTGGCTCGAGGCGCTGACCGGCATCGACGGCCTGATTCCCGATCCCTACTTCGGCGGCGGCGGGCTGCATCAGATCGAGCCCGGCGGGTTCCTCAAGGTCCACTCCGACTTCAACGTCCATCCGAAGCTGAAGCTCGACCGCCGGCTGAACATGCTCATCTACCTCAACAAGGATTGGCCTGAGGAGTACGGTGGGCACCTCGAATTGTGGGACCCGGACGGCCGCTCGTGCGTGAAGCGCATCCTGCCTCTGTTCAACCGGACGGTGGTCTTTTCCACGACCGACCGCTCGTACCACGGCCATCCGCATCCGCTGACCTCGCCCGCCGGGGTGACGCGCAAGTCCGTCTCGCTCTACTACTACACGGCGGGACGGCCGGAGGAGGAGCGCTCGGCCCCGCACGACACGGTTTTCGTGATGCCGTAGAATCCTGAGCCATGCGTAGGGCGATTGCGATCTTCGGATGCGCGCTGGCGATCGGGTCGTGCGGCAAGAACGAGCCGGCGAAACCGGCGGCAGGGAAAGTCGTCACCACCGTCATCCCGGAAAAGGTCGCCGAGCAGAGGAAGAACGTCGTCATCCGCCCCGACGTCCCCAACGTCCTCGACAAGTCCCTCCTCGGATCGAAGCTCGCCGCCGACGGCACTGTTGCCGAGGAGACGGCGACGTTCAAGCCGGGGGAGGTGGTGGCGCTGACCATCTGGCTCAAGCAGTCGCCGGTGGGACTGAACACCGGCGTGATCTGGTACGGCACGGACGACACGGTCCTCGCTCGCGAGCAGCGGCCGATGAATGGCGGGACGGTCGTCACCTACTCGCTGAAACAGAAGCTCAAGCCGGGCAAGTACCGGGTCGAGGGCTACTGGGGCGGCAACGTGGTGGCCGACAAGACGTTCGACGTGGCGAGCGGAAAGAAGAAGTAATGTCCCCCCTTCCCGACGGCGAGTTTCTGCTGCCGCTCTTCCCTCTGCCGAACATGGTGTTCTTCCCCGAGACGCGGCTGCCGCTGCACGTGTTCGAGCCGCGCTACCGCCGGCTCGTGACCGACGTGGTGGCGTCCGACCAGCGATTCGGCATCGTCCTGCTGCGGCCCGGATGGGAGAGCGACTACCTCGGCGCGCCGGCGGTTCACGCCACCGGAACGCTGGGCGAGATCGAGCAGACCGTTCCGCTCGACGACGGGCGCTTCAACATCCTGGTGCGCGGGCAGGTGCGTTTCCGCATCGTCGACGAGGTGCTGCGCGAGCCGTACCGCACGGCGCGCGTCGTCGCCCAGCCGCAGCAGGAGCGCAACGTCTCCGACGACTACGCACAGCGCACCTGGCTCGCCGAGTTGGCCAAGCAATACCTCCACTACCTGCCCGATCAGGCCCTGGTGCCGGAGATCGAGACGGTGGGCCTCGAGGCGCTGACCAACGCGCTGATCATGTCGCTCAACCTCGACATCGAGGAGAAGCAGCGGCTGCTGGAGAACGACGACCTCATCGCCCGCGCCGAGAGCGTCGGCAACGACCTGCAGACCCGCATCGAGAGCCTCCGCTTCCTCGCGCCGTACCGCGGCGCCGGCGGCGATCCGAGCAAGAACTGATGGGGGAGATCACCGTCCGGACGTGGATCCACGCGCCGGTGGAGCTCTGCTTCGACGCGGCGCGCGACGTCGCGGTGCACGCGGAGAGCGCCGCCTTCTCCGGCGAGCGGCTGGTCCCGCCGGGCCGCCTCTCCGGCGCCCTGGAGACGGGCGATCTGATCTGCTTCGAAGGGAATCACTTCGGGCTGCGGCAGCGCTTCTGCGCGCGAATCACCTTTGTGGACCGCCCGAACGTTTACGTCGACGAGATGGAATCGGGATTCTTCCGCGAGCTGCGCCATGCGCACTGGTTTTCGCAGCACGACGGCGGCACGCTGATGACAGATCACCTCATATGGCGCGCGCCGCTCGGCGCGCTGATGGACGCCGTGTTCATGACCCGGCACATGTCATGGTTCGTGCGGACCAAGCAGGCGCACGTGAAGCGGATCGTGGAGGCTCAATACTCCAGCTTCTTCAGCGGCGGGTCGTAGTCGAACGATCCGAGGAGCAGCCAGCGGCGGGCGCGGTCCTCGTGGCCGCGGCGCGCGACCAGCGGCGTCGTGTAGTGCCAGAACGGGAGGCGATAGATGGCGATCGACGGCTGCTGCGACACCTCGTGCGCGCGCGAGAAGTAGCCGCGCTCTTCGTACACCAGGAACTGCTGCGCCACCGAGTCGTTGGCGAACATGACGTGGAGGTCGACGAAGCCGGTGCGCGTCCCTGCATCCTCGGGATGATGGTCGTTGTGCGGGCCGCTGTAGTCGCCGCTCTCGTAGCAGATCACCTGCCGGCCGCAGTCGAGCGTGGTGAGGTTCGAGCGCGTGACTGCCTGCGCCGCCTTCCGGAAGCTGGCCGAGGTCATCATCTGATGCAGACCGATCTCGCGCGCGGCGTCGAGCGCCTTCGAGCGGGGAGAGCTGAACGTCGCCGTCCTCACCCGCACCGTCTTCGCCAGCGTGTCGGTGTAGTTCTCCTTCATCTCCGTCACCGCCTCGCGCGGAATCGGCACGTGCATGCGGCGCAGGCGGGGGTAGAGCGCTTCGTCGAGCAGCCGGACGCAGTCGCGCGCCACGCCGCGGTCGATGACCCCTTCCAGAAAAACGATGGGGGTCTCGCGGCGCTCAATCAGCGATTCGAATTGCGGCGGATCGGCGAGCAGGCGGCGCCCGCGGCGGTTCAGAAGGTCTTCGAACTCTGCCGGAAAGCGGTCCATCCGTCGACGAGTATACGGACCGCATCGCGCTCCGCGCGCGTGCGGCGGAGGAAGAACGGCCCCGCGGCGCGGCTGCCGATAGCCAGGGCGCGATCGAGCAGCGCGGGCCGCGAGAGGAGAAATGCGACGCGCCGGCTCCAGGCGATCCGCGGCAGGAAAAACTCGGCGTGGCGCGCTTGGTACTCATCCTCGGCCGCGCGATCGTTCAAGGCGCGCATGACGAACGGCGCGGCGACGAGCGCCGATTGCATGGCCATCGCCATCCCGTTGCCGGTCAGCGGATCGACGATGCCGGACGCGTCGCCGATCATGAAGATGCCGTCGACGACGGCCGAGCGGCCGCGAAAGATCACCGGCTCCGACGACAGGAACCCCTCCTGCGCCGGCTCATGCCGCGCGTACATCTCCGCCAGCCGCGGCTCCTCGGCACGGATCTCGTTGACGAAGGCGTCCCACCGCCCTTTGAGGCCCGTGAGCCGCGTCGCGTGCACCAGCCCGCAGATGTTGGTCAGACCGCCCTCGATGTTCGACACGCCGAGATAGCCGCGGCGGAAGGAGTAGAGCTCGATGGTGTCCGACCGGTCGCCGCGGTAATGCCGCTTGAATCCGAAGTTGCGATGCGCGCGGTCGCGCGCGAACGTTCTTCCGAGCTGCTGGTCGAACCGCCCCCACCGCCCCCACGCCCCCACCACCGCCCGCGCGCGGATCGCGCCCTGCTCCGTGGTCACCCCATCGCGCGCCACGTGCGTGGCGGCGGAGGTGATGGCGGTCGCGCCGGCGGCGACGGCGCGGCGGTGCAGCGCGTCGTCGAGAAACATGCGCGACACGCCGCGCGCGGCGTGCGGGAAGTCGAATTCGTACGTTCGCTTCCGGCCGACGACGCGGCAGCGTGTGATCGGGGCCGCCGCGGTCAGGTCGATGCCCAGCAGCTCGGCGACGGGCAGCGCGTCGTAGGAAAGGAACTCGCCGCACAGCTTGTCGCGCGGGAAGGCGTCGCGTTCGATGAGGGCGACCGAGAGACCGCGCCCGGCGAGCAGCGCCGCCAGCGTCGAGCCGGCCGGACCCGCGCCGACGATCGCGACGTCTACCGCTTCCACAGCAGGATCCCGAAGCGGAACGGAAAGGCCTGCACCACCTCGGCGCGCGCGGCGCCGCTCTTCGCCGCCACGTCACGTGCCTCGTCGGTGGTGTAGCCGCGGAGCACCGACGCCGGCGCGTCGACCCGCGTAATGCGCCCGACCAGCCGCAGCACCGCCAGCAGCCGCACGAACAGCAGCGGCGCGTAGTGGCGCCGCGTATCGGTGACGGCAACGCCGTGCCGCGCCACGCGCAGCGACTCGGCGAGGATCGCCGCGTTCTCCTCCGGCGTGAAGTGGTGAAAGAAGTGCGAGGAGGTGACGACGTCGACCGCGCCGTCGCGGAAGGGGAGGCGCAGCGCGTCGCCGGCCACGCGTCGGATTCCGGCACCGTCGCCATTCAGCAGATGCTCGATCTTGAAGTCGAGGCCGACACGGAATCCGCCGCCGAGCGACTCGAGCAGGTCGGAGGTTCCCGTCCCGACGTCGAGCACCGACTTCGCCCCGCCGCCGAGGCGGCGGAGCAGGCGGCGGTAGATCGGGATCCCGCCGCAGTAGCGGTTGAAGAAGCGCAGATCACGGAGCGAGCGCGTGACCTCCGCGGCGGGAGCGTCGTGTTCGTCGAGGAGCTCCGGGGTGTCGAGGCGTTTGGGCGTGAGCATGTTAGGTACGTAGGGGCGCGCAGCAGGGCGCCCGGCACTCGGTACCGGGCGCCCTGCTGGGCGCCCCTACGCGTATCGTTTCAATACCAGCGCCGAATTCTTCGATCCGAACGCGATCGTATTGCACACCGCGGCGTTGAGGCGCGCGCGGCGGCCGACGTCGCTCACGTAATCGAGATCGCACTCCGGATCGGGATTGTCGAGGTTGATCGTTGGCGGCAGCACGTCGTCGCGGAAGGCCATCAGCGTGGCGGCGACGCCGGCGGCGCCGCAGGCGCCCTGCGGATGCCCGATCATCGACTTCGTTCCCGAGCCGGGGAGGGTCGAGGCGTGCTTGCCGAACGCCAGCTTCACCGCGCGGGTCTCGATGCGGTCGTTCAGGTCCGTCGACGTGCCGTGGTAATTGAGGTAGTCGATTTCGCTCGGGTCGATGTTCGCGTCCTTCATCGCCAGCGACATCGCGCGCGCCGGCTCTTCGCCCGAGTCGTCCATGCGCACGCGGTGGTACGCGTCGCACGTGGATCCGTATCCCGCCACCTCGCCGTAGATGCGAGCGCCGCGCGCCTTCGCCGTCGCCTCCCGCTCCATGACGAACATCCACGCCCCCTCGGAGAGGACGAAGCCGTCGCGATCGCGCGAGAAGGGCCGCGACGCGGTCTCCGGATCGCCGTTGCGCGAGTTGGAGACGATGCGCATCATGCAGAAGCCGGTCATCACCGCCTCGGTGATGGTGGCGTCGGCGCCGCCGCAGATGATCACGTCGCACACCCCGAGCTTGAGGTTGCGGTAGGCGTAGCCGAGGGCGTCGGTCGACGACGTGCAACCGGTGGAGATCAAGTGCGAGAAGCCGTGGAGGTCGTAGGCCATGGAGATCTCGCTGGCGATCGTCCCGATGGTCCCCGAGGGGATGGAGTAGATCGAGGCCTGCTTCTCTTTTTCCGCGAACCACAGCTCGTACATCCGTTCACTGAACTCCACCGCCCCACCGCCCGACCCCAGCATCACGCCGATGCTCTGGCGCGTCTGGAGGTCTTCCGCGCGCGGGTCGAGGTTCGCGTCGCGCAGCGCCTCGTGCGTCGCCGCCACCGCCATCGGCACGACGCGGGAGACGTGGCGGATGTTCTTCGCGTCGACCCAATCCTCGGGTGTGAAGTCGACCTCGCCCGCGATGCGGCTGGGCAGCGCCGAGGCGTCGAACTGGGTGATGGTGCGGATGCCGGATTGCCCCGCCGCGACCGCCGCGAAGTAGTTCTCGCGTCCGATTCCGTTTGGGCTGAGCGCGCCGATTCCGGTGATGACGATGCGATGGCCGTTGTTCATTCGAGGGAGAGGTTACCGCACGTTCAACGCGCGTACCCCGGCGATCCATGCCGAGATCTGACGCGATTCGCCGAGCTGGAGAGTAGCGAAGAGACGCTCGCTGAGCTCCCAGGCCTTCGCCATCTCCGCGTCATTGCCGTTCAGCAGCGCCAATTCACCGATGGAGCGGAGGCAAAGTGCCATCCCCTCGCGATTCCGCATCCGCTTCAAGGTGCGGAGCGTTTCCCGATAGTAGCGGCCGAGCTGTTCGAGATCGCCGCCGAAGTTCGTGATGAGCGCCAGCTTGTGTGCGGTGTGAAGCACGCGCGTAACCGTTCGACGACTCCCAAGTTTGTGCCGCCGTGAGCGCCGCCGCCGGTCCGGCGAGATCGCCTTCCCGCGCCGCGATCAGCGCGCGGAGCTGCAGGTCGAGCGCGGCCAGCTCTCGGCCGGATTGCGCTTGCTGCTCCAGAGTGGCGAGGAGTTTGCGCGCGTCATTCACGTGCCCTATGCCCAATTCACAACGTTCAGCCCGCGGACGCGGTCGAAGTGTTTGACGTTGTTCGTCACCAGCGTGACCTCCAGCGCGAGGGCATGGGCAGCGATCATGGCGTCGAGATCACCGATCGGCGTCCCGCGTTCGGCGAGGTCGCTTGCGATTTGGCCGAAATGCATGGCGCATGTTTCATCGAACGGCATGACCGCCACATCGCTGCTGAAACGATCGATCATTTGATGGAGCTTCGCGGACTTGCGGCGGCTAGCGCCGTAGCGGAGCTCGGCGAGAGTGATTGAGCTGATACAGAGCTCGGAAGGAAGATGTTCGACGATTCTCGCGCCGACGCTCCCTTGGCCTCGCAACCAGTAGCTAACGGAATCGGTGTCGAGCATGAAGAGCAACGTCACTCGAACGGATCCTTCAACTTCGACACCGGACGCGACGGTGGCCGCTCGATGTCTTCCTTCCAAGCGCCCAGCGTTTTGAGGAAATCGGAGCTCCACTCGTCGGCGGGCTCGAGGATCACGCGGCGGCCAACACGGCGGACCAATACTTCTCGTTGCTCGTCGGGGAAACGGCAATCCTTCGGTAGGCGAACCGCCTGACTGCCGCCGTTTTGGAAGATCTTTGCGCGGGCCATTGCAGGAGTATAGACACGAGTATATACAACGTCAAGCTACGCCGTCTTCGCCCCGTAATACACCTGCACTTCCTTGACCTTGGTGCCCTCGATCCTGAAGTACTCCGTGTTCCGGAACTTCTCGCCGGTGGTCAGCTCGCCCTCGTAGCGGACGAAGGCTTCGTTGTCGCGCTCGAAGATCTTCTCCACGTTGATGGCCTTCATGCTCTCGCTGTTGGGCCAGCAGCGCTCGAAGTAGGTCGCCTTGTCGATGCCGATGTCGTCCGGGCTGGTGAAGGTGAAGTCGTCGGCGAGGAGCTCTTCGACCATCTGACGGACCTTCGTTTCGTACGCGCGAAAGCAGCGGCGGATGATCTCCGACACTTTGCTGGACATAGAGGCGTGGGGGGCGCGTGGGGGGCGGGCCGAAGCCCGCCCTGATCATCACGGCACTTCGATCCGATTCACAACGCTGGTCACGCCCGGTACCTTGCGCGCGGCGTCGAGCGCCTTCTGGCGATCGGACGAGGTCGGAAGGTGTCCGGTGACAGTGACCACGCCGTCGTTCACTTGCACGCTGAGTCCGGTAATCCCGTCCGCGGTGAAGTTCTTGCGCACCTCGGCTTCGATGGTCGCGTTGTCCATCGATGCCGGGGTCATCCGGTTCCAGTTCGAGCAGCCGATCGAAGAGACGAGCATCGCCGACATCAAGAGGGAGAAAAGAACCTTCTTCATCGTCAAACCTCCGCTGGGTTGAGAGCAATGACCGAGCCAGACGATATAGATCGAACGGTTCCGCACTTCAGGCAAAAATTCACACTCGGGCGGAGCGGGCTGTGCTAGGCTTCGAACCGGTCCCATGTCACTCCTCACCATCAAACTTTTCGGCGATTTCTCCGTCTCCGACCACCGCGGAAACACTCTTTCCATCGGCAACCGCCGCACCCAGGCGCTCATCGCCTGGCTGGCCCTCCACCTGACCGACGTCACGCCCCTGCGCGAGTTTTCGGCGCAGTTCGGCGAGGAAGATGCCTTCGCCCTGGCGCGCGATCTCCGCTACGCCATGCGCTTCATCGCCAGCGACGCGATGGTGGGCGAAGGGGAGTCGCTGCGCTTCAACCGCCACGCCGTCGACGTCGACACCGCGCGCTTCGACGCGCTGATCGCCTCTACCGGCGTCAACGCCGTGCGCGAGGCGGCCGAGCTCTACCGCGGGCCGCTCCTGGCGTCCCTTGTCAGCGAGATCGCCGGATTCGATGAGTGGGTCGCCGAGCAGCGAGTGCGCTACTGGCGCACCGCGCTGGCTACGCTGGGCAAGCTGCTCGCCGCGCAGGTCAAGGCGGGCTGGTGGGAGAGCGCCGTGGAGACTGCCGGCCGGCTCCTGTCGCTCGACCCGACGCAGGAAGTCGTCCACCGCACGCTCATGCGCCTGCAGCTCGAGCAGGGGCGCCCCGACTCAGCGCTGCGCCGCTACCAGGAATGCGCGGACATCCTGCGCCGCGAGTTTCAACGCGAGCCGAGCGCGGAGACCGAGCGTGTCCGCGACGAGATCATCGCCGCCCTCGAGCGCGCGCCCGCGCCCCGCGACGTCTTCCGCAAGCCGCTCGACCGCCCGGTGCTCATCCTGCTGCTGGAAGATGACGCCGTCTCCTCGGCGCTCATCGAGGGCTTCCTCATCGAGGCGGGCTACGAGGTGGTGACGGTCGTCGACGGTGCCGACGCACTGCTGGAGATCGGCCGCCGCGCCTTCGACCTCCTCGTTCTCGACGTCAACGTTCCCACCCTCAGCGGGCTCAAGCTCTTCGAGATCATGATCCAGAAGGGGATGGAGACGCCGGCGATCTTCGTCACGGGCATGGCTGGCCCCGAGGTGGAGGCGCGCAGTCTGGAGATCGGCGCCGCCGACTTCCTGCGCAAGCCGATCCGCAAAGAGACACTGCTTCCCCGCGTCCGCGCCATTCTGCAGCGGCGCGAGCGCGTCCGCCGAACGCAGTGACCGATCTCACGACGCACACCGGGCCGATCCAGCGGCTGAAGGAGGAGCGGGCGCGGCAGCTCAACGCCGTCGAAATCCCCATCCTCCGCTGCATCGGTTGCGCATTCATCTCTCTGGGCGTCTTCCTCAACAACCGCTTCCTCCTCGACAGCTCGTCGCTGGTGCCGTGGCTGAACATCACCGTCATCCTGGCGACGTACTGCGCGGTGTCGTGGGTGGTGCTGGCGACGTGGTACGGCAGCGTGCGATTCGATCTGGGGCTGCTGTTCCTCAGCCTCGACGTCGTCATCTGGACGGTGGCCCTCTATTTTTCCGGCGCGGAGCAGAGCTGGCTCTTCTTCATCCTCTTCATGCGGGTGGCCGATCAGACGCAGACGACGTTCGCGCGCTGCGTTGGCTTCGCGGCCCTCGCCACGCTCTGCTATTCGGCCATGATCGGGTGGGTGGTGGTGTTCGACCAGCGTCCGCTGCTGACCAGCGCGGCAGTGGTGAAAGTCGTCTTCATCTTCTTCGGCGGCTTCTACATCGCCTTGTCGGCGCGCGGATCGGAGCGGCGGCGCGCGAAGCTCTCCAACGCGGTGCGCATGGCGCGCGAGCTGGTGCGCAAGCTCGAGCGGCAATCGGCCGAGTTGCGCGAGGCGCGCGGCCGCGCCGAGGAGGCCAGCGCGGCGAAGAGCGAGTTCCTGGCCAACATGTCGCACGAGATGCGCACGCCGCTGCACGGCATCCTCGGCATGCTGCAGCTCCTCATCGAGAGCGAGACGCTTCCCGAGCGCGTCCGGCAGCTCGAGATGGCGCGCCGCTCGGCCGAGTCGCTGCTGGCGACCATCGGCGACATCCTCGACTTCTCCAAAATCGAAGCACGAAAGCTCGACCTGGAGCCGGTGTACTTCTCGATGCGCGAGTTGGTCACCGACACCATCAAGGCTCTCGGCATCACCGCCTCGGAGCGCAATCTGGCGCTGGCGTTCGCGGTAGCCCCCGACGTTCCCGACCGGGTGTGGGGCGACCCGCTGAGGCTGCGGCAGGTGATCGTCAACCTGGTCGGCAACGCCATCAAATTCACCAACGCCGGCGAGATCGTGGTGCGCGTGACGCTCGGTGCGATCGCCGACGACGCGGTCGGCGGCCACATGGCCACCATCGACTTCGCGGTCCGCGACACCGGCATCGGCATCGACCCGCGCAAGCAGGAATCCATCTTCACCCCGTTCGCGCAGGGCGATGCTTCGCACTCGCGCCGCTACGGCGGCACCGGCCTCGGGCTGGCCATCGTCTCGCGCATCATCGAGACGATGGAGGGGCAAATCAGCGTGGAGAGCGAGCCGGGGAAGGGGAGCACATTCCGCGTCTCATTGACCTTCTCCTGCGAGCCGGCGGCGTCGGCGGCGCCGGCGTGGGAGGCGCAGCTGGCCAGCGCGCGCGCATTGGTGGTCGAGCCGCAGGTGACGTCGCGCGCCATCGTGGCGGACATACTCCGCACGCACGGAATCGACTGCGATGCCTACGCCACGCTCGCCGACGCCGGTCCTTCGCCGTTGCACCAGACGTACTCCTGCATCGTGGCCGACGCGCCGATCGTCGGCGCGATGATCCCGGTGGTGCGCATCGCGTCGCCGCTGTCGACGACCTCGGAGGTCGGCGTGACCGTGACTCGCCCAGTCGCCGAGCGCGAGCTGATCGACGCCATCGGCATCGCCATGGGTCTCAGCGAGCGTGGGATGACGTTCACCCTCGAACGGCGCGTCGACGGCGAGGGGATGCTGCACGTGCTGGTGGTCGACGATCACCCGGTCAATCTGGAGTTCGCCATGGAGGCCCTCCGCCGCCTCGGCCACCGCGTCACGCCCGCCGGCAGCGGCGAGGAGGCGCTGCGAATCCTCGGCCGGCAGAAGTTCGACCTCGTCCTCCTCGACGTACAGATGCCCGGCATCGACGGGCTGGAGGTCGCCCGACGTTTCCGGTCCGCCGAGCAGCCGCCGCGCACGCCGATCGTCGCCCTGACGGCGCACACCACGCCCCAGATGCGCGAGCGCTGCCTCGCCGCCGGCTTCGACTCCGTGCTGGCCAAGCCGGTCAGTCAGCCGGCGCTCGCCGCGATCCTGCGCGGCGCGGAGCCTCCGCCGCTCGAGGACGACTTCGTGGCCGCCGTGGGCGGAAACATGAAGCTTCTGGCGCGCGTGCGCGATGCCTTCGTCGAGCAGACGCCGCGGCTGCTGCAAGGCATTCGCGACGCGATCGGCATCCGCGACGCGAAGTCGATCTACGAGAAGGCCCACACCCTCAAGGGCGCGGTGAGCAACTTCGGCGTCGCCGACGCCGTGCAGGCCGCCGGCGAGATCGAGCGGGCAGGGAAGGAAGAGGCGATCGATCGCGCGGCGGAATTACTGCCGCTACTGGAAGCGAAGTTGCGGGATCTGGAGGCGCGGCTCGATGAGGCGTTGGCGGATCAAACCCCGTCCTCCACGCCCTTCAAATAGAACGACAGCGACTCGAGATTGATGCGCAGGTCGACGCTCTTGAGCTTGACCCGGTCGTGTGTGCGGATCTGCAGCGGCGCGAAATTGAGAATGGCGTTGACGCCGGCGTCGACCAGCGCGTCGTAGACCTGCTGCGCCGATTCGGAAGTCACGGCGATGATGGCGATGTCGACGCCGCGCTGGCGGACGGCGGCGGCGAGGTCGTCGTAGGGAAGGACGGGGATTCCGTTGCGGGAGGCGCGGCCGATCTTGTCGCGGTCGGTGTCGATCAGCGCCACGATCTGGAAGCCGTTCTCGTTGAAGCCGCGGTAGTCGGCCAGGGCCATGCCGAGGTTGCCGGCGCCGACGATGAGCACGTTGCGGGTGCGGTCGATGCCGAGGGTGCGGACGAGCTGCTCCTTGAGCCGGGCGACGTTGTAGCCGACCCCGCGCGTGCCGAAATCGCCGAAGCAGGCCAGGTCCTTCCGGATCTGCGCGGAGTTGAGGTGGAATCGCTCCGCCAGCTCAGCCGAGGAGACGGTCTCCTGATTGGTCGACTCGAGATAGCTCAGGCAACGGAGGTATACGGAAAGCCGGCCGGTGGTGAGCTCGGATACAGCTTCGTTGTTGGCCATGGGATCAGCGCAGCAGCGATCGCGCCGCCGCGCCGGCGATGGCGAACAGCGGCGTCGGATGGATGCCGATGAAGAGAATGCCGATGACCGAGATCGCCAGCGCGCTGGTGGCGAAGACGCTCCCGGGCAGCACCATGTCGACCTCCGGCGCCTCTTTCATATAGAGGTAATAAACGACGCGGAGGTAGTAGTAGACGGAGACGATGCTGGTGAGGATGCCGATCAGGGCGATGGTGGTGTGGCCGGCGTCGATGGCCGTCTTGAAGATGAAGAACTTGGCGATGAAGCCGGCCGTGGGCGGCAGTCCGGAGAGCGAGAACATGCAGACCATCAGCGCCACGCCGACGAACGGACGGCGGAAGCCGAGGCCGGCGATGTCGTCGAGGGTCTGCGGGTCGTTCTGATTCTTGGCCAGCATGGAGACCACGCCGAATGCTCCGATGTTCATCAGGGCGTAGGTGACGGTGTAGACGGCGATGGCGGCGACGGCGTCGGGGCCGAGCGACAGCAGGGCGATGAGCATGTAGCCGACGTGGGCGATGCCGGAGTAGGCCAGCATGCGCTTCAGGTCGCGTTGGGCGATGGCCACGGCGTTGCCGAGGATCATGGAGAGGATCGACAGCGCGGCGACCATCTTCAGCCAGGCGGCATGCTCGATCACCGGCGTCATGGCGCCGAAGATGCGGATCAGAGCGATCAGCGTGGCCGCCTTCGGCGCCACGGAGAGCCACCCCGCTACCGGTGACGGTGCGCCCTGGTAGACGTCCGGCGCCCAGCCGTGGAACGGCGCGACGGCCAGCTTGAAGCCGAGTCCCGACATCAGGAGAACGAAGGCGATGGTCAAGAGAGGACTCGACGACTGCTGCGCGTTCGCGGTGGCGAACCAGCGGGCCATCACCGCGAAGTTCGTCGACTGCGTCGCGCCGTAGAAGAGCGCGGTGCCGTACAGCACGAAGCCGGTGGCGAAGGCCCCCATCAAGAAGTACTTGAGACTGGCCTCGTTGGAGACCGGGATGCGGCGGTGGTAGCCGACCAGGATGAAGATGCAGATCGACAGCAGCTCCAGGCCGAGGATGACCACCAGGAGGTCGAGCCCCTTGGCCATCATCATCATCCCGACCGTGGCCCACATCAGCAGGGCGTAGAACTCGCCGCTCTGCAAACGCTCGCGCTCGAGGTAGTCGGCGGCGAAGAGCGCGGCGAGGATGGCGGCGAGCAGGAAGACGATGTCGAAGACGCGGGTGACGTTGCTGATCTGGTAGGTGGCGGCGAAGTAGGTGCCGCCGTCGACGAACAGCTCCGACCAGAACGCGGCGAGCAGGTCGATCACCGCCAAAGCGGGGATCACCGCGCGAGCGCGGGGGATGAAGACGTCGAAGAGGATGAGCAGCATCCCGGCGACCGAGAGGATCAGCTCGGGGAGGATGGCCGTGAGCCAGTTGGATTCGAGAGGGGTGAGCGTCATCGCCCCGCCTCCGCAATCGATGTCCCTCTCCCGCTTGCGGGAGAGGGTGCCGCGAAGCGGCGGGTGAGGGCCTCCGCCAGCACCGAGCGCCCGCTCTCTCGCCCCTGCTCGACGGTGGTCAGGAGCTGCTGCACCGACGGCGTCATCTTTCGCAGGAAGGTGTTCGGGTAGACGCCGATCCAGATCATCAGGATCACCAGCGGCACCATGGCCGCCACTTCGTTCCAGGCGATGTCGGGGATGGAGCGATTCTCCTCGTTGGTCACCGGGCCGAAGAAGACCCGCTGCACCAGCCAGAGGAGGTAGATGGCCGCCAGGATCACGCCGGTGGCGGCGATGACCGCGGCGCGCGGCTGGGTGCGGAACGAGCCGGCGAGGATGAGGAACTCGCCGACGAAGCCGTTGAGCCCCGGCAGTCCCACCGAGGAGAGCATGGAGATGATGAACAGCGTGGCGAAGACCGGCATGGTGCGGGCGATGCCGCCGTAGTCGGCCAGCATGCGGGTGTGGCGCCGCTCGTAGACCACGCCGACCAGCAGGAAGAGCGCGCCGGTGGAGAGGCCGTGGTTGACCATCTGCAGGATCGAGCCCTCGATCGCCGTCTGATTGAGGGCGAAGATGCCGAGGACGCAGAAGCCGAGATGGGAGACCGAGGAGTAGGCCACCAGCTTCTTCATGTCGGGCTGCACCCACGCCACCAATGCGCCGTACACAATACCGATTACAGATAGCGCGATGAGTAATGGTGCATATTTATTGGTTGCGTCGGGGAAGAAGGGAAGGACGAAGCGGAGGAAGCCGTAGGTCCCCATCTTCAGCATCACCCCGGCCAGGATGATCGAGCCGCCGGTGGGTGCCTCCACGTGCGCGTCCGGCAGCCAGGTGTGCAACGGGAAGAGCGGCACCTTGATGGCGAAAGCGAGGGCGAAGGCGCCGAACAATACGGCCTGGATGTTGAGCGGCAGGTGGAGGCCGTACAACTGCTGGATGGCGAAGGTGCTCACGCCGGTGTCGTGGTAGTGGCGGAAGACGAGATAGATGATGCCGAGAAGCATCAAGAGCGAGCCGGCGATGGTGAAGAGGAAGAACTTGATCGCCGCGTAGATGCGGTTCGCCCCTCCCCACACCCCGATCACCAGGTACATCGGCAGCAGGGTCAGCTCGAAGAAGACGTAAAAGAGCAGCAGGTCGGCGGCGACGAAGACGCCGATCATCGCCGCTTCCATCACCAGGAAGGCGATGACGTACTCCTTCGGGTGTTTTTTGATGGTGTTCCAGGAGGAGAGGAAGACCACCGGCGTGAGGAGCGTGGTCAGCATCACCAGCCAGAGCGAGATGCCGTCGACGCCGAGGGCGTAATTGATGCCCCACTGCGGAATCCACGGCTTGACTTCGATGAGCTGCAGCCCGGCCACTCCCTCGCGGAAGCCGTTGACGATGCCCATCGAAGCGACGAAGGTCGCCAGCGAGGCCAGCAGCCCGACGCCCTTGATGGCGTTGGTGGCGTTCTTGGGGAAGAACAGCAGCAGGACCGCGGCGGCGATCGGGAGCCAGAGGGTGATGGAGAGGACGTTGTTCATGGCTTCCTGTCATCCCGAGCGGAGCGAGGGATCCCCCGTGTCCGGGCGCTATCCGCACATGCGCGGGGGATTCCTCGCCGTCTTCGCGGCTCGGAATGACACATCATGCGAACACCCAGATGAACACGATCACCCCCAGGAAGAACGCGAGCGCGTAGTTGCGGACGTTGCCGGTCTGGAAGAAACGCAGCAGGTCGCCAACGATGGCCACCAGGTACGCGCCGAGCGAGAGCAGGCCGTCGATGGTCATGTCGATGCCGCGCCAGAAGAATTGCGCGGTCTTCTCCAGCGGCCGGACGATGATCGCCTCGTACAGCTCGTCGACGTACCACTTGTTCTCGATCGCGCGCGCCAGGCCGGGAGCCTTCTGCTCCATCTCCGCGTCCGCCGCCAGACCGCGCTTGTAGTAGCGGATGTACGCCAACCAAGTGCCGATCGCGGCGACGACGGTAGCCACACCCATGAGCATGGTCTCGTTGTGGATCTCGAAGGTCGCCTCGGTCCCCTCGATCGCCGGGTAGATCGGCGCCAGCCAATGCGCCAGCGCGTGCTTCCACACCAGGGCGATGCCGCCGACCGCGGAGAGCGCCGCCAGCACGATCAGCGGCACGGTCATGGTCCACGGGCTCTCGTGGAGGTGATGCTCCTGCTCGTGGGTTCCGCGGAAGCTGCCGAAGAACGTCAGGAAGACCAGGCGGAACATGTAGTACGCCGTGCAAAGCGCCGCCAGCGTCCCCAGGCCCCAGATGACGTAGCGCGCCGGCGCCGCGATGTACGGCGACGACAGCGCGGAGCCGAGGATCTCGTCCTTGGAGAAGAAGCCGGCGAAGGGCGGGAAGCCGGCGATGGCGATGGTGGCGATGAGAAACGTCCAGTAGGTGATGGGGATCTTCGACTTCAGTCCGCCCATCCTGCGGATGTCCTGCTCGCCGCTCATGGCGTGAATCACCGACCCCGATCCGAGGAAGAGGCAGGCCTTGAAGAAGGCGTGAGTGACCAGGTGGAAGACGCCCGCAGTGTACGCGCCGACGCCGACGCCGATGAACATGAAGCCGAGCTGCGAGACGGTGGAGTAGGCGAGGACTTTCTTGATGTCCCACTGCCGGATACCGATTGTCGCTGCAAAAAGAGCGGTCAACGCGCCGATGACGGCCACCACCAGCATGGCGTCAGGCGAGATGCGATAGAGCGCGTTCGAGCGCGCCACCATGTAGACGCCCGCGGTGACCATCGTGGCGGCGTGGATCAGCGCCGAGACGGGCGTCGGGCCGGCCATGGCGTCGGGCAGCCAGACGTAGAGCGGGATCTGCGCGCTCTTGCCGGCCGCGCCGAGGAAGAGCAGAAGGCAGATGGCGGTCGGAATCCAGTTGTCCAACCCTCCGGCCGCGGCGATCTGCGAGACCTTCGCGAAATCGACGGAGCCGAAATAGGCGAACATCAGGAACATGGCCACCAGGAAGCCGAAGTCGCCGATGCGGTTGACGATGAACGCCTTCTTCCCGGCCGCCGGGGCGTAGTCGGTCTGGTAGTAGAAGCCGATCAGCAGGTACGAGCAGAGCCCCACGCCCTCCCACCCGATGAACATCACCAGATAGCTGCTGCCGAGGATCAGCACCAGCATCTCGGCCAGGAAGAGGTTGAGGTAGGCGAAGTAGCGCCAGTAGCCCTCCTCGTGGGCCATGTAGCCGACCGAGTAGAGATGGATGAGGAAGCCGACCCAGGTGACGACCAGCAGCATCACCACGCTGAGCGGGTCGAGCTGGAAGGCGAGGTCGGCGCCGATGTTGCCGGAGGAGATCCAACTGTAGACCACGTTGACGAAGCGCTCGCCGTGCGGGTGGGCGGCGTGGTACTGGAAGACGGCGGCCGTGCCGGCGAGCGCCGCGCCGCCCGAGGCGGCGAGCGCCATGGCGGTGACGAACTTCTTGCCGAGGCGCGCGCCGAGCACGCCGTTCAGGACGAAGCCGATGAACGGAAGCGCCGGGATGAGCCAGAGTTTGTCGAGCATCTCCTCACATAGTGCGACGTGAGGAGATCCCCGCGCCGCTTATCGTTCTTCGCGAACCCTATCCTGGTAATCGTCTGACGAGGCCGGATCGAGCTCCCATCGGTGTTTGTCCCGTTCCCGTTCCTTCTCTCCGACCTTTAGTTCCTCGTTGTCCTCGTAGGTGACGCCCATCGCCCGGCCGATCTCGGCAACGTCGTTCTGCTCCGGGGTGGCTGAGCTTCCCGCCACCGCCTCGTCCCCGGACGATTCCGCCTCCTCCCACCGCGCGTCGATGTCGCCGCCGGAGAGACTCGGATCAGCGTTCGGGTTCTCCCGCAGCCGCTGAGCCAGCTTCTGCGTGCCGGCGGTGACGTCCGGGATGGGCGGCTCGATGCGGTCATCGATGCCGTCGCGGTTCCGGTCGAGGCGCTCGTTCTCTTTCCAGTCAATGAGCTTCTCGGTCTTGTCCATTTTTCGCTCCTAACTGCTGAGCGAAAATGCGATGTTCGCGCCACTTGTAGGGGCGCCCAGCAGGGCGCCCGGTACTCCCCGTCACACCGGGGGTGCCGGGCGCGCTGCTGCGCGCCCCTACGGAAACCGTTACCACCTCATCAGATTCGCCTCATCCACGTCGATCGTGTCCCGGTGGTGATGAAGCGATATGAAGATCGCCAGCCCGACCGCCGCCTCGGCGGCCGCGATGGCCATGATGAAAAAGACAAAGATGAGCCCGTGTAACTGGTGGAACTGTCGGGCGTAGGCCACGAAGGTCAGGTTCACCGCGTTCACCATCAGCTCGATGGACATGAAGATGGTGATGCCGTTCTTGCGGGTCAGCACGCCGCAGACGCCGATGGCGAAGAGGATGGCGCTGAGGATCAGGAACCAATGCGTCGGGATCATGACTGGGTCACGCTCCGCCCGCTCAGCACCAGCGCGCCGACGATCGCCGCCAGTAGCAGGATCGACACCGCTTCGAAGGGAAAGACGTAGGCCTGGAAGAGGGTGACGCCGACGCGCCGGGCGTCGGAGAGAAAAGGCGTGGACGGCAATTGCAGTACCGCGTACTTGGCGAGGTAGTAGACCAGCGCGATGCCGAAGAGCGCCGAGCTGGTGTATCCGAGGAACTGCTGGATGGGGCGGGTGGCGGGCTCCTCGCGATGCTGGAGGTTGAGCAGCATGATGGTGAAGAGGAACAGCACCATGATCGCGCCGGCGTAGATGATCACCTGCAGCACGGCGAGGAACGGCGCCTCGAGCAGGACGTACATCACCGCCAGGGCGAAGAACGACGCCACCAGCGACAGCGCCCCCACCACCGGATTGCGGTGCAGCACCACCACCAGGGCGAAGATGACCGCGATGGCGGCGAAGACGAAGAAGACGGTGAACTCGATCATCGGGGTCTCGCGGTCTCGGGGTCTCGGGGTCTCGCGGTGAGCAAACGCGGAGCGAAGCGCTGCGAGACCGCGAGACCCCGAGACCCCGAGACCTCTCTCATATCCACCCTCGAACGATAAAAAACGCCACCAAAACGATATTCACGAACGCCAGCGGCAAAAACACCTTCCAGCCGAGCCGCATGAGCAGGTCGTACTTCAGCCGGGGAATCGTCCAGCGCACCCAGACGAAGACGAAGAGCAGGAAACCGACTTTGAGCAGGAACGCGAGGGCGGAGAGGGCGAAGCCGAGCGCGGTCGGCGGCTCGTTGTACCACGGCACGTCCCACCCGCCGAGGAACAGGGTGGCGATGAGGGCGGACATGGTGGCCATCGACATGTACTCGGCCATGAAGAACAGCGCGAACTTCATCGACGAGTACTCGGTGTGGTACCCCGCCACCAGCTCGGCCTCGGCCTCCGCGAAGTCGAACGGCAGGCGGTTGGTCTCGGCGAACGCGGAGACGCTGAAGACGATAAAGGCGAGCCACATCGCCGGCGAGAACGCGTTCCAGGCCGGGATTTTGATCGTGTCGAAGAGGACGAAGTAGCCGGTCTGCTTCCACACCACGTCGGTGAGGCGCAGCGAGCCGGCGACCATCAGCGCGCTCACCGCGGCGAGAGTCAACGCCAGCTCGTACGAGATCATCTGCGCCGAGGAGCGGATGGCGCCGAACAGCGAGTACTTGTTCGACGACGACCAGCCGGCCATCGTCACGCCGTAGACGCTGAGCGATGCGAGGGCGAAGATCAGCAGGATGCCGACGTTCAGGTCGGCGACGATCGGCTCGAAGAGGCGCCCGCTCGGCAGGCGGAATGCGCGTCCCCACGGCACGACGGCGATGGTGGTCATCGCCGGGATCAATCCGAAGACCGGCGCGATGGTGTAGAGCCACTTGTGCGCCTGCGACGGCACGACGTCTTCCTTCATCAGGAACTTCAGGGCATCGGCGAACGACTGGAAGAGGCCGAGCGGACCGACGCGGTTCGGACCGGGGCGGTCCTGAATCAGCGCGCTGCCGCGCCGCTCGACCCACACCATGATCGGCGTGACGTTGAGCATGAAGAAGAGAATGATCGCGATTTTGAGAACGCTCAGGCCGACGTCGGTCCAGTCGATCATCGCACCGCGGTCCCGTCACCCTGAGCGGAGCGAAGGGTCTCGAGCTGCGCCGTCCGAGATCCTTCGCCGTCTTCGCGGCTCAGGATGACGGATGCGAGCCGGCGGTAGAGCTCCTCGTCCGAGATCGCCTGCCCCTTCGGCGGGTATGCCTGATGGATCTCCTGCTCGCGGCCTTGCAGGTTGGTGAACGTCCCTTCCTTTTCCGCCAGGATCGTTCCCGGCAGCACGACGTCGGCGACGTCGTTGAGCGGATGGTTGGCGTCCCACGACTGCACGACGAGAAACTTCGCCTTGCGCAGATTGGCGACGACGGCAGCGTCCTTCGCCCGCTCGCTGAAGTCGGAGTCGCAGATGTAGAGGAGGTCGATGCCGCCGGCGCCGTTGGTCATCAGCGATTCGATGTCGGCGTTCGCGCCGATCTCCGCTTCGACGCCGCGCAAATTCGGCCCGCCCTGCGTGCCGAGGAGCCACTCGGTCCGCGACTTCATCTTGATCGGGCCGATGGGGTCGACCATCACGCCGATCGAGGCGCCGAGGCCGTCGGCGAAGAGCGCCTTCGCCGCCGCTGCCTCCTCGTTGGTCATCTGCGCCGAGGCGATGACGGCGATCTTCCCGCCGCGTTGGAACGCGGCGTCGATGGCGTCGAGCGCCTCGTTCCAGGTGGAGATGCCGAGGTAGTCGTCGTCGGTGCGGACCTTGGGGACCACGACGCGGTCTGTGTCGTAGCGCTCGTACGAGAAGCGGCCGTAGTCGCACAGCCAGTGATCGTTGACGTCCGGATTGACTCGCGGGCGATAGCGGAAGACCTGCCCGCTGCGGTGGCCGATGAAGATGTTGCAGCCGACGTCGCAGCCGTTGCAGACCGAGTCCGCCGAGTCGAGGTTCCACACCCGCGACTCGAAGCGGAATTCGCGGGTGGTGAGCGCGCCGGTGGGGCAGACGTCGGTCACGCACGCCGACATCCAGTTATCCAGCGGCGTCCCGGCGAACACGCCGACCTCGGTCGACGCGCCGCGCTTGAAGAACGCCAGCTCGCTGGTGCCGGTGATCTCCGCGGTGAAGCGGATGCAGCGCGTGCAGTGGATGCAGCGGTTCATGTTCTGCACCACGTGCGGTCCGATCGGCGTGCGGTCCATGCCGGGGTAGGTGCGCTTCACTTCGCCGTAGCGCGATTCGACCGTGCCGTAGTTGAAGGAGTAGTCCTGCAGCGGGCACTCGCCGGCCTTGTCGCAGATCGGGCAGTCGAGCGGATGGTTGATGAGGAGAAACTCCATCTGCCCCTTGCGCGCCTTGTCGACCTTCTCGTTCCAGACGTGGATCTTCATCCCGTCTTTCACCGGTGTGGCGCAGCCGGCCTGCAGCTTCGGCATCCCTTCCACTTCGACGAGGCACATGCGGCATTGCCCAACGATCGACAGCGAGGGGTGATAGCAGAAGTGAGGGACGTGGACATCGGCGGCTTTGGCGGCCTCGATGACGTTGATTCCGTCCTGGACTTCGACTTCAATGCCGTCGATGGTAATTTTCGCCATAGGGTTGCGTTGCGTGATGCAGAATGATCGCCCAGGCGGCGGGCCCGTGAAAGTTTTCACAAGCGCGCGGAGAAGTCAACGAGGAATGCTCCAGTGAAACGAGACGCAATCATTGCCTTGATCGCGACCGCGGTGACGACCGCCATCTGCTACGGCCTCGCCATCATCAAGCTCGATCTCAAGCCGAACCTTTCTCGCCCCTACACCACGGCGGAGGTCGGACAGCAGGTCAGCGGCCACGTGATCATGCGCATCAACGGCGAGCCGGTCACCGAAGAGGAGTTCGGGGCGGCGTACGCGCAGTTGCCGGAGGACATGCAGCGCCAGCTCTCCAGCCCGCAGGGGAAGACGGCGTTCGCCGAGCAGTTCGTCCGCTACAAGCTCCTGGAACAGGAGGGCCGCCGGCTGGGCGTGGACCGCGATCCGAAAGTGGCCGGCGCGATCGCCGCCGACCGCACCAGCATCCTTGCTTCGGCCGCCGCGCAGAAGCTGGTCGCGGTGCCGACCGATCAGGCGGTGCGCGACTTCTACGCCGGAAACAAGGAAACCTTCGACTCGCTCCAGGTGGCGCACATCCTCCTGGCGTACGCCGGCGGCATGGGGCCGTCGCGGCCGGGAAGGACCGCGCCGTCGCAGGCGCAGGCGATGGCCAGGGCGAAGGAGATCGTCAAACAGCTCCGCGCCGGCGCCAACTTCTCGCAGGCGGCGCTGCAACTGTCCGACGACGTCGCCACCGCCGAGCGGGGCGGCGATCTGGGGACGTTCGGCCGCGGCACGCTCCCTCCGGAGCTTGAGCAGCACGTCTTCGGCATGAAGGAGGGGGAGATCAGCGATCCGATGCCGTCGCGCTTCGGCGTCCACATCTTCCGCGTCGGCAAGCGCGGCACCCAAGCCATCGAGCAGGTGCGGCCGGCGATCGCCCGCCGCGTGCAGCAGCAGAACACGCTCGATCGCATCGAGGTGCTCCGCAAGCAGGCCAAGGTCGACTTCGATCCGAAGTTCTTCCCCGACAAAGCGCCGCGGCCCACCAAGAAGTCATCGTGAAGAAGCGCATCCTCGTCGTTGAAGACAACGAGATGAACATGCAACTGGTCGAGTTCCTCCTCGACGAGGGCGGCTACGCCATCCTCAAGGCCGCGAGCGGCGAGGAGGCCCTGGCCGTCGCGCGCAGCGACGAGCAGGTCGACCTGATCCTCATGGACATCCACCTGCCGGGCGTCGACGGCCTGAGCGTGGTGCGCGAGCTGAAGCGCGACCCCCGCACCGGCGCCATCCCCATCCTCGCCCTCACCGCCCACGCCATGCGCGGCGACAAGGACCGCTTCCTTCAAGCGGGATGCGACGGGTACATTTCGAAGCCGATCGATGTGAAGACGTTCTTGGCTTCGATCGAGCCATTTGTTCGCCGTTAGCCGTTGACCGTTGGCCGATACGATTCGGCGAACGGCCAACGGACAACGGTCAACGATATGAACATCCTGGTTCTTGGCGCCGGCCGCATGGGCCTCGGCGCCGTTCACGATCTCGCGGCGCAGCTCGACGTCGACCGCGTCACCGTCGCCGACATGGACGGCGATCGCGCCCGCGCGGTCGCGGCGCGCGCCGGCGAGAAGGGACACCCCGTGGCCGTCGACGTCGCCGACCGCCCGGCGGTCACCGCCCTCATGCGCGGCCACGCCGCGGCCATCAGTTGCGTCAATTACTGGCTCAACGAGCATCTCGCGCGCGCCGCCATCGACGCCGGCACGAACTTCTGCGACCTCGGCGGCAACAACGCGGTGGTCGACGCCGAGCTGGCGTTGGATGCGGAGGCCCGCGTCAAGGGCGTCAACGTCGTTCCCGATTGCGGCCTCGCGCCGGGCATGACCGCGGTGCTCGTGGCGCACGCCGTCGGGCGATTCGAGTCGGTCGACGAGATCTACATTCGCGTCGGCGGGCTGCCGCTCGATCCGAAGCCGCCGCTCGACTATCAACTGGTGTTTTCCGTCGAAGGGCTGATCAACGAATACGTCGAGCGTGCGCGCGTGGTGCGCGGCGGGCGGATCGTGGAAGTCGACTCCATGACCGAGCTCGAGGAGTTGGAGTTCCCGCCGCCGTTCGGAACGATGGAGGCCTTCCAGACCTCCGGCGGCACCTCGACGCTGCCGGAGACGTACCTCGGCCGCGTGCGCGAGCTCGATTACAAAACGATTCGCTACCCCGGCCACTGCGCGAAGTTCAAGACCATCATCGACCTCGGCCTCTGCTCGAGCGAGCCGGTGAACGGCGTCGTCCCGCGCAAACTCTTCGGCGAGCTGCTGGTCCGCAACCTCCCGCACGACGAGCCCGACGCGGTGCTGGTGCGGGTGGAGGTCTCCGGCGGCGGCAAACGCCTCCGCTACGACATCATCGACCGCTACGACGACGCGACCGGCCTGAGCGCGATGATGCGGACCACGGCGTTTCCCGCGTCGATCGTCGCTCTGATGATGGCCCGAGGCCAGACTACGGCCAAAGGGGCGCTGCCGCAGGAGCGATGCATCGCCCCAAGCCTTTTCATGGACGAACTTGCCGCGCGGGGAATCAAGGTTGAGGAGAGTTGGACGAAAACATGAACCTACTCGAGGTGACGCCATGAACTTACTGATCCGTTGGTTGATCAATACGCTCGCCCTCTTCCTCGTCGTCACCATCGTCCCCGGCTTCCACTACCGCTCGTTCGCCACGCTGGCCATCGCCGCGCTGGTGCTCGGGTTGCTGAACGCGATCCTCAAGCCGATTCTCTTCATCCTGACGCTGCCGCTGACCATCGTCACCCTCGGCCTCTTCCTGCTGGTGCTCAACGGGATCATGCTGGAGCTGGTGGCGTGGGTGGTGCCGGGATTCGACATCGACAGCTTCGGGTGGGCGGTGGTTGGGGCGGTGGTGCTGACCATCGTCTCGTTCTTCACCAACCGCATCGGAGCGCCGCCTCGCGAGCGCGAGTGACAAGCTGGACCGGTTTTGACTACACTGCGCTGGCAATGAACATCATCAAAAACCGGGTGTCGGATGTCACCGTTCTGGACATCCAGGGCGTCATCAAGCTGGGTGAGAGCGCGCGCGAGTTCTCCAGCTACCTGGAGAAAGTGCTCAACGACGAGACCGGCCCGGTGATGATCAACTTCGAAGCGATCAACTACATGGACTCCACCGGCCTCGGCGAGTTGATCGGCTACCTGCAGAAATTCGAAGACCGCCAGCGCAAGATGGCGCTGGTCAAGCCGTCGCACCGCATCCTGGCCCTGCTGAAGATCACCAAGCTCGATACGGTGTTCAAGATCTTCGACTCCCGCGAGACGGCGATGCAGTACCTCACCGACAACGCCGCCTAGCCGCGCGCGCAACTTGCAACTCGCAACTCGCAACTTGTAGCATCCGCGCGCGCTCATGACCCACTCCTGGCTCCCCATCCTCATCATGCTCATCGCCGCCCTCGGCATGGGTGTGATCATGCTGTCGCTGAGCTGGCTGCTCGGCAAGCATCAGCGCAACCCGGCGAAGCTGGCGCCGTACGAGAGCGGCGTCCCGCCGCTGGACACCAACCGCAAGCGCGTCAACGTCCGCTTCTATCAGATCGCCATGTTGTTCATTCTGTTCGACATCGAGGCGGCGTTCCTCTACCCGTGGGCGGTGATCTACCGCGACTACGCGCGCGGCCCGGCGGGGATGTTCCTCTTCGGCGAGATGCTGCTGTTCATCGTCCTCCTCGCCGTCGGCTACGTGTACGTTTGGAAGAAGAAGGCATTCGACTGGTGATGGCCGACCTCCGTCCCGACAACCCGTACGCCCCCGACCGTTTTCCTGATCCGAGCAAGCGCGTCGAGTTTCCGGCCGAGGCGAAGACGCGGTTCGAGTACATCCTCACGCGGTATCCGACCAAAGAGGCGGCGCTGCTGCCGACCCTCCACCTGGCGCAGGAAGTGTGGGGGTGGATCTCGCCGGAGACCGTGCACTACGTCGGCGACCTCCTCGACCTCTCGCCGGCCACCGTCTTCGGCGTCGTCTCCTTCTACAACATGTACAACCAGAAGCCGGTGGGGAAGTACCACCTGCAGGTCTGCACCAACCTGAGCTGCATGGTCAATCGGGCCTACGACATCTACGACCACCTCTGCGAGAAGCTGCAGATCAATCCCGGCGAGACGACGAAGGACGGGCGCTACACGGTGGTGGAAGTGGAGTGCCTCGGATCGTGCGGCACCGCGCCGGTGGTGCAGGTGAATAACGACTACCACGAGAACATGAGCGTGGCCTCGATGGACGCGCTCCTGACGAAGCTGACCTGATGGATCAAATCAAAGTCCTCACCGCCAACATCGACAAGCCGAACTCCACGTCGATCGACGTCTACCTCGACGGCGGCGGCTACCAGGCCGTGGAGAAGGCCCTGAAGATGAAGCCGGAGGAGATCACCCAACTGGTCAAGGACTCCGAGCTGCGCGGCCGCGGGGGGGCGGGTTTTCCGACCGGGATGAAGTGGAGCTTCGTGCCGAAGAACGCGCCGAAGCCGACCTGGCTGCTCTGCAACGCGGACGAGTCGGAGCCGGGTACGTTCAAGGACCGCGTCCTCATCGAGAAGGACCCGCACCTGCTCATCGAGGGGATGATCATCGCCGCGTACGCCATCGGCTCCAATCCGATGTCGTACATCTACATCCGCGGCGAGTTCTATTACGGCGCCACCGTGCTGGACAAAGCGCTCGAGGAAGCGCGCGACCGCGGCTACCTCGGCAAGAACATTCTCGGCAGCGGCTTCGACCTCGACATCACCGTAGCCCGCGGCGCCGGCGCGTACATCTGCGGCGAGGAGACGGGGCTCATCGAGTCGATCGAAGGCCATCGCGGACAGCCGCGGGTGAAGCCGCCCTTCCCCGCCGTCGTCGGCGCGTTCGGCGGCCCCACCGTGGTGCAGAACGTGGAGACGCTGGCCTGCGTGCCGCTCATCGTCAACAACGGCGCGGAGTGGTTCAAGGGATTCGGCACGCCGAAGAACACCGGGCCGAAGCTCTACTGCGTCTCCGGCAACGTGAAGAAGCCGGGGGTGTACGAGTTCCCGATGGGCATCACCATCAAGGAGCTGATCTACGACCACTGCGGCGGCATCACCGAGGATCGGAAACTGAAGGCGGTGATCCCGGGGGGCGCGTCGGCGCCGATGCTGACGCCCGACGAGATCGACATCCCGCTCAACTTCGACGCCCTGATGAAAGCCGGCTCCATGCTCGGCTCGGCCGGCATCATCGTCCTCGACGAGTCGGTGTGCATCGTCGACGCCGTCTGGCGCCTGGCGAAGTTCTTCGCCCACGAGTCGTGCGGGCAGTGCACGCCTTGCCGCGAAGGGACGAACTGGATGGAGTCGATCCTCGACCGCCTGGAGCGCGGCAACGGCCGCCCGCAGGACGCCGATCTGCTGCTCGACATGTCCGACAACATCGGCGGCAAGTCACTCTGCGCTCTGGGCGACGCCGCGATCGGCCCGGTGATCTCGTCGGTGCGGAAGTTCCGCGACGAGTACCTCCACCACGTCGAGCACAAGGCGTGTCTCCCCGGCACGCGGCGCTATCGCCGGCTGGACGCACCGGTCGGCGCGCACTGAGCGGCGACGCGGAATCCGTAGTCCGCGTAGCGATACTCCGGCGGGAGGCTCGAACGGGCGGCGCAGCGGCTGATCTTGATCTGATGCCGCCACGAGCCGCCGCGCGAGGCGCGGCGCGCGCCGCTCTCAGCGCCGCGCGGGTTGGGCTCGGGAGAGATCGCGTAGTAGCCGGCGGCGTACCAATCGCTGCACCACTCGTGGACGTTTTCGCACATGTCGTACAGCCCGAACCCATTCGGCGCGCGCTGCCCGACGCGCTCGGGGCCGGCGAGGGGGCGCGTTCTGTCGTCCGGCGCGTCATCGCCCCACGGATAGCGCATTCCCTGCGCGCCTCCGCGTGCGGCACACTCCCACTCCGCCTCGGTCGGCAGACGGACGCCGAGCCAGTCGCAGTAGCTCACCGCGTCGAGCCAGGAGACCGCGACGACCGGTTGCTGCGGGTCATTGAGGTTCGCATCGTTCCAGCAGGGCGGCAGCGGATGGCCGGTGGCCTCGACGAAGCGCGCGTACTCGGCGTTCGACACCTGCGTCGCCGCGAGCTCGAAGGCGTCCACCCAGACCCGATGGACGGGGCGCTCATCGTCCGCGCCGCTCTCCGATCCCATCGAGAACCAGGTTCCATCGACGCGAAGCATGAATGATCGATGATGGCATAGCCACGGCGTCCTAGAATCGCGTCGATGCGTGCCGCCGCCTTTCGACGCGAGCTCCGCGAGTTGTTCCGGCTGGCAGCTCCTGTGGCGGCGGCGCAGGCGGGAGCGCAGCTCATGGGCCTCGTGGACGTCGCGGTCCTCGGGCGACTCGGTGCGCGTGAGCTGGCGGCGTCCGGAGTCGGCAACGCCGTCTTCTTCGCCTTCTCCGTCGTCGGGATCGGGATCGTCCTCGGCATCGATCCGCTGGTGGCACAGGCGGTCGGAGCAGCCGACCATCTCCGCGCGCGCCGCGCGTTGTGGCAGGGCGTGTGGCTGGCGGTCACCGTCTCCGCGGCTCTTTCGGTGGTGCTCGTCGCGGGTGCGTACGCCATGCCGCTGGTCGGGGCGCCCGAGCTGACCGAGGATGCGCGGAGCTTTCTGCTGGTGCGCACCACGAGCCTGCTTCCGTTGCTCCTCTTTTTCGTCGGCCGGTCGTACCTTCAGGCGTACGGCCGCACGCTGCCGCTGCTGGTGGCGATGGTTGCGGCGAATGTGCTGAACCTTCTCAGCGACATCCTGCTCGTCTTCGGCGGTCACGCACTCCCGCGGTGGACCGGACCGTTGCGTCTGATTCCGCCGCTCGGTGTGGCCGGCGCGGCGCTGGCGACGACGCTCTGCACGATCCTGGAGGTGGTGATTCTGCTCGTGCCGCTGCGTTCGATGTCGGTCGCTTTGCGGACGACGCACGTCGACCATCGCTGGAATCGAGGCCACGTGGCGCACGCATTGCGGATCGGACTTCCGGTTGGACTGCAGATGGGGGCGGAGGTTGGCATCTTCGCGCTGGTGGCCCTTCTCGCCGCGCGGGTAGGGACGCTGCAGTTGGCGGCGCATCAGGTGGCGATCAGCCTCGCCTCGTTCACCTTCACCGTTGCGCTGGGCGTCGCCGCGGCGGGCTCCGTACGAGTGGGGATCGCCATCGGAAAGAGAGACCGACTCGCCACGCGGATGTCGGGTCACGTCGCCTTTCTGGGAGGGGTCCTGGTGATGGGGACGAGCGCCGCGCTGTTCGCGCTCATGCCGCGGACGATGACCAGGCTGGTCACCGACCAGGAGAGCGTCATCCGTGCCGCCGTGCCGCTGCTGTTCGTGGTAGCCGTGTTCCAACTCTCCGACGGCATTCAGGCTGTGGGCGCGGGCGTCCTGCGCGGCGCCGGCGACACGAAGTACACGCTCTACGCGAACCTCCTCGGCCACTGGTGCATCGGTTTGCCGGTCGCCCTCCTCCTCGGCTTCCGCCTGCGCCTCGGCGTCGTCGGTCTCTGGTGGGGACTCTGCGCCGGCCTCACCGTCGTCGCCGTGCTGCTGTTCCTGAGATTCGAGAGGCTGTCACGAACGGCGATCGAGCCGATTCATCGAAAGGTTGCGGTCTAGCAGGCTGTTGAAAAAGGCCCTTTCAGGGCTCGAGCGATATCGAGACATTCTTCCGGCACGAGCAAAGCCGCTTAAACACTCAGTTCTTTTCGTGCCGCCATGCCGTACCCCCGGCACACCTGCGCGAAAAGCGCCTTTTTCAACAGCCTGCTAGGTCTTTCATCGCGATGTTTTTGCCCCGCACCCGCATCACCACCTTCGGTACTACGATCGCTGCGCATGACGACGACCTTCATCGCCGACCCCGACCGCGATGCCGCGGCGGTGATTCGCGGCTTCGTGTATCAGGTCGACGTCACGATCCGCCGTTGGCTGGGGTTGGCCGACACGCAAATTCTCGAACTTGAGCGCGGCGAGGATATCGACATCGTCGCGCGTGGCATCGCCGCTGGCGAGGAAGAGCAGCGGATCACTGAACAAGTCAAGAGCCGCGAAGCGAATCTGACGCTTCGCTCCCCGATCGCGGTTCAGTCGGTTGCGAACTTCGCACTCCATCGTGAACGCAATCCCACGCTGCGGCTGCTGTTCCGCTTCACAACGAACGCGTTGCCCGGCGTCGAGCAGAACGCAGGCTTCCCTGCGTCGCTGCCGGGCATCATCGCGTGGGAACGTGTGCGTGGCCGCTCGGCAGGGGAAACGGAAGAGGCGGAACTTGCCGCCGCGCTGCGAGCTTTCTATCGGGACTTGCCACAAGCCGACATCGCGGACGATGGATGGCAGTCGCTTCAGCGAGTCGTCACTTCGGCCGGCGATCATATATGGCTCGACTTTCTCGCCGCATTTGAGTGGTCGGTCGCGAGCGACGCACCTGCGTTACTGCCGTCGGTCATTCGCGAGGACCTTGTTGCGGCGGGACTCGCCGACCCCTCAAACGCTGAAGAGCATTACCTCCGACTCTTTGTCCATGTCTTTCGTCTTCTCACGATGGACGGTGAGAAGAGTCTGACCCGGCAGGATCTCATTGACACTCTCTCTCGCGCCGCTGATCCAACTGCACATGCGCAGATCGCAGCACTCCTCGATCGCATGTCGCTCTTGGAACAGCGCATGGAGTCTACAGAGCGCCGACTGTCAGACGTTGAGGAGACGCACCGCCAGATGCTCGAGGTTGCGTTTAGCGGCATGGCGTCGCTCGTGGCAACCAACGCGGAGATGCCCCGTGTGCCCTTGGGTCCGATCACAGCGGCAAGCGACCCGCCGACTGCCCTCGCTCATCAGATCGCGCGCAGCATCGTCGTGGATCGGCTCAGGGTACAGACCCCGTCCGGATGGCTTGCAATCCATGGGGACACCGGCTCAGGAAAGACGCAACTGGCTCACCTTCTGGCGGTCAACGAGGGCCCTTCGCTGTTGTGGCTGCGATTGACCGATCTCTCACCTTTCGTCGCTGGGGCCGCTCTTCGGCGGTTTATTGAACACGCGACGAACCTGCCGCCAGCGACTCAGCGAGAAGCACTCTTCAGCGGCGTGTTCCAAGGTACGCCGCCTGTGAGAGTGATCGTGCTCGACGACCTGCCACGACTCGACAGTCGATCACCGTTCGCAGATGACCTGCTTTCTCTGGCGAAAGCCGCAGCCGGCGCAAGGGCGCTGCTCATCTCGACAAGCCTCCATTTCCTGCCACCCGCAATTTCGGGAGCCCTCGGCGAGTCGATCACCGAGATCGTCACGCCGGCCTTGACCGAGGCTGAGGTCGAGGAAGTCCTCGCGGTGAACGGTGCCCCGGCCGGGACAGCCCAGATGCTCGCGACGCTCATTCACACGATCGGGGAGGGACACGTCGCACTCGTCGTGGGCATCGCGCAGTATCTCAGGCGCCAGAACTGGATCATCACGGCGGAGCAGCTCGTTCGCCTGCTCACAGGCGACCATGCCAACGGCACACGTCACCAGCTCCTTGCGCGCTTGCTTGCATCCGTGATGGACGAACAAACCCGACAACTGCTCTACCGCATGATGCTTGCGGTCGGCGAGCTGACAACAGGCGAGATCCGCGGCTTGGCCGATGCCACGCCGAGCATCGATGCTCCGCTCGAACGCCTCTCCCAACTCGAAGGCATGTGGGTGCAGGTCGATGGCGATGACCACATCCGCGTTCCGCCGATGGTCCGACTTCTGCGTCCTGATGATCTTCCCCGCGAGGTCCAGCAATTCTGCTACGGCCGCCTCGCCTTCATGCGCATGCGCCGCGGCACCCTGTCCCCTCTCGACGTCATGAAGATCGTCACGTACTTCGTGAGCGGAGGTCTGGACTATTACGCAGGACTCGCCATCGCGAACGGATTCATGGAGCTGGAACGGCTGGGACCCGTGCCTGACGCGGGATTGTCGGACTTTTTCATGTGGCCACTGCCGCAGGGGATGCCGAACGGGATCAAGCTATTCGTCCGCGGGACGCAGCTCGGTATGCGGCTGAAGTGGAAGAAAGATGTGTCGTTTGTGCTGAATGACATCGACGCCATCTTTGCTGAGACATCCGATGCGTTCGAACAGAGCGGGGTGATCATCGCTGCCGGCAAACTTCTGACCGGAGACCCGGCAGAGGCGTGGCGTGCACTTCCGCTCTTACGCCGCGCGATGTTGGCCCACGATGAAGGTGCGCGTGCAGACCTCCCCGTTGTTCCGATTCCCGACTCCATATGGGCAGAATCCATAATCCTCGCCGGCTCCAGCATCGGCGAGGAAGTAGGTCTCCGCGAGCTGCAGCACACGGTAGAGGGCCTCTCGCCGACACGCCGAGCAGTGCTCGATGCCCGCGACGATCTCGAACAGATGTTTGTCTGGATCACGGGCAACCTCTTCCTCTCCGAGCACCGAAAGAACGCCGCTGTCCAGGACTGGCAGGCGGTTGTGGATGCGATGGCCGCACTCGCGAGCTGGGCATTGCGCATCGACTGGCCGCTCCTCCACGCGCACGCAACCCGCATGATGATCGTCGTGTTCGGCGAATACATCCATGACATGGAGCAAGTCATCAGCGCAGGGATCCATGGTGTCAAGCAGACGACAGACGCGCGAGCCCAAGGCATCATCGAGGCGACCGTCGGGCGACAACTCAATCTACAGAACCGGTGGGCCGACTCACGACAGTGGTATGCTCATGCGCTTTCCCGTCCGCCGAGTCAGATACACCTCCTGCATTTCGACGCGCTGGTCGCCGCCGCCAACGCCGAGCAAGACTTCTCGCTACCCGCGGCGATCGCCTATCTGGAGAACGCTGTCGCCGTTGCCGACAGCTCGGATGACCTCATCGGCCATGCTGGTCAGTTCTCATCTCGCGCGGAACTCGCGATCGCCCTCCTGCTGAATGGCGATGTCGTGCGCGCACTGTCGCTATGGGATGAAGCTGGAGCGATGCTGCTCGCAGCTGAACCGGCCGATGACGCCGCGAAGGGCAGAATCAGGATGTTTCTGCAGCACTCGCGCTACTTCTACTTCGTCGCCGCGGGACTCCTCGCAGCGATGCAATTGGCTCCACCGGAGCAGCGGTCTATCGCACCGCAGATCGGCCAGTTTCACGCGGAGTTGCGGGCGTTCGGAAGTCAGCTCGACACCTTCTGGCGGGCACGGGTATCCATCATGCTCGGCAAAATCGCGGAGGCTCGTGGTGATAGTGAGCGCGCGAAGCAGTGCGGTAATGCCGCACTTGAGGCGGTCAGCGGAACGAGTGATGAATCGGCTACCCTACGCGATGAGGCGAATCGGCTCGCGGTCTTATAGGGGCGCGGCGTGTGGCAGGGCGCATGTGGTGGGCGAGGTGATCGCGAGTGGATTCGATCAGTCCATGTGCTGTCGTAAACGGTTCGGGCGCGCTCGGTGAGGGCGACGGCACATCCGAATCGTGAACCGTAAGCAGGGGCGAGCTCGGAGCCGCTCTCTCCTCGGGAGCCGGCTCATCCACGGCAGCTCTGATGACGAAATCCTCATGATACTGTGAGGCGCTTTGCGGATATTCTGCCGCCGAGCAAGTGAGGGCGGAGACTCCCGGATCGTGCTTTGCGTGAGGCGCCTATGAGGCGACACTCTCGACCGCGCGGGATCGCGGCGCAGGTCGCGCTCGGCCTGGCACTCGGAACGACGGTGGCCACGCCGGCCGAGGGACAAATCGTCAATACCGGCGTGGTGAAGACCAGTAGCTCGGGGTTCGCGTGCGTCGTGATCCAGGGCACCACGTCCTGTAACGCCGGTGCGGTGAATTGGCTGATCCCGCAGATTGCCCCCGTCTTCACGCCGTCGGGGTCGCATACGCCGACGCCAGGCGTTCCGAACCCGCCTCATACCGCGAACCCGCTGATCCTTCCCATCGGCGAGGGCCTGAAAGACTTCAACGGTGACGGGTTTTCGGACGTCTTTTGGAGGTGGACGACCAAGTCACTTGCGGACATCGGGACCTATTTCTACAGGATCGACTGCACCTGGTCGAACGACGGGGGCCAGACAATCCACATGTGCACCTCGGCCACTCTCTCGCTGGTCATCACCAACAGCGCTCCGACCGCCGCGATCACGCGGAGCGGCACGCGTGCAATCCACGACTCCCTCACGTTCAACGCCAACAGCAGCGATCCCGACGGCGGCGCGGTAGCGCACAGCTGGCGGTTCATTTCGCCCACTCCGGCCGGGCACGCGGCGACGTTCGCGACCCCGGGCGCGGCGTCGACGACGCTCGCTTTCGTCGACGAGCGGGACATCGGCGACTGGACCGTCGCACTCGATGTCGACGACAACGAAGGGGAGCGGAAGACTTTCTCCACCGCGACCTTCACCATCCCGAACCTCCCCCCCGACATCGCGATAACGGGCGTCACGGCCATCGATGTCGGTCAGAAGATCGAGCTTGCCGCCTCGACTACTACCGACCCAGACGGCGGTCCGCCGCTCCAGCTCAGTTGGGACCTCATCAGCGCGCCTCAGGGCGCTTCGCGCACCGCGCCGAGCAACGTCGGTACGGCAGCAAACATCTCGATTCAGACGACCAGCGCTGACGTCGGGAAGTGGCGTTTCGGGCTCACCGCCAGGGACAACGACAACGCGCCGAACTCGACCGACGTCGCAGAGGTCGAGGTGACGGTTCGCAATCAGCTCCCGAAGATCACGCTCAGCTCCGCGAGCAGCTTCCGCATCGAGGCGGGCCAGGCGATCTCCGTCAGCAACACCACGCCTAACGACCCGGACGGCGGAACGGTGACGCACAGATGGGAGCTGGTCCAGGCGCCCGTGACCGCCGCAGAGGCGCCCCGCGCGAGCTTCCAGACCGGACAGACCCTGTCGTTGTTGTCACCGGCCGCCGGCACTTGGATCTTCGATCTGCACGTCACCGACGACGAGAACAACAAGCAGGCGGACGGATCGACGGCCGACATTCACCAGGAGCTGAAGGTCCTGGTGAACGGGCCGCCAACGGCGGTCATCACCGGGCCGTCGACCATTGGTTTCCTCACCTACTTCGAGATCGACGGCAGCGGATCGACCGATGCCGACACCCCGCCCACGACCGCGGCAAACCGCGGACACGTGACGAGCCGACCGCCGGCCGACGTCTCCGATCCGCCGATCGAGCGCTATCACTGGACCCTCGTCGACGTGCCACCGGACCAGTTCCCCAGGTACACACCAGGTCCGGTGGAGTACTCACTACATCTGTCGAATGGAACGGCGAAGCTTGCGGTCGTGGCCAACGCGCTTCGCGCCGGCACCTGGACGTTCGAGCTGGAGGTTACCGACGCCGAGGGAGGCACCGACCACACGAGCTACAGCGTGGACGTGCTCGACCCGAACTCGCGTCCGTTCGCCGTCTTCGCGCGACCGGTGACGTACGCCCTCACCGACGTGAATGGCGTCGCGCTGTCGCCGGTGGTCGCCGACGGCTCCTTCAGCTTCGACTTCGACAACCTGATCACCTCGAACTATGTTCCTGGACTCGGCATCACGGATTACACGTGGCAGCTCACGGCAGCGCCGGCGACGTGCACGTCGCTGCCCACCCCGCCCGCCGCCTCGAACGCGACCTCGTTCCAGCTGTACCCGGCCGGCGCGGTCATCCCGCTCGCATGCCAGGGGATCTGGGGTGCGGGGCTCACGGTGACCGACGACGACGCGCCGGCGCTGCAGGGGCGCAATGAGACCGTGGTGGTCATCTACAACTGCCCGGGCGAGGTCTGCATCGACTATCCGACGGAGGCCAACTACAAGTACGTGGAGCTCGTCGACCAGACCGACGTCACCGTGTACTACCACGTGAACTCCGCCGTCTATCAGCTCACCTACCTGGCAAGCGGCCTCCGCATGGAGCTGGCCTTGTTTCACGAGAGCGACCTCACGACGCCGGCCTACGTGGGCCAGTTCGACTACGACATTCTGGCGCTGGCGACCGGTGGCACTCCGGCGGCGCACTGGCACGGCTTCACGACCGCCGGCGCCCGTCCGCGACCGGGGAAGTACACGGTGCGCATGCGCGCCGCGAATCCGAAACTCCCGACCCCGTTCGCGGAGGCCATCCAAACGAATGCCATCTGGCTCGAGGTCGTGGACGTGACGATCGGGGCGGGGAGCGATGGCACTCTTGCCCTCAACAACGCGGCGAGTCTCGGCGATCGTCTGCACGTTTCCTATTCCGCGACCGCCCATTTCACCGCCGGTGCGGTCTATGACGAGGCAATCCTCCACATCCGGCCCGCGGCAAGCCCTTCCACGGAGGTCGCGGCGATCCAGATCCCGCAGCCGACGAGCGGGGTCGTCGATTGGGACGGCGTCAAGCCGGACGGAACGCAGCTCGCCCCCGGCCAGTACACGGCCGAGATCGAGGTGCTGAAAGCCGGCCGGTCGCTCGGCACGAGCGCGAAGCACCCGTTCACCGCGTACAAGATCGGCATGACGGTCGCCGGCATGCTGCCAGCCCAGCAGCGGTCGCCCGGCGTGACGTTGCCCATCGGCGGACCGGCGAAGACGGTGACCGTGACTCTCGCTGCCGCCGGCCTGGCCGGGAGCGTGGTACTGCACACCACGAACGACGCCGGTGTCTTTGAAGTCCGCGACGGGGCCAACGTCCTCGCCACCGGGACCGGAACGGGGGTTACGTTCCCGGTCTCGGCGTTCGCGACACCCAAGACGCTGACGGTCAAAGCGCTCAAGGGGAGTCAGGACCCGACACGCTTCGATGCCACGTTCGTGCCGAATGGCGTGACGGCGCCCGCCAAGCAAGACGACGCATACGCGACGCTCCGCGGGCTCGACGCGCGGGTCGACGTCGCCTGCGCCGACGCCCAGGTCGCCGCCACGAAGGGGATCTTCGTGCAGCGGAACCCGGCCGCCGTGAACTTCGGGCAGCATCGGTTCCTCATGCAGCCGCTGAGCGTGATCGCGCAGCCCGCCATGGGGGCGACGAGCGACGTGAGCCTCGAGGTCGAGAGCGGGAATTCGGCCGCGATCGCACTCCACGAAGCAGGAGGGGCGCACGCGATCGTCGCGCTTCCGCATACCTGGCACGCCGCGGACTTCGACGCGACGACACACAAGCTCGAGGTGAAGCTGATGGCGAGCGGGGCAGGCTATGGCGAAGTCGTACTGCGGCTCCGGTACAAGGCCGACGGCACCGAGATCGCCACCACCCGGGTGAAGCTGCGCGTGGCCGACCTCCCAGGGTTGGCCGGTGTGACGACGAGTGGCTATCCCTTCTTCATCTATGGGCGTGTCGTGAACGAGGGCACGCCGATAAATGTGGCACTCGACCCAGGTCGCTTCCCGGAGCGCGTCGGCCGTAAGGCAGCGGTCTACGTCGTGCCGCACCGCACCCCGTCTGCGTGGGCGGCGAACAACTCGCTGGCCGGCGCAATTGGCGGGCCCACCTCGGTGACGATCGCGACCGGATCGGTCGCAGCAAACGCCACGGCCGTCGGGACCCCGCCGGCGCCTGGCCCCGGCTCGCCGGTGGAGTACGACGTTGTTTATGACTTCGGCAACTGTCCCGACGACCCCGCTACGTTCGCGACCGACGGAACCTTGGATCCCGGTGATCTGATCGACAGCATCACGCCGATGGAACCGTCGGTTTCGATAGTGCCGTCGCTGGTGGCGCTCGGGCCGGGGACTACGACCACCGTCGACTATTCGGTCCCTGGAGGTGGCGTTGGCAGTCGGACCTTCGTACTCAAGAACTATGACGGAAACAAAACGGACTTCGGCTTCAGGCTCAAAGGTCGGCTCGTGTATCCCAGTGGGCTGCCCGTAGGCACGAAGCGTTCCCTCATCGTGCTCGCTCACGGAAACCATCTACCCAAGACGGTAAACTTCCCTTCACCCGGGACGGCAATTCCGGCAACGGTGACTTCCGATGAGAACTACCTTGGTTTCGGCTACCTCCAGGATCATCTCGCGCGAGCGGGCTATATCACCCTCAGTGTCGACCTCGACGAGCTGAACGGAGTCGCTCTGTGGGCGGTAGGCCCCGAAATCGACCCCAACCTTGGCGTGCGTCTTCGAGCCCACATGATCCTTCACAACATCGAGGAAGTGCTCGCCAACGCGGCGGTGGCACCCAACATCGACAAGGGTTCGATCTACCTCATCGGTCACTCCCGCAGCGGCAACGCTGTATTGCTCGCGAAGGCATTCCTCAGCGGAAGCATTCCCCGGCCCAACAGCGCTCCCGGCGTGCAGAGCCCGGCGTATTCGCTGCTCCCATCGGCCATAAAAGGAATCGTCAGCCTCTCTCCGGTATCGGTCGAACTGGCTCCTGCGACAGTCCCGTTCCTGCTGATTTATGGCAGCGCGGATGGGGACGTCGAGGGCGCCTCGAGCGACATCGCGTGGCCATTTCGTCATTACGATCGGGCTCCAGGCCCCGCGCACCTCATCTACGCAATCGGGGCCAACCACAACTTCTTCAATTCCAGCTGGCCGTTCAGCGAGGCTACTCACGACGTCGAGCTTGTGGCGGGTGTGATCGCTCCGGTAGCGCGTCCTCCCTTTGCATGGGTCGGGCTGCTCAACGCGGCTCAGCAGCGCGACGTCGCAAAGGCATACATCCTGGCGTTCCTCAAACTATACGAGGAGCAGCGGGCCGCCTATGCCAGTTACTTCCTCCTCGCGCCCTCGAGGCTACGACCGGCGGGGCTCGACCCGTCCGTTCCCCTCTCTGTCGCGACGCGTCTCGCCCCCGGCAGCACACGAGAGGTGGTCGATGACTACGAGACGCAGACGGCGAAGATCAAGGCGAGCTCCGGGGCCAAGGTGTCATTCACACTCTCGGACGTCCTGGAGACCGACCTGGCCGACAGGGATCTCGCCGATGAGGGCAACGCAGCCAACCGATTCTTCCAGGAGACGCGCGGCGTTCTCTTCAGCTGGCAGGGTACCTCGGCGGAATATCGATTCGATCCGGTGGGCACACCCCTCAATCTTCATGCGTCGAGAATAGCGTTGCGGGTTGGGCAGCAACCCTACGCCGTTGGCCCCGCGACGGGAACGCCACTCACCTTCGCGGTTACGTTGATCGACAAGAACGGCGACAGCAGCCAGGTGTCGATAGAGGCATGGTCGCCGGTACGCGGCGTGTACGCGTCAAAGATCACGAACTGGCTCGCGCCAGGCCTCCCGGACCCTGATCCTCTTGACACAACCAAGGGCGTCCTCCAGACCGTCGCCATCCCGTCGTGGGCGTTCATTAGCGCGGGGCGTACGCTGGATCTCGGGCAGATTGTCGCTATCCGTGTGGATGTTGGCGACACCGGCCTGTCAATAGAGGGCACCCTGGCGGTGGACGACGTGGAGATCTGGCGATGAGAAGACGGAGAAGCGCGTGGACGATTGCGCCTATCGCTTTCGCCGCGTTCGTTGGGGCGTGCGGCGCCGCCGCGCAAGTACACGAGCCTGCTCGGCCACCGGCGTCGCCGGCTCGCGTGGCGCCCGATGGGGCCGCCTCGCTGATCGTTCGCGTCGATCAGGTGCAACTCGTCGAACCGGCGCAATTCTGGGTGCGGGGAGCACTCCGCGACGAGACGTCGTTGGCTCTCGTCGTACTCCGGCTTTCGTCGCCGCCCGGCCTGTTCCCGCGCGGTGGATCCCCCGACCAGCTCCTGCTCGACGATGTTCCGACCCGACTCCTCGTTCCGCCGCCGTTGACGTCGTATGTCGCCGTCGTCGCACCCATGCCCGAACGTCCGCTCGAGCAGGCGCTCCTCTGGAGGCCCGTCGACAGAATCGCCGCGGAGCGCATCACCCCCGCACGGCTTCGGGCTCGGCGCGAAGCCTACGACGCATCTCATCCCCATTCCCCGCTCCGCCTCTCGGCCGCGATCCGCGGCGGCAGTCTCTCGGCTGACGTGCGGCACTTCGCTTCCTTGGATGACCTCGCTCAGTACGCGCGTCAACTCGTTGCCGAGATCGAGAAAGTTCGTCCATGAAGATCCTCGGTTTGCATCGCCGTGGCTCTTTGTATTCGGTGCTCCTATCGGGAGCGCTCTGCGCTGCGCTACCCTCGACAGCCGAGCCGCAGTCCCTGGAGTTCGGCCCGCCGTACTCGATCACCGGGGGCTTCGAGAATCCGTTCGGCGTTGCGGTCGATGGCGGCCGGCTCGTCGTGGCGGACACGCGGAACCGGCGCCTCCGCTGGACCCTCACAAGCTCACTGACCGCCACCCCAACCTTCACCGACTTCGGGTACGTCGCCAATGCCACCCTTCCCACCGCCCTCATCAGCCCCGAGGGGATCGCGGCCGACGGTCTCGGTCACGTGTACGTGGCCGACGCGCGTCTGAACGAGGCACGGCTCTATACCTGGGACGCGGCGACGTCGAACTATGTCTACGACCCCAACTTCGCCTCCACCACGCGCAACTCGGTGGCAGGCACGGCAATCCTCTCGCCGCGCGACGTGGCCGTCGGCCCGGGCGGCAAGGTCTACCTCCTCGACTCGGGCAACAAGCGGGTGCTGACGGCCACCGGCTTCAGCGCGACGAGCTGGACCGTCTTGCGCACCGATCCGCTGCTGGGCAACGCCTACGGCCTGGACGTCGCGCCCGACGGACGCCTCTACATCGCCGATACCGACAACCATCAGGTCATTCGCTACGAGGCCGCGGGCGGGCGCACCGTCTTCGGCCGCTTCGGCACCGGCGCGCGCGAGTTCCGGGCGCCGCGCGACGTAGCCGTCGACGTCAACAGCCGGATGTACGTCGTCGACACGCACAACCATCGGCTTCAGATTCTCGACGTTAATGGCCAGCATCTGTTCTCCCTGGGCCGCGCGCCGGGAATGGGCGCCATTCAGAAGGTGGCCATCGGGAGCGACCGCCACGTCTACATAGCCGACGGCGATCGTGACGCCATCATCGCGTTCCTCGGCAAGGATGCGCCCGTGCCCTTCAACGGGTGGCTCCGCGACTACCTCGGCGACACCGGCGCGGAACCGTCGGACCCGTCCTTCACCCTTGGCTCCCCGGACATCCTCGTGCGCCACGCCGCCGACGTCGATATCGCCGCGGCGCAAACCGCCGGGCTGCAAAGCATCGCGTTCGAGCACCCGCGCTTCGACCAGGACAACTACGTCTACGTCACCGTGCGCAACAAGGGCACGCAGACGCTCTACGACGCGGTCGCGAAGCTGTACTGGATGGACCCGGCGGGGACGCTGGTGTTCCCCGGAGAGTGGAAGGACAGCGGCTTCTTTCTCGGCCCCACGGCGGTGTCTGCGGGCAATGGACTCCTGGCTCCTCCCGTTCCGGCTGGCGGCTCGACCATCGTCGGCCCGCTCCGGTGGCGTCCGCCCGCGCCCGAGCCGGCGGGGCTCGGCAACGGCACCTACACGGTCGGGTTGCGGATCGTGCATCCCTACGACGTCGCGCCCGCGGGGGCGGGTCTGGCCGCGGTCCGGGAGAGCAACAACGTGGCGTTGCGCAGCGTGCACGTTGTTCGTGGGCCGTTCCCCACCGGCAACCAGAACCTGCTCGCAGTCCGGGCGCGTTACGCCGACGACGCGACGCCGATCCCGGAAGGAACGGTCACGAGCCGCGTTGGCTCGCTCGCGACATGGGCGAGCGAAGTGAGCTGGAGCACGGCGACGGTGGATGCGCTGTATCGAGGCGAGATCACCTTGCCGGAGACGCGCGCCTACTATCAGGACCCCAGCCGCAGCAAGCTCGTCGAAATGGCGCACGATACGCTCGATATCCTCTTGACCGCGGAGCCGACGCTCCTCGACGGAGTCAGCCCTTTGCCGGGGGACGACATCGGACGCGTCATCATCGTGACCAACGACACCGGGCCGGACACCGATTGGGCGACGACCGGAAACTGGCCCTATCACCTGCCGTCAGGCGACCGGTACCTGACCGTCTCCGTCCAGGGGATGAACGACGCCACGCCGGCGTACGAGCACGGGTTCGGCCACCAGCTCGGCCTGCTCGATCTCTACGCCTATCCGAACGTGAGCTTCCCGCGGCCCTTCGCCAACGGCTGGGACGCCATGGCGAAGCCTTTCACCGGAGTGCACCCGACGACGTGGCTGAAGGAGCGCGCTACGTGGATCATCGAGCACAACGCCAAGGTCCACTTTGTCCCCCGGCCCGCGCGCGGAACGACCTTCTCCACGGGTACCTCGCCCCTGCCGCTCGAGTATCAGGCTATGGCGGCGGCGGGCCAGCCGGTGGCGGTTGCGATCGGACTCACGGAAGGCGTCGGCACGTTCACCGACGAGACGGCGTTCTACTATCTCGAGGCCCGCTCGCCCACGATGGGTGCGGCCGACGCGGCTCTCCCCGGTTCGGGCGTGCTGATGTACTACGTCAACACGCAGATCCCCCAGGGGCAGGGCCCGATCATCCTCCGCGACCACGGAACGAGCACGCCCGGGCTCGCCGACGCTGCGATCCCCGCGGGCGGCATCGAGAGTCCCGCCGGGACGGGAATCACCGCAACCGTCAAGAGCGGACCCGCCGGCGGACCTCCCTTCGTCATCGACCTCACGTACATGCCGCCGTTGACCGGTTACGACGTCTCGATCAAGACCGGTGATCCGGCGTGGACGAGTCCCGACATCTGGGTGGACAACCAATCGGACGGGTACGACGTGGAATCGGGCCGCGTTCCGACGGACAACGGAGACGTGGCGATCGGCAAGGAGGAGAATCGCATCTACGCTCGCGTCCACAACACCGGACCCGCGGACGCCTTCGACATCGAAGTTGCGTTCTTCATCTCGGAGCCGTACCACACCGTGGGCGGCGAAGCCGACTTCACGTTCCTGAAGAGCGTGGTGATCCCCCGGCATCAACCTGGAGACACCACCGTCTTCGTGACATGGACGCCGACCGTGAACGACCCGCACACCTGCGTGAAGGTCGTGCTGCGCCGCCTGCTGGACGATACCAACAGCGCGAACAACTCCGCGCAGCAGAACCTCTCCGTCCTGTGGAGCACGACCACGAGTCCGTTCACGCCGGTGAACTTCTCGTTCCAGGTCACCAATCCAGCGTCCGTCCCCCAGTTGGTCTATTTCCGCGCCGATCAGGTGCCGGCCGGGTGGACGTCGCAGCTGGTGCCGGAGAAGGCATATCTGGCGCCGGGACAGAAGTTCGTCGGGGCCCTCGTCGTCACCCCGCCGCCGGATGCGCCCAACTGCACCCGGCACGACGTGTTCGTCACGGCGTGGACGCCGTCGTCGCATACCCTCGTGCGCCTCGGAGGAACGACGGTAGCCGTGAATCTGGCCAAGCTGTCTGGCCTGACCTTCACCGCGGAAACGCTCGCGTGCACCGAGGAGAACTTCAAGCGCGCCCTCGAGTGGCAGCGGCCCGAAGGGATGCGCGGGGGCGATCAGCGCGACGTCATCGGCAAAAGCGCGTTACGCTGGGGACCGCAGGCTGCACCGGCCGGCGCGCCGTGGGCCGACCTCCAGTGCATCGTGATCCACCCCAAAGGCTGTACGGACCCCGTGCAGGCCAACACTGAGATCGTCATCCGCTATCTCGACCCCGACGGCAAGCCCGTCTACCACACGGTCAAGACCGACGCGAACGGCTGCTTCGACGACTTCTTCGTGGCCACGAGCGGCGGCGCCTGGGATGTCGTCGCCAACCTCCCCGCCGGCAACTGCCTGAGTCCGATCAACGTCGGCGAGATCGTCACTATCACGATTCCGACCGGCGAGACCGGCACTATCCCGGGGCCCACGCTCGGGAGCGCGGAGCGGATTACGCCGGTCAACTACCGGGCGCGCGGCACGCTGCGGCTGCTCGCGAAGGGCGCGACGCGCTGCGTCGAGTGCCGCATCGCCGCCATGGAGCACGACCTGCAGAGCCCGTTGACCCCGATAGGCCCCGGCGCTGCCGGGACGCTCTCCGCCCCGCGCCTGCGCACTGTTTTCGGCGATTCGTCGCTTGTCAACGGGCTGCACGAGGGCGAGGCGACCGTGAGGCTCAGTGACGGCACCATCGTGGAAGGGGCGATGCACGGGGTGACGAACGCGACTGCCCACGCCGCGCCCGGCGGCGGCGCGGTCATTGGTCTCGAGGGACAGTTCATCGGGCGGGTGGTCAGCGGAGACCGGCGCGGATGCCGGCTGGTGGCCCAATACGCGCTGCGGTCATCGTCTGACCCTGCGCGCGGATCGGCCCGATTGGACGGCTTGACTGACGGTGTCTGGGAATGTGCGTGCGGGACTCAAGGGACGACAGCCGTCAATGGTGTCGACCCGCTCCCCGACGGATGTGTGTTCCCACTGTCGGCCGCTGGCAAGGGGAAACTCGCTCAGACGGAGCGGCGCCACGCCGAGTGCGAGGGCGCAGCCAGTGTCGTCACGCAGCAGGTCGCGGGCGTCGCCACCCTGCCCCCGCGCTCCCCGACGGTCGCGCCCGCCGCACCCTACGCCGACGCCGCAACGCTTCAAGTCGACTCGATGGTCCTTCTCTACGAGAGCTTCGCGGGAGGGGTCGCCGTCCACGGCGCGCCGTTCGTGCTCGTGGGGAAGGGCGGGGAGCGAATTCAGGGCCAACTCCATGGCCTCACCCACGTCGACCCGCATCGAACGGCGGCTGCGCCGACGAAGTCCCATCACTTCGAGGGCATTCTCCGTGGCAGCGTCGATTCGGGCCCGCTGCTCGGATGCCAACTTCGGGGAGTCTACAGTCTGGTCTACGCAGCGGTGACCACGCTTGCCGCGACTCCAGTCGGGTGGTCGATCACAGGGGCGATCGTCTGTCCATGCGCGAAGCGGGACAGCGCGCGTCCTGCAGCACTGCCAACGAGACCCAGCGCACCTACCGAGCCCGCATCGCAGACGCCCTCGCTTGAACAGGATGCGATCGCGGCACGTGCACAGGTCGACCGGGAGTTGACGGCGCGCTTCGGCCGAGCGTCGGACCTTCCACCCGCGGATCGATCACTCGCCGATATCGATGGTGACGGCTGCGTAACGCCGGGTGAGGTCGCGGCAGTTCGCCTGGCCCGAGAGGACTTTGCGCGTGCCGACACGAACCACGATGGATCGCTGTCAGGGGAGGAGTTCACCGCCAACTACGTCGCCCTGATCCCCGAACGCCTCCTCAAGGGACTCGATCGCGATGGCAACGGGGAGATCGACTCGACTGAAGCCGGTGCACTCCTACCGTTGAGTCGGCAGGCGGCGGACACCAACTTCGATGGCCGGCTCAGCGTGTCGGAGCTCGCGGAGTGGGCGCGGGTGAGTGCGCGGGCGGAGTTCCCACGGCTGGATCTCGATCGCAATGGCACGCTGAGCTTTGCGGAATACTACGGTAGGAGATCGCCCGGGAAGCGATCACAATAGTGTGGTGTCGTTTCGCGCGGCGACGTAGTACGTGGGAACCGCGAAGAGCGTCACCAGCGTCGAAAGGCGGAGCCTCCCGATCAACAACAGCGCGCGCGCCTTTTGCAGCTCCGCAACCGCAGCGGCGCCGGCGACACGAAGTACACGCTCTACGCGAATCTTCTCGGTCACTGGTGCATCGGTTTGCCGGTCGCCCTCCTCCTCGGCTTCCGCCTGCGCTTGGGAGTCGTCGGACTCTGGTGGGGACTCTGCGCCGGCCTCACCGTCGTCGCCGTGCTGCTTTTCCTTCGATTCGAGAGGTTGTCACGAACGGCGATCGAGCCCCTTCGATCTGCACTGCCGTCAAGGAGACTGTGATGAACGTTCCGCGGAATTCTCCCGCGAGATGACGCTGCAGAAGATGAAATTGAGCCAAAAGTAGGAGTGGGGGGGAGGGATTTCTCCGAGTTCGGCAACACCCTGGTGGGTCGCGCACGATTGAGGTTTCCGTGTCGACGGAGTCGGTCTCCTGTCGGCCGTTGGGCTTCCTCTCGTGCGTGGCCCGCTTTCCCGTCGTTTGCGCGCGGCCGACTAGAATACGCGCGCCGCACAGGGAGGAAAGATGCCCGCTCGCCGTCTCCTCGCCCTCGCCCTCGCTCTGCTCGCCGCGTCGCCGCTCGTCGCGCAGCGAACGCAAAAGCCGCCGCTGCACGGCAAGCATTGGATGGGCATCACCGGCAAGCCGCTCGCGGCCACCGCCGGCGCGATGATCTTTCAAAAGGGCGGCAACGCCGTCGACGCCGCCGCGGCGATGATCGCCGCCACGTGCACCATGTGGGACACCCTCAGTTGGGGCGGCGAGACGCAGGCCCTGATCTACAACCCTCACACCAGGAAGGTCATCGGTATCAACGCCCTCGGCGTGGCGCCCACCGGCGCGACCGCGGACTTCTTCAAGTCGAAGAACATGAAGCATCCGCCGGAGTACGGCCCTCTCGCCGCCGTCACCCCCGGCACGCCCGGCGGGATCATCACCATGGTCGCGGAGTTCGGGAAGCTGTCACTGAAAGACGTTCTCGGTCCGGCCATCGAGATGGCTGACGGCTATCCGATCGAGGCGCAACTGGTGAATACCGTCGCCCGAGAAAAGAATCGCATTAAACAGTGGCCTTATTCAAGCGCTCTATTCCTTAATGATTTGAAGCCTGGGCAGATCTTCAAGCAGCCCGACCTCGCCGCCACGCTCCGCAAGCTGGTCGAGGCGGAGCAGGACGCACTCCAGCGCGGCAAGTCGCGCAAGGAGGCGATTTACGCCGCCTACGACCGCTTCTACAAAGGCGACATCGCCAAGGAGATCGTGCGCGGCGTCCAGGAACAGGGCGGGCTCTTCACCGCCGACGACCTGGCGAAGTGGCAAGTGCACATCGAAGAGCCGGTGTCGACGAACTACAAAGGCATCGACGTCTACAAGCTCAACGTCTGGACCCAGGGCCCAGCGATGCTCGAGGCGCTCAATATCCTCGAAGCCTCCGACCTCCGCGCGATGGGCTACAACAGCGCGCGTTACATCCACACCGTCTACCAGTCGATCAGCCTCGCCTTTGCCGATCGCGACTTCTACTTCGGCGACATCTACTTCCCGCCCGAGGAGCCGGTGCGGGGGATCCTGTCGAAGGAGTTCGCTCGAGAGCGCGCGAAGCTGATCAACGCCACCCGCAACGATCCGAACATCCTTCCCGGCGATCCCTATCCGTTTCAGAACGCGACCAATCCGTTCGCCGAGCTACTGAAGAAGTTCCCGTCGACGGCGACGGCCGGACGCGCCGCGGGCGAAGGCGGCGGGACGACCTCGGTCGAAACCGTCGACGCCGAGGGGTGGGCGGTGTCCGTCACCCCGAGCGGCGGGTGGGTGCCGGCGGTCATCGCCGGCCGCACAGGCATCGGACTGAGCCAGCGGATGCAGAGCTTCGTCACCGACCCGGCCGAGAACCCCTTCAACGTCGTCGAGCCGGGGAAACACCCGCGGGTGACGCTGACTCCGACCCTCGCTCTGAAGGACGGCGCGCCCTATCTCGTCTTCTCAGTTCAGGGCGGCGACAGCCAGGACCAGAACCTCCTGCAGTTTTTCCTCAACGTAGTGGAGTTCGGGATGACCGTGCAGGAGGCGACAGAGGCGGCGAATTTCAATACCTTTCAGTTCCGCAACTCCTTTGGCGAGCACGAGATTCGTCCCGGACGGATCCTCCTCAACGAGGCCACGCCTCCATGGGTGCGCTCGGAGCTGCGGCGGATGGGCTACACGACGGTCTTCGAGGAGCGGACTTCGGGCCCGATCAACGCGATCTTCGTCGACCGCGCCCATGGCTCGTTTTGGGGTGGGTCGAGCAACCATGGCGAGGACTACGGAATTGGGTGGTAGATTTGCAAGCGAGGAGTAGCAAATGTTGACTCGAACTCGCCCCCTCGCTCTCGCCACCGCCCTTGTTTTCGCCGCTTGCACCGCCATGCAGCAGCAGAAGTCGCAGATCCGCGCCGACGAAGGCGTCTTCCACAACCTGCAGGTCTTTCCGCAGAACATCACCCACGACGAGCTGATCTCGGCTATGCGCGGCTTCACCCGCGGCCTTGGCGTCAAATGCGATCACTGCCACGTCCCGAACCCGCCCGGATCGAAGGAAGTGTTCGACTTCCCGAACGACTCGAAACCGGAGAAGAAGGCGGCGCGCGTGATGCTGCGCATGACGCGGGCGATCAACGCGAACTACGTCTCCAAGGTCAACGAGCACGGGACGTCGGTGACGTGCTGGACCTGCCATCGCGGCCAGACCGTGCCCGAGGGGCCGGGCGCCGCGCCGGCCGCGACGTCGACCGCGCCGCCAGTGTAGGCGCGCCCGCTCCGGGCGCGCACGGCGGCCGGAGCGGCCGCCGCTACACCCGCAGCCGTTTTCCCAAAACCCACGTATATACCCTCCGAATGAGCGCTTTGCTCGCAGAGGAAGGCGATGACGTCCTGCGGCGCGCGCAGAGCGGCGACGGCGACGCCTTCGCCGTGCTGGTCGGCGACCACGAGTCGATGGTGTTCAGTATCGCCTGGTATTTCTTCGGCGACCGCAATCGCGGCGAGGAGATCGCGCAGGACGTCTTCCTCCAGCTTTACCGCAACCTGGACAAGATCGAGACCCGCGCGCATCTGGTGTTTTGGCTGCGGCAGGTGACCTCGCGCCGCTGCATCGATGAAGTGCGTCGCGCGGGTCCGCGCCGCATCAGCCTCGACGACGCGGGCGACCTGCCGGTCGCCTCGGCGGCGGCGAGCGATCCGCTGGCGGCGCGGCGGCTTCGGCAGATGATTGCGGCGCTACCGCAGCGGCAGCGCATCATCATCACTCTGCGGTATCAGGAAGATCTCGATCCCTCCGACATCGGCCGCATCGTCGGCATGCCGGTCAACACCATCAAGAGCCATCTGCACCGGGCGATCCTCGCGCTGCGTAAGAAGATGGGAGTTTAGCCATGAGTCTGGAAACCGATCTGAAAGACGCGCTTCGCCGGGTGCCGGCGCCCGAGGGGTTCGCGAACCGGGTTATGGGGCGGGTCAGGAATGCCGACCGCCATCCCACCCGCTCGACCTGGTGGCGCGCCATCGCCGCCACCCTCCTCCTCGCCACCATCCTCGGCGGGTGGGAGGTGCACCGCCAGCGCGAAGGGCAGCGCGCGCGAGAGCAGGTGCTGCTCGCGCTGCGCATCACCGGCGAGAAGGTGGCGCATGTCCAGCGCGGGGTCCGCGACATCACACGTTGAGAAAGGAAACCACCATGCGTCGTTGCATCGTCTTCGCCGTCCTCGTCTTCTCCGCCGCCGCGCTGCACGCGCAGCGGATTCACATCGACCTCCCCGCGTCGCTGGCCGCCAAGGCCTCCGAGTCGGTCGACGTCACCCTCGACGGCGCTCTCCTCCGCCTCGCCGCCAAGTTCCTCGGCAATGACGGCGACGAGCGCGTGGCCCGCGACATGATCAGCAGGCTCGAAGGCATCTACGTGAAGTCGTACGAGTTCGACGAGGACGGCGCGTACGACCGCTCCATCCTCGACGGCATCCGCAAGCAGATCGGCCCGAGCTGGAAGCGCCTGGTGCAGGTGAAGAGCCGCCACCGCGAGAACGTCGAGATCTATGCCGACATGCGCGGCGAGAACGTCGCCGGCCTGCTGGTGCTCGCCGCCGAGCCGCGCGAGCTCACCATCGTCAACCTGGTCGGCCCGATCGACCTGGAGAAGCTGGCCAACCTGGAAGGGCACTTCGGCATCCCCAGGGTCACCAAGAATTCAAAGAGGGAGCGGGACAATGACTAAGCGCTTGGCCTTCGCAGTTCTCCTCGCCGTGGTGGTCGCCGCGCCGCTGCGCGCCGACTTCGATTCCCTGGTGCGCGCCGTCGGCGGGATACGCGGCATGCACCGCATCCCTCTTCCCGGCATCAGCTTGGTGCGCTTCGCGGTCTGGATGGTCCACCCCAAGGGCGTGCACGACGTGCAGCTCGCCACGTTCACACGAAAGGGCGGCGATCTCGAAGGAGCCGAATTCCAAGCGCTGCTGCGCGAGCACGCCGAAGCCGGCTACCGGCCGTTGGTGCAAGCGCATTCGAGGAGCGGCCGCCAGCTGACGCTCATCTGGGCGCGTCCGACAAGCGGCGATCTCGTCGAGCTGCTGCTGGTCGCGCACGAGTCGCGAGACCAAACGGTCGTTCTACGTACGGTAGTGGACTTGGAAACCATGGCCCGCGAAATCACCCATCCCCGTCGGGCGACGCGCGTCGCGCGGAGGTAGCGTTAGAATGCTCCCTCCCAAAACATGGCCCGGCACGAAGCACGCGACGACTCGTACGATCTGCTCAATCAGTATCTGCATGAGATCGCGCAGGTCCCACGACTCACTCCCGAGCGCGAGCGCGAGCTCGGCCGCCGCGCGCAGCAGAACGACAAGAGCGCGATGGAGGAGCTGGTCAAGGCAAACCTCCGCTTCGTGGTCTCCTATGCAAAGCGCTATCGCAACGCACACGTTCTCTTTCTCGACCTGATCAACGAAGGCAACATCGGCCTGATCCACGCGGCGAAGAAGTACGACCCCGACAAGAACGTCAAGTTCATCACCTACGCCGTCTGGTGGATCCGCCAGGCCATCCTGCACGCGCTGTCGGAGCAGGGAGGGGCGTTCCGGCTGCCGCCCAAGCGCGCGAACCTGATGTACCGTCTGGAGAGGGCCATCGGCGCGGCGATGACCGAGGGCAATCACATGCCGACGCCCGACGAGCTGGCGCTGGAGCTCGGGGTGACGGTGAAGGAAGTGCAGACCCTGCTGCACGCCAACAGCGACAACTTCTCGCTCAACGCGGAGCTCGACGACGAGTCGCACACCGAGCTGGCCGACGTCATCGAGCAGACCTCCATCCCCTCGGCCGAGGACGAGATGCAGGTGCAGTCGCGCCGCGAGGAGCTGCTCGCGCATATTTCGGAGCTCTCGCCGAAGGAGCGGCTGGTCCTGACACTGCGGCACGGCGTGACCGACAACTTCCCCAGGCGCATCGACGAGCTGGCGCAGTTCTTCAACCGCGAGTCGGCGCACATCGCCGGCCTCCTGGCCTCGGCTACGACGAAGGTCTGCCAGTCCCTCGGCCTCGCCGAGAACGAGCTGGCGCAGCTCCTCCTCTACACCAACCCCAACCCCAAGGCCTGGTGGCGCTTCTGGTACGAGCTCGGTGATCACGCGCAGATCACCCCGCAGATTGACGAGGAGCGCATCGGGCTGCTCGAGGCGCTCAAGCAGCAGGGCGCCGTGCAGCGGACCATCGAGTCGCTGCCGCTGGAGGAGAAGACCATCCTCAAACTTCGCTACGGCGTGCTGCAGGACGACGAGCTGACCCTGCGCGACATCGGCGAGATCCTCGGCCTCTCCCGCGAGCGCGTGCGGCAGATCGAGTCGCGCGCGGAGGCGAAGTGCCGGCGGAGCGTGCGCAGGCGGTAGGGGGTAGTGGAGCGCCGTCGTCTCGACGGCTGGCTCGGCGGCGTCCCGCCGCCGACCGGCGCGTGGGCGCCGAGGACGGCGCCCGGGCCAGCCGGCGTGGACGCCGGCGTTCCTCAGCGTGGATTGCGCTCGCGCTCTAGCTCGCTCGCGAATTCCGCAAAGGGTCTGGTCGGCTCGCCCTCGCGCTCACGGAGAAACAGATGTCCTCCCACAGCTCGCCCCACTCATCAAGGTCGAGCTGCACGGCGACCTTCTTCCCGTCCGCGTCAGTGACGAAGTGAACACCTCGCATGGCCGAGATTGTACGATATCGCCGATGCCCGACCCCACCCACCCGCCCATGGGCCGCCTCGACGCGTTCGACGTCGGGCCGAAGAAGCTCACGGTGCAGACTGAGTTCTTCACCCGGCCCGCGTGGCGGGTGGAGACGAAGGTCTACCTCGCCGGCGCGCTGAAAAAGGTCTACACCGAGGACTTGTCGGCGACGCCGGAGGGGGAGCTGCAGCGGACCATCGACAGTTTTCATCAGGCGAAGATCGACGAGATCGTGTCCGGCCTGCGGCGACGCCAGCAATGAGCGGCATCCGCGTTCGCGCGCTGACCAAGGCCTACCGCAGCATCGGCCGCCGCCATCCCGTCCTCCACGGCGTCGACCTCGACGTCCAGCCGGGCGAAGTGGTCGGTCTGATCGGGCCGAACGGGGCGGGGAAGACCACGCTGATGTCGTGCATCGTCGGCTTTCTGCGGCCGGACACCGGCGAGGTCACGGTTGACGATCGCGCCAGCGACGACCTCGACGTACGCCGCCGCACGGGATTCGTCCCCGAGCGAATGAATTTCGACCGCCGCGCCACCGGACGCGCGTTCGTCCGCTACATGGCGCGGCTGGCGGAGGTGCCGCGAGCGGGGCTCGACGCGCGCGTCGACGCTCTCCTCGAGCGCCTCGGACTGGCCGGCGCGGCGAAGCGCCGCCTGGGGCAGTACTCGCGCGGCATGCTGCAGCGCATCGGGATGTGCCAGGCGCTGGTGCGCCAGCCCGACTTCCTCTTTCTCGACGAGCCCACCTCGGGGCTCGATCCCAACGGCGTCTTCCTGGTCCGCGAGCTGATCGCGGAGCAGAAGCAGCGTGGGGCGGCGGTGCTCCTCAACTCCCACCAGCTCGCGGAGATCGAGAAGGTCTGCGACCGCGTGCTCTTCCTGCACAACGGCGTCGTGGCCCGCGACGAGACCCTGCGCGACGCCACGCGCATCGTCATTGCCGTGACGCTGCTGGAAGGCTCGTTCGACCCGGCGGCGGTGGCCGCCGCGACGGGCATCGAGCCTGCGGGCAACGTCCTCACCGCGACCGTCGCCTCGGATGAGCAGACCGCCGATCTGGTGGCCCGCATCGTCGGCGCCGGTGCGGGCGTCGTCGACGTCCGCCGCCGCACGGCCGATCTCGAGTCGATCTTCCGAGGAACGGCGTGAGCGCCACGGTCATTCTGGAGACCCTGCGGCGGCACTTCGCGCACATCGCGTACGTGGCCGCGGTGCTGATGCTCCTCCTCATCGGCACCACCATGGCCGCCGTCGACGGCCCGGCCGGCGCCACGTTCGAAATCATGAAGCTCTTCATCATCATCGCCGGCTGCCAGATCATCGGGCCGGAGTTCTCGTCGGGGACGCTGCAACTGATCCTCAGCAAGCCGATTCATCGCGCGCGCTATCTGCTGTCGCGGGTGGCCGGCGTGGTGCTCGCGCTGTGGATTGTCATCGCGCTGGCCTACTCCGCCGACGTCATCGCCCGCGGCATCGGCGGCCACAAGATCGCCTGGCTGACGAGCGGCGGCGCGGCGACGGCGGTCGCGGCGCAGGCGATGCTGGTCTGCTCGCTGATGGCGCTGTTCGGCAGTTTTACCCGCTCGTACCTCAACGTGGCGCTCTACATCGGCGGTCAGATCCTGCTGTCGATGATCGGCGGCTTCCTGCAGATCATTTCGAAGATCGACCGCGGCGCGTTCGCCGCCCTCGGCGCCTTCCTCCGCTCCCACCCGGGAGTCATTAGCACGATTCGTACGATTGACCGGAACGTCTATCCCGACCCGCCGCCCATCCCGTTCGACCGCAACTGGCTGCTCCTGGTGGTCAGCAACGCGGCGATCGCCCTGCTGCTGGCCTGCCTGATCTTCCGCAAACGCGAGGTACCGTATGGCGCGGACTGACCTCTTCGACCGCTCCAGCCAGCGCGCGCTGCCGGTGTGGCTGCCGGTGGCGGTCGCCGCGCTGATCGTCGCGCGGGTCATCTCCTCGCGCTACGCCGTGAAGTCGGCGACCGATCTGATTCGATGGGTGCCCGCCGAGCGCGCCGCGCGAATGGCGGGGATGACGCAGAAGCCGATCCTGTACGAGTTCACCGCGGAGTGGTGCGGGCCGTGCCACCGGCTGGAGGACGAGGTCTTCCGCGACTCGCGGCTGGCGGCGCTGATCAACGAGAAGTTCATCCCGGTGAAGGTCGTCGACCGGAAACGGGAAACCGGCACGAACCCGCCGGAGGTGGCGCGGCTCGAGGCGCAGTATCGCGTCGTCGCCTTCCCGACAGTGGTGGTCGCGCATCATCGCCGCAACCCTCCGGCGACACTGGTCGGCTACCAGGGCGCGGCGCATTTCGAGGATTTCATCCGCGGGATTCCCTGATGCGACTGGAGCACCTCACCGGCGACGACGAAGACTTCTGGCGCGGCGAGTTCGCGCAGCAGAACTGGATCTTCGGCGCGCTGAAGCTGAGCGTCACCCTCCCGGAGTTCGCCGGCGGCACGCCCGCGCTGCGGAACATGCACTTCGGCTACTACCTGCAGCCGCTGCACCTCAACGCCGATGACCGCGAGGACCTCCCGCGCAAGCTCGTCCACGTGCTGGCGCGCCGCAAGCCGCCGCTCGACTTCCTCGAGTTGAGCGGCGCGGGCCTCCGCATTCCACACTGCTTTCCGAAGGGCTTCACCCTCGGCAGCGTCCTCCGCATCACGCTGCAGGAGATGAAGCGGCTACCGCTGCGGGATCGGAGTGCGGGCGTCCCGCCCGCCCCGGCCGGGCATCCTGCCCGGCCGCATGCGCCTGCTGAAGAGACGCCGCCGGGCGAGACGCCCGGCGGGTGCGGGCGGGACGCCCGCACTCCGATCGGCGACACCTACGACCTCGTCGCCGGCGACTACGCCGCGCACATCTTCGATGAGCTGAAGGACAAACCGTTCGATCGTCAACTTCTTGACGAGATAGCGGAGCGCGCCGGCGGCGGCGTCATCTGCGACCTCGGCTGCGGGCCGGGGCAGGTTGCGCGATACCTGCACGAGCGCGGCGCGGACGTCCGCGGCGTCGATCTCTCGCCGGGCATGATCGAGCGGGCGCGCGCGCTCACGCCGGACGTGCCGTTTGAGGTCGGCGACATGCGGGCCCTCGACGTCCCCGACGGCGCGTGGCAGGGCATCGTCGCCTTTTACGCCATCGTCCATTTCCAGAGCGCGGAGCTGCCCGATGTCTTTCGGGAGATGAAGCGCGTCCTCGCGCCCGGCGGCGCGCTCCTGCTGTCGTTCCACATCGGCTCCGACGTCGTGCACCGCGACGAGTGGTGGGGCCACGCCGTGGACATCGATTTCCGTTTCTTCCAGACCGCCGAGGTCACCGCGGCGCTGGAAGAAGGCGGCCTCATCATCGAGCGGGTGCTGGAGCGCGATCCGTATCCGGAGATCGAATACCAGAGCCGCCGCGCGTACATCGTCGCGGTGAAGCCGGTGGAGTAAGATTTCCCGCTCGCCATGAGCCCCCTCCGCCGCCTCTTCTACTACCTCGACCGTCACCGCGCCTCACTGCTGGCGGGATTCGTCTGCATCGCCATCTCCGGCGCTTTCTCGCTAGCCAAGCCGATGATCGTCGGCAACGCGGTGAACGACCTGGTCAAGGTCGTCACCCGCGGGACGCTCATCCGCTACGGGCTGCTGCTGATCGGCGTGGCGGCGGTGGAAGGACTCTTCCTCTTCCTCCAGCGGCGCATCATCGTCGGCGCGTCGCGGCGCATCGAGTTCGAGATGCGCAACGACTTCTACGACCACCTGCTGAAGCTTCCGGTGCGCTACTACCAGGAACAGCGCACCGGCGACCTGATGTCGCGCGCCACCAGCGACATCGGCGGCGTGCGCACGCTGATCGGGCCGGCGGTGATGTACACCATCAACTCGCTGATCATCGTCAGCGGCGCGTTCGCCATGATGATCCGCATCGACAAGACCTTGGCGCTCATCTCCCTCGCCGCCGTGCCGGTGGTCGCCGTGATGGTGAAGACCTTCGGCGAGAAGATCCACGTCCGCTACAAGGCGGTGCAGGACTACTTCGGCGACATCTCGGCGCGCGTGCAGGAGAACCTGGCCGGCGTGCGCGTGGTGCGCGCGTTCGGGCAGGAAGCCAACGAGCGGGAGATCTTCGGGCGGATGAACCGGGAGTACGTGACCCGCAACCGCGCCCAGATCCGCCTCACCGCGACGTTCTACCCGATGCTGCACGGGCTGATCGGCGTGATGTACGGCATCGTCTTCCTTCTCGGCAGCCGGCGCATGCTCGCCGGCCAGCTCTCCATCGGCGACTTCGTCGCCCTGCAGTTCTACCTCGGGCGGATGATCTGGCCGCTGATCGCCCTCGGATGGGTGATCAATCTCTATCAGCGCGGCATGGCCTCCATGGTGCGGCTGCACGAGGTCTGGTCGATCCCGCCCGATGTCCTGCGCGACGCGGGGACGCCGGTCGAGGAGAAGCCGCGCGGCGACATCGACATCCGCGATCTGACGTTCGGCTACGCGCCGGCGGAAGGGCGCCCCACGCTCCGCAACATCAACCTGCAGGTGCAATCGGGCGAGACGGTGGGCATCGTCGGGCGCACCGGAAGCGGGAAGTCGACGCTGCTGGCGCTGCTCACCCGCACCTTCGAGCCGCCGCCGGAGACGATCTTCATCGACGGCCGGCCGATCGAGTCCATCCCGCTGCGCCAACTCCGCGAATGGATCGGCATGGTGCCGCAGGAGACGTTCCTCTTCTCCGAGTCGATCGCCGAGAACGTCCGCTTCGGACGCGACACGGCGTCGCCGGACGAGATCACGGAATCGACTGACCTGGCTGGACTGACGAGCGACGTCGCCAGCTTCCCGCAGGGGCTGGAGACGGTCATCGGCGAGCGCGGCATCACCCTCTCGGGCGGGCAGAAGCAGCGCACCGCCATCGCCCGCGCGCTGGTGCGCGAGCCGACCATCCTCATCCTCGACGACGCGCTGAGCGCCGTCGATACGGCGACCGAGGAGCGAATCCTCTCGGCGCTGCGCGACATTCGGAAGGGGAGGACGGCGCTCATCGTCTCGCACCGCGTCTCGTCGGTGAAGGACGCCGACCACATCATCGTCCTCGACGAGGGGAAAATCGTGGAGCGCGGCACGCACGACACGCTGCTCGCGCACGATGGGTACTACGCCGACTTGTACAGACGGCAGACTTTGGAAGAGGAGCTCGAGGAGACTGCGTAGAGGTTGACCGTTGACTGTTGGCCGTTGACCGAGCGACGACGGCCAACGGTCAACGGCCAACGGCGAACACTATGGCCGACATCGAAAAACACGAAGACGAAGGCGGCAAAGCCTTCGATCCGCATCTGGCGCGGCGGCTGCTGCGCTATCTCAGGCCGTACCGCCTCCGGGCCACGATGTCGGTGGTGTTGGTGATCATCTCCTCGCTGACGGAGATCGCCGGGCCGGCCATCATCGCCATCGCCGTCGACCTCTTCGTCAAGCCGTTCGCCGGCGCGCAGCCGGTGGGCGTCAGCAGCCGGATCGCCGAGTGGCTGGCGGCGCACGGCTGGACCATGACGCCGCTGCAGGGCATCGACGTCGCCGCAGGACTCTACTTCGCCACCCTCGGCGCGAACTTCGTCGTCCTCTACACCCAGATGGTGATGATGAATCTCATGGGGCAGTACATCATGTACGACCTCCGCAAAGAGATCTTCGGCCACCTGCAGAAGCTCGACATCCAGTACTTCGACCGCAACCCGGTCGGCCGCCTGATGACGCGGGTGACCACCGACGTCGACGCGCTCAACGAGATGTTCACCGCCGGCTTCGTGGCCATCTTCGGCGACATCTTCGTTCTCCTCGGTATCATCGTCGTGCTGTTCTGGATGAATTGGCGTATGGCGGTGGTGCTCTTCTCCATCACCCCGCTGATCCTGCTGGTGTCGATCTGGTTCCGCCGCGGGGCGCGCGTCACCTACCGCCAGGTGCGGGTGCGCATCGCCGCCATCAACGCCTTCCTGCAGGAGCACATCTCGGGGATGTCGACGGTGCAGCTCTTCAACCGTGAGGAAAAAGAGCGCGAGAAGTTCGACGGCCTCAACGCCCGCCACCGCGATGCGAACATCGACTCCATCTTCTACTACGCCGTCTTCTATCCGCTGATCGAGCTGATCGAGACCGTCGGCATCGCCCTCATCGTCTGGTACGGCGGCGGGCAGGTCATCCGCGGCACGCTCTCCATCGGCGCGCTGATCGCCTTCTTCACCTACGCCCAGCGCTTCTACGAGCCGATCTCCGATCTCTCGGAGAAGTACAACATCCTGCAGGCGGCGATGGCGGCGAGCGAGCGGGTGTTCAAGCTGCTCGACACGGAAGTGTGGATCAAGGACGAGGGGACGCTGGAGGTCAATCACCTCGACTCCATCGAGTTCAAGAATGTGTGGTTCGCGTACAACGACGACGACTGGGTGCTGAAGAACGTCTCCTTCGCCGTGCAGCGCGGCGAGCGCGTGGCGCTGGTGGGGCACACCGGCGCGGGGAAGACCACGGTCACCGCGCTGCTGCAGCGCTTCTACGACCCGCAGCGCGGCATGATTTTGATCAATGGTCTCGACATACGCCGCTACACGCAAGCGTCCTTGCGCGCGCTGTTCGCCGTGGTGCAGCAGGACTTCTTCCTCTTCACCGGCACGGTGGCGCAGAACATCTCGCTGGGCGATCCGCGCATCGGCGAGAACGCCGTGCGCGAGGCCGCGACACGCGTGCAGGCCGACCGCTTCATCTCGCGCCTCCCGCAGCAGTACCAGTCCGAGGTGCGGGAGCGGGGGGCGGGGTTCTCGGTGGGGGAGAAGCAGCTCCTCTCGTTCGCCCGCGCGCTGGCCTTCAACCCGCCGGTCCTGGTGCTCGATGAGGCGACGTCGTCGATCGACACCGAGACCGAGCTCCTGATCCAGGAGGCCATCCAGGCTCTGATGGAGGGGCGGACCTCGATCGTCATCGCCCACCGGCTCTCGACCATCCGCTCCGCCGACACCATCCTCGTCTTCCACCACGGCGAGATCCGCGAGCGCGGCACGCACGATGAGCTGATGCGGATCGACGGGCTGTATCGGAAGTTGTACGAGATTCAGTACCGGGAGACCGTCGCTGCCACCGCGTGACGGAGTGCGGGCGTCCTCGCCCGCGCCGATCGGCCGTCCCGGCCGATCGCGTCGATCACCGTGCCGCCGGGCGGGGACGCCCGGCGGGAGCGGGCGGGACGCCCGCACTCCGTGGCGACCTATAATCCGCGCCTCGTGTTGCGCTCTCCCGGCGGCCGCGCGTTTGCGTTTCTCGCTCTACTGGTCGTAGTGCTGTACGCCGACATCCTCTTCAGCGGCCGTGGTTTGTACCTGCAGGACCTGATCTCCTACCACGTGCCGATGAAGTGGATCGTGCGGCAGATCGTGGCCGGCGGCGAGCTGCCGCTCTGGAACCGTTTCTACTCCGCGGGGCAGCCGCTGGCGGCCAATCCGGCGTACGAGGTCTTCTATCCGCCGCAGTGGCTGATCTGGCTGCCGAGCTTTCACTTCGGCTTCCAGCTTCACATCCTCATCCACTTCGTCATCGCCGCCTGGGGGATGTACCTGCTGCTGCGCGCGCTCGGCGCGCGCGCGATGGCGGCGACGTTCGGCGCCGCGGTGTTCGTCGTCAGCGGGCCGGTTCTCTCGCTGGCGACCAAGCTGCCGCTGCTTTTCTCGCTGTCGTGGATGCCGCTGGCGTTGGTCTGCGCGCGTAAGGCGATTCTCGGCCGGCGGCGCCGCGACGTCGCCGTCGCCACGCTCGTGTTGGCGATGCAACTGATCATCGGCGAGCCCACCGTCGCCATGCAGACCTGGCTGCTGATCGGCGGCTACGCGCTTTGGCGCCGTGTGGACGTGAAGAAGAGCCTGGCCACCGTGGTGATCATCGGCGTCGCGGCGGCGCTCGTCGCCGCCGTGCAGCTCGTGCCGGCGATCGACTTCACGCGCGACTCGGTGCGCTCCGAGCCGTTCGAGTTCCGCGTCGTCTCCAACTGGAGCATGCCGCCGGTGAGGACGGTGGAGATGTTTCTGCCGGCGCTCTTCCGCAATCTGACGAACGAGGCGGGGGCGCCGGCGATCACCACCATGTATCCGTTCCGCACCGAGGCGTTCATTCCCGAGATGTACATCGGGCTGTTCGTGGCGCTGCTGGCGATCGCCGGCCTTCTCGCCGGCTCGCGCGGGGCAGGGGCGGTGGCGGCGGTGGTGGCGGGGTCGGTGATCGTCGCGGCGGGGGAGCACACGCCGCTGCTGAAGGTGCTGTACGAGCTGCACCTGTTTCGCTCCATCCGCTATCCGGAGAAGTTCATCCTGACCGCGGCATTCGCGCTGATCGTCTGGGCCGCGCTGCTGCTGGACCGCATGCTGGCCGGCGACCGGCGGCTCATCCGCGCGGCGACGATCGTCGCCGCGATCTGGCTGGCGCTCGTCGTCATCGTTGCGCTGAGCGCCGGCGGCACGCGTACGTACTTCGCCTGGCAACTCCTTCGCGCGGTGGTGGTAGTCACGCTACTAATCACGGTACGAAGGCGACCGGCGGCGGTAGTGATTCTCGCCCTGTCGGTCGCCGATCTCTGGCTGGCGACGCGCTGGCTGGTGCCGCGCATGCCGCGGTCGTACTTTGACGCGCCGCCTCTCATGCAGCAGCTCCCTCCGAAGCCGGCGCGCGTTTTCCCCGAGGCGTATTGGCAGGCCTTCGATCGCGATCCGAACGCGCTGGCGTGGATCGCCAACCGTCCCGACGAGATCTACTGGTGGATGTTCCGCAACGGGCTGAGCGACCACCTCCCGGCGCGCTTCGGCTACGAGCTGGTGATGGAGGACGACGTCGACCGCACCGCGCTGAAGACCACCGACGCCCTGCTGGAAGCGATGAAGTCGATGCGCGCGCGCCGCGCCGTCGCCGCCGAGCAGCCGTTCCTGAAGATGGCCGGTACGCGCGTAGCTCTCCGCTACCGCCCCCCCGAGGACGGCGCGTCGATCGACACTCTGCCCGTAGAGCCGGCGCCGCTCGATTACCAGCGTTACGCCTTCGCCGACCGCATTGAGCGCGCGGCGTCGATCCCGGAAATGCTGGGTAAGCTCGACTTGCAGCGCGGCATGGAGATCGTCGCCTTCGCCGACGTCGAGCCCTTCACCCCCGCCCGCGGCGAGATCCGCGACGCGCGCGAGAGCGCCAACGCCGCCCGCCTCGCCGTCCGCGCCGCCGGCCGCGCATTCCTGACCCTGAGCGTCACCGGCCATCGCTACTGGTCCGCCACGCTCGACGGTCGCCCGGTGCCGATCATCGCCACTAACGGCGTGTACCAGGGAGTGATCGTTCCGGCCGGCGATCACGTCATCGAGATGCGGTACCGCAATCCAATGGTGTGGGTGGGGGCGGCGATCACGCTTCTCGCCCTCGGCGCGCTGCTCGTCGTCACGGTTTCTTCGCCGGCGTCTGAATCAGGGCGGGATTGAAGCCCCGCCGAATTCCGACCCCCGTGAGCCGCGCGTACGCCACGAGGTTCTGGTTGGCGTCGAAGATTTGCAGATCGGCGCTCGATTCACCCAGCCTCGGCGTGAAGGCGATGGACACCTTGCAGCCGTCGCCGGGCGGAACGACGCCGCACGGCTCTCCGAGAACGTCGAAGGGAGCCTTGTCCGGGATGATGTTTAGGGTGGCTACGGCGACAGGCAGCGCGCTCTTGTTGGTGAAGAGCACTGTACGCAGCGGGACATGCGTGTTGATGCTCTGCCGCCCGAAGTCGATCGTTCCGAGGTCGACGGGTGGAATCCGCAGCGCGAAGCCGCTCAGGGAGATGACTGCGGTGCCGCCGTTGGACTCGATGATGAGCTTCGCCGTCTGGAGGCCCGGGCTCTGCGGCGCGAACGTCACGGCAACGCTACAGGTCTCGCCGCGGCCCACTGGAGCAGTGCAGTTGTTCGTCCAGTCGAACCCCGCTCCCTCGATGTTCACTTTGATCGAGAGAGGCTCCTCGCCGTCGTTGCGTACCGTGATGAGGCGTGGGTCCGAACGGGTGCCGGGCAGTTGTCGGTTGAAACCGAATCCGTCCGGCGTGGCGAAAAGCCTCGCCGGTGCGGTGGCGATGGTGGTGCTGGTGTCGGTGGTGTCGGTGGATCCAGTGGTCGTCTGAGTCGTCTGAGTGGTCGCGGTTGTCTGAGCCGTGTCGGTCGTCTGAATCGTGTCGGTTGTCTGAATCGTGTCGGTTGTCTGAGTCGTGTCGGTCGTCTGAGTGGTCGCGGTTGTCTGAGCCGTGTCGGTCGTCTGAATCGTGTCGG
>JBBPII010000007.1:152582-244345 GCA_038040385.1 Candidatus Gilichinskyi gelida
TTGTCTGAGTCGTGTCGGTCGTCTGAGTCGTCTGGGTCGTGTCCGTCGTTTGCGCCGTGTCCGTCGTCCGCGTGGTGTCGGTTACCGCTGCCTCTTTGACTGTCACGGCCGGGCCGAATGCGCCGGCGACGAACAGGGTAACCAGCACGGCGCCAATGGCCACGATCGTGCCGCGCCGGCGCTCGCGTCGGCGCGAGTCGTCGACGTAGTCGCGCAGATAGATCGTGACCTTGCGCATTGCCCTCCCGATCAGCTCGCGGGCGGCAGGTCTGTGACCGTGACCTTGCCGTCGCGGTCGGCGATGACGATCTGAATCGGCGGGATCTGCGCCGCGGGCTTCTGGCTGCTCCCTCCGCCCGAGCCGCCGATGAACTCGCGGATGCGGTCGGCGCCTCCGACCAGAACCAGCCACGTCACGAAGTAGTCGAGCGCGTCACTCGGCTCGCCGATCTGTACGGCCGCCAAGAGCTTGATTTTGGTCAGCCCGATCACCACGGCGGCGATGACGCCTGCGACGAAGAAGAGGACGATCTTCTGCTTTCGGGCGTTGGGCGGCAGCGCGTCGCGGTCGATGAAAAAGCCGACGGCAGCCACGAGCCGCTCGATGGCGAACGAGGCGATCAACACCACGGCGATCAACCGGCCGGTATCGTTCATGGTTTCGCTCCTTACGGAAGAATCGATGGTATCAAAGCGCCCGCATGGCCTGCGCCGGCGACATCCGGCTGGCGCGCAGGGCGGGGAGGATGCCTCCCACCAGTCCCATGACCGCGGCGAAGGCCACGCCCTGCGCGAAGGTCATCTCGCTGAAGGCCATCCAGTTCGTGGTGCCGGTGGTCAAAGCCGCGAACGCTGAGCCGACCGCAATGACCACGGCGATGACGTTGCGGCGCTTATACCTCGCTTAGGTATACTCTTCGAGATGGCGATTCGCAGCTTTGCCGATGACGCCGTCAAGGTTTTCTTTGAGCAGGGGCGCATCAGTGGAAGGGTCGGTTGGATTAACGTCGCCCGTATCGTCGCTCGCAAGATCGATATGCTCCACTATTCGGCAGAGCTCCGGGATCTCGGGTCGCCGCCGGGAAGTTGATTACCACTAGAGGATTCTTGGACATGGCCACTCGCAGAATGCCGACCACCCCTGGAGAGATCCTTAGGGAGGAGTTTCTTCGGCCCCTCCACATGACTCAGAGACAACTTGCCCGCCATATTGGATGTGATGTCAAAGTGGTGAACCGGCTTGTAAACGGGCGAACGTCAGTTACCGCCGAGATGGCGCTCAAACTCGGAGCGGCCTTTGGAACCACGCCCGATTTCTGGCTCAATGCGCAGCGAGCAGTCGATCTGCATCACGCCTCCTCCCGCCTGCGTACCCTTCCGAAATCGCTTCGCAAGGCAAGCTGAGTCGGCATCATTCACAGCGCCCGCATAGCCTGTGCCGGCGACATCCGGCTGGCGCGCAGGGCGGGAAGGATGCCTCCCACCAGCCCCATGACCGCGGCGAATGCCACGCCCTGCGCGAAGAGCGCAGGCGTCACGGCGAAGTGAAAGGTCATCTCGCTGAAGGCCATCCAGTTCGTGGTGCCGGTGGTCACGCCGTTGAGCGGCAGCACGCCGATCCCGCCCACCACGCCCCCTCCCACCGCCAGCAGCAGCGCCTCGGTCACGAACGAGACGGCGATCGCCGCGCGCGAGAAGCCGAGGGCGCGCAGGACCGCGACCTCCCGGCCTCGCGAGGCCACCGCCGCGTACATGGTGTTCATCGCCGCGAACGCGGAGCCGACCGCCATGACCACGGCGATCACGTTGCCGAGGATCTGTACCGGCGTGGAGGCCTTGGTCTGCGTGGCGTAAAAGGCCGGCTCGGTGCGGGCGTCGAGGCGCATGCGCGGATCGGCGGCGAGTTGCGCGATGAGCTCGCGTTGGGCGTCCGCGTCGGCGGCGCGCATCATCACATCCGAGTAGACAGTGCGGTGAAACGCCGAGCCGAGATCGCCGGCGCTGGTCCAGATCTCCGAGGCGTAGGCGGTGCGGCCGGCGTCGAAGATGCCGACCACCGACCATCGCACCTTGCCGGTCACCAGCTCCTCGCCGAGGGCGCAGTTGCGGAATCGCGCGGCGATGGTGCGGCTGACGGTCAGCTCCCGGCGTCCCGGCGTGTACCACCGGCCGGCGACGAGGCGGGCCGCGGGGCGGAGCTCGCGGCCGCCGTCGTCGAGCCCGCGGATCACCACGTTCGAGCTGCCGCTGGTGCGGCGCTCCTGGTTGACGTAGACCATCCGCTCGAGCGAGACCAGCGGCCGGCCGTCGGTGCCCGTGGCGATGCCGGGGAGCGTCCGCGCCGCGAGCGCCGCGCCCGGCTCGATGATGCTGCCGGTCTCGCTCTGCGCGCCGTCGCGGATGGCGAGCACGTTGAGCGGATCGCCGGTGGTGACGAAGGTCTGGCGGATCCCCTCGACCAGCGCCATGGTGGCCACGAAGACGGCGACGCTCACGCCGATGCCGAACACCGTCAGCATCGTGGAGGTCCGCCGCACGGCGAGGTTGCGCAGGTTGTACTTGAGGGGGATGAACATCACGTCACGTCCCGCAGCCCCGCGGCGATCGGGCGCAACACGCCCCGGACCGCCGGGATGATCGCGCTGACCACCGCCATCCCCACCGCCAGCGCCAGCGCCAGGCCGATCGTCTCCGGCGTGACGTTGAAGTGCTGCACGATGCCGCTCGTCAACTGGTAGATGTCGAAGGTGGTGAAGAACGCCTTCGCCCCGATGACGCCCAGCAGTCCGCCGCCGCCGGAGATGGCCAGCGACTCGCCGACGATCATGGCCACGATCTGCGCCGGGCGGAAGCCGATGGTCTTGAGCACTGCGATCTCGTGCGTCCGCTCGCGCACGGCCATGGACATGGTGTTGGTGGCCACCAGCACGATGGCGAAGACCACCGCGGCGGCGATGACCGAGATGAACAGCGCGACGTTGCCGAGCATGGAGGCGAATCCGAGGGTGAAGTCTTTCTCCGATTCGGTGAGCGTCGGCGCCTCGGCGTTGGCGAACGCCGCGTCGATGTCGCGCCCCACCTCGGCGGGCGAGACGCCGGGGCGCGTCCGCACCAGGAAGGCCATCGTCCTGTCCACGCGGCTCGGCATCGCCCTCCGCGCCAGTTCGTTGAAGTAGCTGAAGTGCGTGATCGGCGCGTTCTGCGCCGGGCCGGTGAACGTCCCGCGGATGGTGACGGCGAGATCGAACGGCAGCACCGTGCCGCTGAAGGTGACGCGGTCGCCGAGCTTCCAGCCGAAGCGCTGCATCATCTTCACCGGCACCAGCGCGGACGTCGGGTCGGCGCGGAACGCCGCAAGCTCGTCGGGCGGGACGGGGTAGTCAGGATCGGTGCCGGCGAAGCCCGGATCGGCGGCGATGGTGATCATCGGCTCCCGCGGCTGCTGGTAATAGCAGGGGAACCATTGGTATTCGGAGACCGTCTCCACGCCTTCCAGTCGGCGCAGCCGTTCCTTGTACGCCAGCGGCAGCGGGAGCTGCAGCGACACCGAGCTGCGGGTGATCAGTCGGCGCGCCGATTGCTCTGACATCAGCGACTGCCCCCGCAGCTCGATGATCATGGTGCGGAGGCTGACCAGCAGGAACAGCGACACGGCCACGCTCAGGGCGGTGAGGATGGTGCGGCGCCGGTTGCGCAAGGCATTCTTCAGAATGAGTTTGACCACTGCCACGCCGCCGAGTATAGGAGCGCCGGCGTCCCGCCGGCTGGCTGGGCGCCGTCCTCGGCGCCCGTCACGTGCGGCGTCGGGACGCCGCCGGGCCAGCCGTCGAGGACGACGGCGTTCCACACGTTGCAACTCTTATTTGACTTGCCCGTACATCGGGTTTACCGTACCCGGACTCGTCCAAAGTCGAAGTTCGGAACGGGTTGTGAGAGGAGGGGAGGATGACCGTCAGGTTTTTCCCCGGAAGTAGACGCCAGAAAACAAGTCTCATCGCAGGATTTCTTTCGCAGTACCACGTGGATCACGAGCTCGTGAAGCCCGAGGACGTCACCGAAAAGACCGTCCACCTCGGGACCGACCCGGCAGTGGAAGTCGATGGACGCCTGTTCGTCGATCCCAACGTCGACGCGCTGAAGAAGATCCTCAACGTCAACTGACCCCGTCACCCTGAGCGCAGCGAAGGGTCTCAGCGATCAAGATCCTTCGCCGTCTCCGCGGCTCAGGATGACGGCGGAGCGACGCAGGACTCCACGAGGTCCGCTTCCGCGTCGCGGCGCTTGACTAGGCCGTCCAGCCCCTTGCCTTCCCAGAGGCGCTTCATGGAGCGGAGCTGCGCGGCGATCTCGTTCAGATCGCCGCGGGCCACGGCGTCGCGGATGGCGCGCATCTCGCGGCGCGAGTCCCATGACGGCTTGCCCTGCTGGCCCATCCCGCCACCGCGGTTGTAGACCAACGAGACCAGCGCGCCCTGGGCGTCGGCGGGGAGCTTCTCCACGCCGGGGAAGGCCGCCGCGGTCTCCTGCTGCGCCTTGGGGATGGAGCGCTCCATGAAGACCCGATCCGCGTTGGCGCGCGTGATGACGATCGCCTTCAGCGCGGCGGCGCGCGCCTTGGCGTCCGCCCCCTTGAGGCCGATGACGTTGGTCAGGGCCTCGCAGTCGGCGGCGGAGAGGCAGTCGCCCCAGTCGGACCGGAACTGGTCGGGCGTGGCGAAGCCGAGGTCGTAGCCGATGCCGATTGTGACGCCCGATTCGCCGCCCGGCCACATCCCCGGCTGATCGAGATCCTCGCATCCGAGGATGAGGTCGCGGGCCTTGTCGCTGATGGGATTCATCATGCGAACATCGCTTCCGCTTCCCGCTCGATGGTGCTCTTGATCCGCGGCTCGAACGGCTTGGCGAGCAGCGGCAGCTTGCCGTCGATGATGACTTCGGTGTCGGTGACTTCGACCGTTCCGCTGGTCTTGAACCCCTTCGCATTACCCGAAAAATCGAGGCGGTCGCCGTCCCACTGATGGTTCGACTCGCTGAGGTAATGAGCGTACTGGCCGAAGAGCTGGGCGATGCGCTCGTTGATCTTGCGGCGCGCGGTGTCTTTGTCGGTGTGATGCGGAACGGTGACTCGCATGGCGGATCTTGTATCACAGGCCGTATCCGAGGTAGCCTCGGTATGGGACTTCCGCGTGGTCGCCAACGCCATGCTCTCGAAAGTATGGAGCGCAGCGACCCTCGGAATTGATGCAGTTCGGATCGTCATCGAAGTCGACGCCCGGCTCGGCCAGCCGAATTTCCGGATGGTCGGGCTCCCGGACGCCGCGGTGCGCGAGGCCTATTCGCGCGTCAGCACAGCGCTGCACAACTGCGGCTACTGGCTGCCGGCGCGGCAGGTCACCGTCAATCTCTCTCCCGCCGATGTGAAAAAGGAAGGGTCGGGATTCGACCTCCCGATCGCCATCGGCATCCTGCACGCCATGGAGTTCGTCGGCGACGAGCAGATCGCCGGACGGGTGTTCGTCGGCGAGCTGTCGCTCGACGGCGCCATCGCGCCGGTGCGCGGCACGCTGTCGATCTCCGCGGCGCTGGCGCGCGACGCCGGCGTCCGCGAGCTGGTGGTGCCGCAGGCCAACGCGAACGAGGCGGCAGCCGTCCGCTCGGTGCGGGTGATTGGCGCGACGCACCTCCTCGCGCTGCTGCGCCACCTGCGCGGCGACGAGGCGATCGCGCCGGCCGAGTCGCCGGCGACGCCCGAGCCGCCCGGCGAGGCCGCCGACTTCGCCGACGTCCGCGGCCAGGCGCAGGCCAAGCGGGCGCTGGAAGTCGCCGCCGCCGGCGGCCACAACGTGCTGACCATCGGCCCGCCCGGATCGGGCAAGACGATGCTGGCCAAGCGGCTGCCGTCGATCCTGCCGCGGCTGTCGCTGGAGGAGTCGATCACCACCACGAAGATCCACTCCATCGCCGGGACGCTCCCCGCCGGCAGCGGTCTGCTGACGCGACGTCCGTTTAGGGCGCCACATCACACGATCTCCACCGCGGGGCTGGTGGGCGGGGGGACGAATCCGAAGCCGGGCGAGGTCAGTCTGGCCCATCACGGCGTGCTCTTTCTCGATGAGCTGGCCGAGTTCCGTCGCGATACCCTCGAAGTTCTGCGACAGCCGATGGAAGACGGCCTGGTGACAATCGCGCGGGTCAGCCGGACGCTCACATTCCCGTCGCGATTCACGCTCGTCGCGGCGCTCAACCCTTGTCCGTGCGGTTTCTTCAATCACCCTCGACTGGAGTGCGCCTGCTCGCCGATGCAGATCGCGCGATATCTGGCGAAGATCTCCGGACCGCTGCTCGACCGGATCGACCTGCAGGTCGAGGTGCCGGCGCTGACGCCGGAGGAGATCACGGCCACGTCGTCGGCCGAACCGTCATCGGCCATCCGCGAGCGTGTGGAGTCCGCGCGGCAGATCCAGCGCGAGCGCTTCCGCCGCAGCGGCGTACAGTGCAACGGCGCGATGAGCTCGCGCCAGCTCCGCCGCTACTGCGAGCTCGACGAGCCGTCGCGCCGCCTGATCGAACAGGCGCTGGCCCGCCTCGGCCTCTCCGCGCGGGCGTACGACCGGGTGCTCAAGGTCGCCCGCACGATCGCCGATCTGGCGGGATGCGAGCGCCTAGAAAGCGCGCACGTCGCCGAGGCGGTGCACTACCGGGCGCTGGACCGGGGGTACTTCCGGAGCGTGGCGTGAACGGAGTGCGGCCGTCCCGGCCGCGCCCGCCGGGCGTCTCGCCCGGCGGTGAATGGCGGTCGGGCGAGACGCCCGACCGGTGCGGGCGGGGACGCCCGCACTCCACAAGCCCTTTTTTCTCAATCTTTTATGTCGATTTACAATAACTTGGAATCGAACCAAAGGACCGCTCTGTTTTTTCGGAGGCGAAAGAATCGCGATTAATCGTTGACAAAATCAGCATCGATTTTATGATCATATCCAAACGCACGCCCAATGAAGCCGCATGTGGTGGGTGAGGAGTCGGAGAATGGCTTTTGAAAAGTGGGAGCCCGCGCCCGAGTTCGAACGTTTTCCTGCTTCAGCCACGATCGTTCAATCGCGCCTGATCCGGCTCCCGTCGCCGGTGGCCTCGATGCTCCGCCTCCGCGGGAAATCGAGCGCCAACCTCTATTACGACAAGAAGCGAAAGCTCATCGGCATCCGTCCGCTCGACCGGAAGGAGGAGGGCTCGGCGAAGATCCGGCAATCGGACAAGTCGACCTCCCTGCACGTGCCGAGCTTCTTCCGCACCTACCAGATCGAAGTCCCCGGCATCAAGCGCTTCCACTGCTGGTACGACGAGAAGGAGAAGATGGCGATGATCGACATCTCCCGCCCGTCGCCGAGGGGACGTCCTGCCGGAACCTAGGCAGAAACGAAACGGGCCGCCCGAGGGCGGCCCTTCGTGTCTCTAGTGGATGGAGCGCCGCTTCGGCGGCGCGGGCACCTTCGCGGAGTTGAAGATGCTGGTCATCTGCGCGGCGACGTCTGCAGGCACCGACAGCGCTCCGGGCCCCGCGTCAGGGAAGAAGGCGCCGTTGTTCTGGAAGAGCTGCGCGATGCCCGCCAGCGGGATCTCGACGTCGTAGCTGGCGTTGATCGCCTTGATGAACTCGTTGGCGAAGAGGATGTACCCGAGGTCGCTGGGGTGGACGCCATCCAGGCTGAAGAGGCCGCCGGTGGCGAAGGTGTTGCTGAAGGCGAACGGTCCGATGACGATCGGATTGGTGCCCGAGGCGGCCCACCGGTCGAAGAGGCTCTTGATGTCGGCCAGCGCGACGTTGTGCGATGCCGCCGCGGCGGTGATCGCCGCGTTGTACGCGGTGATCGCCGTGGCGAACTGCACCTGCTCGGCGGGTGTGATCGTCTCCGCGTCCGTCAGCGGCGTTCCGACCAGCGGCAGGGCGCTGAACGGCGGGATGGTCTTGAAGTTCGGAGGGATTCCGACGCCCTGCTGCAGGCGCGTCAGCGCGCTCAACAGCACGATGCTTCCCGCCGGCAACGGCTGGATGTTGCCGTCGCCCGGATCGAAGATCAGCGGCACGGGCGCGCCGCCGATGATGACCGGCTGATTGGTGGTCGGGTTGAGGAGGATGCCCGGCAGCCTGGCCGTCAACGGCGCGGAGGCGAAGTTGGCCGGCAGGTTGCCGACGACGATCCCCGCCTCGGGCGCACCGGCGATGAGCTTGTCGAGCATCGTGTTGTACGCCGCCGTGAAGTTGGCGAGGGGCGTCAGAAGGCTCGGCCTGCCGGTGCTCACCGCTCCGAGGAAGTCATTGCCGCCCAGCCAGACGGCGATGAAGGTCGGGTGCAGCGAAAGCGCCTGATCGACCTCGTTTCCGCGACCGCGAAGGATGACCTGTCCCAGGCCGGACGTCGACTCGGCGCCGGTCAGCGCGAGCGCCGCGCCGATGGTGTATCCGGGTACGCTCAGGTTGTTGTAGGCGCGGCCGAAGCCGAACATCGCCGGACCACCGGAACCCGGGATCTGGGTGATTCCGCTGCCCGTGGCGTTGAGCACCAGCTCACCGGCGGGAAGCCCCGGGTAGGTGATCAGCGGCACTGCGAAGCAGACGTCGGTCACCGTCGCCGTCGGCTGGCAGATGGGGAGGCCGACCTGACGGGCGATGATGGCCGGCCAACTGAAGATCTGATGCCGCTCGTTGAGGGAGCTGGCTTCGTATCCGGCGCCGTAGCTGTCGCCGATGGCGACGAAGGTGGTGAAGTTCGCGCTGCCGCGCGCCGCGAACGACGGAACGGCGATGGCGGCGGCGAGCAGGACGACGACGGCGATGCGAGCAATGCTGTTGTTGCGAATCATCTGTGGGTTCTCCTTTGGCCTCGCCTAGAACCGGTATCCCAGGTTCAGGCTGATCAGATTTGCGTCGGTGCGGTAGACGCCGTTGGGATCGCCGCCCGTGCTCAGTCCCTGGGTGCTGCGATCTTTGAAGTGGAGCACGAACTCGGTGGCGTCGATGGTGAAGGGACCGTGACGGTAGCCGACGCCGAAGCTGACCCCGACGCGGTCGGAGTCGGGCAGCAGCGCGCTGACCGCCGCGGTCGGCTGCGGGTTCTCATCGTAGACCGCTCCGAAGCGGACGTCCCAGTCGTCGGTGACTTTGTGATTCGCGCCGATGCGGAACGACATCGTGTCGTCCCAATTCTGGGGGCGGTTGATGAGCGTCGTCCCCGCCGCGTCACCCGTTACGACGAGCGTCTTGAAGCGGCTCCATGTGGTGTGGGTGATGTCGAACTCGATGTCCCAATTGGGGATCGCCGAGCTGGCGATTCCGATCTGCGCCATGGCCGGGAAGGGGATGGTGGTCTTGACGCCCTGGCTGGGAGGCAGGCCGGCTTTGACCTGTGCATCGATGGCGGGAACGCCGGTCGATATCTGGGTGATGGTGAGGTCGCCGTTGAAGTCGATGTCCATCGGCGCGTGATACGCGGCTCCCAGCCGCCAGGTGCCGGGTTTGAACAGAATACCTGCGTTCCAGCCCGTGCCGCTTTCCCAATCGCTGGAGAGGTAGGCGTTGGCGACGTCGGACAGCCTGCCGTTGAACGGGTTGCTTCCAGGCAGGGCATTGTTGCGGTTGAGGACCACGCGCGCGCGGCGGTACTCGATGCCGGCGCCGACGGCGAGGCTCCCGCTGGCGTTCTGCCAGGCGATGGCCGGCTCGACGGCGACGACCTTGATGTTCGCGTCGCGCGAGGAAAAGCGGCCCACCCATGGATCAGCCCAGTTGGTGCGGAGACCGAAGGGGGTGGTCACGCCGACGCCGAAGGTCAGGTTGCTGCCGATCGGCATGATGGCGTACGCGTTCGGAGGGATGAACGTGTGGCGGTCGTAGTGGCCGGTCGTGCCGGAGGCGAAGACGTCGTTCGGGTCGCCTCTGAATTCGTTGGTGAAGTTGATGATCGTGCCGCCGGTATAGAACGCCATGTGGCGCTGCTGGGCGATGCCGGCCACGTTGTAGAAGATGGCGCTGGGGTCGTCGGCGGTTGCGGCGAACGCGCCGCCCATGCCGGTCGCCTTCGCGCCCTGCTCGAAGATGCTGAATCCGGAGCCGAGGGCGGTGCCCGCGGCGAGAATCATTAATGCAGAAATCAGGACCCAGGTTCTGCTGAAAAGACGCAAGATAAGCCTCCTAAGTCTTTCGAATTGCCCAGGAAAAGCGGCGCGAATCATACTACGGCCATGAAACTCGCCGCTGCCTTCATGTTCGTCGCCATCACCGCCACCGCCGGCGTGACCTACGATTTCCGCATGGTGACCGCCGGAGCGCAGGGGATGACCATCAACGGGAAGGTCGCCGCGGACGGCCTGAACCTGCGCATGGAGGTCGATCAGGGCGACGGCCGCATCTTCAGGGACGACTCGATCGTCATCTCCCGCGACGGCGGCAAGACGCTGCTGGTCTTCGACCCCTCGGCCAAAACGTACTTTCAGATCACGCTCGAGGAGATGACCCGCGGCGCCGCCGATGCGCTCCAGAATCCCATCGCCAAGGTGACGTTCGATCCGCCGAAGGCGTCCGTGCGCGACGCGGGCGACGGCGGGAAGATCGAAGGCTTCCCCACGCGGAAGACGATCGTCGACGCCTCGATCGTGATGCGCATCGACGCCATGGGTCAGAAGCTCGCCTCGCGGATCGTCCTGCACAGCGAGAACTGGGGGACGGACAAGATCGACCCCAGCGCGCGCAATCTCTTTCAGTTGAGCAATCCGCGCACCGGCATCGAGGCCTTCGACAAGATGATGGACGCGCAGGCCGCGGCGCTGGCCGGCCGCTTCCCGCTCAAGCAGATCACCACCATGCGCGTCACGCAGGACGGCCGGGAGATGGTGACCACCACCACGGCGACGGTGACGAAGATCAAGCAGACGAAGATCGACGCGTCGAGGTTCGCGGATCCGAAGGGATACAAGAAGGTGGATGACCCGTTGAAGGCGTTGATGAATCGCGCGCGCTAACCCAGCAACTCTTTCAATACCTCATTCGCCATCCGCGCATCCGCCTTCCCCCCCATCTCCTTCATCAACTGTCCGACGAAGAATCCGAAGAGCTGCTGTTTGCCGGCGCGGTACGCGGCGACCTGCGCGGCGTTGCGCTCCAAGACCCGCGCGGCGGCGACGCGGATCGCCGCTGGGTCGCTGATCTGCCCGAGCCCCTTTTTCTCCACGATGGCGTCGGGCTCGCCGCCGCTGGCGGCCATCTCCTCGAACACTTCCTTCGCCGCCTTGCCGCCGATCGCGCCGCTGTCGATGAGGCGGATCAGCCGGCCGAGGCACTCGGGCGGGATGCTGTACTCGCCGGTGTCGTTGAGGAGGCGCAGGACGTCGTTGCGCACCCAGTTCGCTGCCGCGCGCGGGTTGCCGCTCGCCTCGGCCGCGGCATCGAAGTACTCCGCGAGCTCGCGCGTGACCACCAGCGCCTCGGCGTCGACCGGCGATAGCCCGAAGTCGCGCTGATATCGCGCCGCGCGCGCGTGCGGCATCTCCGGCAGCGCGCGCGCGACGTCGTCGACCCACGCCCGCTCGATCTCCAGCGGCAGCAGATCGGGCTCCGGAAAGTAGCGGTAGTCGTGCGCCTCTTCCTTCGAGCGCATCACGCGCGTCTCGCCGGACGCCGGATCGAAAAGCCGCGTCTCCTGCTCGATCCGCCCGCCGCCCTCCAGCACCGCGGTCTGGCGCTCGATCTCGTGCGCGATCGCGCTGCGCAGGAAGCGGAACGAGTTCAGGTTCTTGACCTCGGTGCGCGTGCCGAGCTCCTCACCCGCGCGGCGGACCGAGACGTTCGCGTCGCAACGCATCGATCCCTCTTCCATGTTGCCGTCGCAGACGCCGGCGTACATCACGATCTGCCGGAGCCGCGTGAGGTACGCATCCGCGTCTTCGGCCGACCGGATATCCGGCTCGGAAACGATCTCCACCAGCGGCGTCCCCGCGCGATTGAGGTCGACGTGCGAGACGTCGCCGTGGTGGATCAGCTTTCCGGCGTCCTCTTCCATGTGGATGCGGCGGATGTGGACCTCGCCGATCGTGCCGCCGGTGGCCAGCGGCTGGTCGAACTGAGAGATCTGATAGCCCTTCGGTAGGTCGGGGTAGAAGTAGTTCTTCCGCGCGAAGACGGAACGCTCGTGGACGGTGCAGCCGGTGGCCAGCGCCGCGCGCAGCGCCAGCTCGACGGCTTTGCGGTTCATCACCGGCAGCGCGCCGGGATACCCGAGGCAGACCGGACAGACATGCGTGTTGGGCGGTGCGCCGAAGGCGGTGGGGCAGCCGCAGAAGATTTTCGTCGCCGTGAGCAGGCGGGCGTGCACTTCCAGGCCGATGACGGCTTCCCAGGACATGGTTCCGTCATCCTGACACTGAGCGCCAGCGAAGTGGAAGGATCTCAGGCGGCGCGACGGAGATCCTTCGGCGTCTTCGCGCCTCAGGATGACGAGCGATACAATTGCCGGCTCGCCCATGTCCAGCTCGGTGTGGTTCCGCGTGTACGCTCTCGCGACGATCGGCGTCGCTGCAGCGGCGAGCGTCTGGTCGGTGGCGGGGCGGACGTGGAGCTGATGTTGAACGCCCGCGATACCGACATCGTGTCGCGCTACGGCGGCGAGGAGTTCGCGATCATCTTTCCCGACACGCCCCTGGCGTCCGCGCGCGACGCCGCCACCCGCATGCTCGAGCTGGTGGCGCGCCGGGAGTTCGTCATGCCGCAGATCGGCCGCGCGCTGCGCGTGACGGTGAGCGTCGGCGTCGCCGTCTACCCGCACGACGGCCTCACGGCGACGGATCTGGTGGCCCGCGCCGACATCGCGCTCTACTTCGCGAAGAAGAACGGGAAGAATCAGGTGGCGATGGCGGGGGACGTCGACGTGGACGCGAGCGGTGTTGTTTCGTAGGGGCGCGCAGCAGCGCGCCCGGCACTCAGACGGAAGCCGCGGGCGCGCTGCTGCGCGCCCCTACGACCTCGTTCTGTACTTCCTCCGCCTCGGCACCACCGGCTTCGGCGGTCCCATCGCGCTCGCGGGTGCCATGCAGCACGATCTGGTCGAGGAGCGCGGCTGGATCACGCGCGAGGAGTACGTGCGCGGGCTGGCGCTGGCGCAGCTCGCCCCCGGCCCGCTCGCCGCGCAGCTCGCGATTTACATCGGGTGGGTGCGGGGCGGGGTGGGGGGCGCGACGCTGGTTGGCCTGGCATTCGTCCTCCCGTCCTTCGTCATCGTCCTCGGCCTGTCGTGGCTGTATCTGCGCTTCCACGGCCTGCCGTGGATGCAGGCTGCGTTCTACGGCGTCGGCGCGGCGGTCATCGCCATCATCGCCCGCAGCGCGGTGAAGCTGGTGCGGATGACGCTCAAGCGCGACGTCGTGCTCTGGGCCATCGCCGCCGCGGTGGCCGTGGTCACCGCCTTCACTGAGCGGGAAATCGTCTGGCTCTTCCTCGCGTCCGGCGTGCTGGCGCTCGCATTCCGGTCGCGCTACGCGCCGGCAGTCGCGATGGTCGCTCCATGGCTGGTGGCGGGCGCGCGCGGCGCGGCCACGCCGGCGACGCTCGGAAAGATCTTCATCTACTTCGCCGAGGCGGGGGCGTTCGTCTTCGGCAGCGGCCTGGCCATCGTGCCGTTCCTCTACGGCGGCGTGGTCGAGCAGTATCACTGGCTCACGCAGCAGGAGTTCGTCGACGCGGTGGCCGTGGCCATGATCACCCCCGGCCCGGTGGTGATCACCGTGGCCTTCATCGGCTACCTGGTCGGCGGCCCGATCGGCGCCACCGTCGCCGCGGTCGCCGTGTTCCTCCCGTGCTACCTCTTCGTGATCATCCCCGCGCCGTACTACGAGCGGTACGCGGCGAAGAAGGGGATCGCCGATTTCGTGGACGGCGTGACCGCCGCGGCGACCGGGGCCATCGCCGGCGCGGCATTCGTCCTCGGCCGGCGGGCGCTGTTCGACGCGACGACCATCGCCATCTGCGCCGCGGTGTTCATCATCATCACGCTGACGAAGAGGGTGCCGGAGCCGCTGCTGATCGTCGCCGCGGCGGGCGCCGGGCTCCTGCTGCGATAATGCGCGGCCATGAAGCGAATTGCCGCCGTCCTTCTCTCGCTCGCCGCCGCCGCGTCCGCGCAGACCCCTAGCCAAGCAATCGACCAGCTCATCGATCGTGACCTGCCGTCGCTCGTGGCGACCTACAAGCAACTGCACGCCGCCCCGGAGCTGTCCATGCAGGAGAAGAAGACCTCGGAATTCGTCGCCGCGCGACTGCGCGAGCTGGGATACGAAGTCACCTATCCTTTTGGTAACTATAGTGATCAGCAATATAGCTGCTACGGCATCGTGGCGGTGATGAAGAACGGCGCCGGTCCCATGGTGCTGGTGCGCGCCGACATGGACGCCCTTCCCGTCGCCGAGCAGACCGGCGTGCCGTACGCCAGCCAGAACGCCGGCGTGATGCACGCCTGCGGGCACGACGTCCACATGACCACGCTCCTCGGCACGGCGAAGCTGCTCGCGGAACTGAAGAGCAAATGGCACGGCACGGTGATGCTCATCGGCCAGCCGGCGGAAGAGGTGGTCAAGGGCGCCGCCGCCATGCTCCGCGCCGGGCTGTACGAGAAATTCGGCAGGCCCGACTTCGCCATCGCCCTCCACGACCACGCCGGCATGCCCGCCGGCCAGATCGGCTGGTTCCCCGGCTACTTCATGGCCAGCGCGGACTCGCTGAACGTGACCATTCGCGGGATGGGTGGGCACGGCGCGTCGCCGCAGTCGACGAAAGACCCGGTGGTGATGGCCGCGGAGTTCGTCGTCGCCCTGCAGACAATCGTCAGCCGCGAGACCTCGCCGCTCGACTCCGCGGTGGTCACCGTCGGCTCCATCCACGGCGGGACGAAGCGCAACATCATCCCGGACGAGGTGCAGTTGCTGATGACCGTCCGCACCTACAAGCCCGAGGTGCGCAAGCGGGTGCTGGCGTCGATCGACCGCATCGCGCGCGGCATCGCCCTCACCGCCGGCGTGCCGGACGACCGCGCGCCCATCGTGGAACTGCTGGCCCACGAGTCGGTCGACGCGACGTGGAACGACCCCGCCCTGGCCGAGCGCCTCGGCAAAGCGCTGGCCCGCGACATGGGCGCGCAGAACGTGGTGAAGATGGAGCCGCTGATGGTGAGCGAGGACTTCGGCCTCTTCGGCCTCGACCGCAAGATCCCCGCGGTGGCCCTGAACGTCGGCGCCGTCGACCCGGCGAAAATCGCCTCGGGCGAGCGGCTGCCGTCGCTGCACTCGTCGCAATTCGTGCCGGTGCCGGAGGCGACCATTCGCGGCGGGGTCAAGGCGATGGTGCTTTCGGTGATGGAGCTGCTGCGCTGATCAGCGGCGCTTTCCTCGCGCGCGTGACCAATCCTCGATGTGCAGGTAGGGGACGCGCGCGAATTCCGCGGTGTTGTGCGTGATCAGCGTCAACTGACGCGCGCGCGCTTGGCCGGCGATGAGCACGTCGAGCGGTCCGATGGGAGTGCCACGACTGGCCAGCACCGCGCGGATCTCTGCGGCGTGTCTGGCGTCCTCGCGGTTGAAGTCCACGATCTCGAACTCCATCGTGTTGAGCAATGCCACATTGCCGGTGGCCCGCGCGCTCTTGAACGCTCCGAAATAAAGCTCATGCACCACGATTGCCGAAACTCCAACCTCGATCACCGGATACCTCCGCGCACGGCGCGCCTCCGCGGAGCGCGCGTCATTCAGCATCGCGATGACGGCGTTTGCATCGAGCAAGTAGTTCATTCAGCGAAAGAGCTTCTTGAAGTCTCGCTCTTCGGCCGGCGGCTGTTTCTGGTTCACGGCGGCGACGAAGTCATCGTCCAGTTTTCCGGCGATCTTATCGAGCCAGTCCCACGAGTCTGCGATCGGCTCGAGAATGATGGCCTTCCCCTGCCGTTTGATTCGTACCTCGTGTCCGTCGACGCGAAAACGCTTCGGCAACCTCACCGCCTGGGAGCGGCCCGACCAGAAGACTTTCGCGGTGTCTGTCATATCCTATTGCTATATATCACACCCGCACCGCGGGCAGGCACCGCAGAACCTCCGCCACGCTCCAAGCCTGCGCCACGCAGCCGCGCGGATGAAACGGCGGCTCGGCGTCGAAGACTTCGCTGATGGTGCCGATGCAGGCGTCGCCGAGGTGGTCGCGGAAGGAGTCGAGGAAGCCGAGGGCGGCGGCGCGGTCGGTGGGATGGACTTTGAGCCAGGCGTCGATGAACGGGCCGATGAGCCAGCCCCACACCGTCCCCTGGTGGTACGCGGCGTCGCGGGCGCGGAGATCGCCGTCGTAGTTCTTCTTGTAGTCCGGATGGTGGCGGGCGAGCGAGCGGAGGCCGAACGGCGTGAGGAGCTCGTCCTTCGTTACCTCGACCACGCGGCGCCAGCGCGACTCGTCGAGCACCGGGAAGTCGAGCGAGACGGCGAAGATCTGGTTGGGGCGCAGCGCGGAATCGTCGGGGTCGACGACATCGTAAAGATATTGACCATCGGCGAACCAGAAGCGGCGGTTGAACGACTCCCGCGCGCGGCGGGCGTGCTCGCCCATCCGTTGCGCCGTCGCGCCGTCGCCGGACCCGATCAGCAACTGCTCGAGAACGCGCAGCGCGTTGTACCAGAGCGCGTTGATCTCAACCGCCTTGCCGCGCCGCGGCGTGACCACCCAGTCGCCGACCATCGCATCCATCCACGTGAGCTGGTACCCCTCGGCGCCCTGCGACAGGAGACCGTCGGCTGAATCGACGCCGATGTTGAAGCGCGTGCCGCGCAGGTGATGCTCGACGATGTCGACGAGCTTCGGCAGCAGCCGGCGCACGGTGTCGCGGTCGTTGGTGGTCCGCTGGTAGCGCCAGATGGCGTGGAAGAACCACAGCGTGGCGTCCGCGGTGTGATAAAGCCCCGCGTGCTCCCCCTCGGGGAACATGTTCGGAATCAATCCGTCGCGGATGTACGAGGCGAACGTGCGCAAGATGTTGCCCGCCTCGCGATGGCGGCCCGTGGTGAGCGTCAGTCCCTCGAGGCTGATCATCGTGTCGCGGCCCCAGTCGGTGAACCAGTGATAGCCGGCGATGACCGTCCGCGGCTCGTCGCCCATGGCGGTGGCGCGGGCCTCGTCCGCGGCGCGCGTGTGCGGGCGGACGAGGAACTGATCCGCCGCCAGGACGAGCTGCGCTGAGAAATTGTCGCTTGCCGCGGATCCGGCGAGCGTCAGCAGCCGCTCGCGTCGCTTCGTTTCGGCATCCTGGCACTCGTCGAACGAGAGCGCCCTGACCACCGGCCACGACTCAATCGAGGCGATGAGGCCGCAGTCCTCGCCGGGCGTGACATCGATGTGGATGACGCCGGGACTCCAGAGGCCTCCTTCGTGCTCGTAGCCGCGGCTCTTCTCGATCCGATAGAGCAGATGCGAGAACGTGCGGATGTTTTTTTCGAGACGGGCGCCGGTGCCGAGGAGGGCGATCTTCAGCGGCGGATATTTCTCGCGGCCGTCGCTGAGCTCGATGTCGCGCCCTTCTGCAGTCATCGTCCAGCCGTCCGAGATGCCTTCGCTGAGCAGTCCTTCGTGCGGCCGGAAGTGCAGCGACGGCCGGAGCCGCAGCCGCAGTCCGGCCGGTCCTTCGAGCAGTCGATAGACGAGGTAGGTCGTGTTCTGCAGGTGCGGCATGACCACGCGCTTTTCGATGCGGATGCCGCCTTTGGCGTAGCGCCAGACCGGGAGGCCGCGCTCGAGTGCGAATTCCTCCAGGAAATCCCTTTCCGGCAGACTGACCGTCTTGCCGTTCTCGTCGCCGCTCAGCTTCCAGCAGAGACCGCCCGGTCCCTCGAGCGTTTCCTCGAGGTGGTTGAACATCATCGTCCGGCCGAGCGGCGCGGGGAGGGCGGCGATGAGCAGTCCATGAAAGCGCCGCGCGCACGCGCCGCCGATCGTGCCCGAGGCGTAGCCGCCGAGGGCGTTGGTGACCAGCCACTCGCGGGCGAGCATAGCGTCGACGGGCTCGCCACGCCGCCACCCGAGCTGTCTTTCCATCGCGGAGTCTGCCTGCGCAATGTGTGCCTACGGCGGCGACCGTAGGGGCGCGCAGTAGCGCGCCCGGCACTCCGGGGTACCGGGCGCGCTACTGCGCGCCCCTACGGCCGCACTTGTTTGCCGCCCCCACACCAGGAATGGGCGTAGCGCTTTGAGAGGCGTCGGGCAGAACTCTCGGGAGGGGGGCGGCGCGCCGAGGATAGCACTAGCGTAAGCTATTGCTATGCGTACGCTTCTCGCGCTCTCCGTTGCGGCGGCGCTGGCTGGCTGCGCGCGGCCGCGCACCGCGCCGGAGCCGCCGCCGGAGACCACCAGCGCGCCGCCGGCAGCGACCGCCGAGGCGACGCCGCCGCAGCCCGAGCCGCAACCTCAACCCGTGCCGGCCCCCGCGCCGATGCCCGCTCCGGCGCCAGCGCCCGAATCCGTCTTCGCGCCGGCAGTCGACGTCCTCGCCACCCTTCGCGAAGCCAACGCGGCTGCGGCGAAGGGCCAGACCGAGGATGCCAACCGCCTGTACGCCAGCGTCGTCGATGCGCCGAACGCATCGCGCGACGCGATCATCAGCGCGGCAACCGGCCTCTATCGCACCGGCGACTTCATCGACGCCGTGCGCGCCTTCGCCCGGCTTGGCACCTTTGCCCGCGGTGAAGAAGACCTTCGTTATTACAACGCGGTCGCGCTGTTCGAGACCGGCCGCTACGCGGAGGCGAAGAGAGAACTGGCCTGCGCGCTGCCCTACATCGACGTCACCGCCGACGTGGTTCGTTATCGCGCGAAGATCGAGGGGAAGTGACTACAATCTAAGGACATGACCCGGGGGAAGAGTGGGGGCGCCTTGGTGCTGATGGCGATCGCAGCCGCTGCTCTGCCCGCTCTCGCGCAGTCTCCTCTCAATCCAACGGTGACCGTTCTCGCCCGCGCCAGCGGCCCGGTGCCGCCGGAGTGCGAGACGGGGACGACGACCGTCGCGCCGCGCGTGGAAGTCGCCGAAGCCACCCCCGCCACGCCCCAAGCCGTCGCGCCGTCGAGCGACCTCGGATCGAAGCTGCGGCGCCTCCAGGCCGCCGCGGCCGGCGACGACTACGAAGGATTCAAGACGGCGCTCGCCGCCGCGCGCGCGGCGCTGGCGTCCTATCCGCCAGGGGGCGAGCGCAACGCCGCCAATCAGGCCCTCGCCGTTTACGCCGATCTCGAGCGGCTCTGGGACTACGCGAACCGCTCGAAGACGGGCTCGTTTTTCGATGCGACGGCGGACGACGGCGCGCTGCTGACCATGCTCAATCGCTACTCCGGCTTCGGCCGTGCCACCGCCGACGCGACGATGGAGGTCGGCGGCCAGACGGTGTACCCCACGCGCGAGTCGCGGCAGTTCCTGGCGGCCGAGGCGGGACAGCGCCTGGCGCGGATGGGGATCCGCGCCCCGGCGCGCGTCGCGCCTACGCCCGCTCCGCAGCCGGTGCCGCAGCCGGCGCCGCGACCGATCCTCAGTCAACGCAAGCTGCGCCCGATCCCCACCACCACGGCGCGTCGCCCACGCGCGCCGAAGCCGGAGCCGAAATCTGCGCCGGCGCCGGCTCCGGTCACGACCACCATCGCCGAGCCGAGTGTAGCGGCGCCCGCTCCGGGCGCCGGGCAGCCGGGAGCGGCTGCCCCTACACCTGACGTGACAACGACTCAGGCAACCGCTGCACAACCAACGACAACACAACCAACGACCACACAACCAACGACTACACCCACCACGAGCGCAACACCCGAAAAACCGCCGCAGCCGGCCGGCCGCGTGAACCTCCTCCTCGCCCTCATCCTCATCGTCATCGGCCTCGGCGTTCTGATCTTCCTCTTCCGGGCGTCAGACTGATCGTCTACTGTTCGCGGCATGAAACGAGCCGCCGTCGTCGCCGTCCTCCTCCTCTCCGCGATTCCCGTTGCGGCTGCGCGTCTGCCGAAGAGCGTGGTGCCATCGCACTACACGCTGAGCATCACGCCCGACCTGGCCAAAGAGACGTTCAGCGGTTTCGAGAAGATCGATGTCGACGTCAAGACGCCGGTCGACGCCATCACGCTGCACGCGGTGGACATGGAGTTGAAAAACGTCACCGTCACCGCGGGCGACAAGGAGCTCCCGGCGACGGTGAGCGTCGACGCCCCGAATCAGACCGTCACGCTCCAGCTCTCCGAAACGCTGCCGGCCGGCAGGGCCGCGATCCACGCCAGCTTCTCGGCGAAGCTCAATCAGCAGTTGCGCGGCCTCTACCTCAGCAAGACGGCGAAGCGAAAGTACGCGGTGACGCAGTTCGAGGCCACCGACGCGCGGCGCGCGTTCCCGTCGTTCGACGAGCCGGCGTTCAAGGCCACCTTCGACATCACGCTGATCGTCGACGCCGGCGACACCGCGATCTCCAACGCGCCGGTGGTGTCCGACACCGCCGGCCCCGACGGCAAGCACGCCGTCCGCTTCGCCACCACCCAGAAGATGTCGACGTACCTGGTGGCCATGCTGGTCGGCGACTTCCGCTGCATCGAAGGCGCGGCCGACGGCGTCCCCATCCGCGTCTGCTCCACCGGCGGCATGGAGAACCTCGGCCGCTTCGCGCTGTCGGCCGCCGAGACGTGCGTCAAGTTCTACAACGGCTATTTCGGAATCAAGTATCCGTTCGACAAGCTCGATCTGATCAGCATCCCCGACTTCGGGGCGGGGGCGATGGAGAACGCCGGTGCGGTGACCTTCCGCGAGACGGCGCTGCTCATCGACGACAAGACGGCGTCGGTCGAGCGGAAAAAAGGGGTGGCCGGGACGGTGTCGCACGAGATCGCGCACATGTGGTTCGGCGATCTGGTGACCATGGCCTGGTGGGACGATATCTGGCTCAACGAGGGCTTCGCCTCCTTCATGACCCGCAAGCCGCTCGAGGTGTGGCACCCCGAGTGGCGCGTCGACCTCGACGCGGTGGGCGGCACCATCGGATCGTTGGGCCTCGACGCGCAACGATCCACGCGCGCCATCCGCACGCATGCCGAGACGCCCGAGGAGATCAATCAGCTCTTCGACGGGATCGCATACGGGAAGACGGCCGCGGTGCTGCGGATGATCGAGGCCTGGCTGGGCCCCGACGATTTCCGCGACGGCATCCGGGCGTACCTCAAGAAATACTCATGGAGCAACGCGGCGGCGGAGGATTTCTGGCGGACGATGACCGAATCGTCGAAGCGTCCGGTCGACGCGGTGATGAAGTCGTTCGTCGATCAGCCGGGCGCGCCGCTGCTGCACGTCTCCGAGTCGTGCGTCGACGGCGAGCGCCGGGTGAAGATCGAGCAGGAGCGGCTGACCGTCGCCGGGCTGAAGACGCCGGCATCATGGACGCTGCCGCTCTGCCCGCGCGGCGAGACTTGCCGGATCCTCTCGCAGCCCTCGGAGACCATCGCGCTGAAAGGCTGCGATGCGCCGCTTTTCCTCAGCCGCGCCGGCGCCGGCTACTTCGTCGCCGACTACGCGACCGACCAGCGGAAGAACCTGCGCGCGCATCTGCGCGACCTCAGCGACGCGGAGCGCCTCTCGCTGCGCGGGAACGAGTGGCTGCTGATGCGCAATCTGCGCGAGGACGCCGGCGAGTACCTGGCGCTGGTGCGCGCCATGCCCCGCCCCGAGGAGCGGCCGCTGGTGAACGCCATCGCCGATTCGCTGCAGTTCCTCGACCTGCGCCTGGCCAACGACGCCAACCGCAACGCGTGGGCGGCCTTCGTGCGCCGGTCGCTGCGCGGCTACACGCCGCTGACGTGGGAGACGCCGGCCGGGGAGAGCGCGGAGCAGCGCATCGCCCGCGCGGAAGTGCTCTGGACGCTGGGGGATGTGGCGCGGGATGCGGAAGTGATCGCCGGCGCGAACAAGATCGCCGCGCAGTACATGAAGGACCCGGCGTCGGTCGACGCGGTGGTCGCCGACCGCGCGCTGCCGCTCGCCGCCATCCACGGCGACGCGGCGATGTTCGAGCAGGTCCTCCAGCGCCTGAACAGCGAGTCGACGCCGGAGATCCGCTCCCGCTACCGCGAGCTGCTCACGACGTTCCGCGACCCGAAGCTCGTCGCCCGCACCATCGAGTACATCTTCAGCGACAAGACGCGCACGCAAGACCTGCCGCGCATGATCGGCGGGATGATGTTCAACCCCGCGGCGCGCGACGCGATGTGGGCGGCGGTCAAGGAGCACTGGAGCGACATCGTGACGAAGGTGCCGACGACGGTCGGCAACATCGCCGGCTCCGCCGCCGCGTTCTGCGACCCCGCGGCGAAGAAGGACGTCGAGGCCTTCTTCACCGCCCACCCGCCCAAAGGCGGCGAGCGCGGCCTGCGCCGCGCGCTGGAGTCGATCGACACCTGCATCGCCTTCCGCGAGGCGCAGCAGAAATCGTTCGACGCGGCGCTGGCGCCGTGAGGGAACTTCCGCCGAAGGCGATCGGTTACAATCCCGACGCCTTCCTCATGCGCCCATAGCTCAGTTGGATAGAGCGACAGCCTCCGGAGCTGTAGGTCGTAGGTTCGAATCCTACTGGGCGCACCAACCTGCTGCCATCCGGACGATCACGCCGTTCTTCTTTCTGAGCCGGGCAGGTCGATGCCAGCAATTCAGTGGCGAACGGCGCGCTGTCGCCCGGTGACTCCTGAAAGCGCGATCGTATGCGGGCTGTTCTGTGCGCCATCCGTGATGGTAACGACTCCCTTGCGTGGGTCGATCGAGCGCGGAACAAAGGCGATATTCACGCTGCAACTGCTTCCCGGGGCAAGGCTCTTCGGGCAGTTGTTCGTCTCGGTGAAATCGCCGCTCACCGAAATGCTCGAAATGCTGAACGGCGTGCTGCTCGGGTTGCTGACAAGCAGCGTTTGTGTCGCGCTTCGGACGCCCGGCGCGGGCGCAACGAAGAGAAGCTTGGCAGGGAAGAGCGCAATGAAAGGACGGTTCAGCAGAACCGATATCGCGTTGTCGGGGAACGCAGCCGTCACGACGACATCGAGACCACCATCGCCATCGAGATCGGCAGCGGTTAGGGCGAGTGGTTGACTACCCGAGGCGAAGTCCAGGTGGTCCTGAAAGGTTCCATCGCCGTGTCCTATCAAAATGGAGACGGAATTGAACTGCGCGCTGATCACCCCCAGGTCGAGGCGACCATCTCCGTTGAAATCTCCGACGATCACCTGCCCCGCGCCGACACCAGTAGGATAGTCGACGCGATTTCGAAATGTGCCATCGCCATTGCCAAGCAGCACTGAGAGCGGACCTGCGGTATTCCCGGACCGTGGTATGGCGAGATCGAGCTTGCCATCGCCGTTGAAGTCACCGGTTGCGACGCACGGCGGAAACCCGGCGGTTTCGTAGGCGATCGGTGCCTGGAATGTGCCGTTGCCGTTCCCGAAGAGAATGGAGACGGAGCCGGCGCCATTGTTGTTGGAGACAGCAAGGTCCAGCTTGCCGTCGCGGTTGAAGTCGCCCTCTGTCACCCAGCTCGCGGACATTCCGGCTGGAAAATCGCTCCGAGGCTTGAAGGTGCCATCACCATTCCCTAACAATATCGATACGGCGTTGCCAAAGACCTGGCCCCCATTCAAGACAGCCAGATCGAGTTTCCCATCCCCATTGAAGTCTCCGGTGATCACTACCTTCGGGCCGGACCCTGTCCCGTAATCGACATGCGGTCGAAACGTACCATCCCCATTGCCGAGGAGAATCGAGACTGTGTCGGATCCGTTCGTCGTCACTAAGTCGGATTTGTCGTCTCCGTTCACATCGACCGCAGTCGCGTAGACAGACGCCAACCCCGATGCGACTGTTGTTTGTGGCCGAAAGCTGCCGCGGCCGTCGCCAAGCAGAAGGGAGATCGTGTTGTCGAATTGGTTGACGACCGCCAAGTCGAGCGTCCCAATTTGCCTGAAGTCGGCCGAGGTGACCGATGACGGATTCCGTCCGGTCGGATACTTGATGTTGCCTGAAAAGGTACCGTCGCCGTTGCCAAGAAGAATCGAGATGGATGCTGGACCGCATGGCGCAAAGATGCAGTTTCCATGTGCGATCGCAAGGTCGGGCGTTCCGTCAGCGTTAACATCGGCCACTGCAATCGAAGGGGCGGTACCCGTGCCGTAGTCGGTGTGCGGCCGGAACGTCCCATCGCCCTCCCCCAGCAGAATCGACACCGAGCCGAATAGACAAGATCCCGAGCAGTTTGCGTTTGTCGTGATGATGTCGGCCTTGCCGTCGTGATTGAGGTCGGTAGCAATGATAGCGGCCGGATTCGGGCCTACAGGCTGGTCGACATGCGTTCGAAATGTACCGTCGCCGTTCCCGATCAGAATCGACACGGAATTGGCCTGAGTGCCTTTGCTGAACCCTGTGTTCGTGACCGCCAGGTCCAGCTTTCCATCACCGTTGAAGTGCCCGGAAGTTACCGCTGACGGTCCGATGCCGGTTTCATACGTCACAAACGGACCGAAGGTCCCGTCGCCGTTTCCTGTCAGAACCGAAACGCTATTCGCATTTTGGTTTGGAACAGCCAAATCCAGTCGGCCATTGCCATTGAAATCGCCCGCGGCCACCGCTCCCGGCGACCCGGCACCCGCGCCACCCGCGCTCGGGAAATCGATGTGGTTCTTGAAAGATCCGTCGCCGTTTCCGAGCAAAACCGACAGGGAAAGCGATCCGTTGCTTGTCACCAGGTCGAGGGTTCCGTCTCGGTCAATGTCCACGGCAATGATCTGACGCGGATCGAAACCCGCTGCGTAATCGACTCGAGGCCGGAACGTGCCGTCGCCGTTGCCGAGCAGAATGGAAACGGTGTGGTCGTCATAGTTGCTTACCGCGATATCGGACTTTCGGTCGCCATTGAAGTCAGCAACGGTCAGCGATAGCGGCGTGCGGCCGGTTGCGAGCTCATTCCGCAGGGCGAATGTTCCGTCAGGTCTCCCGAGAAAAGCCATGACCGTCTTTTGCGTTACATCAAGAACAGCGATGTCGGCCGTGCCGTCGCCGTTGAAATCGCCAACAGCGATCGAACCGGGAGTTTTGCCAGCGGCAAAATCCAGGCGGCCGAAAACATACTTCTGTCCGGAGGCTTTCGGGTTGACGAGGGCCAGGACGCTGGCGATGATCAGTAGCCGGAGAATCGAGTTCCGCTGGCCGGTTGACGATCTCATTACTTCCCCGGACGGTATACCCGTTGGCTGGGCCTGCCGCGGTTCCACCGATACGGGCCCGTGGCGCCCGTACCGGTGCGATCAACGCGCGACACGCGAGCTCGCCTCACGGTTGTCGGCAGCGGCCTGACTTCGAGATTCGACGGTCACGCACACACGGTCGCCTTGCACCGCTTCACGCCACACATAGCCCTCCAGGCAGGTCCCTCGGCCGTTCGGATCGCGACGCGCTGCAGCACTGGCGTTTTCCATCGCCGTCCGACGCTGAGTCTCCTGCGTCACGCACACATGGTCATTCTGGCGAGCCTCTCTCCATACGTAGCCGGATTGACAGCGGTCAGTCGTCGTTGTTCGAGCCGCAAGCAACCCACCTACGAGCGCGCCGAGAAGCTGCGCTCCCCCGGACGGCGCTGGTTCTGCGCTGGTCGTCTGAGGGCGTTCGACCGGCCTGTTCTCCGTCTCCTTCCAGACGAACGTGGCCAGCGCGTTCTTGAATGTGAGCAGAGGCCCTTCTTTCGCAATTTCATTACTGCCGCTGCCGGGGTTGAGGGCAGTACCTTCACTCGGAGACCGAGTCCCTCGAAAATCAACGATCTTCAGGTCCCACGCGCTGCCCGACCGGCGCAATTCGCCCAACCAGCCGCGGTCGCCGGTTGACGTCGTCGATTCGGCGAGGAAGAAATCCTCTGAAACTTTACTAAGGCGCAGGAAGACGCCTCCGGGCCGTGTTATCTGGCCATTCAGCGTGTAAAGCTCATACGAGCCTTCATGAAGCGGATTGACCGCCGGTGCCGGAGCTACAGGCGCCGGCGCTGGAGCGACAGGCGGTACTTGCGCCACCAGCGGTGCCGGAGCGGCCGTTTCGGCGGCATCGAGGTCCCACGGATGATTCCACCTTTTGGTGAAGTACGTCTTGACGTACCCGATATCCAGCGCGGTGGCATTGTCCGCGGCGTCGGTCAAGACGATCCCGACGATCCCGGAGGAGGCGACCAGCGGTCCGCCTGAGGAGCCGGGCAGGATCTGCATGGCCTCCAGCTCCATCCGTCCGTCGATGATCTCCTCGCTGGTCACACGGCCGGGGCTCACCGGCACAAGCCACTGCCGGGTTTTTCCGATGAACCACACTTCCGTCGAACGCTTTCGTTGTTCCGCTCCGCCGAGGCAATGCTTGTTCCACTGGAATCCGGACGGAGGGGCGACCGTGAGCACGGCCAGATCGTGAGCGACGTCATGAGTGCCGCGGACTGTTGCGTCGAACATTTCTCCCTGATGGGCGAAGAACTCCACCTGCACCTTGACCGGCGCATCGCCCACCTCCTCCGGGTGGACGACATGGTACGCCGTGGCGATGAAAAGAGTTCCGCCCCTCTCGCTGACGATGAAGCCGAAACCGTTTTCGGTAAGATCTCCCGACACAGCCCGGATCTTCACCACATTCGCCTTCAGGCTTTCGGCGACGTCATAACCGGATGGTTGCGCGGTCATTCGTGCGGCGAACAGCGACACAGCCACAAAGACGAATAGCCTCACTGCCGGAAAATCGTATTTCGTACGCTCCATATCAGCCCCCATAGAAAGCACATGGCACTCCAGAAGAACGCCAGTGACTTCTTGTTATACAGATACTCGAGATAAGAAGGCGCGAGCACGGTTTTCGTGGTCGAATCTCCTACGCGGAGGCCCGATACGGCGCCATTGACGGTCATGTGGATTACGCCTTTGGCGCCTTTCGCGTCGACGACCGCGGATGCCGCGGGACGCATTGTGAGAAGGTCGCCTTCGCGGAGTTCCAACACCGGCCACGCCGTGTCGTCGAACCGCGCCGTGCCGCTTTTGATCCCGGACATGAGCTGCCGCTCTCCGGCACCTTTCAGCTCTTCACGCGAAAAGCTCAAGTTCGTCGCCTGCGGACGGCCGAGAGACCAGGGCTCGGGTTTGTGAACGGTCAACTGAGAGGGAACGGTCTGCGGCTTTCCGACCGCGAACTCCAAGGTCTCCGGGATATCGATCTGATACGACTCATTCACGGTCGTTTCGCCTGCCCGCGGTCCCGCGGTCACGGTGACCTTCCCCGTCACCGTGATCTTCCCTGTCAGCCGTGCCCCGCTGGCAAAGATGTCGACTTCGTCCTGGTCCGTGAAGAGCTCGACCCTGCCGTCCCTGTCGACTTCGAGCATCTGCAGGTCGATGCGGCCCCCGTTCAGCTCGAACCAGGCATCGCCGGATCCCTGATCGATCTCCAGGCCGAGATTCGGCGCATTAATCCTGGAAACCCGCTCGAAGTGCATCTGCTGCGAATGAAACGCGTCTTCGATGCGCCACGGTTTTCCCAGCGTCGCCGTGACGCTGTCCGTATCGACAGTCATGGATATCCTGGTTTGCGGAACCTTGAGGCTCCAGAGGATGCCCGCCGCCACGATACAAACGAGCGCAACGCCCGCCGGCCACAGCCAGGAGCGGCTTTCTTTTTTGGGAGGCCTGATGGAAAGGAGACGTGAATACGCATCGATTTCTTCGAGCTCGGGACGGAGCTCATGCGCTTCGACGCCGTCGAGCAGCCGGCGCACCACGGCGGCGATCCGCTCCTCGCGCCTGCTCACGAGCTCGACGCCGAAGTCGGCGTTCATGAGGCGGGAATCTCCAGACGGAGCTTCAACGTCTCCCACGTCGTGCTCCCTCCGGACTGTGCCGCTGTTTCCAGGCAGTGCACCCCGGCGGGAAGTTGGTCGAGTTTGATGGCGATGGGCCAGCTTGCAGTGACGGGATGTTGGATGGCGTTCTGCCATGGACCGAAGGCTTGACAGCCGTCAGCGCGAGCCGGTGCCCACCGCCACTTGACCTGTTGTGCATCGAACGTCGCCTCGATGGTGAGGAACGGCGCAGCGGGTTTCGCTGTCGCGCTTTTCGCGTCTTGCGTCACCACGCGCACCGGGACCAGCGTCTTCGCGGTTTCCGGTCCCTTCCAACCGAAAATGCCGATCCTGGTGTCGCCGAGGCTGGCCCGCAGAAGCACGTCTCGCACGGGCCACACCATGGTCGCGCCGGCAGGCAACGCGGCGTCCATGCGGTAATACGTCTTCGGAGGGATGGCCACGGCGCGGACGTTGATGGGCTGTGTCTGGCCGGGGGCGGAAACCTGCAGTCGGACCGATGGTTCCAGCTCGAAGCGGATCTTGCCCAGACTGAAGGACATCGCGGCGAGGCTGTGGGCTCCCACATTGGCCACGTAGAGCCCTTCGCAGCGGTCGCCCCGCTTTTGATATCCCGACGGACTGTCTTTCAACGGCGGCAGGTCCTTGCACTTCAGGTCCTGCGCAAGGGCGGCGCGGCGATCCACCGTGAAGCAGAGGACCGCAGCGAAGAAGAGAATGACGGCTGAACGCCTTGACATGATCTGTGAACCACCTTCGGAAAGCCGACTTTCTGACGGGAATCCTGAGGGGTAGTGATCGAACGGCGTGATTCGTTTCATGGGCAATCGGTGGACGCTGGCCGCCACGATCCTCGGCTCGTGCATGTCGTTCATCCACAACACCGTCGTCAGTGTCGCCGTACCCGTGCTGCAGCAATCGCTCAGCGCGACGCTCACGGACGCGCAGTGGATCGTCGATGTATCTCGCCGGCGGCGCGCTCGGCGATCACCTCGGCCGTCGATGCGTCTTCGCCTACGACACGCTGGTCGTGTCGAGCCAGCCCTGCAGGACGACGAAGCGGACCAGATCGGCGCGGCTGGTGATGCCCAGCTTCTGCATGATCTTGGTCTTGTGGCTCTCCACCGTCTTCACCGTGATGCCGAGCGCCGCGGCGATCTCCTTGTTCGTGTAGCCGTGGGCCACCATGGTCACGATCTGTTGTTCGCGGGCAGTCAGCGGTTGGGTTGGGAGTCGGCAGGTGGCGCGGCGTCTGGAGAAGGAATCGACGACCTTCCCGACGATTGCCGGATCGAGATACATCCCGCCGCGGGCGACGGTGCGGATGGCGTCGATGAGGGTCTCGGCGGCGGTTTGCTTGAGCGCGTAGCCTTTCACCCCGGCCTGCAGCATCTGCTGGACGTATCCGTGCTCGTGGACACGTCCATGACCACCACGTCCGCGCCGGAGCGGGCGATGGCCTCCGCCGCCCCGCGCGCCTCGCCGACCACGTGCATGTCGGCATGCGCTTCGATGAGCAGGCGCAGCCCCTGGCGGACCACGGTGTGATCGTCCACCAGAAAGATGTTGATCCTGTTCATGACCCGTTCTCGATCTGATCGAGAGGGACGCAGACGTAGAGCGTGGTGCCGTTTCCGGGATTGGACTCGATGCTCACGCTTCCGCCGACCAGGGCCACGCGCTCGCGGATTCCGAGGAAGCCGAAGCGGCTGCGCGCGCCGCGGCGATTCAGAACCTCATCGGCGTCGAAGCCGCTGCCGTCGTCGTCGATGATCATCTGCACGGAAAGCCGCTGATGATCCTGCGGCTCAGCGCGCCGGTGGCGTCACGGCTGCTGCCGGCGTAAGCCGAACGCTCTCGAAATGCCAGTCATCGATGGTATCGTTCCTCCATTCTGGAGGAACCGTTCTGGAGGAACCGTCATGGCCACGCTGAACATCAAGAACTTTCCCGATCGCCTCTATCGCCGCATCAAACAGCGCGCGGGCAGAAACCGGAGGTCCATTTCCCAGGAGGTTGTTCACCTGCTCGACGGGGCGGTGACGGAGACGCCGCGAGTGTCGCTGCTCACTCTGGAAGGTCTAGGCAAAGACGTCTGGCAGAAGGCTCTTGAAGGGAAGGACGCCGCGGATTACATCGCTGAAGAGCGCGATTCATGGAGCTGATCGCGGCAATCGGGAGCGGACCGGTGGCGCTCGACAGTGCGATCTTCATCTACTTCATCGAGCAGCATCCCCGTTACCTTCCGCTTCTAAGGCCACTCTTCCAATCCATCGACCACGGCGACGCACCGGCCGTGACCTCGTCACTCACGCTTCTGGAGACGCTGGTCGTACCGTACCGTGCCGGCGATCGGGATCTCGCGTCCCGATACGAGACGATCCTGACGAACGGACGGGGCCTCACGCTCGTGCCGATCGATCCGCCTCTTCTCCGGCTCGCTGCGGAGATCCGGGCCGCCACGTCCGTGCGGACGGCAGATGCGCTACAAGTAGCCACCGCCATCACCACGGGCTCCACGGTGTTGCTGACCAATGACAGACGGCTTCCGGCTCTCCCGGGTCTCACGGTGCTGCAACTCGAGGCGTTTGCATAGGAACATGCGAAAACGTGCAGTCTCGCTACTTCTCGCCTTTGCGCTAGCCATCCCCGCGCTCGCGGACACCGGCGCGCTGCTCGCCGCCGCCGCCGCACGCCAGGTCGGCGTGACCGTCATCTACGACCCGGCGTACGTCCGCCTCCGCTATCCCGGCGGCGACGTGCCGGCCGATCGCGGCGTCTGCTCGGACGTCGTGGTCCGCGCGTTCCGCGCGGCGCTTGGCGTCGACCTTCAGCGCGAGCTGCACGTGGACATGCGCGCGAACTTCCGCCTTTATCCGAAGATGTGGGGACTGTCTGCGCCCGACACCAACATCGACCACCGCCGCGTGCCGAACCTCATGAAGTTCTTCGAGCGGCGGGGGAAATCGACGCGCGCCCGGTACGCCACGGGCGACGTGGTCGCCTGGCGGCTGCCGGGCGGGCTGCATCACATCGGCATCGTCGCCGACCCGCCGTACGTGGTGCACAACATCGGCCGCGGCGCGCAGCGCGAGGACATCCTCCACGCCTATCCCATCATCGGGCACTACCGTTGGTAGCGGCTGGATATAATTCGCCCGACTTGTACGGTCCTCTCAAAGTCTTCGGCGGCCGGGCGCATCCCGAACTGACGGACGAGATCTGCGCGATCCTCGCCGCCGATCCCGAGAGCGGCTTCAAGGGCGGCGAGCCGGGACACATCACGCTCTACAGCTTCTCCGACGGCGAGAGCTACGTGCAAATCCTCGACAACGTCCGCGGCGCGGATGTCTTCGTCATCCAGCCCACCTGCCCGTCGTACACCGGCAAGTCGAACGAGAAGGGGAGCGGCGTCAACGACAATCTGATGGAGCTGCTGATCATGCTCGACGCGTTCAAGCGCTCCTCGGCGCGGCGCGTCACGGCGGTGCTGCCGTACTACGGCTACGCGCGGCAGGACCGGAAAGATAAACCGAGGGTTCCGATCACGTCCAAGCTGGTGGCCGATCTGATCACCGCCGCCGGCGCCGATCGCGTCCTCACCCTCGATCTGCACGCCTCGCAGATTCAAGGGTTCTTCAACATCCCCGTCGACCACCTCTTCGCTGCGCCGGTGATCGTCCGCTACGTGCAGAAGCTCGAGCTGGACGATTTGGTGATCGTCTCCCCCGACGCTGGCGGCGTGGAGCGCGCCCGCGCCTACGCCAAGCGCCTCGGCGCCGGGCTGGCCATCATCGACAAGCGCCGCGTCGCCGCCAACCAGACCGAGGTGATGAACATCATCGGCGACGTCGGCGGGAAGAACGTGTTCGTGGTCGACGACATCATCGACACCGCCGGCACCCTGATCCACAGCACCGAGGCGCTGCTGGCGCAGGGGGCGAATTCGATCTCCGCCTGCGCAAGCCACGCCGTCCTCTCCGGCCCCGCCATCACCCGCATCAACAGCTCGCGCCTCGACCGGGTGGTGGCCACCAACAGCATGCCGATGACCGACAAGGAGCAGGACTGCCCGAAGCTGACCACCCTCTCCATCGGCAGCCTCCTGGCCGACGCCATCAAGCGGATCCACAACGAGGATTCGGTGAGCTCGCTTTTTGAAATGTAGGGGCGCGCGGCAGCACGCCCGGCACTCCGGGCGCCGGGAATTTTGCTCAATCCACAGGGTTTAGCCAGTTTCGCTGCCCAAACTGAACGAGGAGTTTCTGCACCATGGCTGAGGTCACACTGGAAGTTACGCGCCGCGAGAGCTCGGGGAAGGGCGTCGCGCGAAAACTGCGCCAGCAGGGGCGAATCCCGGCCGTCGTGTACGGCGGACACCGCGAGGCGGTGGCCATCGACGTCGACCGCAAGGCGGTCTTCGAGCTCATTCAGAAGAGCCAGCACGGCGTCCGCTCCATCTTCCTGCTGAAGATGGCGGGAACCGACCAGCAGCGCCACGCGATGATCAAGGACATCCAGATGGATCCGATCAGCCGCAAGATGACGCACATCGACTTCGTCCGCGTGGTCATGGACGAGCTGATCCGCGTGACCATCCCGGTCCACGTCACCGGCACCGCGATCGGCGTCAAGCAGGGCGGCCTTCTCGACTTCCAGGTCCGCGAGCTCCACGTCGAGTGCCTGCCGACGGCGATCCCCGACTCGATCGACGTCGACATCAGCGAGCTCGATGTGCACAACTACGTCCGCATCGGCGACATCAAGCTGCCGGAGGGCATCAAGGTACTCGACGATCCTGCGCGCGTGGTCGTCGGCGTCACCCTGGCCCGCGCCGAGGTGGTGGAAGCCGTCGTCGCGCCGACCGAGGAAGGGGTTGTGCCGGCCGAGCCGGAAGTCATCTCCAAGGGAAAGAAGACCGAGGAAGAAGAGTAAGGGCGAAACGAGGTTGCGAGGTCTCGCGGTTGCGGGGTCTCGCAGTCCCACCCACACCGAGACCGCGAAACTTCGAGACTGCGCAACCCTTTCACCGCCCCGCCTCGCGCGGGGCGTTTTGTTTTGTGTACTCTTGCGCCATGTCACGTCTCACCAGGCTGACCAAGGACCAGGTCTCCGACGACGTCCGCGAGGAGTACGTGCGGATCGGGCGGCAGCGCGGCAACGTCCCCAACATGTTCCGCGTCTACGCCCATCGTCCGGAGATCCTGAAGACGATGATGGCGCACCTCGCCGCGGTGACTTCCACCGGCACGGTGCCGGTGAGGACCAAGGAATTGGTGGCGACGCTGGTGTCGCGCATCAACGGCTGTGAGTACTGAAACCGCTCGCACACCGCGCAGGCTGCGCGGCATGGAGCGACCGCGGAGCAGTGCGGCGAGGCACTGCTCGACTTCGAGAACGGGCCATACAGCGATGCGGAGAAGGCGGCGTTCGCATACGCGAAGCAGCTCACCGTCGACGCGCACGGCGTCGACGACGCGCTGTTCGGGCGCTTGCGCCAGCATTACGACGAGGGGGAGATCGTGGAGATCTCGGCCATGGCCGGCCTGTTCAACTACTTCAATCGGGTCAACGACGCGCTGCTGATGGAGCCGACCAAGCCGGGCGAGGGACTGTGACCATGAGACGAACTATAGTACTGGTTACTATAGCTGTTCTGGCCTGCCGGAAGGCGGAAACGCCCTCCAAACCGGCGGCGGGCGGCACCGCCACGACCACGGCGGCGACGTCGTCGTCGGCCCCCGCATCGACCAACGCCGGCGACCCCATGCCGCCGTACAGCGCGAAGCTGCTCGACGGCCGGCCGTTCGACCTCGCCGCCGAGAAGGGCAACGTCGTCCTGCTCAACGTGTGGGCCACCTGGTGCGGGCCATGCCGCTTCGAGATCCCCGAGCTGCAGAAATTGCACGACGAGTACGGCAAGCGCGGCTTCAAAGTGGTTGGCGTCAGCGTGGACGAAGGCGACCCGGCGGAGGTCAAACAGTTCGCCGCCGATCAGAAGATGACCTATCCGGTGGTACTGGATCCCGAGGGCCGCATCGCCAACTTGCTGCAAACGATGGTGTTGCCGACCACGGTGTTGATCGACCGCAGCGGCAGGATCGTTTGGCGGCAGGTGGGCGCAATTCCGCCGGGCGACGCGAAGCTGACGACGGCCATCGCCTCGGCCCTCGGCGGCGGCAAGATTTAGACGACTTTTCGGCGGTCGGGCGACGCTCTTTCCCGTTCGCGGCGGTCGCGCTGGCGCTGGATGAAGTCGCGGATCGGCGCCGCGATGTTGCGCGCGATCTGCGCAACCAGCAGACGCATCGGGAGATAGGCGAGCGCGAGGGCCAGGACCAAGACTGCGGCGACGACGACGACGGTGAGTACCAGCGACATAGACTCTAGGATTCAAAATAGCAAGTTCCAAGCCGTCTCATGACCGACTTCATCAACACGCTTCCGATTCCTCCTTCGGCTCGCGACACGGTGCGCGCGGCGTTGCGTGGCGATGACGCCGCCTGGTCGGAAGACGCCGGCGGCTTCGCACTCGCGCTGCAGGAGCACGGCGTCGCGCCGCTGGTCTACTCGCGGCTGCCGCATCCGTCGCTGCGCGACATCGCCCTGCGCGCCGCGGCGGCGGAGATGCTCCGCCTCGAGGATCTGCGCGCGTTGCTCGCCGGATTCGCCGAGCGGGCGATCCGGGTCCTGATCATCAAGGGCTCGGCGCTGGCGTACGACGTCTACGACGCGCCGGAGCTGCGGCCGCGCGCCGATACCGACCTGCTCATCGACCGCGCCGACATCGAGCGGGTCCGCGTCCTCTTCGCCGCCCGCGGCTACCGCGCGCGCGTACTCAGCGGCGACCCGCACGCGAACCGGCAGCAGGCGTTCGAGCGCGCGGACCGCTTCGGCGTCGAGCACGTCTATGACGTGCACTGGGACATTGCCAATACGCCGGTCGTGCGCGGCGCGCTCGGCATGGAGGAGCTGCTGATGCGGGCCATGCCGCTGCCGCGCATCGGCCCCGCGGCGCTGGCGCCGTCGCACGTCGACGCGCTGCTTCTGGCCTGCATCCACCGCGTCGCACACCATCACGACAGCGACCGGCTGATCTGGCTGTACGACACCCATCTGCTGCGCGAACAGATGTCGCCCGCCGAGCACGAGGCGTTCTGGCGCCGCGCGTCGGAGCGGCGGGTGGTGGTCATCTGCGAGCGCTCGATCGAGCTGGCGGACGAGTGGTTCGCGCGCGCGCCCCACGACCGGGCGGCGGACTGGCTGGACGGCGTGCCGGACGACGAGCCCTCCGCGGCGTTCCTCGACCGCAACCGCTCGCTCGGTGCGGTGCTGGCGGGCGATCTGAAGGCGCTCGGCTGGCGCGCGCGGCTCGAGCGTCTGCGAGACCTGGCGCTGCCGCCGGCGGAGTTCATGCGCGCCAGCTTCCCCGGTGCGCCGCGCTACGCGCTGCCGTGGCTCTACCTCTATCGAGCCGCGCGCGGCGTGCTGCGGCTGTTCCATCGCGTGGATGCCGGAGGATGAGCGGACTGGTCGCCATCGTCCGGTTCGACGGAAGCGACGCGACGCTGACGCCGGCAGCGTCGGAGATCGGCGACGTGGCGGTCGTCTTCGATGGCCGCATCGACGCCCGCGACGATCTCGCTCGCGCCCTCGGCGCGCCCGATGTGACGCCCGACGCGGGGCTGGCGGCACGTGCGTTCTCTGTGTGGGGGGACGACGCGCCGGCGCACATCATCGGCGACTTCGCCATCGCCGCCTGGAACCGCCGCGAGCATTGCCTGACGCTGGCCCGCGACCGCTTCGGCGTGCGGCCGCTGTACTTCGCGCGCGTCGGCGACTCGGTGATGGCGATGACCGATCTCGCCGCGCTGCTGGCGACCGGCGACCTCGGCGCGACGCTCGACGACGCGGTGATCGAGGACTTTCTTCTGTTCGGTTGCGGGCTCGATGAAACGAAGACGTCGTTCGCGCGCATCGGTCGCGTGGCGCCGGCACACGTGGCCATCTTCGATGAGCGCGGTGTGCGGCAGAGACGCTATTGGAATCTGAAGGCGGTGGATGCGCCCCCACCCTCCGACGCGGTAGAGCAGTTTCGCGACCTGTTCTCGCACGCCGTGGCCGACCGCGCGCGGGGCGGGCGGGTGGCGCTCTCGCTCAGCGGCGGCGTCGACTCCACGGCTGTCGCCGCGACGCTCGCGCGTGTCCGGCCCGGCGCCACGAGCGCAGTGACAGCCGGCTACGAAGAATTGATCGAGGACGACGATCATCGCTACGCGGCGCGCGCCGCCGCGGCGCTGGGCATCCCGCATCACTTCCTCCGCTCCGACGGCTATGAGCTCTTCGAGCGATGGGACGACCCGCACTGCCGCGGTCTGGAGCCGGTCGACACGCCGCTGCGCGCCGCGTTCATCGACCTCATGCGCCTTCTCGGCGATCGCGGGCCGGTAATCATGACCGGGCAGGGCGCTGATGCCGTTCTCTACGCCTCGCACGGCTACTTCGTCGGCCTGCTCAAACGCGGCCGCATCGATCGCGTGGTGCGCGAGGCGCTCGGCTACGCGCTCACGCGACGCCGGCTGCCGCCGCTGCTTTTCCGGTCGCATCTGACGCGCGCGCTCCGTCTCACCTCCGACGAGCCGCCGCTGCCGCGATGGATCCGCGGCAATCTGCGCGAGCGGTGGCGCGAATACTGGGCGTGGCGGCGGCGGGCGCTGCATCCGGCCAGACCGGAGGCCGCGTATTTCGTCCAGCAGCCGCTCTGGTCGAGCGCGTTTCAGTCGTACGACTTCGCTTGGACCGGCGTTCGCTCGGAGCTGGCGGTGCCGTTTTTCGACACTCGGGTGGTCGAGTTTCTCTTCTCCCTCCCGCCCATGCCGCATTTCGCGGACAAGGACATCGTGCGTCGGGCGATGGCCGGCTCGCTGCCGGACGACGTCCGCCTGCGGCCGAAACGCCCGCTTGGCGCGGATCCTGCGCAAGTCCTGTTACGCCGCCAAGTTGAGAGGTGGCTGCCGCGATTGAACCAGCCGGAAATAGAGGGATATGTGGACAGGCGTATACTGACTGAATCGGTGCGATCCGCAGCGGCTCGAGGAGCGCCAATGCATCATGAGATTGCGGCGTTGAGCTTGGCCGTGTGGTTGTCCTACCGATGAGCTTCGGCATGGACCAGAAAGAGAACAAGAAGCGGCCTTACACGCCGCCGCGACTCATCGTCTACGGCGATGTGCGCACCCTCACGCGTGAGGGCGGCCCGCACACCACGAAGGACAACGGCAACAACGCGCGCGGCAATCGCACGTGACCTTCCGCTACGGCGTGTACGGCCTTTCGATCGAGGCCGACGCGCCGATTGACGGTGCTCAGATCGCCGGCATCCCGCCCGACCCCGACCTCCGCGTTTTCATGCATTCGATACCGCCGTCCGCGGCGACGGTGTTCGCCACGCCGCCGGTCTTCGACGACGAGAACGTCACGATCGTCCTCGACGGCGGCGCGTACGGCTTCCGCTACGCCGACGGCACGCGGTTCGTCATCGACGCCTTGGCGTCGACGATCTGGAGCTCCGCGCCCCCCTCGGCGACGCTCGCCGACACGGCGACGTACCTCCTCGGACCGGTCCTGGCGTTCGTGCTGCGCCGGCGCGGCACCCTGTCGCTGCACGCCAGCGCGGTGGTCATCGGCGGGCAGGCCGTGGCCATCGCGGCCGCGCCGGGCGGCGGGAAATCGACGACCGCCGCGGCGTTTGCCGACCGCGGCGCCGCGATCGTCACCGACGACGTCCTCCCGATCGTCTGGCTCAACGGCGAGCCGTGCGCTGTCCCGGGATATCCGCGCCTCCGCCTCTGGCCGGAGACGGTCGCTGCGCGCTATGGCGCGGACGATGCGCTTCCCCTGCTGTCGGAAGGTTGGACGAAGCGGTACCTCGACGTCAGCGCCTGTTTTCCCCGCGAGCCGCTGCCGCTCCGCGCGATCGTGGTCCTCCGGGATCGCATCGCCGGCCCGCCGCACATCGCGCGCCTCGGCGGGCACGAAGCGGCCATGCAGCTCGTGGCCAACAGCTCAATGGCGCTCTACCTCGACCCTGTCATGCGGGTGGAGGAGCTGGACCGGGTCAGCGCGCTCGTCGAGCGCGTGCCGCTCTTCGCCGCGTGGCCGAGCGACGATCTGGCGCGCGTCGGCGAGCTATGCGACGCCATCGCCGCGACGGTTGCACCGGGCGCGTTATCATCGCCGCGGTGAAAGCTCCCCGCGCGCGCGACGGCGTCATCGCCAAGATGATCGGCAATGAGATGGTGCTGCTCGATTACGACCGCGGCATCTACTACGGCCTCAATCCGGTGGGCGCGCGCGTCTGGCAGTTGCTATCGGAGGGGGAGGCCCTGGAGCGGATCCTCGAGCGGCTCGCCGACGAGTACGAGGTCAGCCGCGAGGCGCTCGAGTCGGACGTCGCCGCGCTACTGCTCGAGCTGGAGGCGAAGGAGCTGGTTCAAGCCGCGGACTGATCGCGGATCTGCTCGATGAGGCTGCGGATGTCGAAGGGCTTGGTCAGCACGGCGGCCACCCGCTTCGCCCTTACGACCTCCAGTCCCGCGAGATTCGCCGTCATCACAATGACTTTACGCTCCAAGTTCGGGTTCTCCCGCGCCAGGAAGCGGAGGACGTCGATGCCGTCGACGCGCGGCATGGCCAAGTCGAGCACCACCGTCGCGTAGTCGTTGCTCGACAGTTTCTCGATGGCTTCGAATCCGTCACGGGCGCTGTCGACCTCGAAGCGCTCGTGCCGCAACACTCGCTCCACCATGGTGCGGATGGCGTCGTCGTCGTCGACGACCAGAATGCGTTTCCCGTCGCTCACGGGTTCAGCGGGGGCAATGAGAGTGCCAAGAACCGCGTAATTGTGTGCAGCGACCGGCTTCAGCCGGTCGTGTGCCGGCTGAAGCCGGCACCTACACGGTCGGGATAGACTCCGAAAGATGGACGTCATTCTCTACACGCGCAAAAACTGCCCGCTGTGCGACAAGGCGAAGTCGTCGATTCGCGCCGCGGCGTCGCTTCACCGGCTGCCGATCACGCTACGCGAGGTAGACATCGACGGCGACCCCGATCTGCGCGCGCGCTACACCGACGACGTCCCGGTCATTCACGTCGACGGCGTGGAAGCGTTTCGGCATGAAGTGACGCCGGAGGAGTTCACGGCGTACGTGCGCGGCGGAGCGCGGACGCCTTCCACGCTGGCGAACGAAACGTGCGTGCCCTGCCGCGGCGGCGTACCGCCACTCGCCGGCGAGGAGCTCGCGGCGCTGCTGCGCGAGCTGGGCAACGGATGGCGGGTGGTGGATGGGCACCATCTGGAGAAGGAGTACCCGTTCCCCGACTTCGCCGAGGCGCTGGCGTTCACCAACCGTGTCGGCGCGCTGGCGGAAGAAGAGGGGCATCATCCCGACATTTACCTCGCCTGGGGGAAAGTGCGGATCACCAACTGGACGCACAAGATCGACGGGCTCTCGCGCGGCGACTTCGTGCTGGCGGCGAAAATCGACCGGCTATGACCACGTACGAGACCGTGCGCGAACTGGCCCGGGAGCTGCCTGGCGTGGAAGAGTCGACCTCCTACGGCACGCCGGCGCTGAAGGTGAAGAAGAAACTTCTCGCCAGGCTCAAGGAAGACGGCAAGACGCTGGTGTTGAGGGTCAGCTTCGACGAGCGCGACATCCTGATGCAGTCCGAACCGGAGACGTTCTTCATCACCGATCACTACCTCGGATATCCCGCCGTGCTGGCGAAGCTGCCGCGGCTCGGACGGAAGCAGCTTCGCGATGTTCTGGCGATGTCGTGGCGGTTCGTGACCGGCAAGTCACTCTGACTTCGTCTTCCAGCTCTCTTTCTCCACCTTCCATGCGCCGCCCTCGCGCACCATGGTGATGGTGCCGTTGGAGGTCTCTTTTCCATCCTTCGCCGTGGCCGTCAGCGTGGCGGTGTTGCCGTCCACCGCGCCGCCGGTGATCTTCACGTTCTTCGGCTGCATGGCCTGAATCATGGGCAGCATCTCTTTGAATTCGGGCCCGTCCATCTGCTTGGCACGCTCGGCGGCCGCGCCCTTCCGAATGCCGGCCATGTCGCCGGCCGCGACGGCCTTGGTGAATGCCCAGTAGGCCTTGGCCGGTTCTCCGCCACCGGCCGGCAGCGGCGTCCCCTTCAGCGGCTCCGCGGCAGGCGCCTTCACCGCGGCGACCGGAAGATCGAACGTGGCGCTGTACTGGTAGGTGTCGCCGAAGAAGTCGTCGGGCTTGGGGATGAAGACTTTGCCGGCGATGCGCTGCGGGGTCATCGCCGTGAGCGCGACCTCCTGCATGCCGACGCCGGAGAAGCCGTTGTGCTTGAGCGCGGGATCGTAGACGCTGCCGCTGACCACCCGCTTCTCGTCGTTGATCAGCACCGCGAATCCCTTCAGGTTCGCCTTGTCGCGCCAGCGCATGAATTCGAACTCATCGGCCAGCGCCGCCCGCGGCACTTCCTGATCGGTGACCAACAGGAAGGTGGCGCTCTTCTTCTTGTCGAACGGGTCTTCCTTGGGCATCGCGTAGGCGTACTTCAGCGCGGTGGTCTTGCCATTGGCGGTGATGGAGCCGCTGACTTTGGGCGCGTCACCGGCAGTCGCGGCGATGGTCACCGCGAGGCCGACCAGCAGGGCAAGGAACGGACGGGAAACGCACATGGACTTTCTCCTCCTACGGATAGGGCCAACCTATGCCGGGAGGAAGGGCACCGCTGTGACGTGGGTCATCAAACCAGCCCGCGGTCGCGTAGTTCCCGCTTGACGAAGGCGTAGATGATGGGCGCCATCACCACGCCGCCGACGCCGAATGCCGTCTCGCCGATCAGGATGGCCAGGAGGATCTCCCACGCCTCGGAATCGGTCTGTCCGCCGACGATGCGCGAGTTGATGAGGTACTCGAGTTTGTGGATCAGCACCAGGAACACCAGCGACGCCACCGCCGTACCGACGGAGATGCCCAACGACAGAACGACGATCACGGTGTTGGAGATGAGATTGCCGAGCACCGGAATCAGTCCGCAGATGAAAGTGACCAGGACGATGGTGGTGGAGAAGGGGACGCGGATGCCGAAGAGCGGCAAAGCCACCAGCAAATACGACGCGGTCAGGACGGTGTTGACGGCGGAGATCTTCACCTGCGCGGTGGCGATGCGCGCGAAGGCGTCGGCGAAGCGATCCACCTTCTCCGCGAGCGCCTGCGCCAGAGCGCCGCGCTGCTCATCCTGATGAGTCACGTGGCGGAAAAAGACCAGAATCGCCAGCAGAATGCCCATCAGCGCGTGCACCAGCCCGAGGCTCACCGTGCTGCCGGCGACCTTCAGCGTCGCGGCGTGCTCCTTGAGCCAGTCGACGATGGCGGCCTTCACCGTCTCCGCGTCGGTGAGCACCTCCGGGATGATCTGCTCGCCGTAGCCGCCGAGCCAGGCGCGTGTCGACTGAAGGATGTCCGCCATCTTCGTCATCATCGCCGGCACGCGCTCGGCATGATGGCGCAGGAACGACACCGCCAGCGCGATGCCGCCGACGATCGCCCCGCCGACGATCAGGGTGACCAGAATCAGCGCCAGCGGCCGCGCCGCGCCCCCCATCCGCTTGGAGAACGCGCCCGCCAGGCGGTCGAGGATCAGGTAGAGGACCAGCCCCGTGACCACCGCGGAGACGAGGTGGTGCATCATCACGTAGATCAGCAGAGTCCCGATCATCACCCACGCCGCGATCTCGACGTTCGAGGTACGCGGGCGCGCGACGACGACCACAGGCTCCTCGACGGGAACGACCGGGACCGGACTGGACGTCATGCGAGTGATTGTAGCGGCCGGGTCAATGAAAGTCGTGGGGAGTGATTGACGTCGGGTAGGGAAATCGTGCGGTCGCGTCTCACCTAAGTGTGAGCGACAACGACGAATCGAAACGCGACCGCGACGAAGAGCTCCGCGAAAAGAACCTCCATCGCACGCTGAGCTTCGTCTTCGCCGCCCTTGGTATCGGCTTTCTCGCCGTGATCGTTTACGCGTCGAGCTCAAAGCAGGGAAGTGCGGTCAATCTCAACATCGCTGCCACCGGCGTCATCGTGGCTGGAGCCTTCGCTCTCCTCGGCTTCGCGGGCGGGTTTCTCTTCGGCATCCCGAAGAGCCTGCAAGGAGATGCCGCGCCGGCGGTGCCGGCCGCAGGGGCGGCCGCCGAGAAGGGGACGAAGCGCTCGCGTCTGACGACGAATACGAATCTCGAGCAGATGTCGGACTGGCTCACGAAGATTCTGGTCGGCGTGGGATTGACGCAACTGGTGAACGTCGGAGATGCACTCTGGAAGCTTGCCGAGCAGTTCAAGAGCTTCTTCGGGGGCAACGTAAGCGAAGTCTTCATCATCGGTATCGTGCTTTACTTCAGCACGGCCGGTTTTCTCGCCGGCTACTTTTGGACGCGGCTCTTTCTCGCGGGAGCGTTCTCCCTCGCGGATCGCAGTCTCGAAGCCGTGTCGCGAGCAATGGATGAGTTGCGAGGGGATATCGAAAGCACGCGTCAGGTAGCGGAGACCGCGCTCGATAAGTCTCAGCCGGAGGCGACCGCGCCATCCGCCGCGGCACAGCGCCCCGATCCGGACTCACGCCTCGAAGCGCTGGCGAAGAGGTACAACGAAATCCGCGACGCGATGTCGAAAGGGTCTGCGCGAACCGCAGAGATGACGCGCATCGTGAACGAAATGATCGATATCGCGCCGTCCGCAAAAGTCGATGTCCGGAAATGGCTCTTCTCGGATGATCGCGGGCAGCGCTTGGCGGCGTACGCACGCCTCTACAAGGCACCCGATCCAACGCTCGCCGATGCGCTCGTGCAGAGCGTCACATCGAAAGAAGACAAGAATTTCGGTGAATACTGGGGAATCCGCGCCATCGGAAAGAATAGCGAACACCTCAGTGAGGCGTCGGTGAACAGCCTCCGCGCACGACTGCAGCAACTGAAGCCGACGACCGATCGCTATGCCGAGTTGCGCCGGGTGCTTGCCGATATCGACGCGCGGCGTACTGCACGGGCGTAATGCTCTCAATGAAAGTCGTGGCTGGCTACCTCGCCGATCCCTTCCAGCGGCCAGAATCGTTCCGCGCGAACCGAGCACTGGCCGTCGGTGTTCTGCAGGATGCCCTCGACGACCAGGCCTGAAGAGCCGACGATCAGCGCGCGATGCTCGCGGAAGAGATCGGGGTGGACGATGGCCTGTGAGATTCCGCTCTCGTCCTCCAGGGTGAGGAAGACGAACCCCTTCGCCGTCCCCGGGCGCTGGCGGACGATGACCGCGCCCGCGGTGGTGACCCGGCGGCCGTTGGGGATGCGTTTCAGATCGTCCGCGCTCTTCACGCCGTCGCGCTTCAGCGATTTGCGGAAGTGAGTGAGGAGGTGCGGGCCGGTGGTGAGCTCCATCGCGGCGTAGTCGGCCATGGTGTTTTCGAGGCGGGACATCTCCGGGAGTGGGTTGGCCGTTGGCGGTTGGCCGTTGGCCGTTTCGAACAATTCGCCGGCCGGCTTGGCCACGCGCGCGGCTTGCCAGAGCGCGGCGCGGCGCGTGAGGCCGAGCGAGGCGAGGGCGCCGGCGTAGGCGAGCTTGGTGAGCTGATCGTCGCGAAGGCGCGTGCGGCGCTGGAAGTCGTCGACGGAGGTGAATGGTGTAGGGGCGCCCGCTCCCGGGCGCCCGGCGGCCGAAGCGGCCGCCGCTACACTTGCCTCCCGCAAGCCCTTCACGAACCGGAGGCCTAAGCGCACCGCGCCGTTCTCCCAGCGACATGTCCAGCCGGAGTGATTGACGTCGACGGGGAGCACGCGGACGCCGTGGCGCTCGGCGTCCTTCACCAGGGTGGCCGGATGGTAGAAGCCCATCGGCCAGGCGTTGAGCAGTGCGACGTAGAACGCCGCCGCGTGGTGCGCCTTCAGGTACGCGCTGGCGTAGGCGATGAGGGCGAAGCTCGCGGCGTGCGATTCGGGGAATCCGTACAGCGCGAACGAGGTGATCGATTTGACGATCTGCTCCTGCGCCGCGGCGCCGATGCCGTTCGTCGTCATCCCCTGGCGCAGCCGCTTCTCGATCTCCTTCATCCGCTCCATGGACCGCTTGAATCCCATCGCCCGCCGCAGCTCCTCGGCCTCGCCGCCGGTGAAGTTCGCGGCGACCATGGCGATGCGTAGCAACTGCTCCTGAAAGAGCGGGACGCCGAGGGTGCGCTTCAGGATCGGCTCCAGGCAGGGATGCGGATACTCGACCTCCGCTTTTCCCTGCCGCCGGTCGAAGAAGGGCTTGATCATGCCGCCGACGATGGGGCCGGGGCGGATGATGGCCACCTGCACCACGATGTCGTAGAAGCACTTCGGCTTGTGGCGCGGCAGCGACGACATCTGCGCCCGGCTCTCCACCTGGAACATGCCGATGGTGTCCGCCTCGTTGAGCATCTTGTAGACGCGCGGGTCGTCCTGCGGCAGATGAGCAAGGTCAACATCTTGACCTTCGTGCCTGCGGATGAGCGGGATCATCTCCTCGATGGCCTGCAGCATGCCGAGGCCCAGGAGATCGACTTTGATGATGCCGAGGTCGGCGCAGTCGTCCTTGTCCCACTGGATGACCACCCGCCCGGGCATCGACGCCGGCTCCAGCGGGACGACTTCGTCGAGCCGCCCCTTGGCCATCACCATCCCACCGGAGTGCTGGCCGAGATGTCGCGGGAGGTTGTGGATCTGCGTCTGCAGGCGCATGAAGTGCTGCACGCGGACGTCGGTCGGATCGAAGCCGATGGCCGCGAGCTGTTCGCCCATCTCCTCGACCGCTTCCCGGATCTCTCCGAAGTTCCACGTGCTCATGCACTTGGATAGCTTGTCGGCCTGCTCGAGCGAGAAGCCGAGGGCCTTGGCCACCTCGCGCGCCGCGCTGCGGTCGCGGTAGGTGATGACGTTGGCGGTCATCGCCGAGCCGTGCACGCCGTAGCTCTTGTAGACGTGCTGGATGACTCTCTCCCGCTGGTCGCCCGACGGGAGGTCGAGGTCGATGTCCGGCCACTCGCCGCGCTCCTCGGAGAGGAATCGCTCGAAGAGGAGGTCCATCTTCACCGGATCGACGGCGGTGATGCCGAGGGCGTAGCAGACCGCGCTGTTCGCCGCGGAGCCGCGCCCCTGCACCAGGATCTTCTCCCTGTTGCAGAACTGCACGATGTCCCAGACGATCAGGAAGTAGCCGGCGAGGTCGAGCTTCTCGATGGTGGCCAGCTCTTTTTCGATTTGCGCCTGGGCGCGCGCGGTGAGGGGGCGGAAGCGCGCCGTGGCGCCGTTCCAGGCGATCTTGCGGAGAAACGACATCGGCGACTCGCCCGGCGGCAGCGGGTAGTCGGGGAACTGGTAGCCGAGGTTGGCGAGGGTGAAGTCGAGGGTCTGCGACAGCTCCCATGCGTTGTCCAGCGCCTCGGGGAGGTCGGGGAAGAGCGCGGCCATCTCCGCCGCGCTCTTGACGTGGCGCTCGCGGTTGATGCCGAGGAGACGGCCGGCACTGTCAACATGTTGACCTTCGCGGATGCAGGTGAGGACGTCGTGCAGCTCCTTGTCCGACGGCCGGGCGTAGCGGACGCCGTTGGTGGCGACGAGCGGCAGCCGCATCCGCCGCGCCAGGCCGGCGAGGCGGATGTTGTGATGCTCCTCTTCGCGGACGTGATGCCGCTGCAGCTCGACGTGCGTGCGCCCTTTGAAGATGCCGGCGATCTTGTCGATGGTGGCGTCGTCGTCGCGGGTCAGGCAGTGCAGCCCCGCCGCGAACTCCTCGACCAGCTCCCACGTGTAGCGCTGTTCCCCCTTCGGCCGGCCGAGCGCCCCCGCCGTGATCAGCTTGCAGAGGTTCTTGTAGCCCGTGCGGTTCCCCACCAAAACGCTGACCCGCCCCCCACCCTCCATGGTCAGCTCCGCCCCGACCAGCGCCTTGACTCCCGTCTTCTTCGCCGCCCCATAAAACCGCGGCGCACCGTAGACGCCGTTGCGGTCGATGAGGGCCATGGCGGGAACATCCCGCTCTGCCGCCGTATAGACCAGGTCCTCAGGCAGCGAAGCTCCATCGAGAAACGAGAACGCTGACGCGGCGCGCAATTCCGCATACGGCCGCTTCGGCTTCGTCGCCTTCGGCGGCGCCTGCTCGGGCGGATCATCCCCACCGGTGCCGCCGAATTTCTCGTGGACGTGGGGCAAATGATCGTATTCGCACGACACCGGCACGCCGCGATCGCTCACGCGTCGTACCTCGCGTCGACGAACCAGTCGCCGTTTTCATAGACGCGGTAAATACCTCCGCGATCGAGCTCGACGTCCCAGTACTGGCGAAACTCCGGCGTTCCGCGCCACCATCCTTCTTCGATTCGCCACGGTCCCGAAGAGAGGATCACCGATCCCTCGATCCCGTCGCCGCGCATGGATGAGATCGACGTGTCGCGCATCACGACCTCCACCGGCACCGGCGGCCGGAAGACGCGCAGCGCGGCGAGACCGCGGCCGCGCGGGGGGGTGGGGCGGAGGGTGGGTGGGAGCGGGGGGGCGAACTCGCCGATGGCGTGGCGCTCGGGGAGGTGGCCGTCGACGGTCATCGGCATGCCGACGCGGTCGTCCCCTAGGATGGAGATCAGTCGGGCGATGGTCGTGGCCAGCTTTTCAGGGGAGATGGCGGCGGGACCGAACAGCGACAGTTGCGCGCGGCGGGGGCGGTCGGGGTGGGCGACGAACGAGAAGCCGATCACCGGCGCGCCGGGCGCCTTTTTCTCCAGGTCGAGGCGCAGCAGGGTGAGGATGGTCTTCACGTCGCGGGTGGGGGCGGGGAGGTCGATGCCGCGGGCGTCGAAGCCGTCGGGCTCGAGAGTCAGCGTCATCTCGATCCGCTTGCAGGCGAAGCCCTGGATCTCCATCCGCTGGGCCAGGCGGTCGAGCGCGGCGTTGGCAATGAAGAGGAACGGTTCGAGCGCCACCAGCGGCCACTCCAGCTCCATCCCTTCCCGGAATTCCGGCGGCAGCGCGCGCGGGGTGATGGGGCGGGGGTCGATGCCGCGCGCGGCCCAGTGCAGCTCGCGGCCGATGTCGCCGAGGCGGCTGGCGATCTCGCTCTCCGGGAGACGGGCCAGATCGCCGATCGACGTCAGACCGAAACGGCGCAGCATCGTCGCCGCCTCGATCTCCGGCGAGAGACGCGCCAACGGCAGCGGCGCGAGAAAGCTCGCCTCGTCGCCCGCGGCGACGATGACCGGCGACTTCGGCAGCTCCGCGGCGACGCGCGCCGCGAGCTTGCTCGCCGCGATGCCCACCCGCGCCGGAAGGCCGACCGCGTCGCAGGCCCGGATGGCGGCATGAGCGAGGTTCGATTCGGCATTTGTAGGGGCGCGCGGCAGCGCGCCCGTAGCTTCCGTCGGCGATTGATCCGCGGGAGTACCGGGCGCGCTGCCGCGCGCCCCTACGGCGGTGTTCGCGAAGTGGCGCTCCAGCCCTTCGATGTCGATGAAGGCCACCCCGCCGCCGGCGTCCTCGATGCGCGGTGAGAACGATTCGGCCACTTCGATCAGCGCCTCTTGCGCGGTGCGCTCGCACTCCGCGTCGCGGCCGCGGGCGATGAGCTTCGGCATGATCGAGCGCGCCTGCGCCAGCGTCTGTCCGGGCGCGATCCCTTTCTTCCGCGCGCGGCGCGTCGCGGCTACGACGTGCGCGTTGCCGCCGTTGCCTTCCACCACGGCGATGGCCTCTTCGCGCAGCGACGGCTCGCTGCGAAGGCGTGCCGCCAGCGGGAACATGGGGATGAAGAAGCAGGCCAGGCGGGTCATGGCAATGCCTTGAAGAAAACTTTCACGCTCTCGCCGGTCCGCTTGTGCCGGTGCTTCTCCAGACGCAGCCGCGTCTCCACGCCCGCCAGCACGCGCGGCGAGCGGCCGGAGCCGAGCCAGCGCGCGCGCGACCCGTACGACAGCACCATCGCCTCCGACGTCGTGCCGGTCAGCGCGTAGGGAGCGGAGACGAGGATGGTGCAGCCGTGCGACTCCGCCACGCGCGCCAGCCGCACCCACGTGGAGTCGGGGACGCGCCGTCCGCGCAGCGGCGGAAGGCCGGCGTCGAGGGCCACGACCTGCACGCCGGTGGCGCCGATCATCTCCGCCGCCATCACCGCCTGCTTCAGCGTCTTCGGGCGGACCCAGAGCATCCGGCGCAGGTCGATGCCGGCGGCCTCGCCGAGCTGCGGATCGAAGCCGTCGCCGAGGTCGATCAGAGCGGCCGCTTCGCCGATCGACGTCGCCGCGGCGAGGACGGCCATGACGATCGAGTAGCGCTCGCCGCGGCCGGCGATCTCGGTGGTCTTGCCGCGCGCCAGCCCCCCGCCGAGGAGGGTGTCGAGCGGCTCGATGGTGGTGGGGAGGGTCGTCTCGCGGCGGCGGCGGCGAATCGCGCGGACCAGCTCCGCGCCGTTGGTGATCTTTGCGCCGATCGCCGCATCGAGGCTCGCGCGCAGGTTGCGCACTTCCGCCCGCTCCCCGGCCTCCACAGGCGGTGGAGGCGGCAGGAGGATGGGTTTGGGGTGGGCTTCGGGGCGAAGAAGCGGGACCTGCAGAGAGTCGAGACGCCGAGCGGGAGCAGCCAACGTCCGAGCAATATAGGGCGGTAATCGGGCGTAAACAAGATGCGGGTATTCTGCTGCCGCACGTTGATCAAGTCCTGCTATTTCAGGCGCATGCTACCCTTCCACACATGCCCGTTCAGGTAAGTCTCCCCGAAGATCGCAGTCCAAATCGATCATGTTTCAAACGACCGATCGGCATTCGTCACGGAAGCCGTGAAGCGTTTGCTGCGTGAATCGGGTCGAGAATCGACACCGGACGAGATCGACCGGATCAACGAGCTTGCAGATGAACTGAATCGAGAGGCAGAAGACGTCCTCGAGTACCAGTAGCCGCGGGGTCGCGCTCGCGCCGCGTACCGGCGGCGGCCGATCTCGCCACCGGCACGGTAGCCGTCGCGGAACGCCAGGCACCCGTCGTCGGTGTGTGTCAAAAGCCCGCGACCGAGAAACCACGCGTAGTCCCGCGCGGCCAAATCGTCCTCGTCGAGATCGCCATCCCATCGCTCGAGCGCGCCGTGCGTCTGCCCGTCGTGCGTCAACGTCGCTGATGCGTTCATCGTCGCCGCCTCGCACCGCGTTCCGCCATCCGCGCTCGATACTTCGCCGGGGTCGTTCCGTACGCCACCCGAAACCACCGGGTGAACGTCCACGGCGTCCCAAACCCGCTCGCCATCGCAATCTGCAGCACCGTCACCTTGGCGGGCGTCCTTCTGAGGAGTTCTTCCGCGTGCGCCAGTTGCCGCGATCGAAGGAAATTGCCGATCGACGTGCCGATCAACTGCGGCGCAATGCGACTCAGGTACGGCTGCGTGGCCTCCAGGTACCCTGCGGCAAATTCCTTGACGCTTACGGGCCTTTGCCTGGCGTAACAGTCCTCGAGATACAGATCGGCCGCTTCCTCGAAACGGCGGCGGTTCTCGTCCCGCGAGCGGCGGCGTTTCCTCTTGCTCCCAGCCATCCCGTTCTTTCGGACACGACGGAGGACCGGATCAAAAGTGTCTACAGCGGGCGAACCGGCCGCAATCATGTCCCCTCCTACCGAGAGAGTGACAATCCCGCCCGATTGCGCACCCTCATTTCGTAACCTGAGCGCGCGGGAGCAGCCGCTTTTTGCCCCCGCGCGCCCAACCTCAATCGCGACCGATACCCTAGCCCGGTGGTGCGCCGAGCCGACAATCTTCGAACGCCTTCACGATCAACTGCTTCACTCGCTCGAATGAGCCGCGCCATCCGCCGCTGCCATCGTCGCCGCGGGGAGCGGCCAAAGCAGCCTGCGCGCTCAGAATTGTGAACAGCGCGAGGATGACGCCCGTCCGCCGGATGCGCTTGGACACACTTCGCATAAGCCCTCCTTTCCCGCCGGCCGCTGGCCAGCGAAATGAGAGGGCGCCCTCAAAGATCCGGGGAGTGTCCGCGGAAGGTGAACCGTTACACTTCGGGAGGCGGAGGCACGAAAATCAGTTGCGGTTGATACTCCGTGCGGCTGAGAAATCGCTGCACGTCGCGGGCAACGCGCTTCGTCAGCTTGCCCGCGGCGGTGGCCTCCTTCACATATGCGAGCGCCGAGAGCGCGCCGGTCAGCTTGCCCGCCTTGGTAAACGTCTCGACGACGCCGTCCAGGAGCTTCGGTATCTGCCGCGCCCGATTGGTGGTGAACAGCATCTCTGCGAGATCGACAGCGGCGATTGCTGCGTCGATTAGCATTTCGAGCTTGGTCAGTTCCGCAACGGTGCTCCACATCCGCTCGATACCGTCGCTCGTTGCACTCTCTGCGAATACCAACCGCGCGAACGCCCATCGCGTGCGCGTCACTTCGGCGTCGAATCCCAACTGCATGAAGCACCGAAGCGCCTCATCGAGGAGCCGGCGCGCATCACGTAAATTGCGCAGCTCGATGTGGCAGTTACCAAGCGTGAGCGACTCTCGTGCAATCCAGATGCTGCTGCCGATCTCCTTGCCGTAGCGCAGGATGTCCTCGAAGATTGCAGCCGCGCCCCGGAAGTCCTGACGCTCGAATTGGATATCGCCTTGCAAGTGGCGAGCGCGCATGAAGCGATCCTTGTCGCCCAGGTGAAGTGCAGCGTTTGCCGAAAGTTCTGTAAGCTCCTCCGCCCGGCGCAGATGGTCCTGTGCGTAGAGTACCAACGCTCGAACGTAGAGAATGGCCACCTGACCGATGCCGACGTGTCCGAGCTGGCCGAATTCAGCCTCCGCGGCATCAAGCGCTTCGAGCGTCTTCGGGAACTGCCCAAGACGGTAAAGAGCGTTTGCACATTCCTTGTGCGCCTGACCGCGCCACTCGTGGAGGGCTTTGGCAGGATAGCGTCCCGCCGGGAGCAAATCGGCGATGCGCCCCGCCGCCTTCGCGAGTGCGAGTGCGTAGCGTGGATCGCGCTCGCACATTCCGTTTGCACGTTTGCAGAGCGCGCGAACGGCACCGCCCGTGTGGAACCGCACGTCGTTAGGAAGGTCCTCCCACGCGAACCGAGCGGCCGACGCGTTATCGAAGTCGGCCAGCAAACTCTCGGCCTCTGCATCCTCCGTCGGACCGATCTCCGCGAGACACTTCAACGCAGCGACTCGCGGATCATCCACGAAGGCTACCCACGAATCCGGATCGCCGAGGCCCTCCTCGACGGCTCGCATGTCCTCGAGTAGTTGCTCGCATTCCGCGCACGAGCCCAGGTGCTCTTCGACGTACCGGCGATCATCGACAGACTCAGGATTCACGCGGTAGCGGCCGAGAACAGCCTTGCTCACGTGCTCGTTCATGAGCTCTCTCTCATCCCGCTATAGATCGCGCGTGCCCGGCTACGGCAGAAGTGCAGCAGTCGCCGGATGTAGTTCGCCGTGGTGTTGCGACTCTCGGCAATCGCGGGTGCTGTCTCGCCGCTGAGGTAGAACCGCTGCAGCGTGTCGCGGCAGCTCGGGCCGAGCCGTGCGAGCGTCGCGCTGATCACGAGATTGCGCACCACCCCATCGATCAGTTCATCGTTGGGTGTCGCCGCGCAGACCGCCTTGCCACAGAACAACTGCCGTTCGCTGCTGTCACGGCGCACGTGTTGCCGTGAGGCGTTGCAGATCGCGCCGATCAAGTAGGCGTGAAGGTCCCGAACGTTGTCCGGATTCGCCAGGTAGGTCGCGAACACATCGTGAACGAGGGCATCCACGTCGCCGCGCGAGATGCCGAACTTCCGCATCGCGATCCGCCGGAGAAGTGGCGCGTAGCCGGTGTAGATCGCCTCGAACCGTGTAACGGCCGAATCGGACGCCGCCGACGACGTGCGAGCCGCGAGCATCGCCGCTCCTGCCGTCGTCAGCCGCTCCGAAATCTCAGGGTGATCCATGATCCGCTGACCGAGGAGTGTCGCAATCGAGGCGTTTCCCTACCCATTTAGGTTACGAAATGAGGGTTGCCAGATGGAGAGACATCCATATAGTGCTGCTCAACTCCATCAAATGATTCCCCACGCGATCGAACGCCAACCGCTCAATCGTCTCTTCGAAGACATCGTCGAAGGGATGCGCGTGTGGCCGGAGTCGGTGCCGCTGCGAGAGCGCGTCCTCGATCGACTGGCTGACCTCATGTTCTGCGCTGACGAGGTCTTGGAAATGATCGGTAGAGAACCGGCCGGACCGCTTCACGTCTGCGAGAAGCCGGTGAGGAAAGCTTACGACAGCATCAACTCTCTGATGAAGTCGCTGTGCGACTGAAGGAATGAAACCAATGTATGAGGGGTGCGGAGACTTCATGAGCCCAGCAGATCGCATGGGTCTCCACGCCAACCTTGCCGAGCGGAATCCGATGGACCGGACCTGCGGCAGCATCTCTCCCGCTGCCCGGTACTCCGCACCCCTCACCAATTCTCAGGTTCGTCCGCAGCCGAGAGGAGTAGCCATGCGACGTTTTCTCGCCGTTGCCTTTGCACTCATGTGTGCCGAGGTCACCGCGACGGCAGGGCCTACGCATGTGATCCGATCGGCGAAGGTCGATCGGTCATCGCTGAATGTCGCCGCTCACGAAGTAGTCACGTTCACGGTCGATTTCGCGCAACCTGGCGTCGCGTCAGTTGGAGTTGTGGATCGCGACGGCTACGTGGTGCGCACCCTCGCGAAAGCCCAACCGGTGAGCGCCGGCCCGGTATCTTTCGGTTGGGATGCCCGCGATGACAGCGGCGAATTTGTGGCCGATGAGGCGTACTCGTTCAAGGTCGATTGGCGCGGAACCGGTGGCACGGACAGCTACTTCCCGGCCGACGCGCAAGTTCCGATGACGACGATCGACGCGCGATCGTACGACCGGCGGACGGCGACTCTTTCCTACACGCTCCCGCGGCCGTCGCGCGTTCACGTCCAAGCCGGGACCGCGGTTCTCGATCCGAAGACGAAGGAGCTCGTCGGGCCGGTCATGAAAACTATCGTCAACCGCGAGCCGCGCGTCGCCGGCGCGATCGCCGAGCACTGGAGCGGGTTCGATGAGAGCGGCGCAATCTTCATCCCTGACCTGGAGAACTTCGTCGTCGCGATCGCGGCGAGCCCGCTGCCGGAGAACTCAGTCAGCACATTCGGCAATCGTAAACACGCCTTCGTCGAAACGCTCGCCGCTCGGCGCGGACCTTCGCTCCTCACGCGACGAGATCATGGCGAACATCACGCCGGCTTGACGACGGTGGATGACACCTCGCCCCAGCTCATCATCGAGCCGCTCAATGCCATCTGGTCCGCGGCCGACCGTACATGGATTCTGACCGGGAAGGATGCGCTGCGGCTCCGCTTGTCCGTGAAAGGTCCGACTGCGGCAGCGTTTCGCGCTCAGCCGGCAAAGATCTTCCGTTTTGTGGATGGACGCCAGATCGCAACTGCGTCGCCGACGACGAAAGATGGCGTCATCGCAGTCCCTCTCGACGCACGCGGAGGCGTGCGGCGCGTTTCGGTGAATTGGAGGAGTGAGTGGGGTCCGCTTGCTGCCAACACGATTCAGATTCGTGTTGTGGCGGGTGAGACCGCCGCCGGAGGCACGCGATGAGACGAGCCGCCGTGCGGCGTCGAAAGTCGATTTGGGCCTCCCTCGCTCTCGTCGTCTGCGGAGCCGGATCAGCCCAGGCGCAGACGCTCACGATCGTGCCGCAGCAGGTGTACGTCCTGGAGTGTCAGGAAACGTTCGTCACGCTCACCGGCACGAATCTCACCGGCACGGCATCGACAATCGTCGAGTTCTCGGGTAGCAGTCAGCTCTTCGAGCTCGAACCGAACACCGCGACGCCGACCAAGCTCGAGGTCTGGATACCGCTCGGCGTGGCGTACGCTACAGGCGAGTACTCGGTGACGGTCAAAGCGACGGACACCGGTAGCGGCACGCGCACCATCGGGCCGGTGACGTTCTCGGTGGCTCAGCGGTCTGCGAACGCGCCGCCATTGCTTTCACTGCCCGAAGTCGTCATCGCGGAAACCACTTCGTCGTCCGGCGTGTTCGTCACCTTCGACGCGGGAGGGGCGAGCTGCGATCATGCGTCGGGGTCGCTCTTCCCGGTCGGAACGACCACCGTTACGTGCTCTGCTTCGAACAGCTTCGGGACGACGTCGGGCATTTTCTCGGTCGTCGTGACGAATACGGCGGGTTCTCCGCCGGCCTTCACGCTCCCAGAGGTGATCATCGCGGAGGCGACATCAGCTGCCGGAGCCGTCGTCTCGTTCGACGCACCAGGCGCTACCTGCGACCACGCCTCGGGCGCGACGTATCCGCTCGGCGATACGACGGTGACGTGCTCGGCGACGAACAGCTTCGGGACGACGACCGTATCGATGACTGTCGCGGTGCTGGATACCACGCCGCCGGTTCTGAATCTCCCGGCCAATATCAGCACACCAAACCACGTCGTCACTTACACGGCCACGGCAAGCGATGCCGTGGACGGCTCGATCGCGCCGGCCTGCAATCCTCCCTCGGGATCGACCTTCCCGGACGGCACCACGGTCGTCCAGTGCGTGGCGACGGACACGCGTGGGAACGCCAGCTCCGGCACGTTCACCGTCACCGTGGTTGTGCCGCAGCTCTACGATTTCACTGCCTCGCAGAACGTCTACCAGCTGAACGCCGCGGCGAGCGATACGGTGGCCTACGCGTCGAACGTGCCGCTGACGCTGACCGAAACGCTCACGATCCGATCGGACGCGACCGGACAGACGGTGCGGACGCTCTTTGACGGCGTGCGCGCAGCGGGGACGTACCAGGACGTGTGGAACGGAACCGACGACGCCGGCGTAGTCGTGCCGGATGGAACTTACCGCTACTTCGTAACGGTGTCCGCTAACGGCTCTACCTTCACATGGGACGACGGCACGCATTTCATGGGCACGGCTTTCACGTCAAGCCCATACGCGCTGTGCAGGAATGACGCGGGAGCGTTGGAGCCGTGCGAGTTCTCGAACGCAACCTTCGATCCCTACACGAATAAGCCGCTCAGGATCAACTACTGCGTGGGTAGCGGCGATCCGCCCGTATGCGGCGGCAGCGCGCCGTACATCGTGACCGTCAGGACGACGACGACTCCCGAGATCAGCGATGTCTGCGACACGTCGAACTGCATCCTGCGGGAGTACCAGTCGAGCGGCGCTCATGAAGTTGTCTGGTGGGGTCGGAGCATCGGAGGAGTCTTCAACGGGAGCGCTCCTCAGCTGGCGGTAATCCGGCGCAATGATACATGGCCGCGGAACGTCACCCTTGTCTATGGAACCGCGCCCTCAGTGCAGGTTGAGATTGCACGACCGATCTTCACCCCCGGTGCCCCTACAGTCGGGAAAATCACGTTGACAGTCGGCTCGTTCCAGTCACGGCTCGTGACCGTGGCCGCCGAGTTTAGAAACACCGCCAACATGTCGCTGCTTCGAACGATCACGCTGAGCAACCAGGCGCCAGGTCAGATCGTTATCGTTTGGGATGGTCGCGCGGACAACGGCGCATGGGTGGCTCCGGCCGTCTATGAGGTCACGCTCACGGTGAGGGACTCCGCCGGCAGCACGACCGTCCTCAAGCCACTAATCACGGTTCGTTACTGAGGAGGCATGGTGACACTGCGACGAGTGATATCTGTTCTCGCGGTCGTTCTCGCGAGCTTTCTCGCGGCCGACCTGACGGCGCAGACCTTCTGCGCGAAGCCGAAACCGGTGCCCCAGCCGCCTCCGCCCGATCCGTATCCGCCCATCTGCGAGCCCAAGAAGTGCGATAAATGTTCAAAATCGCCGTGCTATCTCGCTACCGGCGCGTACGTGAATGAATTCGTCGACTTGCAGATCCCGACCGCGGGAATGTACCCGCTCACCGTCTCACGGCGCTACGACAGCAGCCGTCCGACGGACGGACCACTTGGCGTCGGGTGGTCCACCAGTCTCACCGCTCGACTGTACTACGCGACCTATCTGAAGTCAGCGCCCAGCACGTACTCATACGAGGCGGATGTCGTCATGCCGGATGGCGTGCTCTACAAGTTCACGATCAATGGCAATGGCGCGTTCACGGCGCCGCTCGGTCGCTATGACACACTGGTCCGAAACGGAGACGATACGTTTTCACTCACCTTGCAGCACACTCGTTCGGTGTATCGCTTCAATGCGGATGGCTCGCTATCATCACTTACCGATGATTATGGAAACGTCATCAACTACACGTACGACGCGCAGGGCCACGTCGAAACGATGGCGGACACCTCCGGGTCCGGCCGGTACATCAATGTCACCTGGGCGCTCGACGGTCGCATTGCATCGATGGCGGACAACAGCGGCCGCGTTCTCAAATACTTCTACGAGACCGGAGACGGTACCCTGACCAGCTTTTCGGATCCGATTGCCTCGAACAGTTCCTCACAGCGCTCCGCGTACTTTAGCTATGTTCCGAGCCGCTTCGCACCCGTTCTCAGCCGCATCGAGGATCGGTGGCACCGGTTGATCTCGGAACTGGAGTGGTACCCAAACGGCAAGTTGAAGAGCTACACGGAGGGTTCGTTCAACGCGGCGAACCCGGCGTCATCGGAGGGCGAAAAATATACGTACTCCTACTTCGGGAACGGAGCCACCAAGAATCATTCACTCGGAGGAAAGTCTTATCCCTTTTCTCCTAACGGCCTGGTCAACGATCAGGTGACCTACGACGGCCTCGGACAGCCGATCAGCGTGCCGGGGCCGACCGGGGTTGTGACGAACTATACGTACGATGCGCGCGGCAACGTACGGACCTCGACGATCAACGGGGTGACGTGGACCTACGCCTACGACACGACGTTCCCGGACAACGTTCTCTCCGTCATCGCCTCGGATCCGAATTGGGGAGGATGGGCCTACGAATACAACCCCGCCGGCTCGACGGCGGCTGGCGCGCTGGCTCGCGTGCTTCGCATCCGGACCGATGCCACCACGCGAGACCAGGTCGCAAAGTATGTCTACGATGCGCACGGCCGGGTCACGAGCGTCACGGACGATAACCTCTTCTTAACCAGCTACGCGTACAACGCCGCCGAGGACCTCGTGGCAGTGACACGCGGCACCTTGACGACGACCTACGAATACGACGCCCTCGGCCGCCAGACTTCAGTAACCACACCGGACAGCCAGAAAACATCGTTCACTTATGATGTCCTGGACCGGATCGCGTCGGTCACGCTCCCCAAACCGACCGCGTCCTCGCCGCTGAACTTCGTGACCACTTACAGCTACGACGATTACGATTCAGTGACCGGGCTGGTGTTTACGAATGTCACAGACCCGAACGGCCGCATCACCAGGACCGGCTACGATGCCCCCGGCCATGTCGTGCAGGCGATCGATGCTGCCGGCAACCGCACCCAGTTCGTGTATCAGTATGGCCTGCTGAAGAAGGTCCGCGATGCAAACGACAACGAGACCTCGTATTCGTACAACGCCTCGCGAGATTTGACCGCGACCACCTTCCCCGATGGCGCCGCCGAGACGTACTACACCAGCAACGGTACCGTGCTCGCGAAAACAGATCGCAACGGACATCGGTTCGCATACGCGTACGATGGCTTCGCCCGCTTGAGCAGTGTCACCGTCGATTACTATTCGATGCTGGCATCGTACACATACACGGGGCAGAAGCTGACGCGGATTCAGGACCCCACGACCACGTTCCAGTACACGTATGACACGTCATGGCGCCGTGCTTCAGAGGAAGTCGTCGGCGGCGAGAAGATCATCTTCACCTACCGACCGATGCCAGTGACCGGCTTCTCCTCTGCCGGTTCTCTTCTCGAGAGTTATGCCATCTCCCCACCGGCCGGAAGTCAGGATACGACTCGAGCGGTCATGTATCTGTATGACGGCAACGGTCGCATTTCGTACATCATCTGGAACTGGACAGCCAGCGGGTTCGCCATCGATTATCACCCGAACGGCCAATACTCGCGCATCACCTATCCGAACGGGCAGTCTCGCACGTTCGCCTACGATAATCAGGCTCGCTTGACGAACATCACGAACACGACGACGGCGGGACAGCCGCTCGCGTCGTTCGATTATGGCTACGATCACAACTGGGCCACGGGCATGGATACGATCCTGGGGCAGCGGACGAGCGTCACGGTAACCGGCTCTTCGGGCTTTCTGGAAAATGGCATGACAAAGTACTGGTACGACGACCTCTACCAGTTGACCCGCGCAGACTACCCCAACGTCAACCACACCTACGAGGCATGGACGTATGATGCCATAGGCAATCGCACCACGTGGCGCCCGCCGGCCGGCTCTCTGACTGCCTACACCTACTACAAGAATGGGGCGAATGCGAAGAACGGACAGCGTTTGAGACACGACGGCGCCGGCTCGCCCCGCGGCGTCATCGGCCCGGATTTCACGTATGACGCGAATGGGAACGTGACCGCGACGACGACGGCAAGCGGATTCACGTGGGATTCGCTCAACCGCCTGACGTCGTTCGGCGGTGCGACGTACGCCTACGACTACCTTGGCCGCCGCAAGTCCGTGACCCGCAACGGGAGCACGACGCGCTATATTAGCCTCGGAATGCACACGGTCGGCGAGCGGAACACGACCACGGGAGTCTCGACCGACTACCTGTTCGCTCCCGGGATCGACGAGCCGCTGGCCAAGCGAACTGCGAATGGCGCCGTCTCCTACTACGCCGTCGACGGTCTCGGCTCGATCTCTCTCGTCACCGATTCCACCGGTGCAGTTACCTCGAGCTTCGCGTATTCACCGTGGGGCGAATCGCTCGGTACCACGAGCGAGCTCTTTGGCTACACCGGCCGAGAGAACGGTGCACTGGCGTGGTTCTATCGCGCGAGATACTACGACGCGGCGCGGGGACGGTTCATCAGTGAGGATCCGCTCGGCGAACATCTCGCGGGAAACCCGCTCCTTTCAAGCCACTTGAGCAGAACCTACGCCTACGTCGAAAACGATCCGCTACTTCGACGTGATCCGCTGGGACTAAAATCGTGTGGTCCTCTGCCGCCGTGCGGAAATGGGGTTCCGTGTGGTCAGTGCTGCGCTCAGCGATTCCAATGGGGTCTGTGTGGCGTGGAAACCACCTTTCACTACAGCCATGTGGTCGAGCTGGGGGTGACGGTTGCTTTCGCCGCGGCCGGTGCCGTCAAAGGAGGCGCTACCGGCGCGATCATAGGTGCTGGGATCGGATTGGGTGCTTCTTACGCGTACCTCCACTACCTGCAAATTGCTGCCGAGCAAGCTGTGCGCAACGCGTATCAACATTGCGTTGATCAATGCAAAAACGATCGTCTGCTGGCGTGCAATCTGCCACCACCACCGCCACACGCAACGCCGTTCTAAGCCTCTAAGCGAGCTACAAATGCACCTTTTGCCTCGTCTTCGCTCACTCGCCCACATAATCGGTATAGTCATATTCGCAAATGCTGGTACTTACTGGTTTTTGTGCCGGCCTGATATGGAGATGCACAGCACAGATCCGGCAGGTTCGGCGTATATACGAAGAGTTCTCAGCGGGGCAGGCGGTATTTGGTCTCTTTCGCCTGGAGGGAGGTGTGCGGTGCATTTGGCGGTCATCACCGTTGGTATATTAATCGCATTTGTGCTTGGCGTCGCGGTCTCGCGACGCGTGAAGCGGTCTGCCATGGAGTAGCGTGTTCTACGGTGCACGACGTTACAACAACGGCAAGACACGACGTCCAAAAGGGCCCAGACGGACGCGCATTTCTGCTGCAGTCTGTTGGCAGTTCTAATGCTCAGGAATCATACTCGCCTGTGGCCCTGCTTACTGATGGCGGATCCGGAACCCCGGGTGTGCGTCGTGCGAGGAGTGCTGTGCAACAGCAATACAGCCGGGAATTCACCTTCGCTTTTCGAAGACATCTACCTTCGCGCAAGACACCGTACTGGTTCAGCGATGAAAGAGGACGCGCTCAAGCTATATCGCTCGTTCTGGTCCGACACTACCGGCGAGCCAAGACGCGACTCGAACCTGGTCTACTTGAACATCTACGATGATCTACGATGATAGAGGCCGGTTTCAATTTCAGGTGTCTTGGGAACCCAAGCACCGGAGGTTAATGTTCTCGCACGCTGAGCACTACTGAAGCTAAGCCTGCGAGGCAAGCACGCTTCGGAAAGCGGCGAATGCGACGCGTGATCAATTCACTATCTACAGCTCAACTGCACCCGCGCCGAGGTCCTTACTTCAACCGCATCGACGGATCGCCGAAGAGCACCCACGACTTCCGCACGTCGGGGTCGCTCACCGCGGCTTTGGCGCGGGTGATGGCTTCGCCGAGGGTGATGGAGGCGCCGCCGAAGAGCTGCCGGAAGAGCTCGCGGTTCATGATCGACTGCTGGTCGGGCTGGGTGAGGCTCGACGAAGTCCAGACGGCGATCGCGCCGCCGTTGGGAGCCTTCATCAGCGCCTCGGCCAGGCTCTCGGTGTAGACGTCGTGGAAGTAGCCGTTGAGGCAGGTCATGCCCACCAGGAGCGGCAGGCGGGTGCCGTTGGTCAGCGCCGCGGCGTCGCTGGAGTGGAAGACGCCCGGGCTGCTCCAGATCTCGGTCGAGCCGTGGCCGATGTAATCGACGATGAGCTGCCCGGCGTTCATGGCGGAGACGATGTCGCCGTGATTGACGCCGATCGACTGTGTGCTGAACGACGGCGGCAGCAGCGCGGCCGCGGAGGCCGCGGCGTCCGCGAAGTCGTAGTCGCCGGGGTTGTCGGCGACGAACAGCGCGCTGTTGCTCCAGGTGCCCGATGGCGTGCCGCGCGAGGCGAGGCGGTTGAAGATGCGCGCCGCGTCATCGGCGGTGCGCACCGGAATGCGTCCCACCGGTACCTCGGCGATGCCATCGCCGTTGAAGTCGGTGAACCAGTCATCCATCGGCGCCATGAGCGGGGTGGTGGTGACGAGCTTGGTCGGCATGAAGTCGGCGGAGCCCATCTCGAGATAGTTGCGCGGATCGATGCTGGCGTCGCCGACGAGCATCAGCCACCGCGGCGCCGTCTTCCACTGCGCGGCGTTCTGCATGAAGTTGCGGATGGCCTGCGGATCGCGGATGCCGAAGTTGAACTCGTCGTAGACGTCGTCGACGTCGACGATGACGGTGGAGATGCCCTGCGCCTTACGCGCCGGCTCGATGACCGCCGCGGCGGCGGTGAAGGCCGGGTTGCTGACCACGACCAGTTCGGCGCCCTTGGTGCTCGACGCGCTCCAGCTCGACGGCCGGTTGGCGACGACTTCCTGCGGCGTGACGCTGCGGGTGGAATCGAAGGCCAGGATGGTGCGCGTCGCGCTGTCGGACGGCGTGGCGAACGTCGCGGCGAAGCCGCCCTGCGGATCGGCGGCCACCGAGGTTTCCATTTCGATCGGGCGTTGCGGATCGGTGATGTCGATGGCGCGCACGCGCGCGTTGCCGAAGCCGCCGATGGTCGCCGCGCGGCCGCCGGGGAGATTGACCTCGAGCGCACCGCTGTCGGCGCGCAGGACGTGTTGATAGGTCAGGCGCACTTCAACGAGGAGGCTGAGATCGTCCCAGCCGTTGAGCGCCGTGAACGACACGGTGTTCGGGCCGTTCGCCACCCATGAGTGCGGAACGGGGAATGAGAAGGTCTGCTGGCCTGCCCTCGGCAACGACACGGTGCCGAGCGAATGGCCGGCGAAGGTGACGCCGACGAGGTGGATGGCGCCGTCGGTGCCGCCCTGCAGGGTGACTTCGAGATTCGCGTCGCCGCCGTACGACGAGTCGATGCCGGCGACGGTGATGTCCACCGGCGTCTCCCAGTCCGCAAAGATCAGCGGCCCGAAGAAGTTCTCTTCGACGTTGGTCACCGCGGCGGCGAAGATGTTGCGGTCGATGCGCTGCACGGTGAAGGGGACGCTGCCGGTGACCGGGTCGCCGCCCTTGCCCTTGGAGAGCTTCACGCGGTTGTTGCCGCCCTTGCTGCGCAGCCAGTACGTGCGCGCGCCGGTGGAGCGGGTGTCGAGCGGCAGGCCGTAGAACTCGACGGTGTCGGTGGCGTCGAACTTGTTGTCGCCGCCGTCGTCGACGGTGATCTGCTGTTCGATGCCGGCGCTGAAGAGCGAGATCTTGTCGCCGTTGGTGCCGGGGTCGTAGCCGGCGGCAACCATGGCCGCCTTGGTGACGCGCTGCCAGCCTTCCTCGGTGACGAAGATCTTGAGGCCGGCGTCGGCGGCGAGGTCCTGCTGCTGCTTGATCTGGCCTGCGCTGATGTCGCCGAGCGTGAGCGTCTGGACCACGCCGAAGCCGGCGGGGGAGGCGAGAACGGTGCCCGAGGCGCCGAGGCCCGCGAGCGGAGTGGTGTTGGCGGGGGCGTCGGCGTTGCCGGTGACCGGCGATACCGGGCCGTGCAGGGTGTGCACGCCGTGCATGTCGACGTCTTCCAGCCAGTACTGCGCGAAGGTGCCGTTGGCGAGCTTGTCGCGGAAGCGGTAGCCGTGTCCGGCGTTCTTGTCCTGTTTCTTCCCGACGAGAGCCGAGCCGGCGATGAGGCCCTTATTGAGCTTGGTCCGGACGCCGCCGACTTCGCGATAGAGGTTGAAGCCGAGGTTGTCGGATTCGAACGTGGTCTGCCAGGTGAGGAGGACCTTGTCCTTGTCCTGCGTCGCTATGAGGTCGCGCAGGTGGACCAGCGTCACCGCGAGCACGGTCGTGCTGGTGGAGGAGCTGTTGTTCGCGGCGACCGGATCGGTGACGGCGCCGCTGACGGTGGCGGTGTTGTTGATGGTGCCGGTCGAATTCGCCTGCACCACGATGGAAACGGTGGCCGTGCCGTTGACGGCGAGGGTGCCGAGCGAGCAGGAGACCGTCGAGGTCCCGCTGCACGTTCCCTGGCTCGGCGAGGAGGATATGAACGTGACGGTGCCGGGGAGGGTATCGCTGGTGGTCACGCCGGTGGCGATCTCCGGGCCGTTGTTGACGACGCGCAGCAGATAGGTGATGAGCTGCCCCACGCCGATTGGATCGGGCGAGTCGGTCTTGGTGATGGCCAGGTCGGCGTTCGACGGGACTTGGACGGTGCTCGTCGCACTGGCGGTGTTGTTGCCGGCGACGGAGTCGGCAACTGCGGCGGTCACGGTGACGGTGTCGGTGATGACGGTGCCGGCCACGGTGCCGGTGTTGACCTTGTAGGTCGGGATGAAGGTGAAGCTCGAGCCGACCGCGGCCACGCCGGTGGTGGTGCAGGTGATGGCGCCGGTGCCGCCGACGGCGGGGGTGACGCAGCTCCAGCCGGCGGGCACGGTCAATGACTGGAACGTGGTGTTGGCTGGCACGTTCTGCGTGTAGGTCGCGTTCGCGGCGGTGACGCCGTTGTTGGTGACTACTTCGCTGAAGCTGACGAAGCCGCCCGACGGCACGGGGTCGTTGAGGGCGGTGATGGTGGTGCCGAAGTCCGCCGAGCCGGCGGCGACGACGGTGGTCGAAACGCTCGAGCTGTTGTTGCTGCTGTTCGAGTCGGTGGTGCTCGTCGAGACGGTGGCCGTCTCGGTGACCACGGTCCCGTTGGGTGTGCCGGCGTTGACGCGGAGGGTCATCGGGATGTTGACGCTGGCGCCGGCGGCGAGCGGAGTGGCCGAGGTGCAGGTGATGGCGCCGGTGCCGCCGATGACAGGGGTAATGCAGCTCCATCCCGCCGGCGGGGTGATCCCCTGGAACGTGGTATTGGGCGGAGTGTTCTCGCTGAACGAGGGGTTGGCGGCGGAGGCACCGCCGCCGTTGCTGACGGTCTGGGTGTAGTTGTAGTTGGTGTTGGCGACCACCGTGGCCGGCGCGGTGATGGTCACGCGGATGTCGGCGAACGCGGGAGTGATGACTGTGGTGGTGGCCGTCGCGGTGTTGTTCGCGTAGTTCGAGTCGTTGGTCTGGGCGGTCGCGTTCGCGGTATTGCTGACGATGTAGCCGGCGGGAGTGCCGGCGTTGGTATTGGCGACGAAGGTGAAGTTCGCCGACGCGCCGTTGGCCAGCGAGGCGGTGGTGCAGGTGATCGGCCCGGTGCCGCCGACGATGGGCGTGATGCACGACCATCCGGCCGGCGGAGTCATGGAGACGAACGTGGCGCTGGCCGGAACGCTGGTCGAGAACGTGACCTGATCGGCCGTGTTCGGGCCGGCGTTGGTCAACGTCTGGGAGTAGGTGATGTTCGAGCCGGCGGTGACCGGATCAGGCGCATCGGTGTTGGTGACCACGAGGTTGGCGATGGCGCAGTCGAAACCGGTGTCGACGCCCGGGGTGGGGGACGTCGCGGAGATGAGGACGATGCCGTTCGCGCCGCCAGTGGCGCCGAAGGTGTCATTGTCCAGCGTGGTTACGCCGTTCGCTCCCCCGGTGACGGTGGTGGAGGCCACAGCGCTGGTTAGATAGATCGCGCCGCCGCCGCCTCCGCCGCCGGGGCCATGGCGCTCGCCGGGGTAGTCGGTGGCATTCGGCGGGCAGGTCGGATTGCTGCAGGGATTGGCCTGCGTCAACCAGGCGTCGCCGCCCCTGCCGCCCTTGGCTTCGGCGGAGAGGCTGGTCAGGACGCCGTACTGCGTCTGGATGACGATGGTGCCACCGGCGCCGCCGCCGCCGCCGGAGTCGTTGCCGACGTCGATGGCCCATGCGCCGTTCGAGGCGATGGTGCCGGTGCCGGTGATGGCGTTGGCGCGGATGAAGACGATGCCGCCGCCCGCCACGCCGCTGCTGTTGATGCCGTTGGTGCCGAGGTTGACCGAACCCTGCTGCGTGCCGTTGTTGGTGGTGCCGGCGCCGCCGCCGCCGCCCATGATGACGCGGGTGGGGCTCGGCGACTCGAAGTTACCGCCGAATCCGCCGTTGAGGGCCAGGACGTTGTTCCAGGCGTTGCCGCCCTTGCCGCCCTGCCCGCCGTTGCCGCCGCCGCCACCGCCGGTGTTCTGCTGGTTGGTGACGATCTCGCCGTCGGTTCCGCCGCCGCCCGCGTTGCCGGGGGCGCCGCGGCCGTAACTGCCGTTGGGGTAACCCTCGACGCCGGTGTCGAGCGGCGTACCGGTGCCTTGAAAGACGTACCGCGGCGTGCCGGCGATACCCTCGGCCTTCGAGCCGTTGGCCGCGTTCGTCGCCAGCGTGCGGTAGTCGGTGTTGGCCCCCGCTCCGCCGGCGAGTTGCCGTCCCGCGCCGCCGCGGAAGCCGCGGCCGCTGACCGAGATGTGCGGCACGGTATACGTGCGGCCGGTGGCAGTGGCGGTGGCGTTCGAGGTGAGCGTGAGCTGAGTGGCGCTGTTGACGAAGAGAACGACGTAGTTCCCCTGGCCCTGGATGTTGATGGTGTCGCCGCTGCGGATCTGGGTGAGGAAGCTCGAGCCGGTGCCGGTGACGGTCGGCGAGCCGTTGGTGGTGGCCACCGTGCCCGCGCCGGCGTTGCTGCCCATGGTGATGGTGCCGGAGACGTCGATGGCCAGGACGCCGCCGACCGTGCCGTTCCATGCGGGCGCCGAAGTGCCGGCGGCGATGGTGGCGGTGCTGTATTGCGGGACGCGGATCACCTGGAAGCGCCGCTGCCCCTGCGTGCCCGAGGCGGCCGCGTTGGTGTAGGCGTAGAGAAGGCCGTTAGTGGCGCCGGCGCCGGTGACCGTGAAGGTGCCGCCGGCGGTGGTGACACCGGTGACGGCGACGACGTACTCGAAGCGTCCCGCGTTGTTGAGATTGGAGGAGCCGGAGCCCGAGGTTCCGACCGTGGCCGAGGTTCCCGCATTTCCCGCGCCGCTGCCGTAGCGGTCGTTGTTGCTGGAGTCGATCGCCGCGTCCTGCATCTGCATGACCAGCAGCAGGTCGCCCGCGGTGATGGCGGCCGTGCCGTAGCCTGCCGGGACGGCGCCGACGGTGATCGACGTCGCGCCGGCAGCCGCGTTCGCCGTGCCGGGGTAGTAGGTATCGGGATTGGAGCTGATCGTGCCGGCGATGCCGTCCTTGCCGGGCGTGGCGCAGACGCGCGACTCGGTCCGGACGCTGACGGCAGCCGAGTTGTTGCCGGCGAGGGAGTCGGGCGTTCCGACGGTGATGGTGGCGGTGCCGGTCGCGGTACCGACCGCGCTGTACGGGCTGGTGGCGACGATGGTGACGGTCGCGGTGCCGCCCGTGGTCAGCAGGTTCATGTCGTTGCAGGTGGAGGTGGCTGCCGCGGTGCACGCCACCAGCGTGCTGTTCGCGGAGACGATGCTGTAGCCCGCCGGGAGCGGGAAGCTGAAATCGACGTTGTTGGCGCCGGCGCTTTCCGCGGTGATGGTGAAGGTGAAGGTGACGTTGGTCGGCGTGCCGTCGACGACGTCGGGAGTGGCGTATCCGGTGATGGAGACGTCGGTGATCGCGCCGCGGAGGCTGGCGCCGGCCTTCGACCAACGCGCGCTCGCGGCCGCCGTGTACGACATAGTCACGTTGGCGCCGGTGGAGGTCTCGCGGCTGGAGACGGCGATGATGTCGTCGTTGTTGAGCGGCGCCGGCGAGCTGACGTTGTTGTACATCGTGGTCTGCCCGCCGCCGACCGCTGTGATGCTCTGGGTGCCTGCGTTGGTCTGGCGGATGGTCGTGAAGTCGACGACCATGTCGCCCGCGGCGGAGCCCGCGAGGGTGGAGGTGGGAGCGGTGTCGTTGCCGACGCCACTGTGGGGGAGCGACCCGGTGAGGAGCGGGTCGACGTCAACGTAGGTAGTGACGCCGACGACCCCCTGCACCGACTGGCCGGCAGTGATGTTCTGAAGGGTGACGACGACGTTGTTCGCGCCGGTGGTCGGCGCGATGAGGCCCCAGAGCTCGGTGCGGGTGTTCGGTGCGCCGCCGTCGCTGATGGCGGTCGTGAGGGCCATCGGCGCGCCGGCGTAGGTCACCCCGGCGACCGTCGAGCCGGTGCTGTTCTCGATGTTCATGTGCACAGCGACGATCATGAAGCGGTTGGCGAGATTGGGCGTGGTGTGGGCGATCGTCGCGGTGGGCGTGCCGGTGGTCCATGTGAACGCGCCGCTGGCGACGCCGTTCTGCGCGAGCTGCGCCTGGGCGGTTGCGCCTGCCAGAACGAGCGCGGTGCCCGCAAGGAGCCGTCGAATTAGCATGTTTTCTCTCTCTGCCTAAAGGACCGACTGCCAGATTACGAGGACGGCGGCGGCCAGCCGTTGCTGCCGACGTGAGAAATGCGTCAGAACGCGGCGGACCCATCCGCGCGCCTGCCTGAATTTCCGGGAATGGACCGTTCGAGTAGAGCCGTCCCGCTCGGCGGCGTCAACGCGCCCGACGAGATCTGCGACGGTAAATGCGGGATCGTCCTGAGAACAGTTATCGCCTCGTGTAGTAATCCGCCTGCCGGAGATTCGTACCACGCGATGCGCGGTCAATCCCCGCTGGTGGCGTGCGAGCACCACGTCGCCGACGGCGATGGCGGCGGCCTCGACCGGAACGACGCGGAGGTGCTCGCCGCAGCGGATGGTGGGATGCATGCTGTCGCCGCGAGCGCGGAAACGGACCGGAACACCGCGGGCGAGAAGGTCGGTGACGGTGTTCTCGAAGTTCACGCCGCCGCCTCCTGGCGCACGAATTCGACGGCGCTCGCATCGTTGATGAACGAGAGGCGCGCCACCGGGACGCTGCTGGCGAGATGGCCGAGGGTGTCGACGACCGTCTCCAGTCCGCGCGGGTCGTGGAAAGGGGGGAAGGCGCAGGAGAAGAGGCGCGCCACCGCTTCCGCCGGTCGCAGCGGGGTGACGCCGTTGTGCGGCGATTTGTCGAGGACGTAGACGCGGCGCAGCGGCGCGTGCGCGGGGGAGCAGATCTCCGCCTCGCCGTGCCACGGCGTGCCGTACATCGTCCAGGCGCCGTTCTCGGCGCGGACGACCACGCGATCGTCGCTGACGATCTCCACCGGCTCGTGCTGCCAGAGGCGTGCGGTGGTGGTTTTTCCGTCGCCGGAGTTGCCGATGAACAGCAGGCCGCTGCCGGCGTCGATGACACCGCAGGCGTGAAGCTCGACCCCGCGGTTCTGCGCCAGGAGGGAGTTGATGAGCAATTCGTCGAGCGGAAACTCGATCGGGTTGAGTCCTTCCACTCTCATGTTGATGGTGACGCGCCGCAGGTCGCGGGCAATGGCCGCCGTCTTGTACGGCAGCTCGCCGAAGAGCTCCGAACGGCACTCGATGCGAAAGCCGTCGCCGTCATCGAAGAGCTTCCAGACGGCGCCGGAGTCGAAGAGGAGCGCGCCGCGCGGCGGGGCGTATGGTTGATCGAATGTGACGTCGATCTCGACGTCAGCGTGCAGTGCGGGCGTCTCGCCCGCACCGATCGGGCGTCTCGCCCGGTCGCGTTGCGCATCGCCGCCGGGCGGGACGCCCGTCAGGTGGGAAGGCCACACTCCGAACTTTGCGAGCGGTCCCGTCACCGGAATGTCGCTGCCGCGCACGCCGAGCGTGAGGCCGCCGATGCGAAAGAAAGAGTCCATCCGCTAGGAGCCCGCGGTCTGGCAGAAACCGGAGACGCGGCAGGTGCCGCCGCTCGGTCCGGCCGAGCTGGTGGACTTGCAGAAGCCGAGCACCGCCTCTTCCGGCCGGAGCGGGAAGCGCGTCACTTCCGGCTTGAGGTAGGGCTTCCTGGTTGGTTGCTGCTGTGTTTCGATCTCTGATTCCATCGAATTCATCCTTCTTCTACGCGTGACACGACGAACAGCCGGTACCGGTGCCGCATGAGGCGGCGGCGCTGAGGGCGGAGATGGGAGCGGCGGGGGCGCCGGCGAGCAGTCTGGCCACCTCGGCGTGAATGACTTCCTCTCGCTCGCCGCCATTGCAGTACTCGCAGTCGCCGTGCGGCGCCAGGTCGATCTCGAACGCGGCGGCGCGCAGGTGCGCGGTGTGGCAGAGAAAGTCGACCGGCGCCTCGGGGTCGCCGTTCTCGAGCTCCCCGTTGGCCGGGCACATGCCGCAGACGGATTTGAGCGAGCAGGCGGTGCACTTCGACGGGCGGGTGATGGTCTTCGCCCGGATGTTGTTGGTCAGGAAGTCCCACCCCTCGGCGAACGAGCCGTCGCGCAGGTTGAACTTGTCGAAGTGCGAGAGGACGCAGATGGTGAGGTTGCCGTACGGGTCGATGGCGAAGCTGTTCACGCCGCCGCCGCAATCGTAGAGGCTCTTCGTTTCGCCTTGCGACGCTGGAATAGGCTGAAAGTCCTCGGCCAGGCGGCGCCATTCGGCCACGCGCGTGGCGTCCCGCAGATCCATCTCCACCAGCTCCTCGGGCGAGAGCCGGACCGCCAGCGGCGCAGAGGAGCAGTCGATGCGCGGATTGATCATCGCGTCGAACTTGAAGTCCACACCCAGCCCGTCGGCGAACGCCTTCATGTCGAAGACCTCGTGCCGGTTCACCGACACGGCGACGGTCTTGAGCGCCAGCGGCAGTTTCCGCTCCAGCAACAGGTCGATGCCGCGCATGCAGCGGTCGTACGAGCCGGGGATGCGCGTCAGCCGCTCGTAGGTCTCGCGCGTGTTGCCGTAGAGCGTGATCTCGATGGCGAACGGTGGAAGCTCGGCGAGGCGATCGGCGACGCGCTCGTCGATGAGGATTCCGTTGGTGAAGAGCGTGACCAGGAGGCCGCTCCGCTTGGCGTGCTCGTAGATGTCGAAGAAGTCGCGGCGGGCGAAGATCTCGCCGCCGGAGTAGAGGAGCCAGAGGCATCCGAGCTCGGCGATCTCGTCGATCACCCGGCGATGGTCGTCGGTCGACAGCTCGGCGCGGCGCGCGGCCACGTCGTTCATCGGCAGGTTGTTGTAGCAATGCGAGCAGACCAGCGGGCAGCGGTTGGTCAGCTCGATCGTTCCGTTGACGGGGATGCGCAGCGCGTTCACCTCGCGATGAACCCGGCGGCTGAATTCGGTGTAGGAGAGCGTTTCCATCTATTCGGACCGCTCCAGCAGACCCGCCTCGACGAGAGTGCCGACGATCTCGCCGGCATCGGCGGCGGCGCGGTCCGGATCGACGTCGTAGTCGCGGCAGATGCGCTCGACTACGGCCTCCAGCGGAGTCTTGCCGTCGAGCGCTTCCCACACCAGGATCGCCGTTTCGTTGAGGGTGAAGATCGAGTCGAGATCGCCGGCACGGTTGCGCACCGGCACCAGGAGAGCCTCACGGCCGACGCGGCGCATGACGACTTCCCCGGCGTGCCGGTACACGGACAGCGCATTCGCTAAGTGGATCATCGATCGAATTGTCTGTGCGGCCGGGGACGAGAGCGGTCAGAATAACACAGCGAACGTCGGGGCCCAGGAGTCGAAATCCCGTCTGCTATACTCACTCGCGTTTTTGGGTAAATTTTTCCGATGGACGGTAAACCCGACTCGACAAGCGTCGAGATCTTTGGCCAGACGTACAACGTTCGTGGAGAAGGAGACCCGAACTATTTATCGGAGCTTGCGCGGTTTGTAGACTCCAGGATGCGCGAAGTCGCCGCGCAGGTCGCGACGGTCGACCCGATGAAAATCGCCATCCTGGCGGCCCTCAACATCGCCGATGAGTTTTCTCGATACCGGAAACAGCGCGAGAGTGCGGTGGGGACGTGGATCGAGAAAACGGAGGAAATGTCGGAGCGGCTCAACCGAATCATCGGTTGAGCGAACGAGAGAGACAGATACTTTTCGGAGTCCCTGCAGAGTGCGTGATGAATGAATCTAACGCTTGAACCGATGCTTCTTACTTCGGGTGCTCGCGTCTTCGGGCCGCGTGCATGCCTTCCCCCGAGCTCGTCGAGGGGTGAAGGAGCTAAACGGCACGGGTAGAGCGCCCACCTGTTTCGGCAGGTTCAAGTAAGAATTAACTCACACGGCTCAGGCGGGGTTCTCCGAATTTCCTTCCTACTCGCTGCGCAAGCCTCCCATGGGGAGGTGCAGTCTTGAACGTCTATTTGGTTGCAGTCCTGATCGGCGTGGTGGTGGCCGCGGTCATCGGCACGCTGTGGGGAACGCTGTCCCGCAAACGCGCCACGGTGCAGCTCGACGAAGCGCGCCGCAACGCCGACCGCATTCTCGAAGATGCCCGTAAGTCCGCCGACTCGAAGCTGAAGGAAGCGGACCTCGAAGCCAAAGAAAAACTGCTGCAGATGCGCTCCGATTTCGATCGGCAGGCGCAGAAGCGCGGCGAGGAGATGAAGAACTCCGAGCGCCGGCTGCAGCAGAAAGAAGAGAACCTCGACAAGAAAACGCAGCAGGTCGACGCGCGCCTCGATGAGGTGGAGAGGCGCGACAAAGGCCTCAACGACCGCGAGAAGCAGGTCGAAGCCCGCGAAGGCGAGCTGCAGCAGCTCATCGAGGACCAGCGCCACAAGCTCGAGCAGGTCGCCGGCCTGAGCGCCGACGAGGCCAAGCGCGAGCTGATCCGCGGGATCGAGAACGAGGCGAAACTCGACGCGGCCCGCATCATCCAGCGCATCGAGACCGAGGCCAACGAGCTCGGCCAGCAGCGCGCCCGCAAGATCCTCGGCATGGCCATCCAGCGCATGGCGTCCGACTACGTCGCGGAGAACACCGTCTCCGTCGTCGACCTCCCGAGCGAGGACATGAAGGGGCGCATCATCGGCCGCGAGGGACGGAACATCCGCGCTCTCGAGCTGGCCACCGGCGTCGATCTGATCGTCGACGACACGCCGGAAGCGGTCATCCTCTCCGGCTTCGATCCCATCCGCCGCGAGATCGCCCGCATCTCGCTCGAGCGCCTCATGCAGGACGGACGCATCCACCCCGCCCGCATCGAGGAGCTGGTGGAGAAGGTCCGGCAGGAGCTCGATCAGAAGCTGTTCGAGGAGGGGGAGGCCGCCGCCTTCTCCATCGGCCTCACCGATCTGCATCCCGAGGTCCTCAAGCTCCTCGGGCGCCTGCGCTATCGCACCTCGTACGGCCAGAACGTGCTGGTGCACTCGCTGGAAGTGGCGCAGCTTGCCGCGCTGATGGCGGTGGAGCTCGGTGTCAACGACACCATCGCCAAGCGCGGCGGCCTGCTACACGACATCGGCAAGGCCATCGACCGCGAGATGGAAGGGACGCACCTCGAGCTGGGCCGCCAGGTCCTGGAAAAGTACGGCGAAAAGCGCGAGATCATCCACGCCATGGAGTGCCATCACGGCGACTACGACCCGACCACGGTCGAAGCCGTGCTGGTCAACGCCGCCGACGCCCTCTCCGCCGCTCGCCCTGGCGCGCGCCGCGAGATCCTGGAGAACTACGTGCACCGCCTCGAGCGCCTGGAGGCCATCGCCAACCAGATGGACGGCGTGGCCAAGAGCTTCGCCATCCAGGCGGGGCGCGAGCTTCGCATCATCGTCAACGCCGAGAAGATCACCGACGAGCAATCGATCTGGCTCTCGAAGGACGTGGCGCGGAAGATCGAGTCGGAGCTGCAGTATCCGGGGCAGATTAAAGTCACGGTCATTCGAGAAATGAGAGCAGTTGATTACGCGAAGTAAGAAGCGGGTTGCGAGGTTGCGAGGTTGCGGGGTTGCGCAGCGCTGCGCTCCCGGACACTTCGCAACTGCGCAACCTCGCAACCCCGCAACCCCATGATTCGAATTCTCTACATTGGCGACGTCGTCGGCCAGCCCGGCCGGCGGGCGTTGCATCAAAAGCTCGAGCATGTGGTCGATCGGGAGAAGATCGACTTCACGATCGTCAACATCGAGAACGCCGCGGGCGGCTTCGGCGTCACCGAGTCGATCATGGAGGAGCTCTCCGAGCTTCCCATCCAGGCGTACACCTCCGGCAATCACATCTGGGACAAGAAAGAGTTCGTCGACAACTACGAGCACTACCCGCACGTGATCCGCCCGGCGAACTACCCGGCCGGCAATCCGGGGAAGGGGCGGGTGGTGCGGCAGACCGCGGCGGGGGTCAACGTGGCGGTGCTGCAGTTCATGGGGAACGTCTTCATGCCGCCGTGCGACAACCCCTTCCACGCCGCCGACCGCGAGCTGCGCGAGCTTGGCGACGCGGCGAAGGTGATCGTCGTCGACATCCACGGCGAGGCCTCCTCGGAGAAGCAGGCCATGGGCCGCTACCTCGACGGCCGCGTCTCCGCCGTGGTCGGCACGCACACCCACGTCCCCACCGCCGACGAGCGCCTCCTGCCGCTCGGCACCGCGTACCAGACCGACGTCGGGATGACCGGCGCGTACGACTCGGTGATCGGCTTCCGCCCCGACGAGGCGCTACACCGCTTTCTGATGAACACGCCGAAGAAGCTGGAAGTGGCGAAGCGCGACATCCGCCTCACGGGGGCGATGATCGAGGTCGACGAGACGACCGGCCGCGCCTCCTCGATCGTGCGGGTGCAGGAAAAAGTCGAGGACTAGTTGAGCATCTCCCTTTTGGCAGTCGGCCATCTTCCCGCCGATGCCGTCGCCCCGCTTCTCGCCAAATTCGAGCGCATCGAGGTCCTCGAGCTCGACGTCCCGCCGCGCGACGACCTCACCGCCCATCGCGCGGAGCTCAACCGCGCGGTCGACGCGGCGGAGAACGACTGGATCGTCATCGTGCGCGAGCGGGAGTCGGTCGACGAAGCGCTGGCGGCGGAGATCGCCGAGGCGGTGGGCGCGGCCAAGGCGTGGGGCTTTCGCATACGCTCGATGCCGTACTACGCCGGCAAACCGCTGCGCATCGGCGCGCAGGGGGGCGAGCTGCGGCTCTTTCAGCGCCGGCATTTCCTGCGGCGGGGGGAGCTCGGCGTGCAGGGGACGGTGGTGCGGCTGGCGGGCGCGCTGAAGTCGGTGACGTTCGCCTCAGCCGCGGAGCACCGCGAGTATCTGTCGAAGACCGCGGTTCCGCACTCGGCGCTGCGTCGCACGCTGGTCTTCCTGCGCAACGCCGCGCTGACGCGTGCGCGCGACGCGAACACGCTGCGCTACCTCTGGATCGAGGCGGCGTTCGATCACGGGTGAACTGAGGAGCGCCGGCGTCCCGCCGGCTGGCCGGGCGCCGTCCCGGCGCCCTTTCGCGAACGGCGGCGGGGACGCCGCCCGGCCAGCCGCCGGGACGGCGGCGTTCCGTTACGCCGTGGCCACGGCGGCGGGCGCCAGGCGGCGCACCGAGCGCAGGTGTCCGTTGGTGCGGAACTGCCGCGGCGACATCCCGAAGCGCTCCCGGAACTGCTGGCGGAAGTAGTTCTCGGAGTCGAACCCGCAGCGGCGGGCGATCTGTGAGACGCGCAGGTTGCCGTTCTTCAGCAGGCGCGCGGCCTTGGAGAGGCGCTTTTCCTTGAGGAAGTGGCTGAGCAGCCGGCCGGTGATGCGATGAAAGCGGCCGGAAACGTACTGGCGCGTGTAGCCGAGCTCCTTGGTGACTGCCTCCACCGTCAGCTCCTCGTCGTCGCGAACGCGCCGGCGGACGGTCATGATCAAAGACCGAAGTAATCCGTCCATGCCCGATCTCCTCGTTGAAAGGCCTCGCCCGGCCGCGGTATGGTGACCGCGGTCCTGCTTGGCATTAATCGCTTTAAGGATGGCTCCATTGTACGCGAATTTCTTGAAGAACGTCACGCTCTTCACCGAGTTCGAGCCCGACGAGATGCACGCGCTCGAAGAATCTCTGGTGAGCAATCGCTATACACCCGGCGATGTCATTCTGGATGAAGGAAATGCGAACCGCGCGCTGCACATCCTCAAGAGCGGCCGGGTGCGCGTCACGCGCCGAGTCAACGACAGCGAAGTCCCATTGTGCGATCTGGTGGAGGGACAGACCTTCGGTGAGCTGTCGATCATCGAGGACGGCGTCGCCTCCGCCACGTTGCGCGCCCTGACCGACGCCGAGGTGCTCTCCATCCCCATGCAGCCGCTGGCGAGCTTCCTCCGCCAGCACCCCGCCGCCGCCGGCAAATTCTGGCGCGCCATCGCCCTCGACCTCCGCCGCCGCCTGATCCAGACCAACGACGTGGTGCGCAGTTACTTCGAGATCAATAAGGCGCTGGTCGACAATCCGACGTTTCGTGAGGCGTACGCGATGTGCAATCGATAGACTATTTTCTCGTCCACCGATCCCGATCTCGAACCCGATACTTCTCCATCGCCTTCGCGAACGCCTCATCGAGATCGATCGACAGCGAATTCGCCAGGCACACGGCGACGAAGATCACGTCGCACAGCTCGTCCTCGACGTCGTCCGCTGTCTCGCCGCTCTTCAGCTTCTTGAAGCCCACGCGATAGCTCAGCGCGCGCGCCAGCTCGCCCAGCTCCTCGGTGAGGCGGGCCAGCATCTCCAGCGGCGGGAAGTAGCCTTCCTTGAATTGCGAGATGTAGTCGTCGACGTCTTTCTGGATCGGCGCGAAGCTCATGGTGGCAATTCTGCTACCATCGATGCCAATGCGGTCGTTCTGTTTCGTCCTCACCCTGGCCATCGTTGCGCCCGCGCAGGCGCAGGTGAACCTGGTCATCCGCGGCGACGGCACCAAAGTCATCTCCAACCTCGGGGCGCAGGGCTCGAAGAAGAGCGACTGGAACTGGCTCGCCAAACAGCGCAACCGCCGCTCGCAATACGATCCCATCATCGACCGCTACGCCATCCAGCACGGCGTCGATCCCGTCCTGGTCCGGGCGGTCATCCAGGTCGAATCGAACTTCAATCCGCGCTGCGTGTCGCACAAAGGCGCGCGGGGCCTGATGCAGCTCATGCCGGGAACCGCGAAGCGCTACGGCGTGCGCGACATCTACGACGTCGAGCAGAACATCCGGGGCGGCATCCGCTACCTCGCCGATCTGACCGAGATGTTCCCCGACGACCTGTCGCGCGCGCTCGCCGCGTACAACGCCGGCGAGAATGCCGTCATCCGCAACGGCGGCATCCCCCCCTACGAAGAGACCATGACCTACGTGAAGCGGGCGCTGACGGTCTATTACGGCCGGCCATATGGCGCGGTGGGCTTCGCCGGCTCGCGCGGCGGCAGGAAACTGAAGGGTGGATTCAAGACCGCCTTCGCGCAGCCGCCGCTCGTTTCCGTCGTTCCCGGCATGCGCTACCTCGGCTCGCAATAGTCCACGATACAATCGCGCCCCAATGCCGGAGCGCGACCCCGCCGCCGCCCCACCCGCCCCGTTCGATCAGGGAGTTTTTCTCCTCCATTACAACCGCGGCCGCGAGGCGTTTCAGGAGGGGAGATACGCCGAGGCGCGGCGGGAGCTGGAGAACGCGCAGCGGCTGCGCCGCGACGACGCCGACGTGCTCAATCTCCTCGGCCTGGTCTACTTCAAGACCAATGCGTTCCCCGAGGCGGAAGTCATCTACCGCCGCCTGGTCAACGAGAACCCCAACGTCTTCATCCTCCACTCGAACCTCGGCCTGATCCTCTTCAAGCAGGGAAAGCTCGACGAGGCAGAGCGATACCTGCTCCGGGCCATCGAGCTGCGGCCGAACTACGCGAAGTCGCACCTCTACCTCGGCCTGCTCTATCGGCAGAAGAAGAAGTTCGCGCAGGCGCTCGAGCATCTGAAGTTCGCCGGCGCCGACAAGATCGCCCGCGAAGTGGAGGCGGAGATGCGCCCGGCCCCGCCGCCCAGCCAGGCGGCGATCACCCAGAAAATGCCGATCCCCACCCTCCCGCCGCCCAAGGCCAGAAAGGACGAGACGACGCAGAAGATCCGCGCCGTCACGCAGGAACACCTGGCCGAAGTGCGGCAACTGGTGACGCAGCCGGGGCAGGTGCCCTCACCGGCGCACACCGCCGCGCGCAAGCTGCAGGATGCCGTCGACGAGACGCAGCTCATCGAGGAGAAGCGCATCAACCTCGACCGGAAGATCGAAGGAGCATCGAAAACCTTCTCGCTGCATGACAACGGATTCCTGGAGATCAACTTCGGACGCAACGTGCACGTCAAGCGCGGCACGGTGTCGAGCTACTCGGGCAACCTGAAGTTCGTCGCCGAGTCGGGCCTCCTCGGCACCACGGCGCAGACGTTGATCAAGGCGGTGGGCCACGGCAAGATCTTCGTCTACGAGAAGGGGCGCAAGACCTTCCTGCTCGATCTGAACGAGGAGTTCATCTACGTCGAGGGGAGCAACCTCCTGGCGCTGGAGGACACGCTGACCTATCGCGTCGAGCCCATCTACGACGCGGCGTACCAGCGGAAGATCGACACAGTGAAGATCTTCGGCAGAGGCTCGCTGGCCATTTCGACCTCGATCGAGCCGCTGACCATGCGGGTGACGCGCGAGTATCCGCTGTCGATCTCCTCGAACGCGCTGGTGGCCTGGACCGGCAACCTCATCCCGACGGTGATGGACGACAAGTCCGTCGACAACGTCATGATCGAGAACGTCGGCGATGCGGGATTCAAGATCCGCTTCGAAGGCGATGGCGTGGTGGTGTCGGAACAGTAATCGCCACCAGGACGAACGCGCTGACCAGCGCCCCCCACGCGATGAGCGGATTGCGATAGCGCATCGCCACGCGGTGTCGCCCCGCCGGCACCAGCACCGACTGGTACGCGATGTTCGCCGGCGAGACCGCGGCGTCGCGGCCGTCGATGGTGACGCGCCAGTACTTGTGGCGGGTGACGAGGATGACGAGCGGCGAGGGCGCGGCGGCCTCGACGTCGATGGTCGCGCTGTTCGGTGTCTCGCGCACCGCCAGGATGCGCGCGGACGTTCGATAGCGCCCGCCGTACGGCGTGCGGCGAACGACCAGCGGTTGCATCTGCGAGACGTCGTCGGTCTCGCGGCGGGCCTCGTCGAAGTCGCGCCAACCGGCGACGTAGTCCGCGCCGGTGAGGGCGATGACGCGCTCCGCGCCGCCGCTGCGCTGGAAGGCGTCCATCAGATCGTGCGTGGGGAGCAGAAACGTCTCGTCGATGTCCGGCTCGAGGACGCCGCGGATGCCCCACGCTGCGGGGGTGAGCGGGCGGAGGCTGTTGCGCATCAGCCAGATGGCGGCGGCCTGCTCGTAGCGCCGGCGGTTGACGTCGTCGACCAGCCACTCGCCGCGGTGGGCGAGGGTGGCGCCGGGCGGCAGGGCGCGGGCGAGGGGCGGCGGGGTGAAGAACTCGCGCGGCAGACGCGCGGCGACTTCATTGGCGAAGGGGGCGAGGTCGGCGACGAGCAGGACGAGCGCGGCGACGGGCGGCCATCGCCGCCAGAGGACGACGGCCCACGCGGCGGCGAGGAGGGCAGTGATGCGAACGGGGGCGAAGACCACCGCTGTACCAGTGGCCACTATAGTGATGGCCACCATAGTAAACAGTACCGCCCGGCGGATGCGCTCGTCGCCGTCGAGCAAACGGTCGGCAACGACCGCGGCGAAGACGATCATCGCCACCACGCCCATGGCCGCGAACTTCTCCGGATAGCGGATCGAGCGCAGTCCGATCGCGTAAAAGAGTCGAAACGGTACGCCGATGGCGAAGAGGTACGACGTGGCAGCGATGGCCAGAAACGCCACGCTCCCCCGCACCCGCGCGACGGCGCCGCCGATGGCGAAGACCGCGGCGAACAGTCCGCAGTAGATGCTGATGAGGTACGGCAGTCCGCGCGGAAAGAACCGCGACCCCCAGAACGCGCGCGCCTCGGGGTTGGGGATCCCGAAGGCGTGGGGCGTCAGCAACTCGACCGGCCGGATGGCAGGCATGCTGTAGTCGATCACCACGTGATACGAGAAGCCGCGCGCGCGCGCCGAGTCGCGGACATGGTCGACCATCGTCAGGAGCTGCACGGCCGACAGGAGCACGACCGTGGCCAGCAGGAGGAGGACGAAACGCAGCGAGCGGCGGTCGACGATCCACGCCCCGACGGCGATGAGCGCCCACAGTTGCCCGAGCGCCACCGGCTCGGCGACCAGCATCGGCATGGCCAGGATCACCGCGGCGACGGCCAGCGTCCTCCGCGACGGCGCGCGCACGAACCGCAGCGCCGCCCACCCTCCCAACCCCGCCCAGCTCCAGACAAAGAACGTCGGCAGATTGGTCATCGTGCCGAGGAGCAGTCCGCCCATGCCGAACGAGAGCGCGCCTGCCAACGCCGCTCCCGGCCGCAGCGGCAGCGCGCGGAGCAGCGCGTACATCCCGAGCAGCGCGAGGTAGACGTGAACGAGGATGTGCAGCGCAAAACCGCGGTCGTAGTCGCCGAGGAAGATGAGCCACTGCGGCGGATAGAAGATTTCGTACGCCGGATTCGCCGCCATCGGCTGCCCGCCGGCGAAGAAGGGATTCCAGTATGGGAACTCGCCGGCGGCCACCACCGCGCGCACGGCGCTCTTCATCGGGAAGTGGTAGCGGTAGAGATCGCGGATGTAGAAGTTGGTGCCGAGGATCAAGACGTCCGCGAAGAGAGCGGTGGGGATGGCGACGAGAAGCAGGACGCACCAGAGGTCGGCGCGCCGTCCGGTCATGCGTGAGGCTCCGTCATCCTGAGCCGCGAAGACGGCGAAGGATCTGGGCGGTGCGGCGGAGATCCTTCGCTGCGCTCAGGATGACGACGGGTATTCACCCTCCCAGTCCCATCATTTTGAACAGGACGGGGATGATCACGAAGAGCTGAATGGCGTCGAACACGCCGTGCGCCACGATGCCGGGGATGAGGTTCTTGGTCCGGTAAAACGTGAAGCCGATGATGAGCGAGATGACGAATACGCCGATCAGCAGCAGCGGCTGTCCCAGTCCGGAATGGGCGATGGCGAAGAGCGTCGTCGAGACGAGCAGCCCCACGCGCTTCTGCAGCCAGCCGCGGAAGAACGCCTCCTCCACGGTCATCGCCGAGAGGACGATCGTCGCCTTCTTCCACAGCGGCAGCGCCGCCATGTAGCCGATCATCGGCGAAGGCTGCGGGTTCTTCGGAATCAGCCCGGCGGCGCTGAGGAGCAGGCCGATCACCAGCGCCACCATCAGCGTGAACATCCAGCCGCCGAAGCCGACCGCGAGTCCCGTCATCACCGCCTCGCCCGGTCGCTCGGGTTGGATGTTGAGGTACTCGTGGAGCCGCGGCCGTCCGGTCAGCAGCCACCAGACGATGAGGAAGACAATCAGGATCCAGTGCAACGCGAAGAGGCGGTAGAACGGTGTCGACGCCAGCTCCTTCGCCGTCGGCGTCTTCAGCGAGGAGCCGGTGACCAGCAACGCGATGACCAGCAAGAAGAGACCGAGCCAGACGTAGGCGGCGATCTTCGCCAGCCGCGAAGGAAAGCGGTCGACCGACAGCAGGTTGTAGCGCTCGTTGAGCAGGATGATGGCGACGTAGACGATGGCGATCGCCGCGAGCGGCAGGATGAACGGACTCACCCGCCGGCCCTCGTCACCTCGACGAGGTTGTCGAAGAACGTCGCCCCGCCGCCGAGGTCCGTCAGGGCCTGCGACGTGGTGTGGTTGGCGTTCCGGCCGTCGTCGGTGAGCTTTCCCCACCAGATCGACGGCGCGAAGACCACACCCGGCCGCACGCGATCGGTCACCACCGCCTCCGCGCTGAACGATCCTCGGTCGTTGAAAATCGTGACCCGCTCCCCTTCGGCGATGCCGCGCGCGACGGCGTCGGTGGCGTGAATCTCCAGCGTCGGCTTGCCGGCGGATCGCCGCAGCGAGGCGACGTTGACGAAGGTGGAGTTGAGAAACGCGTGCGCGGGCGGGGAGAGAAGCGCCAGGGGGAAGCGCCGCGCCAGCTCGGGGACGCGCTCCTCCGACTCGTGCGGCGGGATGTACAGCGGCAGTGGGTCGATGCCGAGGGCGGCGACGCCCGCCGACTCGATCTCGATCTTTCCGCTCGGCGTCGGCAATCGCACGCCGAGCGGGAAGGGGAGGTGCGGCGTCGGGACGTTGAGGCGCATCCAGCTCTTCTCGCGCAGGGCGTCGAGGGTGATGCCGCGCATGGTCTCGCCGCCGCCGGTCAGCGCGGCGCGCATCATCTCCTCGTCGCTCTCCCGCAGGTACGGATCGTCGAACCCACAGGCCGCGGCGAGGCGGCGGAAGATCTCCGCGTTCGGCAGCGACTCGCCGAGCGGCTCGATCGAGCGCGGGTTGAACATCATGTAGAGGTGCCCGTACGCCTTGTGCAGGTCTTCGTGCTCGAGCTGGGTGGTGGCGGGGAGCAGGACGTCGGCGTAGTCGGCGGTGTCGGTCTGGAAATGCTCGAGGACGACGGTGAAGAGGTCGTCGCGCCGGAAGCCGCGCAGGACGCGCTCGCGATCGGGCGCGATCGACGCGGGGTTGGAGTCGTAGACGACGATGGCCTTGACCGGCGGATCGCCGGTCTCGGTCAGCGCCTCGCCGAGCCGGGTCATGTTGATGGTGCGGGCGCCGTTGCCGATGTCGGTCCGCTCCAGCGCCGCCTTGTTGTACTCGAACGTTCCCGACGATGAGAGCTGGCATCCGCCGCCGGCGTCGTTCCAGGCGCCGGTGACCGCGGGGAGGATGGAGATGGCGCGCACCGCGGAGCCGCCGCCGGCGTGGCGCTGCAGGCCGTAGTTGAGACGAATGAACGACGGTCTCGTCGTGCCGTACAGCGCGCCGAGGCGCTCGACGGTTTCCACCGGCAGGCGGCAGATCCCCGCCACGCGTTCCGGCGGATACTCGCTGAGGACGCGATCGCGCAGCTTTTCCCAGCCGAACGTCATCTGGTCAAGATATTGACGATCTTCGCGGCCGTCGCGGAAGACGACGTGCATCATGCCGAGGGCCAGGGCGGCGTCGGTGCCGGGGCGGAGGGGGACGTGCTCGTCGCACGCGTCCGCGGTGCGGGTGCGCAACGGATCGATGCAGATCGTCGTCGCGCCGTTGTCCTTGGCCTTGCGGATGAACGGCCAGAGGTGCGGGTTGGACGTCAGGGTGTTCGTGCCCCACAGGATGATCAGCTTCGCCTGGTCGACGGTCTCCGGATCGGTCCCCATCCTTGTCCCGTACGTCAGCATCAGCGCCTCGATGCCGGCGCTGGCGCAGATGGTCCGGTCGAGAAACGACGCGCCGATGCGCCGGAAGAAGCGGCTGGCCATCGCCTCGCTCTGGATCAGCCCGAGCGTGCCGCCGTACGAGTAGGGGAGGATGGCCTGCGGCCCGTCGGGGGAGTCGATGATGGCTTTGAGCCGCGCCGCGATCAGGGACAGCGCCTCGTCCCACGTCGCACGGCGGAACTTCCCTTCGCCTTTCGCGCCGGTGCGAATCTGCGGATAGAGCAGTCGGTCGGGGTGGTAGGTGCGCTCCAGGTACTTCGCCACCTTCGTGCAGAGGAACCCCTGCGTGAACGGGTGGTCTTTGTCGCCGGCCATTTTGACGGCCCGTCCCTCTTCGACCGTGACCAGCATCGCGCAGGTGTCGGGACAGTCGTGCGGGCAGACGGCGCGGATGACCTCGGGCATGGTAGAAGAGGAGTCTATCCTCGGTGGCGCCGGTAGGGGCATAATTGCCGCCACAAATCCAACCGGAGGAGCGAACATGAAGCTACGAGTGTGGGCAATTCTTTGTGTGCTGTTGACGGTCGCGCCGCTGTATGCCGCGCAACCGGAGCGTTGCGGTACGAGGCAGCCGGGCGACGAAGAGATCGCGCAGATCGAAACGGCCATTGCGAAGGGAACCAAGGGGAAGGCATCCGCGATCGTGGACGTGTGGGTGCACGTCATCACGCAGGGCGCGGGCTTCGCCAACGGCGACCTCTCCGACACCATGATCCGCGATCAGATCCGGGTGCTGAACGAGTCGTACAACGGTCGGACCGGCGGCGCGAACACCGGCTTCGGGTTCAACCTGGCGGGCGTTACCCGCACCACGAACGCAACGTGGTTCACTCAATTGGTGACCAATTTCTCAGTCGAACTGGAAGCGAAGGCGGCGCTCCGCCGCGGCGGCAATGGAACGCTGAACATCTATACGGTCGACGGCGGCCCTTACCTCGGGTTCGCATACTTCCCGTCGATCCTCACGTATCCGCAGTACGCGATTCTCGATGGCGTCGTCCTCGACTGGCGCTCGCTGCCCGGCGGCACGTTCGCGATCTACAGTGAAGGCGACACCGCCACGCACGAAGTCGGTCACTGGCTCGCGCTCTACCACACCTTCCAGGGCAAGTGCAGCCAGAAGAACGACTACATCGCCGATACGCCGGCCGAGTTCAGCCCCGCGTTCAATTGCCCCGTCGGCCGCGACACCTGTACCGGCGCGTCGCAAGCGGGCCTCGATCCGATCTTCAACTTCATGGACTACTCGCAGGACTCGTGCATGTTCGAGTTCACGGCCGGCCAGACCGTCCGCATGCAGGCGGCGTGGACGGCGTTCCGCAACTGAGCTTACGTTTATCCCGAGCGAAGCGAGGGATCTGGTGCCCATGTGCGCTGCGCAGGTGGGCGCCAGATCCTTCGGCGCTTCGCGCCTCAGGATAAATTTGGGCTACTCCCGCTCCAGCACCATCGCCACCCCCATCCCGCCCGCGGCGCAGACGGTGATCAGGCCGTACTGCTGGCCGGTGAGCTGCAGCTCGTTGCAGACGGTGGTGACGATTCGCGCGCCGGTGGCGCCGAAGGGATGTCCGAGGGCGATGGAGCCTCCGGTGAGGTTGATCTTCTCGGGGTCGATCTGCCCGATGGGCTCGGAGCGGCCGAGCCTTTCCTGCGCGATCTTCTTCGAGCCGATCCACTGGATGTTGGACAGCACCTGCGCGGCGAAGGCCTCGTGCATCTCGATGACGTTGATGTCGGCGAGGGTCAGCTTGGCGCGATCGAGCGCCGTCGGCAAGGCGAAGACGGGCCCCTGCAGCAACTGGTCGAAGGGATCGGTGGCGGCGAATGCGTAGCTCTTGATGAAGCCGATCGGCTTCAGCCCTTCCGCCTTCGCCTTCTCCTCCGACATCAGCAGCACCGCCGCCGCGCCATCGGTGAGCGGCGACGAGTTCCCGGCAGTGATGGTGCCGTACTTCCGATCGAACACCGGCTTGAGCTTGGCCAGCGCGTCGAGGGTGGTGTCGCCGCGAATGAGGTTGTCGGTCTCCACGATGCTGTCGAACGACGGGGGGACGATCACCGTCATCACCTCGTCCTTGAACCGCCCGCTCTCCGTGGCCGCGGCGGCGCGATGGTGGCTTTGCAGCGCGAACCTGTCCTGCGCCTCGCGCGAGATGTGGTTCTCCTTCGCCATCTTCTCCGCCGACTCGCCCATGGTCAGGCCGGTGGTCGACTCGGCGATGGCCGGCGCGTCGGGTGCGAGGTCCTTGGGGCGGATCCTGGAGAACGATCCGAGCTTGCCGCCGATGCTCTTCTGCTTGCTCGCCGTGACCAGCGCCTCGGAGAAATTCTTGGAGAAGAGGATGGGGATGTCCGACAGCGACTCCGCGCCGCCGGCGATCACCGTGTCGGCGTAGCCGCGAAAAATCATGTCGGCGCCGGAGGTGATGGCTTGATTCGCCGACGCACAGGCCTTGCTCACGGTGTAGGCGGGGATCTTTCGCGGGAGCCCGGTGCCGAGGACGATCTCGCGCGCGATGTTGGGCGCTTTGACCGAAGGAATTACGTTGCCGAAGATGAGCTCCTGGATGGCTTTCGGGTCGATGCCGGAGCGGGAGACCAGCTCGCTGACAATGATTTTGCCGAGGTCGAGCGCGCTGAGGCGGGCGTAATGCGTGCCCGATTTGGCGAAGGGAGTGCGGACGCCTTTGATGACCGCGACGCGCGGCGTGTATTGCCACATAGCGGGGGGGATACTACCGCGCGAGGTTGCGAAGTAGCGAGGTCTCGCGGTCTCGGGGCGCAACCCGTCAGGACGGCTTCTTCCCGATGACCGTCGCCCCCACCCGCCGCCCGGCCGCGGAGTCTGCGATGAGCGTCGCCAGCCGTCGCGCGCGCGTCTCCTCCTTCTTTGCGCTCACGACCCAATGGGTGACGACGCGGCGGTACCACGGCGGCTGCGCGTTGAAGTACTCCCACGCCTTCTTGTTCGCGCGGAAGGTCTTCTCGGCGTCGGGCGGGAGGGTGCGCGGCGCGTTTTCATAGGCGTAGATCGCCGATTTCTTTTCGTCGCGCGCCTCGAAGGCGCGCAGTCCGGTAGGGGACATGAGGCCCTCCTCCGCCAGTGCGGTGGCGCGGCGGATGTTGACGGCGCTCCAGATGCTGCCCCGCCTCCGCGGGGTGAAGCGGATGCTGTAGCTGATGTCGTCGATGCGCCGGCGGACGCCGTCGATCCAGCCGAAGCAGAGCGCCTGATCGACCGACTCCGGCCAAGTGATCGATTTCTTTCCGGAGTCCTTCTTGTAGAAGCCGACCAGCAGCTCGGTGGCCTTGTGGTGATTCTTCTGCAGCCAGCGACGGAAGGCGGCGGGGGTGGGGAAAAAGGTCGGCTTCATGACGACACGATACAATCGCCGCGATGACGGTGGCAGCGCCCGTCCTGGAGGCGAACCCTCTCCGAGAAGGGTTGGAACAGGAGCGCGTCCCCGACGCGTCGTGCCTGGTCATCTTCGGCGCGTCGGGCGATCTCACGCAGCGGAAGCTGATCCCGGCGCTCTACTCGCTGGCGCACGACGGACTGCTGCCGGCGGGCCAGACCATCATCGGCTACGCCCGCCCCGACTTCACCGACGACGCCTTCCGCATGGCCATGCGCGAGGCGTGCGACAAACACGCGCGGGTGCGGCCGGTCGACGAGGCGGTGTGGGAAAACTTCGCCAAGGGACTCTTTTATGTGCGCGGCGACTTCAGCGAGCCGGAAGGGTTCTACCGCCTCAACCAGAAGCTGCAGGAATGCGACAGGACGCGCGGGACGGGTGGGCGGCGGATCTACTACCTCGCGGTGCCGCCGAACTTTTTCCCCATCATCACCGAGCTGCTCGGAGCGGAGAAGATGGTCACCGATCCGGAGCGCGGCGGGCCGTTCACCCGGGCCATCATCGAGAAGCCGTTCGGCCACGACCTCCAGAGCGCGAAAGAGCTGAACCGCGTGGCGGTCACCACCTTCCGCGAGCGGCAGGTCTTCCGCATCGATCACTACCTCGGCAAGGAGACGGTCCAGAACCTATTGGTGCTCCGCTTCGCCAACGGGATCTTTGAGCCGTTCTGGAATCGTCAATATATTGACCATGTCCAGTTCACGGTGGCGGAATCGATCGGCGTGGAGAAGCGCGCCGCGTACTTCGAGACCGCCGGCATCACCCGCGACATCATCCAGAACCACATGCTGCAACTCGTCTCGCTGGTGGCCATGGAGCCACCAGTGGCCTTCGAGGCCGACGCGGTGCGCGACGAGAAGGTGAAGGTGCTCCGCGCGCTGCGGGAGTTCCCGCGCGGCAACGAGAGCGAGAACGCCGTGCGCGGCCAGTACGGCGAGGGCTCCGTCCTCGGCGAGCGCGCCATCGCCTATCGCCAGGAGCCGGGGGTCAATTCGAATTCGAATATCGAGACGTACGCGGCGATGAAGGTCTTCGTCGACAACTGGCGGTGGGCCGACGTGCCGTTCTACATCCGCGCCGGCAAGCGGCTGCCGAAGCGCGTCACCGACATCTCCATCCACTTCCGCCCGGCGCCGTATCCGCTGTTCCGGAAGATGACGAAGATGAAGGCGCAGCCGAACGTGCTGGCCATCCGCATCCAGCCGGACGAGGGGATCTCGCTGAAGTTCGACTCCAAGGTTCCAGGCCCCACGCTGCGCAGCGCGCCGGTGACCATGGAGTTCCGCTACGCCACGTCGTTCGGCGCGGAGCCGCCGGAGGCGTACGAGCGGCTGCTGCTGGAGACGATGATGGGGGACTCGACGCTGTTCGCCCGCCGCGACGAGGTGGAGACTGCGTGGGCCTGGCTCGACCCGCTGCTCGTGGCGTGGGCCGCCGACCCGCGGCCGCCGGAGCTTTATCCGGCCGGGGCGTGGGGTCCGGAGTCGGCAGACAGGCTGATCGAGCGGGATGGGCGCAAGTGGAGGAGACCGTGAGCGCTCCGCCACTGGAGCAAGACGTCCGCGTCGACGTGAACGCCATCGAGAAGAGCCTCTCCGAGCTATGGCGTGGGGAGAAGAAAGAGGGCGATCACGCCGTGACCCGCGCCGCGCTGTGGAACGTCGTGGCGCACACCTCGTCGAGCGATCAGCACGCCATGGCCAGCGAAACGCTCTGCCGCGCCAGCGCGTCGGTACCGCAACGGACGATCGTGGTGCGCTCGAACCCCGAGGCGGCGCCGGACCTCGCGTCGTGGATCAGCGCGAACTGCCATCGCATCGGCGGCGGGCAGCAGGTCTGTTCCGAGGAAATCGCCATCGTCGCCGGCGGGTCGTACATCGACCGCGTGCCGCCGGTGGTCAACGCGCTGCTGATCCCCGACATGCCGGTGGCGGTGTGGTGGATCGGCGATCTGCCGACCGAGCATGCGTCGTACGTGGAGTCGCTGCTCGAGCCGGCCGACCGGCTGGTGGTCGACTCGGTTTACTTCGACTCGCCCGCTGATCTGGCGCTGGTGAGCCGGGTGGCGGAGCAAACGACGACGGCGCCCGCGGACCTCAACTGGGTGCGGCTGGAGGAGTGGCGCGCGGCAGCGGCGTCGGTCTTCGACCCGCCGCAGATGCGCGAGCGCTTGCGGGCCATCCGGCGGGTGCGGGTCGTCGCCGCGGCGCAGAGCGCGTTCTTCGGCCAGTCGGTCGAATCGCTGCTGTTCGCCGCCTGGCTGACCGTGCAGGCGGGGCGGGTGGGAAGCGAGGGCTCCATCGACTACCGCTTCGAGCGCCAGGAGGGGGGCGAGGCGGGCGGGGTGGGGGCGGTGGAGATCGGGTTCGAGGACGGCTCGTCGGCCAGCATCGCCCGTGACCGCGAGCGGGGCGTGCTGGTGGCCACCGTCGACGGCATGGTCAGCGCGCCGGAGTCGGTCACCCGCAGCCTGCACCAGAACATCGACGACCTCATCGTGCGCCAACTCAAGCGCAGCGACAGCGACCGCGTGCTGGTGAGGACGCTGCCGGTGGCGGTGGAGCTGGCGAGGCGGTTGTAGTTGCGCGGTTGCGGAGTTGCGCGGTTGCGGGGCGGGTGGGGCCGCGAAACCCCGCAACCGCGAAACCTCGCAACCTGAGCCGGATCATCGTCTCCATCGACGGCGGGACGAAGCCGGTGTTCGAAATGCTTCGGCCGGGCGCGCGATTCGAGCAGGTCGTGGCGAACTGGAATGCGCTGCGGTCGGCGCGCGAGAGTGGTGGCGGCACGCTGCCGGTGCTCCGGATCAACCATGTCCTTTCAGAGCCCAACATCGACAGCTTCAACCAGTTCCTGACGCTGGCCGAGGAACTGAGACCGGATGAGATCGCGGTGCGAACCGTCTCCAGGATGAGCGACGCGATGATCCAGCAGTCGAACGATGCGGCGTTCTGGGGCGAGGTCCGCGCCGCGCGCGCCAGTCTGGCCGCCTTCTGCGCCCGCACCGGCATCCGGGACTCCGCATTTCTTCGCGACCGTCCCACGCCGATCGAGCTCTCACTCGACAGCGGCGAAACGATGACCTGCCGGTATCCGTGGGACATGCTCTCGATCTATCCGAACGGCGACGCGTTTCCTTGCATGGCCTGGTCGCGTCCGCGGATCGGGAGCTTCGTGGACGAGACGTTCGATGAGATCTGGAACGGCGCCGCACTCGCGGAGCTGCGGCGCGAATTCGATGCCGTGAAGCCCGGCGTCGACTGCCTGCATTGCACGATTCGAAAAGCGGCCGACGATCCGGACGACGATTTCTTCTTTCGGAAGCTGGCGATGCCGCCACCGCCGCTTCAGCGTCCCTGAAAAAACGCCTCCAGCCGCGCGCTCGTTCTCTCCGCACGAAACTGCTCGACGACATCGCGCCCGCGCATGGTCAGACGCTCGCGTAGCGCCGCGTCGCCGAGCGGGCGGACGAGCGCGTCGCCCATGGCGTCGCCGTCGCCCTCGGGCGTGAAGAGCGCGTAATCATGCGCGGCGTCCCAGGAGAGAAAGGACGGAATCTCCGACAGCACCGCCGGCACGCCCGACGCCAGCGCCTCGGCGGCCGGCAGCCCGAAACCCTCCTGATGCCTGCTGGGGCCGAGGAAGACGTCGCAGGAGGCGATGAGCCGGGCCATTTCGGTCGTGGAGAGCGCGACGTGGAACTCGCTGGCCAGGTCGGACGGTTCCCCCTCCGCCGCCGCCCACTGCGACACGCGGATCAGATCGAACGCCGCGCCGAGCCCGCGCGCACGGCGAACGGCCGCGTAGCCGATGTCGATGCCCTTGAAATCCGCCTGCGCCGGGCCGACCAGCAGAACCCGTGTAGCCGCCGGCTTCAGCCGGTGGTCCTGAAAAAACTCCTCATCCACGATTTGACCCACGTACGTCGCATCGTCGTAGAACGTGCGGCAGATGGCGACCAGATGCGGCGACACGGTGATCTTCGGAATGGGCAGGCGGTACACGGCGTCGATGGCCTCCTTGAACGGTTGGTACGCCGTGAACGAGCCCTCGTAACCCTGGCAGAGGTGCACGGCGCGCTTGCCGGCCAAGGCGTAGGTCGCCGGGAGGGTTTTCCAGAACGTGCCGACGACGAAGTCGAACGCCGCCGCGTCGATGTCGTCGAACGATTCGACGTGCCGCCACGGCGCGCGCGAGCGGCGCCACGTCAGCGGGCCGCCTTTGGTGACCAGCGTGACGTCGTGCCCGCGGCCGGTGAGCGCGTCGGCGTGGGCAACCGCCACGCGGATTCCTCCCGCCAGCTCGGTGTCCTCCAGCAGGTAGGCGATTTTCATCGGCGCAGGTCCAGCAGCCGGTAGACGTAGACACCACTATAGTAACGGTTACTATAGCGCTCGCCGCCCTCCACGAGATCGTCAACCTGTTGACCAGTCAGGCCCAAGTCGGCGATGAGCGCTTCCCGGTAACGAGGGAGGCGTACGCGGAAGTAGTCGATGGTCGGCGCCGCCTTCGCCGAGAGATCGATGTCCTCGGCGACGGAAAACCCATTCGCCGCCGCGGCGCGCAGGAATCCGTCGAGCGGCCGCAGCGCTCCCGGCTCGTCGAGCGGCTGCATGGCGAACTCGTCGAGCACCACTACGCGCGGCGCGAGGTCGCGCGCCTTGGCGAAGAGGGTCTCGGAATCGATGTACTGCGACGACTCCTGGAAGAGGATGACGTCGAACGGAGCCCCCTCGAACGCCTCGAACGACGACAGCGTCACCCCCCCCCGCGCCATTGCCACCTGCTTCTCGTCCGGCGTGATCCCTTGCGCGTCGTACCCGAGGCGCGCGAGGCGCGCGAGCGTGGTGCCGAGCCCGGCGCCGACTTCCAGCAGGCGGGCGGGGGGAGGGGGAAGGCGCGACAGCAGCAGCTTGGTCGATCGCTCTTGCGCGACGGCGATGGACTCGTCCGGCCGCTCGAAGAGGCCGTAGTGCAGATAGCGCACCTCGCCCTCCTCGAGCGTGAGGATGTGCATGAAGACGTTGAGCGGATAGTAGAAGTCGCGGTAGGGGATCACGGGCAGGTGAAACTGTACATCGCCCGCCCGGCGTCGTTGGCGGCGATCAGGTAGATGCGCCGCCGCTCGGCCGGTAGGTTCGCGAACGTTTCGATCTGCTCGGACGGGAACTGGCTGGCGTGGATCTGCGCGTCGCGGACAAAATACGACCAGTGCGCCGAGGCGTCGATGACGATGGGCTCCGCGACGGCGCTGCTGAAGGTCGACGTCGTCTCGACGAGAAATAGCGGCGGCGCCGGCGTGACCCGCGCGACGGCCTCGATGACCAGCGCACCCAGGGCGCGATGCGCCGGGTGGCAGGTGCTGCCGTGCCGCGGATCGAAGGTGTAGACCGCGGCCGGCGCCGCGGCCGCAATCTCCGTGGCGATCCGCGCCACGAGCGCTTCCCGCCCGCCCGCCTCTGACGACCACGTCGCGTCGACGTTGGTCAGCACATCGGAGAACGTCCAGAGCGTCAGCGTGGCGTGCAGCATCTCCGCGGCACGTTGCATTTCCGCCGTACGAACGGCAGCGGAGCCGCCGCCCTCCCCCTGGGTGAGCACCAGGAGCGAGCATCGCGCGCCGCGCTCGACGCAATCGCGGCCGAGGAGCGGCGCGATGAGGATCTCGTCGTCGGGATGCGCGCCGATCCAGAGAATCGCGCCCGGCAGGCGCACCGCGCGCGTCCGCGCCACCGACGGCAGTGCGCACAAGACGAGCAGCAGCGCGGCCGCAGCGCGTGTCAAGCGCGCGCTCCATTGCGGATCTCGCGCTTGAGGGCGCGCGTGTCCGCCAGCAGGCGGACAATGGCGCGCGCGATGGCCCGCGGCGGCAGCCCGCGTGATTCGCCCTCGCGCATCCGGTAGGAGACCGGCGCCTCGGCCACGCGGAATCCGTACGCCAGGGCGCGAAGGGCGATCTCGGCGGAAACGAAGCCGCGGAAGCGCAGTGGTCCGCGCACGATGTGTTCCACCACCTCCCGGCGGTAAAGGCGGAAGCCGCTGTCGGCGTCGCGCAGCCGCACGCCGAAATAGAGACGGAGGAAGAGATTGAGCCCGGCGGTCAGCGCGCGCCGGTAGCGCTGATCGTGGCGGCCGGTCTTCCGTCCGATGACGACGTCTTGATCGCCGCGCATCGCGTACAGCTTCCAGAAATCGTGCGGGTCGTGCTTCGCCCCGCCGTCGGAGAGCAGCACGAGCGAGTGCGACGCAACCTCCGCGGCGTCGACGAGCGCGCGCGCCTAACGCATATTGAAAGCGCGCCCCTTCCTGTAAGTTTGGAGTCGCCAGACGACAAACGAAAGGAAGGAGCGGCTGCCATGAA
>JBBPII010000008.1:0-14318 GCA_038040385.1 Candidatus Gilichinskyi gelida
TTGTGTTTTCGTTGTTGTGTGTTTTGCTCTTTTTTTTTGTTTTGTTTTTTTTTTTTTTTGTTGTTTTTTTTTTTTGGGGTGGGTTGGGGTTTATTTCGCGTACCACCACCGCCTTGATGTTTTGGGGGTTGGGGTTTTTGCGGGGGGAGAGGGGGGCGTGCGTGTGGTGCGCGGGCGTCCACCCCGCGGGGCGGGGCCTTGACGGCCGCCGCTCCACAGCAACGTCCCCCCGCGAATGGCAGGACACCCTCGGCGCGCTGGTGATCGGCCGCGAACCGGCCGGCGAGCTGGCTGCCAGCCTGCGCGCGGACCCGGCGCTCGCCGTCTTCCGCAAACTCGTCTGGCAGGTCCGCGCCGGCATGATCGTCGACAACCTCACCTACACCTGCCGGCTGCTCATACTCACGCGCGGCGAGGACTTCCTCCGCGCGCTCTTCGACGATTACTGTGCCGCCGCCGCGCCGGAGCTGTTCGGCAGCGCCGAGGCGGAGGCGTTCGCCGGCTACCTCTCGAGCCGCCGGCTCGACGAGCCGTTCCTCGACGACATGCTCGCCTTCGAGCGCGCCGCGATACAGGTCAACCTCGACGGTGAACGCCGGGTCATCAACACCCGCCACGACCCCAACCTGCTCATGGCTGCGCTGAACGAGGGGCGCGTTCCCGCCGCCCTGGAGGAAGAAGACCTCGAAGTCGTGGTCGGCTGAGCTGTCAAGTTTTCTACGCCCTGTGGCGTGGGAACAGCGATCCCCCCGCGAGAGTTAAAGTCGTCCGCACATGGAATCCATCGTCATCCGCGGCGCCCGCGAGCACAACCTCAAAAACATCGACGTCGTCGTCCCCCGCAACAAGTTCGTGGTGATCACCGGCGTTTCCGGCTCCGGCAAGTCGTCGCTGGCCTTCGACACCATCTTCGCCGAGGGGCAGCGGCGCTACGTCGAGTCCCTCTCCGCGTACGCCCGGCAGTTCCTCGAGCAGATGGAGAAGCCCGACGTCGACTCCATCGAAGGACTCTCGCCCGCCATCTCCATCGAGCAGCGCACCACCTCGCGCAATCCGCGCTCCACGGTCGGCACGGTCACCGAGATCTACGACTACCTCCGCCTCCTCTACGCCTCGGTGGGCGTCCCGCACTGCACAACGTGCGGAAAGGAGATCCGCCCGCAGACCATCCAGCAGATGGTCGACCGCCTGATGCAGCTTCCGGCCGGGACGAAGTTCACCGTTCTCGCGCCGTACATCCGCGGCAAGAAGGGCGAGTACCGCAAACAAATGCTTCAAATGGTGAAGGAGGGCTTCACCCACGGCATCGTCGACGGGCAGGAAGTCGAGCTCTCCGACCCCCCCACGCTCGACAAGCAGAAGAAGCACACCATCGACGTCCGCATCGACCGCCTGGTGGTCAAGGCGGGCATCGAGCAGCGCCTCGCCGATTCGCTGGAGACGGCGACGCGCGTGTCGAAGGGGCTGGTCAAGATCCTCTACGCGGAGAACGGTCGCGAGGAGCTTCTCTCGCAGAACTACGCCTGCCCCGACTGCGGCGTCTCCATCGGCGAGATCACGCCCCGCCTCTTCTCGTTCAACTCCCCCTACGGCGCCTGCCCGCGCTGCTCCGGCCTCGGCGTGCTGCTGGAGATCGACGAGAAGAAGATCGTCCCCGACGTCGACAAATCGATCGAGGAGGGGGCGATCGCCATCTGGAAGGAAGGCGCCGACAACTGGCGCCTCAAGCAGATCCACACCCTGGCCAAGCACTACAAGTTCAAGATCAACACGCCGTGGCACAAGCTGCCGGAGAAGGCGCGCAACTGCATCCTCTATGGCTCCGAGGACAAGATCAAATTCGAGTTCCAGGGGAGCGACAGCTCGTATCACTACCAGGGGACGTACGAAGGCCTGGTACCGATGCTCAAGCGGCGCTACCACGAGTCCGACAACGAAGACATCCGCGAGGAGATCGAGCGCTGGATGACGCCGACCAAGTGCCCGGAGTGCGGCGGGCGGCGGCTGAAGCCCGAATCGCTCGCTGTCACCGTCGCCGGCCAGCCGATCGACGGCGTGGTCAAGCTGCAGCTCAAGGACGCGCAGGAGTTCTTCAAGACCATCGAGCTGAATCCGCGCGAGGAGCAGATCGCCGGCAAGATCCTGAAGGAAGTGCGCGACCGCCTCGGGTTTCTCAACGCGGTCGGCGTCGGCTACCTCGCGCTCGACCGCAACGCGGCGTCGCTCTCCGGCGGCGAGGGGCAACGCATCCGCCTGGCGACGCAGATCGGCTCGAAGCTGATGGGCGTGCTCTACGTGCTCGATGAGCCGTCGATCGGCCTGCACCAGCGCGACAACCGAAGGCTGATCGATTCTCTGTTGGAACTGCGCGACCTCGGCAACACGGTCATCGTCGTCGAGCACGACGAGGAGACCATCGAGACCGCGGACCACGTCATCGACCTCGGTCCCCGCGCCGGCGTGCACGGCGGCGAGGTGGTGGCCGAGGGGACGCTGGAGCAGGTCCGGACGTTCCCCTCATCGCTGACCGCGAAATACCTGCGCGGCGAGCTGCGCATCGAGATTCCGCGCATCCGCCGTCCGATCGGTGAGAACGCGCTGGTCATCCGCGGCGCGCGGCACAACAATCTGAAGAATCTCGACGTGAAGATCCCGCTGGGCGTCTTCATCGCCGTCACCGGCGTCAGCGGCTCCGGAAAATCGACGCTGGTCAACGACATCCTCTACAAAGCGCTTTCGCGGCATTTCTACGACGCCATCGATACGCCGGGCGAGCACGATCGCATCGAGGGTCTGGAGCAGATCGACAAGATCATCGACATCGACCAGTCGCCGATCGGGCGCACGCCGCGCTCGAATCCGGCGACGTACACGCAGCTCTTCACCGAGATCCGCAATCTGATGGCCGGCACGCCCGAAGCGCGCATGCGCGGGTACGGGCCGGGGCGGTTCTCGTTCAACGTGAAGGGCGGCCGCTGCGAGGCATGCAAGGGCGACGGGCAGATCAAGATCGAGATGCATTTTCTGCCCGACATCTACGTGACCTGCGACGTCTGCGGCGGCAAGCGCTACAACCGCGAGACGCTGCAGGTGACGTACAAGGGATCGTCGATCGCCGAGATCCTCGACATGACGGTGGAGCAGGGGCTGGAGACGTTCCGCAACGTGCCGCGCATCGCCAACATCCTCCGCACGCTCGACGAGGTGGGGCTCGGATACATCAAGCTGGGGCAGTCGTCGACGACGCTGTCGGGCGGCGAGGCGCAGCGCGTGAAGCTGGCCAAGGAGCTGGCCAAACGCGCCACCGGCCGCACGCTCTACATCCTCGATGAACCGACCACCGGCCTGCACTTCGACGACGTGGCGAAGCTGCTGCACCTGATGCACGGACTGGTCGATCGCGGCAACACCGTGGTGGTGATCGAGCACAACCTCGACGTGGTCAAGACCGCCGACCACATCATCGATCTGGGCCCCGAAGGAGGCGACGCCGGCGGCCGCATCGTCGCCACCGGCACGCCGGAGGAGGTGGCATCGTCCAACAGTGGTCCGACCGCCGCCTTCCTCCGCAAGATGCTGCACCGCGACCGGAGTGCGGGCGTCCCGCCCGCACCCGCCGGGCGTCCCGCCCGGCGGAGTTAGAAGCGTTCGGGATAGGAGCGCACAAACGGCCAGTCCATCAATCCCGCCTTCACCGGATTGTTCAGGACGTAGTCCACAGCCCGCCGAAACTGCTTCTCATTTCGCATCAACCGGTCAAAGTAATCGTCCTGCCAAAGTTTGCCGGTGCGGTGAAGCAACCCGTTGATCTGCGTGCGTGTGTAGCTCTTCCAACTATGCAAGACCTCCGCAAGTGATCGCTTCGTCGAAAAGACCGCGTGGACGTGATTCGGCATGACGCACCACGCGAAGAGCCGATAGCGCTGCTCATCGAAGTGCGTAACCGCGTCGGCGACGATCTTAGCCGCGCGATGATCGCGCAACACACACGACCCACATGATTCGTCCAGGAGGCCTTCGCAACGGCGGCGGAACGTGACTTCGATCGTCGCGACGTCCGCCTTGGTAACACTTCCGCGGGTCTCACGCAGACGTTGACGCTGGTAATCGCGTTCGCGGCGCAACCGCTCGACGGCCTCGATCGGAAGGGCATCCGCCAAGTGCCAAGTCACGAATTGGATCCCGTGCGACACGTCCCAGTGCGGGAGGCGGTTGCGTTTTCGGACCACAAACGTCACGCCTCCGAGGGTACCTCGGCGTCTTTGCCGCCGGCCGGGACGGCCGGCGGGTGCGGGCGGGACGCCCGCACTCCACTACGTCTCGTAGAATCGGCGGCATGAAGCGCTTACTGATCGCCGTTCTCCTCATCGCCACCCCCCTCCAAGCCGACGACTGCTCCCTCCTGCGCGAGTTGTACGGCGTCCGCGCGACGGCGCTGAAGTCGTCCTACGACGTCGACCGCCACATCGACCGGCGCCTCGATGCCCTGCGGGAGGGGTGGGTGCGGTGGGTGCGGCCCGTGGGCGAGGGGCCGTTCGACAAGAAACTGCATCGCACCAAGGCGCCGAAGAGCGCGCCCGACAGCTTCGAGGCGAGCGGCGAGCACGCCTACGCGGTGCGGGTGACGGTGCCCGCCAAGCGGACAGTGTTCTACGGCAACAATCCGGTCTACGTCGGGAGCGTCGAGATCCGCTACGAGGCGGATGGGAAGACGAAGACGATGACGCAGAAGATCGACGCGCTGATGCAGCCGGACACTTCGCGCACCATCGAGCTGCCGGTCATCGCCGACCGCGTCGACGTCCGCCTGGCCTCCGGCACCGACAAGCCGGGCGAATCGCTGGTGGAGGTGCACTTCAAACAGGCGGTGGCCGAGGATGACCCGGCGAATCCAGACTACGCGGCGGTGCGCGCGCTGCAGCGCATCCGCAGCTCGAGCGATCCGCGCGACATCGACGACGAGATCGCGGAGATGGAGCGGAGGATCTTCCCCGACAGCGACCCGTTGCCGCTGCTGGAGATCCTCGCCGACCTTCGGCGCGCCGACGACCTGATCCGCAGCAAAAACGACGACGACCAGGAGCGCGGCAACAAACTGCTGCGCGACACGCTGCGGCGGCTGCGCTGACGACGATGCCCTCCACGGTCTTCCTCCTCTCGCCGGCGAACGTCTCCGGACTGCGCGCCAAGCAGCTCATGTCGCCGCGCGCGAGCTTCGAAGCGGCGCGGCTGTACCAGTCCGAAGAGGGCGTGCCGATCGCGCTGGCCTTCGCCTTCATGAGCGCGCTCTACTTCCGCGGCAAGATCGCCTACGCGCTGCATTTCGCGGAGATCGAGAACATCCGCATCATCACCGCTGGCTTCGGCCTGGTACCGCCCGACTGGTGCATTACTTCCGAGCGGATGAAGGTCCTGAGCCGGACGCCGATCGACGCGCGGAAGCGCACCTATCGCAAACCGCTGGAGCGCGACGCGCTCGCACTCGCCGAGCAGATCGACGACGACGCGCAAGTCGTCCTCCTGGGCAGCGTCGCCAGCGGCAAGTACGTCGACATCCTCTGGCCGATCTTCGGATCGCGATTGCGGTTCCCGTCCGCCTTCGCCGGTCTGGGCGACATGGCGCGCGGCGGCCTGATGCTCCGTGCCGTGCGCGCCGACCGCGAGCTCGCCTACACCACGCTCGACGCACCGCGCCACCGCACCGGGGACGGAACGGGCAAAATGCCGACGACGTGGTGATGCGCGCCCTCTGGCTCGAAGACCGCCAACTCTCGCTGCGCGAGATCGACGTTCCCACCCCGCCGCCCGGCGAGGTGCTCGTCCGCGTGCTCGCCGCCGGCATCTGCAACACCGACATCGAGTTGACGCGCGGCTACTACCCGTTCGCCGGCGTGCCGGGGCACGAGTTCGTCGGCGAGGTCGGAGGCCGGCGCGTGGTCGGCGAGATCAACGCCGTCTGCCATCAATGCGAGGCATGCCGCCACGGGCGCCGGACGCACTGCGAGAAGCGCTCGGTCCTCGGCATCATCAACCGCAACGGCGCCTTCGCTGAGTACCTCACGCTGCCGGAGGAGAACCTCCACACGGTGCCGGACGAAGTGCCGACCGAGGAGGCGGTGTTCGCCGAGCCGTTGGCGGCGGCGCTGGAGATCCAACAGCAGGTGCGGGTCACGGCGGACGACCGCGTGCTCGTGGTAGGCCACGGCAAGCTGGGCCAACTCATCGCGCAGACGCTGGCGTTGACCGGTTGTCAGTTGTCGGTTGTCGGTCGCGCAGACGACGCGCCGCCGCCGAAATCCTTCGACATCGCCGTCGAATGCAGCGGCAACCCCGCCGGCTTCGCCACGGCGCGCGCCGCGCTGCGGCCACGCGGCACACTGGTGATGAAGAGCACCTACGCCGGCGACCTCACCGTCAACGCGTCGTCGTTGGTCGTCGACGAGATCACGCTCGTCGGCTCGCGCTGCGGGCCGATGGCGCCGGCGCTGGCGCTGCTCGCCGAGCGGAAGGTCGACGTCCGGTCGATGTTGCACGCGACATACGCTCTCGACGACGCCGTCGCTGCGTTTGAACATGCGCAGCGGCCGGGCGTATTGAAGGTCATCGTGAATCCGCGCAGCGCGTGACGCCCGGGCCGAGCGTCCGCTCGGTCGGCTCTATGCGATCGACTCCGTGTTGACAGCATAGGTAAGTAGAACTAACCTTCCGTCGCTGCAGAAAGGTGGCTTTCATGACCTTCTCGATGGCTGCGGTCACTCTCGTCCTTGTCCTTCCTTTTTCCGTCTCGGTGCCGCTCTCGTACGAGAACCCTGCTCAGGAGCAAAGCGCGACGAGCATCAGCGCACCTCAACGTACAGCGCTCAAGCCGATACCAACTTTGCCGATTGATTGCGCCAGCCTGGGTCAGCCATGTACGGGGTCCATCTGTGTAGCGCAAACAAGGACCATTACGTGCGATGGCGGCGAGGAACTGGTCTGCGATAACGATACGCAGAATTACGGAGGAGGCAACGTCGTCTGCTGTGTCGACAGAACGACATGCGGTTCATGCTTCGTACGAAATCGCTGGACAGCATTCAGTAACTACAAGGGAACAGAGAACCGCAGTTGTGTACACAATCCCTAGACGCAGGATTTTCAATGCGAACCCTCCACGCCATATCAGCATGCATTCTGACCGCCATTTCGACGCACGCGGGCCAGATCACTCTCTCTGGAGAATCGCGGCTTGTGACCGAGAGACCGCTGGCGTACTCGAATGCGCAGCGGCTCATCCGACTCGCCGATGGCTCACATCTCGTTCTGGTCAACCGTCCGGCGCCGAAAGAACCGATCGCCATCGACGGTGACTTCATTTCGACGAAAGGCGCCTCGTACGACGCGAGTCTTCGCGTGGCGCACTGGATTCCAGACATGCTCGCGGACGGAACGGTCGGCCAAATCTACAGCGCGGCGATGTCGGACGACCATCAGCTGTTGGCCGTGTCGGGGGGCTGGATGGGACGCGACGGCCGCGGCCACAACGGCGTATTCCTTCTGCGCCGGGAAGCTCAGGCCGACTTCGATTACTGGCGGCTCACATCGTGGTTCGATGTGCGGGGGATGACGATCAGCGAGATCGAATTCGGGCCCGGCGATACGCTCATCACCACCTCACACGAGGAACAGCCAGACGATGGGGCGGCGCCGCTCATCACCGTTTTTTCATTTTCCGGTCAGAAACTTGGATCTTTCATCAACGGGACAGCTCGCAGCCCTAGCTCTTCGCGGTTGACGAGAATCGTGAAAACCCGTCCCTCGTCATACGCCGTTTACGATCCCGACAACGCTCTTCTCCGGCATGTCACCGTTGAGCTGGTCGAAAAACGAGTCGAGGTGCGTCAGACTGGAACCGTGCCGATCTCGTTTCCGCAAGCGAAGTCATACTTGCTCGCGTTCGATGTGCTGCGCGACGGGCGTGTCGCGGTGGCCCGGACCGTCGTTCAGCAGGATCGTCGTGGCCAGACTCTGGTGTCGCTTTTGACGTCGGAAGGTAAAGTCATCGAAGAATGGCGGAGCCCGCGGGTCTGGCGCTACGCGTACGTTGAGAATCACGTCTTTCGCGGTTGCTACCCCGCGCTGGATGACTCTTCCATGATTGTGAGCTCTGTCGCCGTCAAATAGCCGCAGCGCCCGGGAACGCTGAAGATCGTGGTCACTCCCCGCAGCGCGTGACCCCCGGGCCGAGCGTCCGTTCCAGGAACGCCGCCACGCGCCGGTAGAGGATGATGCGGTTCGAGAGCTTGCGAACGCCGTGTCCCTCGTCCGGAAAGCGCAGGTACTCCACATCGCCGTTGCGCTCGCGGATGGCGCGCACGAACTGATCGGCCTCGGTCACCGGATCGCGGGGATCGTTCGCGCCGTGCACCACCATCAGCGGCGCCTTTACCCGGTCGACGTGCGTGAGCGGGCTGATCTCTCGGAAGAACTCGCGGTCGGCGGGGTCGTCGACGTTGCCGTACTCGAGGCGATCGGAGGCCTTGAGCTGCGGCGAGGCCCCCTGCAGCGCCGTGATCCAGTTGGAGACGCCGACGAATCCGACGCCGGCCTTGAACGTGTCGGGGAGCGTGGCCAGCGCCGCGAAGGTCATGTAGCCGCCGTACGAGCCGCCCATCACCGCCACGCGCGAGACATCGACGGGGCGCGAGCGCAGCCACTCCACCGCCGCCTGCATGTCCTTCACCGCGTTGGGCCGCAGTCGCTGGTTGTCGAGACGCGTGAAGCGCTTCCCGTAGCCGGTCGAGCCGCGGAAGTTCAGATCGAGAATGGCGTAGCCGCGCGCGAGGAGGTACTGACTCACCGCGCTGAAGGTCGGGCGCGCCTGGGCGGTCGGACCGCCGTGCACCGCGAGGATCACCGGGGGGCGCCCCTCGACCGACGCCGCGCGCGGCATGAACAGGAGGCCGTAGATCGTCTCGCCGTCGTGGCTGGGGAACGAGACCGCCTCGGGGGCGATGAATGATCGCGGATCGAGTCCCGCCCTGGCCGACTGGGTCGCGCGCACGAGCTGCGGTGCCTCCGCGTCGAGCACCCAGACGTCGCCGGGGATCTCCGGACTAGTGAAGCGCAGCAGCAGCCGGTTCGCGCGGGGCGCCCAGCGCATGGCGCTGATCACGCCGCGTGGTGCCGGCGCCTTGTTGTCCGTGCCGGCGGTCAAGTTGCGGATGTGCAGCTCGGAGAAGCCGTTCGCGTTCTCCGTCCAGGCCAGGAACTTCCCGTCGCGCGAGAGGCGCACCGTCTCCACATCGCGCGGCGGGGTCTCGATCCAGCGCAGCGCGCGTTTGCCGAAGTCGTAGAACGCCAGCGCCTGGAAATCGCGGTCCTCGTTGGAGAGGAGATAGAACCCGGTGCCGTCGGGCGTCCAGGTGAACGCGTCGTACGCGGCGGCGATCTTCGGCTGGAAGATCGTCTCCCGCCTTTTCGTCTGCAGGTCGAGGTAAAAGACGTCGCTGGCGTCTTCGCCGCGCGTCTTGCTGAGAAGCAGGCCCTTGCCATCCGGCCGCCATCCGGCGGGATAGAGCCCCCCTTCGCCGCGCAGCACGAGCTCCGACTTGCCGCTCGCCACGTCCACGACGTAGATGTCGAAATCATCTTTCCCCGGCGCGGTGGAGGCGTACGCGGCGCGGGTGCCGTCGTCGGAGAATCCTCCCCAGACCCGGAACGACTCCGACGGCGGCAGCAGCTCGCGCTCGCGCGTGCCATCGGGCGAGATCAGGTAGTAGCCCTCGCGCTCGTTGCCGCCGCGATCGGTGCCGTAGGCGATCCAGTCGCCCGCCGGCGACCACTCGGCGAAGGTGACGCTCTCGCCGAAGGTGATCTGATGCGGCCATCCGGCGCCGCGCCGCATGTCGACCACCCAGAGCTGCGGCTGGCCGGTGATCGCGGTGGTGAACGCAATGTGCGTCCCTTCGGGGTTGCTCGACGCGCCGCCGGCGTTGCGCACGTTGAGATACCGCGCGATGTCGGGGCATTTCGCGCCGGCGAAGGAGAGCTCGCCGGGAACCGGCTTCGGAATGTCGTCCGGTCCGGGCGTGGGCTTGACCTGCGCGAGAAGCGTCGGGGCGGCGAACAGCAGGGCAGCAACGATACAGCTTTTCTTCATGGCGCGGACATTCTAGGCTGGCGCTCTCCATGCCCGCGAAAACCCTGGTCATCCCGAAGGACGCCAAGGAACTGGTCGTTCGCTTCGGCGCGCGCGAAGTTCGGCTGACCAACCTGCAGAAGCTGTTTTGGAAGAACCTGAAGATCACCAAGCGCGACCTCTTGCAGTACTACGCCGACGTCTCGCCGTGGCTGCTGCCGCACGTCGTCGACAGGGCCATGGTCATGAAGCGCTACCCGAACGGCGCAGAGGGCGACTTCTTCTACATGAAACGCGCGCCGGAGCCGCGGCCGGAGTGGATCGAGGTCTGCCCGATCCCGCACACCGAGGGGCTGGTCAACTACCCGATGATCCAGGACCTCCCGTCGCTGCTCTGGGTCATCAACCTCGGATGCATCGATCTCAACCCCTGGTACGCGCGCTGCGACGATTGGGACCGCCCCGACTTCCTCCACTTCGATCTGGACCCCGGCCCCGGCGCAAACTTCGAGAGGGTGCGCAGTGTGGCGCTGCGGGTGCGCGACGTGCTCGACGAATTCGCCATTCCCTCCTATCCGAAGACCACCGGATCGAAGGGCATCCACGTCTACATCCCCATCGTGCGCGGTCCGGTGCAGAAAGACGTGTGGACCTTCGCCAAGGCCATCGCGGTCGAGCTGGAGACGCGGCATCCCGGCATCATCACCGCCGAGTACCGCAAGGTGAAGCGCCCGCACGGTCGGGTGCTGGTCGACTACAACCAGAACGCCTGGGGCCGGACGCTGGCGTCGATCTACTCCGTTCGCCCGACGCCTGTGGCGAGCGTCTCCATGCCGGTGACGTGGGACGAAGTCGAGCGCGGCGTCCGCATCGAGGACTTCCGCATCGACAATGCACTGCGGCGGCTGAAGAAGCTCGGCGATCTCTGGAAGCCGGTGATCGCCGGGAAGAAACGCTTCGATTTGCAGAAGGTGTTCAGCACGAAACGATGAACGAGGAACGATGAGCGATGAACGTCTGTTCAACGTGGCTGTGAAGTTCATCGTTCATCGTTCATCGCTCATCGTTCTCCTCCTCATCGCCCCCTTCGCAAACGCGCAAAGCGTCCGCATCACCTCCAAGCCCGAGGCGCTCGTTCACGGCACCCTGTACGTGCCCATCTCCACCACGGAGAACGTCGCGCGAGTGGAGCTGCTGGTCAACAACGTCAAGTGGTCCGAGGGGAAGGGGCGGTCGATGGTGCTGCCGGTGAAGATCGGCGAGTACATCCGCCGCCTGCGCATCCGCGCCGTCGGCTACGACGCGCAGAACAACGTCGCCGGCGAGGACGAGATGGTGGTCAACGATCCGAAGCCGCCTTTCCGCGTCCGGCTTCGCGCGAACGGATCGTCGCTGGAGGCCAGCGTCATCAATCCGCCGCAAATCACCGTCACCTCGGTCGACTTCTACGTCGGCGAAGACGTCGTCGCCACGGTGACGAGGCCGCCGTACACCGCGCCGTTCGATCCGGCGACGAAGGCGATCTACGCCCGCGTCGTCGCCCGCGCCAGCGACGGCACGGAGGCCAACGACGTCCTCTTCTTCGGCTCGCAGCCCAGCAGCCGGATCGACGTCACCCTGCAGCAGGTCCCGCTCTCGGTGGCCGGCGGCGATGGCGCGCCGGCCGCTGCGGACCTGACGCTGAAGGACAACGGCGCGCCGCGGAAGATCGAAGCGCTCGTCCCCGCCGCCGACCAGCCGCTCTACGTCATCCTCCTCATCGACTACTCCGAGAGCATGCTCGACGAATTGCCGGTAGTGAAGCTGGCGGCGAAGCAGTTCGCGCAGCGGCTGCTGACGCCGAGGGACCGCATCGCCGTCGTCGGCTTCAACCAGACCGTGTTCTGGCTCACCGGCTTCACCAACGACTGGAGCGCCGCAGCGGCGGCCGTCGACCGCATCAAGCCGGCCGGCGAGACGCATCTGTACGACACGGTGATCGAGATGCTGTACGAGCTGCAGAAGCAGCCCGGACGGCACGCGCTGGTCATCCTCACCGACGGCGTCGACCAGGGAAGCACATTCAAGCTCGACCACCTCGTGCACTACGCGCGCTACGCCGGCGTGCCGGTCTACCCGATCGTGAAGAACAAGATCCTCACCCGCCTGATGCGCTTCGGAGTCGGGCATCTCCAGGCCCGGCGCCTCACCGCGCTGGCCCACGACACCGGCGCGACGTATTTCATCATCCGCCGCGAGGGGGAGCTCCCAGATGTGTACGCCAAGATCGCGCAGGAGCTCCGGCAGCAGTACCACCTCGTCTTCTACTCCGACCCGGCGTCGGCGGACGAGTGGCATGCGCTGGCGATCGAGTCGGCGTCGGGGCAGAAACTCAGGATTCCCAAAGGGTACTTTCCTTAGGTTGTCAGTTGTCGGTTGTCGGTTGTCCATAACCCTGACAACTGACAACTGACAACCGACAACCTCTCCTCGGCACGTCTCGTGAACCGCGCCGAGTCGTGGAGACGCCGCACCTGATCCCCACGCCGAGGAGGCGCCACCGCATCTTCCGCGGCCTGAACGAGCGACAGGAGCACATTTTCACCTGGATCGCGGTGGTGATCGTGCTCCTGTGGGTGGCGGGATGGGTCGGGGCGATCACGGAGACGGTGCGGCAGCAGCGCGAGGTGCCGCAGGCGGCCCAGGACGCCTCGCCCGCCCCCACGCCCACCCGGCAGATCGCCACGCAGCTACTGGAGCCGAACGCCCCGACCGCCGCCTACATCACCGACGCCATGCTCGGATTTCTGAATCCGCTGCGCGGGGCGAGCGGCAAGGTGCGCTTCACCACCATCACCCCCGGCTCGCCGATCGCCACCGGCGCGCCGAGCGGCGCGGGCGCGGTGCTCAGCGGCGGCGCCGCCGAGGCGGTATCGCCCGACTTCACCGCGCCTGACACGCCGGGCGTCTACAAGCTTGCGGTGAAGATCGACGAAGCGGTGCGGCAGATCGACAACCTCAACGTCGTCACCCTCGTCCCCTTCTCGCAGAAACGCGGCGGCAAGATCGGCCTCTACTACCTCGGAAGCTGGCCGTACGAGAAGGGCGGAAAGCCACGCTCGCCGTCGTACGCCAATCCGAGCGGCTTCATCGAAGTGACGCGGGCCAACGCCGACACCTACGTCTCCGAGCACTTCCGCCTGCGCGACTTCCTGACCAAGGATCAGCCGAACGTCTGGCCGAAGTACCTCCTGCTCAATCCGAAGCTGCTCGACAAGCTGGAGCTGACCATCCAGGAACTGGAGAAGATGGGGCATCCGGTGCGGCGGATGGCGGTGATGAGCGGCTTCCGCACCCCGCAGTACAACCACACCGGCGGCAACACGCAGGGGCGAGCGAACCTGAGCCGGCACATGTACGGCGACGCGTCGGACCTCTTCGTCGACAACGACGGCAACGGCTCGATGGATGATCTCAACGGCGACCGCCGCGTCGACGCCCGCGACGCGGAAGTCATTGGGCAGGCAGCAGAAAGAGTGGAGAGGAACAACCCGTCGCTGGTCGGCGGAGTTGGCGTTTATTCCGCATGTTGCGGCCATGGCCCGTTCACGCACATCGATGTGCGCGGGTATCGCGCCCGCTGGCGCGGCTCCGGCAACGGGTGAAGCGAGGAGGTATCGTGGTAGACGAAGCAATCAGGTGTTCCGAGTGCGGCGCGAATCGCCCCGAACCGTCGCGGGTCTGTCCGCAATGCGGCGGGCCGCCGGTGCGCGCGAGTGAGAAGCGGGGGCACGAAGAAGAGGTGCGCACCGAGGACCTCGAGCCGTACGTGACGCTGCGCTATATCGCGCGGCTGTTCAAAGTGCTCGCCGTGCTGCTGGTGATCATGCTGATCGGCGAGGTGGTGACCGGCTTCGCCACCAGCGGGATGGCGGCGCTGATGACGCTGCTGGGCGAGGCGACAAAGTTCCTGGTCACCGCCGGTTTCATGTGGGCCTTGGGCGACATCACCGTCCTGCTCATCGACGCCGGGCACGACCTGCGCGTATGCCGCATCCTCCTCGGACGGATCAACGCGGCAACGCACCAGAAGAAAGAGGAGTAGGGGCGGGGGGGGGGGGGGGCGCCCCCGGGGGGGGGGGGGGGCGGGGGGGGGGGGGCCGCCCCCCGGGGGGGCGGGGGTAAGGGGGGGGGGGTTTGGGAAAGCCCGCGGCCGCCG
>JBBPII010000008.1:14328-239227 GCA_038040385.1 Candidatus Gilichinskyi gelida
ACGGCGCAACCCCACAACAAAACTGTGTTTTTGGGGCGCGCCCCCGCGCCCCCGCTACTCCCGGGGGTACCGGGCGCGCTGCTGCGCGCCCCTACTGCAGTTCCGATTTCCGCTGCTCGATGCGTTCTCCCAGCTCGCGCAGCTCGTGGCGGTCGAAGAGCTTCCGCGCCCTGGGGAACATCTCCTTCTCTTCTTCGTCGGCGTGATGCTCGATGAGCTCCTTGAGCACCTTCGCCTTGGCCGCGAACTCCTCCTTGCTGTCGGTGTCGCTCAGCTCTGGCATGACCAAGTCGACTACGTGATGCTCTTCCTTCGCCTCGAAGAACATCTTCATGTCGTCCTTCTTCTGCGCCGCGTCGCGGAAGGCCGGATAGAAGATCTCTTCCTCCACCTGCGAGTGGATCTTCACTTCGTACTCGACCTGTGTGTAGAGCTGCATGGCTCGATCGCCGCCGCGGTCGGCTGATTTCTCCAGCTTCGAGAGCAGATCGCGAACCTTCTCGTGGTCTTTTTTCAGCACCGCGATAGCGTCATTCGGCTTCGCAGCGGACTTCCTCGAGGTGGTACGTTTTCGGGTCGCCATTCGTAATCCTCCTGCGATCAGAAAGATCACGATGCATGCCTACTCGACGGCCCTGCAGTAGGCGCGCGACTCGGAATTTCCGCCACGGCGCGTGAACGAAATCTCGACCGTCACTTCGTCGGGCCAGCGCGGCGGCGGTTCGCCGCGCAGACGAACGGACTGAAGCTCGACGAGCAGTCGCTTCGATTGACCCGGCTCCAGAATCCAGCGACCCGACGCCGGCACCGGGTTCAAGCCGGAGAGCGGAGGAGGAGTCACCGTGACCGACTGAAGCTCCAGTGTGTCGGCCGAGTGATTGAACAACGTTACCGCGTACGTGCCGGTGTCGACGGTGTGTCCGCCCACCCGCACGTCGACGTCGAAAAAGGTCGTCCTCATGTTCATCCGGCGCGGGAGTCGACGTGGCGCATGCAAGCGCCAGCATGAGCGGCAGGATCGCCGCGCGCACTACCCCGCCTGCGTCACGATGGCCCGGTTGAGCACTTCGCGGATCTCGCGGTAGACGTTCTCCGGAGGAATTCCCATCTCGCGATGCGCGGCGGCACGCTTGAAGAGCGTCTCGGCGCTCTTCTCATCGAGCACGCGGGAGTCCACGGTGCGATTGTTCAATTCGCAGAAGGCGAAGAGCGAGGCGAGAGCCACGCGGCGGTTGCCGCCGCGGAACGGGCTGTACGTCAGGAGAGCGAACAGAAACGCGGCGACCTTTTCCGGGAAGGTCGGATAGGCCTCGCGTCCGAGGGTCGTGACCTGCGGGCGCTGGACGGCGTTGACCAGGCCGAATTGCGACTCCACCACGCCGGGATGGGCGGCGGTGCCGCCGAACTCCGCGCTGACGGCGCGGTGCAGCTCGACCAGATCCTGAACGGTCAGATAGCGGATGCCGCCGCCGTCAGTCGGTGAGGCGCCGAAATGCGGTGGGGTATTTCTTGACTGCGCGCCGAAAAGCCTCTGCGACAACAGGGTTGGTGAAGTTGACGGGGCCAATGGGGACGGGGCGCCCTTTGCCTTTGCCGTTGTCGGCTTTGGCTGGGGGGCTGCCTTTTGGGGCGGCTTGGACGGCTTTGGTGCCGCTGTCTTTTTTGCCGCCGGCTTTGGGGGCTTTGCTGACGGTTTTTTCGGCGCCTTTGCTGCTTTTGGCGACGGTTTTTTTGCTGCTGGCTTCTTTCCCTGAGGCTTTGGCTTTGGCTGATTTCGCTTTTGCTTTGTCGCCATGCTTCATTTCCAATCCTCAACCGGACATGGTAAGGCCGCTAAGTCGCTGAGTCAATGACGTTTACGCCCGGCGAGCGCGACCGGAGGCTCCGAATGGGCGGCTAAACTGCTGAATCTGCTCAGCTTAGCGACTGCACTGAAATTTGTGCAATTACTCGGCCGACTCTTCCGCGCCAGCCGTTCCCACGTCCTCGAACTCCGGCTTGGGGTCATATGCAAGGAACTCCTTGGCTTTCGGAGTAAGGGTGAAATTCTCACGGGCGGCGTCAGCGGACAGGAAGCCCTTGTCGACCAGGGAGAGGGCGGGCGGTTCCCCCCCGCCGGCCGGGTGTTTGATGGCGTTGATGGCAGCGAGGGGCATGGTCTCGGAGGCGACCCGGCGGAACTCCTGCAGGACCCGGATCTCCGGCTCGGTCATTTCCTTGATCAGCATGCGGCGCGCATTCTAACCGACGACGGAGTGCGGGCGTCCTCGCCCGCATCCCCCGGGCGTCTCGCCCGGCGGCACGCGATCGGCCGGGACGGCCGATCGGCGCGGGCGGGACGCCCGCACTCCATCAGCCGACGACGCGGAACGCGCGGCTGCGCAACGCGAGCCAGACGCGCGCGCCTTCGCGCAGGCCGAGGTCGTCGGCGGCGGCGCGCGTGACGCGGACCCGAATGCCGCCCGCCGTCAGGTCGACGACGCCCTCCTTCGCGGCGATGGAGGTGATGGTGGCCTCGATCAGATTCCGCGACGAGATCGACGACGGTTTCTCGCCGAAGACGACGATGTCGTCGGCGCCGATGCGGACCACGAGCGGGAACCTCGCCGTCGGATCGTACGGAAGGACGAGCTCCACGCCGTCGGTGGTCGTGACGCGCGTGATCCCCCGCGCCGGCTCGGGGCGCGGATCGGCGACTTCGAAGACGTTGTCGACGTCGCCGCCGGCAGCGGCGAGGACCTCGCGCGGCCGCCCCTGCGAAACGACCGCGCCGCGCTCCAGCACGACGCACCAGCTCGCGAGCGCCATGGCCTCGAACGGCTGGTGCGTGACGTAGATCATCGGCACGCCGAGGTCGCGGACGCGTCTTAGAAAGAGCAACACGCGCTCGCGCAGCGGCTGATCGATCGCCGCGAGCGGCTCATCGAGGAGCAACAGGCGCGGCGCCGTCATCAGCGCGCGGCCGAGCGCAACGCGCTGGCGCTCGCCGCCGGAGAGCAACGCGGGCGCGCGACTGAGCAGCGGCGCTAGCTCGAGGATGGAGACGATCTCGTCGAAGCGCGCGCCGCCGCCGAAGGTAAGGTTCCGCCGCACGTTGAGATGCGGGAAGAGCGCGACGTCCTGCGGGACATAGCCGATACGCCGGCGCTCCGGCGGCAGATCCATCACGTCCTCGCCGCCGATGGCCACGCGGCCGCTCACCCGCGGCCGCAAGCCGGCGATCGCCTCGAGCAGTGAGGTCTTGCCCGATCCGGAACTGCCGACCACCGCCGTCACCTGCTCGGACAGCGCGCACTGCACCGCGAGGGCGAACGAGGCGAGCGGAAGGCGGAGGTCGATCTCGATCACGCCGCGAACCGCTTCCGCTGCTGCGCGATGAGCAGCCCGCTGGTACCGACCAGCAGCCAGGCGATGGCCACGACGTAGAAGACCAGCGCCGCGGCGTCGGCGTCGCGGCCGCTCTGCACGCGGTCGTAGATCGCCAGCGCAAGGGTCTGCGTCCGTCCCGGGATGTTGCCGGCGATGAGGATGGTCGCGCCGAACTCGCCCAGCGCGCGGCAGAACGCGAGGAGGACGCCGCTCAGCAGGCCGCGCCAGGCGAGCGGCAGGGTGACGCGCACGAACGCGCGGAGCGGCGTCGCGCCGAGGGTGCGGGCGATGTCGAAGTAGCGGCGCTCGGAGGTCTCGATGGCCACGCGGAACGCGGTGAACATCAGCGGAAAGGCCATGACCCCGCAGGCGATGACCACCGCCTTGGGCGTGAAAAGGACGTCGATGCCGATGCGGTCGAGGAATCTGCCGATCGGCGCGCGCCGCGACAGAAGCTCGAGCAGGATGAAGCCGATCGCGGTTGGCGGAACCACCAGCGGCAGCGCGCCGATGGCGTCGAGGACGATGCCCTTCGCTCCCGCGCGCCACGACCAGGCGGCCAGCGCCATCGCGAACGGCGCGATGACCACCGTGCTGATCGCCGCCATCTTCAGGGTGAAGAAGACGATGCCGAGGTCGGCTGGCATTTCGGGCACCAGTATGTCAGACGGACGTCCGGCCCTTGCGCGCGGCTGGCGACGCGCGTCCCGCACCTGCGGCACGGCTGGCCGCCGCGCGAATAGACCATCCGCTCGACGCGTGACGCGGCGCTCGCCTTCAGGAGCTTGCGCGCGTTGGCGATGATGCGCGCCAGCGTCGCGTCGTCGAGATCGCGCACCCGTTTGAACGGATCGACGCCGCTGCGGAAGAGCGCCTCCGACTTCCAGATGTTCCCGACGCCGGCCATCACGCGCTGGTTCAGCAGGACGTTCGCGATCTCTTCCTCACCCTGTTGCTTCACCCTCCGCAGCGCCTCGGCCGGGTCAAAGTCCGCGGACAGCAGGTCCGGTCCGATCTCCGGCACCGCGTCAAAGTCCGCGACGGGCACGTTGAATCCGACGGCGACGTAATCCGCCGTCTCGATTACCAGCCGCATGTCGCTGCGCGGCCGCCGCCACCGCTGGCCGACGCGGTAGATGTGCCACGATCCGTTCATCCGCATGTGGGTGTGCAGGTGGACGCCGCCTTCGAATTCGATCATCAGATGCTTGCCCGCGGCGACGACGCGCTCGATGGTCCGCCCTTTGATGGTCACCCGCTCCAGTTTGGGGAGAACGGTTTCGAACCGTGTGACGACCTTCCCGGCCAGCGCGCGATGGAGGGTTTGCGCGGTGCGGAAGATGGTGTCACCTTCAGGCACGGCGCAAAAATCCCGCCGACGTCTTCACGAACCCCGCCTCCGCCAGGAACGGTGCCATCGCGTCGCTCACTTCCTTGATCAGCAGCGCGCGGCGGGCGCCCGTGGTGACCAGTGACGCCAGCGCCCGAGAAACTTCGCGCGCCACCATGCCGCGCGACGGCTCGTCCTCCGGGAGGAAGACCGTCAGGTTCTTCTCGCCGCGCGCGAGGTACGCGGCGAGCGCGCCGTTGACCAGGATGACGCTGGCGCCGGCGACGCGCATCAGTCCGGCGGCCGGCCACTTGATCAGGGCGCCGTACGGGCTCGCCGGGTCTGTAGCGGCGAGCAGAAGCGTCTCCGGCTCCTCCGGCTCGTCGCGGAAAGAACGGAGCAGGTCGAGCGCGCCGGCCGAGGCGAACTGCGTGGCGCCGAAACCGGCGATGAAGTAGCCGCGACGGATGCGGCCCGCCTCCTCCATCCCCTTGAGAACGGGATAGATGGCGCTGAAGCCGCCGGCGACCGACTCGACGGCCGCCGCCTCGCGCACCACCACCCCGTAGCGCGCGAGCAGTTGCTGGGCGACGGCGTTCGCGCGCTCGGTCGCCGTGCCGGCGGGCGGCGGCATCAGCGACCATCGCCCCTGCGTCGACGGCAGGGCCACGCGCCGCGAGCGGAAGCCGGTGCGGCGCGGCGCCGACTTCGGCCGCGTGTACGCGCGCAACGCATGGAAGGTGTCGTTGGTCAGCAGCCCCTTCCAGACCAGATCCCACATCGCGTCCACCAGGTCGTTGGTGAAGCCGCCGATGGCCGTTTGGATCTGGGCGAAGAAGGAGGCGCCGTGGGCTTGCAGGTAATCGATGATCGGTGATGACGGCGTTTCGGCGGGCGCGTGCAGCAGTGGCAGGTGGTCCGTCAGGTAGAGCGCGATCCGCCCCTCCCCCCCGCCCGCCCAGACGATCTCGCCGGCGGCGCTCAATGTGTCGAGGTCCGAGGGGCGGTAGTCGTCGACGCGCGCGGCGAGGATCTCGCTCTCGAAGATCGCCGCCGGCATCGCGGCGCCCTGCAGCGCCTCGATGGCCTCCAGCAGCGCCTCCAGTCCCTTCGTCTTGCGCGTGATGCCCTGCCACGACGCCGTCAGCCGCGCGTACGCCGGCGCGTCGACCGGCTCGACCTCCTTGCGCAGCTTGGCCAGCGAGCGGCGGCGGATCATGCGCAGGACGTCGGCGTCGCACCACTCGCGCTGCGTGCCGCCGGGGCGGAATTCGCCTTCTATCAGCTTCCCGCGCTCGACGAAGCGCTCCAGCGCCGCGGCCACCACCGCCACGCCCATCCCGTAGCGGCGCGCGACGTCGGCGGGCGTGAAGGGGCCGTGCGTGCGCGCGTAGCGGAGCACGAGGTCGCCGGTGGGGTCGGCGACGGGCTGGAGGTAGCGCTCCGGGACGCCGCGCGGCAGCGGGGTGCCGAGGGCGTCGCGGTAGCGCGAGGCGTCTTCGAGGGCGATGAAGCGCTTCTCGCGGGCGACGGTGACTTCGATGATGCGGCGGGCGGCTAGCAGCTCGCTGCTAGCTGCTAGCGAATCGCCGATGAATCGCTGCGCGATCTCTTCTGCGCTCAGGTCGCCAATCCTCAACAGAAGATCGTGCACGCCGTCCACCGACTTCGCGTTGTGCCGCTCGTCGAGGTGCTGCAGCTCGATCTCGAGCTGCGCGAGCGCGTCGGCGTCGAGGAGCTCGCGGAGCTCGGGCTCGCCGAGGAGCTCGCGGAGCTGGGCCTGATCGATGGCCAGCGCTTGCGCGCGGCGTTCGGCGAGCGGCGCGTCGCCGTCGTAGATGAAGTTCGCCACGTAGCGGAACAGCAGCGAGCCGGCGAACGGCGACGGCTTCTCGGTGTCGGCCACCACGACGCGAATGGCCCGCTCCCGGATCTTGCGCATGGTAGTCACCAGCGCGGCGACGTCGAACACGTCGCGCAGGCACTCGCGATACGCCTCGAGGATCATGGGGAACGACCCGAAGCGCGACGCCACCTGCAGCAGGTCGTACGCGCGCTTGCGCTGCATCCAGAGCGGCATGCGGCGATCAGGACGGTGGCGCGGCAGCAGCAGAGCGCGCGCGGCGGCCTCGCGGAACTTCGCCGCGAACATCGACGACGCGCCGAGCTGCCGCACCACGAGCTGCTCGATCTCGTCGGCGTCGGGCAGCACCAGCTCCGCGCTCGGCGGCGCGTCCGTATCGGGGAAGCGGATGATGAAGCCGTCGTCGCTCCACATCGTCTCCACGTCGATGCCGAGCTCCGCGCGCACCTTTCCGGTCACCGCCATGGCCCACGGCGCGTGAATGCGGCCGCCGAACGGTGTGAGGACGACCACGCGCCAGTCGCCGAGGTCGTCGAGGACGCGCTCGACGACGATGGTGCGGTCGTCGGGGACGGCGCCGGTGGCGTCGCGCTGATCGGCGAGGTATTGCAGGAAGTTCTTCGCCGCCCGCTCGTCGAGATCGTGCTCCTTCGTCAGCCTCTTCACCGCCTCGGACGGCTTCATGGCCCCGATCTCGCGCACCAGGCGCCCGATCCGCTCGCCGAAAGGCACGGTGCGCTCGGCGGCGTCGGCGCGCCAGAAGGGCATCTTCCCCGGCTGGCCCGGCGCGGGCGTGACCAGCACGCGATCGTGGGTGATCTCCTCGATGCGCCACGTCGAAGCGCCGAGGAGGAACGTCTCGCCGACGCGCGACTCGTACACCATCTCCTCGTCCAGCTCGCCGACGCGCGCGCTCCCCTTCTCCGCGCCGGCCAGGAAAACTCCGTACAGCCCGCGGTCGGGAATGGTGCCGCCGCTGATGATGGCCACCTGCTTCGCGCCGGGCCGCGCGGTGATCCTGTTGGTCATGCGGTCCCAGGTGATGCGGGGCCGCAGCTCGGCGAATTCGTCGGAGGGATAGAGGCCGGAGAGCATGTCGAGCACGCCGTCGAAGGAGGTGCGCGGCAGCTCGGCGAACGGCGCCGCGCCGCGGACGGCGGCGAACAGCGCGTCGGCGTGCCACTCCTCGACGGAGAGCATGGCCACGATCTGCTGGGCCAGGACGTCGAGCGGGTTGCGCGGATACCGCGTCGGCTCGATCGCTCCCTGATGCATGGCCTCGGCGACGGCGGCGCAGGCGAGGAGGTCGCCGCGGTACTTCGGGAAGATGACACCGCTCGACACCGCGCCGACCTGGTGCGACGCGCGGCCGATGCGCTGCATGCCGCTGGCGATCGACGGCGGCGCCTCGATCTGAATGACGAGATCGATGGCGCCCATGTCGATGCCCAGCTCCAGCGACGACGTGGCCACCAGCGCCGGCAGCCTGCCCGACTTGAGGTTGTCCTCGATCTCGATGCGCTGCGGCCGGGCGATCGATCCGTGATGCGCCTGCACCAGCGTCTCGCCCGCCAACTCGTTGAGCGCCGCCGCCATTCGCTCCGCGAGCCGGCGGGAGTTGACGAAGATGAGCGTCGAGCGGTGCGCGCGGATCAGCTCGAGCAGCCGCGGGTGGATGGCCGGCCAGATCGACGCGCGCGACGGCGAGGAGGAGGCCGGGCCGGTGGGGATGTCGATGGAAGGATCGCCGAGCTTGGCCATCTCCTCGACGGGGACTTCGACGCGCAGGATGAGTTGCTTTTTCTCGCCGGTATTGACGATGGTTACAGGCCTCCCTGTCATCCCGAGCGTCAGCGAGGGATCGCTGTGGGTGGGTGGTGCGCTGATCTCGCCTTCCGCGCCACCCGCCCACACCGATCCCTCGCGACGCTCGGGATGACACCCTCCCAGATAGCGCGCCACTTCATCGAGTGGGTTCTGAGTGGCCGACAGCCCGATCCGTTGCGGCGGTTTCTCGCAGACGCGCTCCAGTCGCTCGAGCGAAATCGCCAAATGCGCGCCGCGTTTATTCGGCACCAGCGCATGCACTTCGTCCACGATCACGGTGTGCACCCCGCGGAGGGCCTCGCGCACGTTGGAGGTCAGCATCAGGTACAGCGACTCCGGCGTGGTGATGAGGATGTCGGCGGGGTCGCGGGCGAAGCGGACGCGCTCCCGCGGCGGCGTGTCGCCGGTGCGGATGGCGATCGACGGCATGACGAATTCGTCGCCCCGCTCGCGCGCCAGATTGGCGATTCCCGCCAGCGGCGCGCGGAGATTGCGCTCCACATCGACCGCCAGCGCCTTCATCGGCGAGACATACACCACGCGACAGCGGCGCTCCTTCGGCGGCGGCGGAACGAACATCAAACGGTCCAGCGCCCAGAGGAATGCGGTGAGCGTTTTGCCGCTCCCGGTCGGCGCGAAGATCAACGTCCAGTCGCCGCGGGCGATGGGCGGCCATCCCATTTCCTGCGCCCGGGTCGGCGCGGCGAACGCGCCGGTAAACCATTCGCGCACAGCCGGATGGAACGGCTCCAATGCGGCGGTGGTCAACTGTTGAACCCTTTTTTGCCTGCTGGACATTAAGTCCTGCCGCTGCAAGAATAGTGTCTTCCTACCGGGACAGGGCGAAGGGACGGGAATGCGGCTCAAGGTTCTCGGCGCGTACGGCGCGTCGGACGCAGAACACAATCTGACTGGCTACCTGCTCGACGACTGGCTCGCGGTCGACGCCGGCACTCTCACCTCCAAGCTCTCCTTCGCGCAGCAGGCCCGCATCCAAGCCGTTTTCATCACCCACCCGCACGCCGATCACATCCGCGACCTCCCGCACCTGATCCACAACCGCTTCGCGCAGGCCAGCCCGGCGTTGACGATTTTCGCCTCGCGCGACGTCATGGATTTGCTCGTCAAAAACGTCTTCAACGGCATCGTCTGGCCCGATTTCTCGTCGGTCATCGCGCCAGGCACCGGCAAATCGGTGGTGCAGTATCGCGCCCTGGCGCCGGGGAAGAAGGTGGTCTTCAACGGCGTGACGCTCACCGCGGTGCCCGTCGACCACCAGATCCCCGCCTCCGGCGTGATCATCGAGATGGGCGGCCAGGGCATCGTCTTCACGGGCGACACCGGCCCCACGCAGAAGATCTGGAAGCAGACCAACAACACCCCGAACGTCGTCGCCGTGGTGACCGAGGCGTCGTTTCCGAACGATCAGCAACAGCTCGCGGACGACACCGCGCACCTCACCCCGCAGACCTTCGGCGACGAGTTGAAGAAGATCTCCGTCGACGCGCCGGTGTACGCCAGCCACCGCAAGATCCCGTTCGAGCGCGACATCGAGTCGCAGATCCGGAACCTGCGGGATCGGCGGGCAAGAGTGCTGCTGGAGAAGAACTACACGCTGTAACGCCGTGTCATCCTGAGCCGCGTAGACGGCGAAGGATCCCCCGCGTCCGGGCGCTGCTCGCATATGCACGGGGGATCCTTCGCTTCGCTCAGGATGACAAGGCGTTACCGCACGCCAATCGACGCCGCGACTGCACCTGAATCCAATACCATCCCGTCCTTCACCACCGTCACCACCCGCCGCACATCGCTGATGTTCACCGTCGGATCGCCGTCGACGATGACCAAGTCCGCGAGCTTGCCGGGCGCGATCGATCCCAGACGGTCATCCCGGTGCATCACGGAAACCGCGCCGAGCGTGGCGATGCGTAGCACCTCCGGCGCGGGGATGCCCGCCTGGACGTACAGCTCGAGCTCGCGGTGCAGCGCGAAGCCGGCCAGGGCGTCGGTGCCGGCGACGATCGGCACGCCGGCGTCGTACAGCGCGCGCACCAGCCGCAGCATGTTGGCGAACGAGTCGCGATACGTCTGGTCCTTCCCCTCGGGGACGGGCAGTCCGCCGGTCAGGTATCCGCGCCGAATCTGCGGCGGCAGCCGATCGGCCACCGCGGCGTAGCCCGCCGCCATCGTGCCGCGCCGGGCGGTGAACATCTGCTCGAAGATGGACACCGTCGGGTCGACGACGATCTTCCGCTCGCGCAGGAGGTCGATGAACGCGCGCACCTCCGGACTGGCCAGGTCGAGGGTCGCAGCGCGCTCGGCGACGGCGGTGAAGCGCGCCGGCGTGCGGGTGTCCTTCACGTCGGCGAAGAAGTTGAGGAAGAGGAAGTTCGCGTGCTGCAGCTCGTCGTATCCGGCGCGGACCGCCTCCTCGGCGCGCATGAACGCCGGCACGTGGCCGCTCACGCGCAGTCCCTTCTCGTGCGCGTGGCGCACCATGAACGGCACCAGCTCGGGCTTGATCGAGCTGTAGATCTTGATCTGCTCGAAGCCGAGCGAGGCGTACTTGTCGATCGCCGCGCGGGCCTCATCCTCGGTGCCGGCGAGCATCTTGGTGGGGCCGGCGAGCGGGCCGGGGCCGTCGATGATGCCGGCGAGGATCACGCGCGGGCCGACCGCGTCGCCGTTGTCCCACTTCTTCTTCAAATCGAGGACGGCGTCGATGTCGTTGCCGAGGTCGCGGACGGAGGTGACGCCGTTGGCGATGTTGAGCGGACCATCGTCGTCGCCGACGTGGGTGTGCATGTCCCACAAGCCGGGGAGGACGACGCGGCCGTGCGCGTCGAGGTGCTCGAGCTCCGGCGCGTCGTGCGCGCCCACCGATTCGACGCGGTTGCCGCGGATGACGATCGTGGTGTTCGGCATGAGCTGGCGCGAGATTGGGTCGAAGAGCCGCGCGTTGGTGATGACCAGGCCGCCGCCGGCCGGCTTGTGGATCAGGCGCGCTGCCGCCGCCCGGGCGGCCACGGCGTGCCATTGGTCCTGCGCCTTGATCAGTTTCGGGATCGCGGCGTCGTGGCCCTCGGCGATCACCGACAGCCACGACGACGCCGAGGCGAACAGTTCGTTGTTGGCGTCGAGCCAGATCGGCGCCGGCGAGAAGCCGAGGCCGGTGATGTCGTAGGCCGTTAGCCGTTGGCCGTTGACCGTCAGGTTGCCGAGTTTCTTGATCGACGCCTCGCCGGCGGGGAGCAACGGCAATTTGCGTCCGGGCGCCGCGAGGAGCGCGCGCGCCAGCGCCGCCAGCTCCTCGGGCGGGCCGTACATGCTGACGTAGAACGCGCCTTTGTCCTTCGACTGGCCCGACTCCGCGCCGTTCGACCACTTGCCGCCGGCGAAGGTCTCGCTGACCGGGGCCTTGAAGTAGTCGTTGCCGGTGGTCTTGGTCGACCGGCGGGTCATGACAGTGTGCGTCTTCGGGCCGCGGCCGCGGTCGTTGTAGTCGAAGTCAATAGTACGTTTAGTACTATTGACGACGACGGTCTGCGCGCCGGCGGGGTGGCCGGCCATGATCACGGTGTACTTCAGGACGAGGGCGAGGAGGGCGGCGTGCATGGATCGAGTTTAAACTTCCGCGCCATGCCGCGCCTGCCCGTCACGGCCATCATTCACGTCCTCAACGAGATCGAGTACGCCGAGGACTGCATCCGCTCGGTGGAGTGGGCGGACGAGATCTACGTCATGGATTCGTTCTCCACCGACGGCACGGTGGAGATGATCCGCGAGCGCTTCCCGCGCGTGCGCCTCGAGCAGCGCGAGTACCTCGGCGCGGCGTCGACGAAGAACTACGCCATCGACCGCGCCGCGCACGACTGGATCTTCATCATCGACGCCGACGAGCGCGTCACGCCGAAGCTGCGCGACGAGATCCTCCGCACCCTCGCCGGCCCGCTCGATCTGTGGGCCTACTCCGTCGGCCGCCTCAATTTCATGATGGGAAAACCGGTGCGCTTCAGCGGCCTGCAGCGCGACCGGGTGACGCGCCTGTTTCATCGCGGCCATGCGCGCTACCCGAACAAGCGGGTGCACGCCGATCTGATCGTCGACGGCGACACCGGCCGTCTGGCGCACAAGATGGACCATTTCTACATCCGCGACTTCGATCACATGATCGCCAAGATGACGCGCTACGCGAACTGGGGCGCGGCGCAGATGTTCATCGACGGCAAGTCCACCGGCCTCTTCGGCATCCTCGGCCACCCCTTCGCCAAGTTCCTGCGCGACTTCATCTTCAACCTCGGATTCCTCGACGGCACCCGCGGCCTGATCTCGGTCGGCATGCACGTGTATTACACGTTCTGGAAGTACGCGAAGTTGTGGGAGCTCACGCAGCTCAAAAAGCGCGGCAAAGCGGTGCCGTTGCCGAAGTTGGATGAAAGCCAGGAGCGGTGGGAGTTGCCGTGGGAAAAGATGTAGGACATCACTTCTTTTTCCGCGTCGGCTGCGCGGCCCGCATCGCCTCCGCAATTTCCGTCGGCACGTTGCGCTCGGTGAGGTCGATCTGCTTGAACGTGATCCCTCCCTCGACCTTCCACTGATGCTTGGGACGGTAGACGCCGATGTCGTGGACGCGGGCGCCGACGACGAAGCGGATGACGCCGCGGCGGTAATCGAAGGCGCGGCCGTTGCGGGTGTGGACGGCGGCGTCGATGCGGTAGGTGCCGGCGACGAGGTCGAGCGACGGCATGACGAAGCGCACCTGCCCGTTGCTCTCCAGCCGCTGCGGCGTGAGGCCTTCGAGGTCGGTGTTCGTGCCGTACACGCAGGTGCCGTCGGCGTGGTAGATGCCGACGCCGAAGACGAAGTCGTCCTGCGGCACGCGGACGGCGACGTCCATCTCGATGGTCACCGGTGAGCCGGGACCGACGGCCACCAGCTCGCGACCGCGGTCGTCGGTGATGGCCACGCGGGAGAGGACCACTTCGCCGGAGCCGAAGCGCTCTTCTTCATCTTTCGGAGGCGCGTTCGTGGTTTCGGTAGCGGGCGGCGGTGCGATGGCGGTCCCCGACACCTCCTGCAGGTAGTGATCGACCACCCGCACCGGATCGCCGATGGCCTCCACCTCGCCGTGGTCGAGCCACATCGCGCGGTCGCACAGCGTGCGCACCTGCTCGAGTTGGTGGGTGACGAAGACCAGCGTCACCCCGCGGTACTTCATCTCCTGAATCTTGGCGATGCATTTCGCGGAGAACTCCTCGTCGCCGACGGAGAGCACTTCATCGATCAGCAGGACGTCGGGGTCGACGTGCACGGCCACGGCGAAGCCGAGCCGCACGTACATCCCCGACGAGTACGTCTTCACCGGCTGGTCGATGAAGTCGCCGATGCCGGAGAACTCCACGATGCTGTCGAAGCGCTGGTCGATCTCCCGCCGCGTGAGTCCCAGCATGATGCCGTTGATGACGATGTTCTCGCGGCCGGTGATCTCCGGATGAAAGCCGGCGCCGAGCTCGATCAGCGCGGCGATGCGGCCGTTGACCGCCACCGTGCCGCTGGTCGGCTTGAGGATCCCGGTGATGATTTTCAGCAGCGTCGATTTCCCCGATCCGTTGCGCCCGATGATGCCGAAGGCCTCGCCGCGGTCGACGGCGAAGGAAACGTTCTTCACCGCCTCCACGCTGGCCTCCGGCGCCAGCTTCACGTCGCGCTTGAGCAGTGCGCTCTTCAGGGTGGCGAATTGCGAGCCGCGGCCCCAGAGACGGTAGGACTTGGAGACGTTGGTCAGCGCTATGGCGTAGTCCATTCATTCAACCCTGAGCGAAGCGAAGGGTCTTTGGTTCGATTGGCAGTCTAGCGCCCATCGAGCCGAAGATCCTTCGCTTCGCTCAGGATCAAATCGCCTCCGCCAACGTGTCGCGCAGCCGGCCGAACACCGTCATTCCCAAAGAAACCGACGCCAGCGCATACGCCAGCATCAGGAACGTATCCGACAGCGCGGGCAGCCGCCCCCAGAAGAGAACGTCCTGATACGCGACCACGAACGGCGTCATGGGGTTGATGCGCAGCAGGGCGCGGAGCCAGCGCGAGTCGATGCGCTCGACGGTGTAAAGGATCGGCGTCAGGAAGAAGCCGAGCGTCAGCAGGTTGGTGATGATGTCGCGCAGGTCGCGGAAGAGCACCGCGGCCGAGGAGACGGTCATGGCGATGCCGGCGACGAAAAGCGTCTGCACCACCATTAGGGGAACCGCGAGCAGCATGGTCGGGCGCATGACGATGTCGCCGTGCAGCGCGAAGCCGATCGTGGCGATCACCAGGACCGGCACGGCGAGCGCGAAGTGCACCAGATGCGACAGCACCACCACCAGCGGCAGCGCCTCGGCGGGGAACATCACCTTCTTGATCAGCCCCGCGTTCGCGCTGATGGCGGCGGTCGACTCCAGCGTCGCCGCGGCAAAGAACGTCCACGGCAGGATTCCGGCGAACAGAAAGAGCGGATAGGGCTGGGGCTGGATGGCGTTGGCGGGAAAGAAAACGGTGAAGACAATGGTGTACACCGTCAACAGCAGCAGCGGATTGGCCAGCGACCAGAAGAAGCCGAGGATGGAGCCGCGGTAGCGCGCCTTCAGGTCGCGGGCCGTGAGCGTCGCGATGAGTTGGCGGTAGCGGTAGAGGTTTTTGAGCTCGTTCAAAAGTTTATCCTGAGCGAAGCGAAGGATCCGGAGCCCACCTGCGCTGCGCACATGGGCGCCAGATCCTTCGTCGCTTCGCTCCTCAGGATAAACTTAACCCTCGTCGGTCACGATCAGCATGATCGTCGTCCCGCCGATCTGAAATTCCGACTGGTTCGTCAGCTCCACGGGGCCGGTGATCTTCTCGCCGTCGACCAGCGTGCCGTTGGTCGATTTCAAGTCCTCGAGGCGGATCACCGCGTCGTGCACTTCGATCGCCGCGTGCTGCCGCGAGGCCTCGGTGTCGTTGATGGTCAGGTCCGCGCCGGAGCGGCCGACGGTGATGCGCGGCTTCTCGATGCGATAGACGTTGCCGGCGTCGGTGCCGTTGATGACTGCCAGCGACAGCCGCTTGCCCGCCGGGAGTTGCGGCTGGTTCGCGTGGGGACCGGTGCCGTGCCCCTCCTCGCGCTTCGGGATCGACGACTGTTCGGTAGTGTCCTGGGGGGGAGGCTTCGGCCCGACGTCGCGGCGCGTGTAGGTGGCGTCCGAGGCGACGTTGGCGGCGACCGGCTTATCGGCGAAGGCGGGATTGTGGATCTCGAAGATGGTGCTGCACTTGGCACACTTGATCTTCTTCGACGCCTTGCGCTCGAAACGGTCCTCGTCGTACTGATAGCGAGCGTGGCAATTCGTGCACTCGATGATCACGAAGTCGGCCTCGAAAACAGATTGGCTCGACGATAGCACAGCCAACGGCGCCGTATAGAATCCGCCGATGTTTCGCTCGACATTCGCCGCCGCCGCCATCCTGATGACCGCCTGCACGCCGACATCCACGCCCACACCGCTCGCCGTGGCCCCCGACACGCCGAAGCGCCTGGCGCAGCTCCCGCGCACGGTCATCGACTACGACCGCGCGCTGCTCAACGAGAACGAGCAGCAGGTCGTGGCGAAGCTGATCGAAGCGGCGAAGTCCATCGACGAGATCTTCTGGCGCCAGGTATCGGAGGAGAACCCCGCCTGGCGCGCCGATCTCGAGAAGCAGGCGTCGCAGTCGGCGCTGGACCGCGCCGGATACGACTACTTCATCGCCAACAAGGGTCCGTGGGACCGGCTGAAGGATGACGAGCCGTTCATCGGAACCAAGAAGAAGCCGGCGGGCGCGGCGTTCTACCCAGAAGACATCACCAAGGAAGAATTCGAAACGTACATCGCCGCGCATCCCGAGGCGAAGGAAAGTCTGGAAGGACTGTTCACCGTCGTCCGACGCGACGGCGTGAACCTGGTCGGCACTCCCTACTCCGCCTTCTATCGCGACTACCTCGATCCGGCGGCGAAGGCGCTCCGCGAGGCGGCGGCGCTGACCACCAACGCGTCGCTGAAGCGCTTCCTCACCACCCGCGCCGATGCCTTCTCCTCCAACGACTACCGCGAGAGCGACATGGCGTGGATGGACCTCGACAGCCCGATCGAAGTGGTCATCGGACCGTACGAGGTGTACGAGGACAACCTCTTCAACTACAAGGCGTCGTTCGAGTCGTTCATCACCGTGGTGGACCGGCCCGAGAGCGAGAAACTATCGGCGTATGCCCACGCGCTGCCGGAGATGGAGCGCAACCTCCCCGAGCCCGATCAGTACAAGAACACCACGCGCGGCACCGAGTCGCCGATCAAGGTGGTGCAGGAGATCTACACCGCCGGCGACGCGCGCGCCGGTGTGCAGACCTCCGCGTTCAACCTCCCGAACGACGAGTTCGTCCGGGAGAAGAAGGGATCGAAGAAGGTCCTGCTGAAGAACGTGATGGACGCGAAGTTCCGTCTCAGCGGGAAGCCGATCGCGCTTCGCGTGCTCGACCCCTCGCTGGTGAGTCTGGTGTCGTTCGACGCCTACTTCAACCACGTCCTCTTCCACGAGCTGTCGCACGGCCTGGGGCCGGGATATCTCACCCTGCCCGGCGGCGAGCGCGTCGAAGTGCGCAAGCCGCTCAAGGAGCTCTACTCGACCATCGAGGAGTGCAAGGCGGACGTCGTCGGCGTCTGGAACGTCCTCTTCGCCCAGAACCGCAAGCTGCTGACGTCGTTCGACGAGCGGCAGCTCTTCGCCACGTACGCGGGGCTCATGTTCCGCTCCACGCGTTTCGGCGTCGGCGAGGCGCACGGCCAGGGCACCGCGGTGCAGTGGAACTGGCTGCGCGAAAAGGGAGCCATCACGCCGGTCGACGGCGGCAGGTTCACCGTCGACTTCACCAAGACACGTGACGCGGTGCGCGACCTCGCCACTGAGCTGCTGACCATCGAGGCCACCGGCGACTACGCCCGCGCCAAGACGCTGCTCGACCGCTACGGCAAGGAGACCGACGAGATGAAGAGCGTCACCGCCAAGCTAGCCGACATCCCGGTCGACATCACGCCGGTCTTCCCGGCGGCGGGAGAGAACTAGCCGTGCAGGGGCAAGCGCTGCTGTGCTGCCGCGACTGTGGCCGCACCGCGAGCGTCAGCGGCGAGATGCCCGCCGAATACTTCGCCTGCTTCGTGAAGGTCGTGCAGCGCGACGGGTTTGTCGTGGCGCCGGGCAACACCTGCTCGCTCCTATGCGGGGCATGCTTGGCCACGTACGAAGGGAGCGAGACGCACGACGACGCGGAGAAGCTGGGGTTGTAACCCTCTCCCGCACGCGGGAGAGGGGCTGGGGGTGAGGGTTATGCCAGCTTCGCCATCGCCTCTTCGACCATCTCCGGCGTGGGGATGACCGGCTCGATCATCGGACCCTTGAACCATTCGTACTGCCCCTTGAGCAGGTTCGACACGAGGCGGTACGCGGCGTCGTCGTGGTCGGTGAAGAGGTTCTCGAAGTTGGCCTCGATGCGCATCTTCGCTTCGCGGCAGAAGACGTCGGCCAGCTCGGTGGCGTTCTTCGTCTCCCCGCCCTTCTTGGCCAGCATCGTGGCGTAACTGATCGCGGCGGACATGGCGAAGAGGTCGGTGCCGATATCGACCAGGCGGAAGAGCACCATCTGCTTGCGCTCCAGCTTGGCCTGATACCGCATCATGGCGTGGAAGATCGAGCGCGCCAGGTGCCGCGACTTCCGCTCGATGTAGCCCATGTGGCCGGAGAGTTTTCCGAACTCGCCGTGCTTCGGGAAGCGCGACCATCCGAGGTACTTGGTCGGATACCAGGCGGCGTAGTGCGCGCCGGCCTTGGCGGCGGCGGCGAACTTCTCGCCCTTCGGCGTCTCGGGCTGCAGGATCTTGTAGCCCCGCTTCATGTGCGGATCGACCGCTTCGCGGGCGATGAACAGATGCTGGATCTCGCTCGTCCCTTCGAAGATGCGGTTGATGCGCATGTCGCGCATGATCCGCTCGACGGGATACGCCTTCTCGCCGCGCGCCTGCAGCGACTGATGCGTCTCGTAGCCGCGGCCGCCGCGGATCTGCACCAGGTGGTCGACCATCTGCCAGGCCACCTCGGTGTTGAACAGCTTCGCCATCGCGGCCTCGAGACGGAGATCCACCTTGCCTTGATCGGCGAGCCCAGACGTCAGCCAGACGATCGCTTCCATGGCGAAAGTGTGGGACGCCATCCAGGCGATCTTCGCGGCGACCGCCTCATGCTTGCCGATCGGCGCGCCCCATTGCACGCGCTCGCTCGCCCATTCCTTGGCGATGTCCACCATCTTCCGCCCGCTCGCGGCGCAGCCGGCGGGAATGGTGAGGCGGCCGGTGTTCAGGGTGATCAGCGCGAGCTTCAGGCCGAGGCCTTCACCCCACAGGAGGTTTTCCTTCGGGACGTAGACGTCCTTGAAGCGAATGAGCGCGTTGCCGATGCCGCGCAGCCCCATGAACTGGCAGCGATGCACGATCTCGAATCCCGGCGTGTTCGTCTCCACGATGAACGCGGAGATCTGCTTCTTCTCTTTGCCCTTGACCATCTTCGGCGGCGTCTGCGTCATCACCACGATGAGCTCGGCCTTCGTGCCGTTGGTGCACCAGAGCTTCTCGCCGTTGATGATCCAGCCCTTGCCGTCGGGGGAGGGGGTGGCGGTGGTCTCCATCTTGGCCGGATCCGATCCGACGCCCGGCTCGGTCAGCGCGAACGCAGAGATCGCGCCCTTGGCCAGCCGGGGCAGGTACTTCTTCTTTTGCTCATCGGTACCGAAAAGCTTTAAAGGTTGCGGCACGCCGATGGACTGATGCGCGGAGAGCCACGCAACAGTCGACCCGCACCACGTCGCCAGCAGGCCGATGGCTCGGTTGTAGTTGGTGGCGCTGAATCCGAGGCCGCCGTACTCCTTGGGGATTTTCATCCCCCAGGCGCCGAGTTGGTTGAAGCCCTCGAACAGCGAGTAGTCGTACTCGCCCTGCTCGTCGATCTTGTCGGCGTCGACGTTCTCGGCGACGAAGCGCTCGAGACGCTGCAGAAACTCGTCCGCCTCGGCCTTGTCGGCCGCGGGCTGCTCGGGGAACGGGTGGATGAGGTCGATGTTGACCTTGCCCATGAACAGGTCGCCGACGAACGAAGGCTTTTCCCATTCGGTTTCGCGCGAAGCCTCAGCGACTTCCATCGCCTCGACGGCGCCCTGGGTCTTGATTTCGGCCATGATTTTTACTCCTGGTGCGAGGTAAAGGTCAGTATGAATGAACGCTCATTCAGTTGTCAAATCAAGTTCAGTTCGTTGCGAACGGCGCGCCAGTGTGCGGCCGCTGAGCGACGGGGCTAGACTGTCGCGGCCATGAAGAACGCCGAAGTCGTGACCATCAACGACGCCGAGATCCTGCTCGACGATCGCGGCCTGCTGGCCGATCCCCGCCCGACCGTCGATCGCAAGAAGCTGGAAGAACACCTCCGCGCGGCGCTCGAGGTGCTCCACGTCGACCTCGCCAGCGAGAACCTCCGCGATACCCCGCGCCGCTGGGCGGAGTCGCTGGTGACGATGACCAGCGGCTACGACTTCACCGACACGAAGAAGCTGACCACGCTCTTTCGCAAGGCGTGCTCGGCGGCCGACACGCAGTGCCAGAATCTGGTGGTCATCGGCGGGACGTACAAGACCCTCTGCGCGCATCACATCCTGCCGTTCTTCGGGCGCTTCATCGTCGGCTACATCCCGGAGCGGATGATCATCGGCGCCTCGAAGATCCCGCGGGTGGTCGAAGTCCACATGCGGCGGCTGCAGTCGCAGGAGCACCTGGCGCACGACGTGGCCGACACCATCGAGCGCATTCTCGAGCCGCGGGGCATCGGCGTGTGGATGGGCGGGGTGCACATGTGCATGGTGATGCGCGGGGTGGAGCAGGAGTCGTCGTTCATGGAGACCAACGTGCTGCGCGGCGAGGTTCTCAACGACGAGCGGACGCGCCAGGAGTTCATGTCCATCGTGAACCGGCGCGGACAGCGCACCGCGGATTGAAATCGGCCGACGAGGTCCGCCGCGATTTCGACCGCATCGCGCGGGCCAGCGCTGCCGGCGCGGACGCGCTCGGACCGCACGAGGGGTCGCTTCTCGATCTCGTCACTCCCTGCGAATCCGCGCTCGACGCCGGCTGCGGCAGCGGCGCTGTGGCGCGCCGGCTCGCCGCGCGCTGCAGGCGCGTGGATGCCGTCGACCTCTCGCCGGAGATGATTCGCGTCGCGCGCGAGCGATCGGCCGCCCGTCCGAACGTCGAGTTTCACGTCGGCGACGTCCGCGACTGGCTGCGCGACGCGGCGCGATACGACTGCATCACCAGCATGGCCGTGCTGCACCACATGGACGCGCGCGAGGTCGTGCCGTTGCTGGTCCGCGCGCTGCGCCCGGGAGGGCTGCTGCTGCTGGTCGACATCCTCACGCGCCGCGGATTGCTACACCTGCCGTTGAACGCGGCCGGATGGGTCGCGTCGCACTTCAAGCACGGCTCATCGGAGCTGCGGCGCGCCTGGCGGGAGCATGGGCGCGGCGAGATCTACCTCACCATCGCTGAGGCGCGCGCGCTGTTCGGCGAGCTGCTGCCTGGGGCAGAGGTTCGCGGTCACCTGGTGTGGCGCTATTCGGTCGTCTGGCGCAAGCCGGTCAGCGCACCGGCGTGAACCGTTTCCCCAGCTCGCGGATGGCGTCGATGTCCTCCGCCCGCGAGACCGAGAGCGGCGTCGTGCTGCGCGCGGCCTCGATGATCGACTCGGCCGTCAGCGGCTGTTTGGTGTGCAGCGAGCGATAGAGCGCGGAGATCACCGCCTGCTCGATCTCGGCGCCGCTGAAGCCGTCCGTCGCGGCGGCGAGCATGGCGAGATCGAATTTCGCCGGATCCTGCTTCCGCATCCGCAAGTGAATGGTGAAGATGCTCGCCCGCTCCTCAGCGGTCGGCAGATCGACGAAGAAGATCTCGTCGAAGCGCCCCTTGCGCAGCAGCTCCGGCGGGACGGTCATCAGATCGTTCGCCGCGCCGACGACGAAGACCTCCTCCTCTTTTTCCTGCAGCCAGGTGAGAAAGGCGCCGAAGAGCCGCTGCGACAAGCCGCCGTCCGCCTCGCCGCTGCCGCCCTGGGCGAAGACTTTCTCCACCTCGTCGATCCAGAGGATGACCGGCGCCATGGCCTCGGCGAGCGTGGTCGCCTTGCGGAAGTTCTTCTCCGACTCGCCGACATATTTTTCGTACAGTCGTCCGGCGTCGAGCTTGAGCAGCGGCAGTTGCCATTCCCGAGCGATGAACTTCGCCGCGAGCGACTTGCCGCATCCCTGCACGCCGACCAGCAGGATGCCCTTCGGCGCCTGGAGATTGAGCGCCCGCGCCTCGGGCGTGAATCCGACGCGCGCGCTCTCCAGCCACGCCTTCAGCCGGGCGAAGCCGCCGATCTCGAACCGGTTCTCCTCGACGGGGAAGAACTCCAGGATTCCGCCGCGCTCGATCATCTCGCCCTTGCAGCGGATGACGGTCCGGATGTCGTCGCCGGACAGGCGGCCGTCGGCCACGATGGCCTGGGCAATGACCTGCCGGGCCTGATTGAGCGTCAACCCCGAGAGCGCCTGCACCAGGCGCTGCGCTTCCTCGCGTGTCAGCTCGACCGACACCCGCTGCCGCGCGCCCATGGAATCGATCACCGTGCGGATGACATCGCGGAGCTCGTCTTCGTCAGGCAGCTCCAGGGCGAAGCGGACGGCGAGCGCATCGATGTCCTTCGGCAGCTCGATCGGATCGCCGGTGATCACGATCGCCGAGCGCGTCGACATCAGCCGCTGCGCGAGATCGCGAAGCGGCCGCGACATGTTCGGATTGGTGAGATGCGGCGCCATGTCCTTGAGCAGGTAGATGGCGTCGTTGGCGGCGATGCTCTCGATGTGGCGAAGGGCGGCGAGAGGGTCGCGCGTCTCGCCGATCGCCGCGCCTTGGAAGCGGTGAAACCCGGCGGTGAGCGACCACTCGAACATCGGCAGGCGGAGGTCGACCGCCACCTCGTGCAGGAGCATGCGTACGCGCTCCTCTTCCACGGTCTCGATGGCGATGAGGGAGTGGAAGGAGAGGACGAGGCTCTTCAGGTCGTGGACCGACGTCCGGTTCGACATCGGTCCACGAGTTTAGTGTAGGACGGGCTTTCAGCCCGTCGGATCAGCCGCGCTTGCGCGGATGTTCGGCGCGCAACTGCTCGAGCTGCTGGCGTTGTTCGGCGGTGAGGACGTTCAGCACGGCCTCGTGCGTCGCCTTGCGGGCGGCCTTGACCTGCTCGCGCATCGGCTGCAGTTCGGCCTTGACGGCGTCGGCGGTCGGATCGCCGGCGCGCTTCAGTTCGCGGAACTGGCGCAACTTCGCCCGGTAATCGGCGTAAATCTGTTTGTTGCGGTCACGATCGGCCTGATGGATGTCGCGGATCTGCTGCTTCTGCGCGTCGGTCAGGTTGAGCTTCTGCGCGAACTTCTCCATGTGGGCGCCGCCGCGGTGCGCCGTACGCGCATGGGGGGCGGCAAACGCGGCCGCCGCGGTTGCGGCAACTGCGAATGCAATGACAAGCTTCTTCATGGTGTTGTCTCCTTTACTTCGCGTATTACGAACTTAGCAGTCCCGGCGTTGAAATGAACAAGAAAAAGGTCCTTTACGAGATCCGGGTCTTCCTGGCCATGCTTCTGGTGATCAGCTCGCTGCGCTCGGCGCTCGCGGACTGGAACGACGTTCCCACCGGGTCGATGAAGCCGACGATCGAGGAGGGCGACCGGGTGGTAGTCAACAAGCTCGCCTACGATCTCAAGATTCCGTTCACCATGATCGAGGTCGTGAAGTGGAGCGATCCGAAGCGCGGTGACATCGTGGTTCTCTTCTCCCCGGTCGACGGCGTGCGGCTGGTCAAGCGCGTGGTGGCCGTCCCCGGCGACCGCATCGAAATGCGCGAGAACCAGCTCTTCGTCAACGGCCGTGCCGCCTCCTGGAAGCCGATGGGTTCCGCGGAAGACGCCCAACAGGGGACGTCCTTCGTGTTCGAGGAGACACTCGACGGCCGCACTCATCAGGTGATGTTCACACCGAGCATTCCGGCGCGACGGTGGATCGAGCCGATGGTGGTGCCCGAGGGGCGCTACTACGTGATGGGCGACAACCGCGACAACAGCAACGACAGCCGTTTCATCGGGCTGATCGAGCGGCGGCGGATCGTCGGAAAAGCGCTGGCGGTGGCGTTCTCGCTCGATCGCGCGCACTGGTTCGTGCCACGCCTGGGGCGCTTCTTCCACAAGCTGAACTGATGTGGGACGGGTTCTCCACATGGGAACATGCTAGCCTTCGCCCAGGTTTCGAAGACGTACCCACCCACAGGAGGCTTTCCAGGAACATGCGACATCTCATTGCAGCGATGGCAGTTGTCGTCCTGACGACCGCGGCGTCGGCGCAGTACAAGACGCCCAGCAGCGCGCAGGGCACGCCGGCCATCCCCGTGTCACCCAACCCCAACGTTCAGATCACGCCGGCCAGCCCGGAGGAGCACGCCCTCGCCTTCGCACGCCGCATCACGCGCGCGGAGGCCATCAAGATGGTCGCGGCGAACAAGGCCGTCTATGTCGACGTCCGGGCGAAGGACCAGTGGGAAATCGAGCACATCAAGGGAGCGATCAGCATCCCGGTCGGCGAAGTGCCGGCGCGCTTCAAAGAGCTCCCTAAGAACAAGTTCCTGATCACCTACTGTGCCTGAGCGAACGAGCACACAAGCGCCCGTGCGGTGCTGGACCTCAATGCTCAGGGAATCAAGAACACGGCTGCGCTGACCGGCGGCTGGACGGCGTGGAAAGAAACCAAACTGCCGACCGTATCCGGTCCAAAGAAGCCGGCCCAAACAACGAAGACGAAATAACGTATTTAAACCCGGAGGAATCATGCGACAGCACATTCCGATCCTCGGGTGGTGTTTCATCGTCTACCACGGCATCGTCGCTCTCGTCGGCATCGTGATAGGCCTCATCGTGAGCGGCGCCGGGGTGATCTCCGGCGAGCGCGAGGCGATGTTCATCACCGGCACGGTCGGGGTGGCCATCGCCGGGTTCCTGGTCATCCTCTCACTGCCGGGGATCATCGCCGGCATCGGCCTCCTCAAGTTCCGGCCGTGGGCGCGGATCCTGGCCATCATCATCGGCGTGCTTCATCTCCTCAGCTTTCCGTTCGGGACGGCCCTCGGCGTGTACACGCTCTACGTGCTCCTCAATGCCGAGGCGCCGTCGATCTTCGGCGTGCAGCAGAGCGCGGTTGTGTAATCCGGCCCGGTTGGGCGTACACTGTAGCGACTCCCCCCTCGAAGCCGACGGCGCGTTGCCGAGCTGGCTCATCCATTCCTCACAAATAACAAGCGGCGGGTTTGCGTGGAAAGAAACACAGCACAGTCAAAGACTTGACCAACCACGAACCTGAAGTGGTCCGGCTTTTGCGCTTAGGCCTCAACCGTATGGAGCTGAGCAGTAGCCGATCCGACGCTCGAACGCCAAACGCGCGCGACTTCCGAGTCATCTGCGACTGCCAACGCCACGCGATGCGCGAACGGACGATGCTCCGTCGCACGATTCGCGGCATGCGGTTCATCCGCGGTCACTTACAGCGACGCAGCATCGCGCTGCTCATCGGAGTTCCGCTCGCTTTCGGCGCCATCGGCATCCCCATCGAGGCGATGGACGTCTCCATTCCGCTTCTCACCTCGATCGCGGACAGCGGACGCGACGCCATCGTTTCGCGCTCGCTGCCGATTTTCACCACACGCAAAACCCGCGAGACATTTCTTCAGCCGGAGCAAGCCCCCCGCGAGCTCAGTCTGGAGCTGACCAAGGAGCGGTTTTACAGTTCTGCCGTCCCATTCGGCGAGATCATCTACCGCGAGGCGGTTCGCAATAACCTGCCACCGGAGCTGGTCGCGGCGGTGGTGGAGTCGGAGTCCGATTTCCGCGTCCGGCTCGTTTCCGTGAAGAACGCGCAGGGGCTGATGCAGATCATCCCGGAAACCGGCCGGCTGATGGGGTGCGCCGACCCGTTCGATCCAGGAGAGAACATCGCCGCCGGAACGAAGTACCTCCGTTACCTCCTCGACCGCTTCGGCGACCAGCGGATGGCGCTCGCCGCGTACAACGCCGGCGAGGGCAACATCGAGCGCTTCGGCGGGATCCCGCCGTTCCCCGAGACGCAGGACTACCTCCGCCGCGTCGCCTCGCGCACGCATTCGTACCGCCAGCGGGTGCACCACCGCTTCTTCGCCTCGATGCGGATGAACACGCCGTTCGCGCAGTAGCCCGTCATCCTGAGGCGCGCAGACGCCGAAGGATCTCAGCGGCGCATCTTGAGATCCTTCGCTACTCTCAGGATGACGAACGGTAAAATGTCCGCATGCAGCAATTGCGGCCGGAAGAACGGCGCGAGTTCCAGCGCCTCCACCTGACCCACCCCATCGCGGCAACGCTCGGCGACATGCCGGTGAAGCTCGTCGAAATCGGAATCCTCGGCGCGCGCCTGCAACACAGCGATCAAACCGCGGCCGAGTACGCGGAGCTGCGGTTCAACCACTACGCGAACGAGATCGGCATGAAGTGCGAGATCGTCCGCGCAAACCTGGAGTCGCGCCACGGCGGTCTGGAGACGGCGCTTCGTTTCCTCGCCGCGATCGGCGAATCCGGCGACCGCCTGCGCGACCTCCTCGGCGAGCTGGTCATGCGCGAGCTCGACTTGCGGCGCACGCATCCCGGAACAGCGGTCGAGGTGGAGACCGTCGACGGCGACGACACGGTCCGCGGCACCGACGCCGGATTCCTCTGCTACCGATTCGAGAACGGCGTCTGGACCCGCCGACGCGTCTTCCTTCCGGAGCAGCCGTCGATCGGGTTCACCGTGGCCCGCACCGAAGACACCGCCGAGATGCAGCGGCTCTGCCGCGTGTTCGAGGCGTCGGACGACGAGGGGCGCCGGCTGATCCGCCTCTTCGCGGAGTTGAGCGTCAGTGACGCGCTGGAGATCCCGCCTCGGATGTGAGGGCCGCGTCGCCCGCGCGCGCCGGATCGTAGATCGGAAGGGTGAAGTAGAACTTGGTGCCGTTGCCCGGCCGGCTCTTGGCCCAGATCTTCCCGCCGTGCGCCTCGACGACACCCTTGGCGATCGGCAGACCGAGCCCGGCGCCGAACCGCTCGGTCCGCTTCGCCTGCCAGTAGGTCTTGAAAACGTCGCCGAGGTGCTCTTTCGGGATGCCCGGCCCGGTGTCGGCGACGGTGAAAAGCACCTCGCCGGGCCGCGCCTCGGCCGCGTACGAGATCACCCCCCCGGGCGGCGTGAACTTCAACGCATTTCCGATCAGGTTCGACAGCACCTGCAGGACGCGATGCCGGTCGGCGGCAACCGGCGGCACGCCTTCGCCGACGCGGTACTGCAAGGTGATGGATGCCGACGCCGCCTGGGCCTTGAACAGTTCGTGGGTCTCGGCGAGCAGCTCCTCGACATCGACGGGCGCGGGCTCGACCGGCAGGCGCTTGCCTCCCTCGAGGCGGGTGACGTCGAGGAGATCGTCGATGAGGCGACGCATCCGGCTGGCGGAGACGTCGATGATGTCGAGCTGTTCGCGGTCCTCGCCCGCGATCGACTTCGACATCTTCATCAGCGACACGGCGAGGGTGACGGCGTTGAGCGGGTTGCGCAGGTCGTGGGAAACGATGGCCAGCACTTCCTCGCGCGCGCGGACGGCCTGCTGAGACTCTTCGTACAGGCGGGCGTTGTCGATGGCCAGCGATCCGTGGCGCGCCAGCTCGGCGGCGAGCAGGGCATCCTCGCGGGTGAAGACCTTCCCTTCCGGCGCGCCCTGCGTGATCACGCCGAGGACCTGCCCGCGGCTGACGAGCGGGATGGTCATCAATGAGCGCTGGGGCTCCTCCTCGCCCAGGTATTGAAGGAGCGTGGAGGTCGCCCCGATCACCCGCGCCTCGCGGTCGTGCATCACGCGGACGACGACCTCCGGGACGTTCTCGACGATCGTGTCGTTTATCGCGGCGAGCTTCAGCGCTCTCTCGGGATCGCGATGCGCGGTCGCCACCCGCCGCAGCGCGCCATCCGCTTCCAGCAGGTCGATGGCGCAGACCTCGGCCAGGTTCGGAACGATGATCCGGGCGAGGGTGGAAACGGTCTCCACGAAGTCGAGCGAGGCGGTGAGCTCCTGCCCCGCCGACGCGAGGAACGCGGCGCGCAGCTCCTCCCGCTCCGCCGTCTGGCGCGCGATCTTGGCGTCGGCCGCCTCCCGCTCCGCCTCCAGCCGCCGGCGCATCGCCTCCTTCGCCAGCAGCCGCATCTGCCGTCCGAGTCCGGCGACGAGAAGGGCGGAGGTCAGCGCGAGCAACGCCAGAATCAGGGTGAGCGAGACGTTGAGACGCTCGGTGTCGCGAATGCTCGACAGCCGTTCGTCGATCGAGGCCTGGATCGCCAACTCCAGCGCCGCCGATGCGCGCAGCGCCTCCTCGTACGACGGGTGCCGCTCGAACATACGAGTCATGAAGACTTCGGCGGGAAGGGTGCGGGCGATGAACTCGCCGCTCTCCACGCCGGCGTGCCACTCGGAGCCTTCCTTCACCAGGACGTTGAGTTGGCGGCCGACGTCCACGCCGAGCTCGGGGCCGAGGCGCCGTAGTTCGCCGTAGTCGCGGCGCTGGTGCTCGATGAGGGCGATGTACTGATCGCGATACTGCCGCTGGCCGGTGACCTGGAAGGAAATGACCTTGTCCAGCTCGGCGGAGAGACTCATCTGGATCTCATTCGCCGCGCGGCGAGCCGGCTCGGCCACCCGCGTGATCTCGTGGCGCATCCGCGCGGTGCGGTTGGAGAAGACCAGCGGCAGAATGACCAGCGACAGCAGGGAGGCGATGATGAAGACCACCGGGATGACGGTGGTCCAGGTGCTCTCTGAGCCTGCGCGCCAGAGGCTGCGGCGCTCGCGTAAGGCAACGGCCAAGCGACGCTCCTACTGCCCGTGCCGCTCCTGGTGACGGCGCTCGTGCAGCGGATCGTCGTTTCCCTGGTCGATCAAGGTTTCCTTCGTTTCGTCACCCATGGATACCTCCGGACGGCTAAGTCCGACATACGCAGCAATATGCTTGCCGCGGAAATACGCATATCCTTCCGGAACGATGGCTTCAGATCGCCGGGAGTTTCAGCGCCTCAGCCTCGCCAAGCCGATTCTGGCGCTTCTGGAAGGGCAAAACGCTCTGATCATCGACGTCGGCATCGGCGGCGCGTACGTCGAGCACTACGGCACGAGCGGACCGGGAGAGCGATTCCACCTCCTCTTCCGCTGGAAGTCGGAGGACATCGAGTTTCTCTGCGAAGTGCGGCGGAGCGCGGTGGTGCGCGGTTCCGCCGAAACGGCGGTATCGCATACCGGAATGCGCTTCGTCGAGGCGGTCGGCGACTCCGAGGCGCGGCTGCAGGACATGATGGCCACCTTCGTCGGCCGCGTGCTCGCCGCGCAGAGGATGAACGCCAGCGGCGATGCGGGCGACAGCAGCGATGCGACGCTGGCGCAGCTCGGCGCGGCGCGCCGCGCCCGCTCGCGCGGCTACCGAATGTACCGCTATCTCAACGGAAAGTGGTCGCTCGATGCGACCGACTCGCCGCAGCAGCCGCAGCACGGCTTCACCGTCGCGGCGTACGAGGACGAAGAGGAGCTGGAGACTCTGTGCCGCGCCTGGGAGATCGCCGACGAGGAAGGGCGGCGGCTGATCCGGCTGGTGGCCGAGCTGAGCGCGCGTAGTATGCGGCGCTAGTGGAGCCGGAATTCCAGCGCATCCTCGTGCGGGTGATGGTCATCGGCGGCGTGATCGCCATCGTCTCCGCGGGAATGCTCTTCCTCGCCTTCCGCTCCTTCGCCGGCCGCGGCTCGCGCGCGCTGCTCATCCTGGGAGCGCTGGTCGCCTTCGTGCTGGTGGTGTGCGCGGTCCTGTTCCAACTCAGATGACGCCGTCGGCGCGCAGGCGGGCGATCTCCCGCGCGCCGTAGCCGAGCTCGCGGAGGATGGCGTCGGCGTGCTGGCCGAGAGCGGGGGGCGGGGCGCCGGCGGCGGCGCGCTTGCCGTCGATTCGGACGGGGTTGCGCACCGCCTCGTAGCTGCCGACGACCGGATGGTCGATGGTGTCGACCAGCGCCCGCCCGGACGGCGTCCGCAGCGCCTCGCGGACGCCGCGCACCAGCGAGGCGGGGACGCCGGCGCGGCGGCAGGCATCGACCCACTGCTTCGCCCGCTTCGCCGCGAACTCCTTCTCCAGGATGGCGATCAGCGCGGCGCGATGCTTCACGCGGCGGGCGTTGGTCGCGAAGCGCCGATCGGTGGCCAGCTCCGGCCGCCCGACGACGCGGGCGCAGAGAAACGCGAAGTGGCGGTCGGTGCCGCAGCCGACGACGAACGGCCGGTCGCTTCCGTGAAAGAGCTGATACGGAACGATCGACGGGTGGGCGTTGCCCCAGCGCGCCGCCTCCTTCCCGGTGAGGAGGGCGTTCTGCGCAACGTTGACCAGCGAGGCGACGGTGGCCCCGAAGAGGGAGACCTCGATCAGCGCTCCCTCGCCGCTCCGGTCGCGCCCGTGCAGCGCGGCGCAGATGGCGCCGAAGGCATAGTGCGCCGTCAGGACATCCGACAGCGCCACGCCGGTCTTCACCGGCTCGCCGCCGGCCTCGCCGGTGATGGACATCAATCCCGACTCGGCTTGCGCCAGGAGGTCGTAGCCGGGAGTGTCGTCGTCGAATCCCGAGATCCGGCAATGAATTGCGCGCGGGTTCACCGGGAGCTTCAGGGAGAGGAAGTTTTCGACCACGACGTCGGCGCGCTCGATGAGCCGCTCGGCAATCTCCCGCCCGGCGTCGCTCTTGAGGTTCAGGGTCAGCGACTCCTTGTTGCGGTTCACCGAGAGGAAGTACGCGCTGATGCCTCGTACGAACGGCGGGCCCCAGCGACGGGTCTCGTCGCCGCGGCCGGGCTCTTCGACCTTGATGACCCGGGCGCCGGCGTCGGCGAGGAGCTCGGTGCAGAGAGGGCCGGCCAGGACGCGGGAGAAATCGGCGACGAGGAGGTCGTCGAGGGGAAGTTTCACCGGTACTGCGTCTTCAGGGCGTCGAGGTCGGCGAGGGCGTGGCGGAGGATGGCGACGACCTTGTGGACCTCCGAGCCGTAGAGGCGAAGCTCGGCGTCGCAGTCGCCGAGGGCGTAGATGGCTTCGTCTTTCTCCAGGCGGTCGCGCTCGAAGCGGAGGCGCTCGGTCAGCTCTTCGATCTCGCTCACGAGGATGAAGTTGATGTCCTTCTCGCCGAGGTAGCGTTTGCACTGCGGGCAGTAAATGGACTGGTCATCGTGCGATTCGACCAGCTCGAAAACGAACTGTCGCTGGCATTGCGGGCACTCGAAAACCTCTGGTAGCAAGGGCGTTGACCTTCGGGCGATTGTCGCACGATTCGCTCGGAATTCACGCGTTGACAGGGGCGTTTTGCGGCGAGTAGCATCCACCCCCCCGCCCGTACCGGGCACTCCTTGCTGGGAGGTCGTTCAATGGTAGGACAGCTGGCTCTGGACCAGCGAATCGGGGTTCGACTCCCTGCCTCCCAGCCAATCTTTCGACCCTGCAAGAATCTACGGTTTACACCCAGGAGACTTACAGGGAGTCGAACTCGCCATGGTGAGTCCCTCGACGGCGCGCGGCGTTCTGCTTTGCTAAACGCTTGTGCGTCACGTCTCGAGACGTCGATCGCCGCTTCGTTTGCTACGGCTTGAGTCGCAGCACCAGCGGCATCGGCCTGTCCGGCGCGGCGGTGGCGATCTCGCGGCTGAAGCGCAGCGTCGTCCCGTCGAACATCCATCCGCCGTCGCTGCAGCGCGAGGCGGTTTCGATCGACTTCCCCTCGCGCACGCGCAGCGCGTTCGCCATCGCCTCCCGCTCGGCGCGGTAGCGGAACGCGCGGCGCCAAACGGATGTAAGGTCCGTCCCCAGCTCATTCGCGCGCGCGTTCACGTCGCACCGGGTGGCGTTGAACAGCTCTTCAGCGATCAGGCGATCGTGTTCGACCGACGTTGCGAGCCACTTCGTCGGAAACATCTGCGCGCCGTCCTCCCAGTAAGACGCCGCCGAATACTGAAACGCCTCGAGCAGCGGCCGCACGATGTCGCGCGCCTGCAGCTCGCCGAGCCACGCCGGCGCGGGCAGCGGCATTTTCCAGGCGACCGCGTTGATCATCCGCGCCGTCGTCAACGCGGCCGTCTGCGCCATCATCTGCGGATGCCCGTCCAGCGCGCGGGCGAGCTTCCACACGGCGTGCAGGTCCTCCCACGCCGCCGGATCTTCTGCGCGCGCTTTTGTCAGCGCGCTCGCGACGAGCGCCCTCGCCACCCTCAGCTGCAGCGCGCGCATCGCCTCCGTCTCGTCGTTGCCGCCAATCCCGTCGTGGCGCTCCCAGACGATCGGCTCACGCAGCAGCAGCTCGCGGATCGCGGAGACGTCGGGGAGCGCCGGCGGCTCGCCGATGGTGAGCTCGCCCCGCGCGATCTCGCGCCGCACGAACTCGTCGACGACTTCGTTCTTCGGCAGCGCGTTGGCGAGCGCCGTCAGCTTCACAGACGCGTCGTTCGCCTGCAGCGGCGGGAACCGGCGGGCGACCGAGTCGAGCGTCCCCATCCCTCCCGGCCACGGCCGCGCGCCCGAGGTGGCAACGGCCTCCGGGGTCCGGAACCACGAGATCACCCAGACGACCAGTGCGATTGCCGCTACGACTACCAGCACGACTACCAGCACTTTCTTCATCGTTCCCTCAGATTAGAATCGCCGCCCGGAGAAAAGCCAATGGCCAACGAGATCGACGCACCCCCTGCAGGAAACCCGCTAATTTCCCCCCAACGACGCCTTCCGCACGGAAGCAGGAGCGGAACGTTATAGCGGCGGTTGATCAGCGGTAGGACGGTGAGGCGTTCGGCGGGGAACGGGTATCCCGGCGCGGTCTCCCCGTCGACCAGCCACCTGTCGGTGATGAGCAGCCGAACGTCTTCACCGGCGTCGAGAAGATGACGCGCCATCTGGTAATTGCGCTGGGAGGCACCGCCGCAATATGCGCTGAAACCCACCGCAACGCAGAGGATCTTCATGCGCGAAATTGTTTATCCGTCATCCTCTCCGTAGCGGCTTGACCGTGCCTGGGCGGCGATGAGGGCACCGGTCCATACGCGGTTCCGCCCCCGCTTCCACCCAAGACCAGCCGGAGACGCCGCATTTGTCGCAGCTCCACCCCTTCCGCTCGAACACCCGCGGTCGCGGTGCAACATCAAAGTGGCCTTCAGCGCGCGTCATCCTGCCGGCGCCGGTGTGCCGCGGTACCTCCAGCAAATCGGCTGCGGCTTCGCCGTTCGGGCAATCGGGCCACGGGCACGGCAACTGCCGGTGCTCGTGACCGTGCTCGGCGCAACTCTTCATCCACTTCTAATCGTACCGCTGACTGAGCTCGAAGGTCTCGCGCACTGAAGCGTCGAGTCCTGTCGTGTCTCACTGCGAAGAGGTCATTCCGGCCGAATGGGAGCCCGGCGTGATACGATGTACATCAACATGTACATGAGGTGGATGATGGGTGAACAGCATTCCATCGCGGACGCGCGCAGCAATCTGCCCAAACTCGTTCGCCGGGCCGAGTCGGGGGAAGCGGTCGAATTGACCCGCCGTGGTGAGGGCGTGGCGGTATTGATCGGCCGGAAGCAATACCAACGTCTCGTCTCCAGATCGCGGCGATTCTCCGAAGCGTGGGATGAGTTCGAGCGCCATGTCAATCTCGCAGACTTGGAGATCGACCCCGACGAAATTTTTGCAGGAGTACGCGACGAGGCGCCCGGCCGGGACGCCGGTCTGTGAATCTGAAGTATCTGCTCGACACGAACATCGTGTCGGAACCGCTTCGGCCGGAGCCCCAAAACGGCGTTCTGCGAAGACTCCGTCGGCATGAAGAAGAGATCGCGATTTCATCGGTCGTCTGGCATGAGTTGCGATTCGGCATGGAGCGCCTTCCCCCTTCGCGCCGCCGCCTGGCGATCGAGCGCTATCTCGAAGAAGTCGTTCTAGCGACGATGCCGATCCTCGATTACGATCGCGACGCCGCAGAATGGCACGCGATCGAGCGCGCCCGTCTCTCTGCTCGGGGAGTGACGCCGCCGTTCGTCGATGGTCAGATCGCAGCGATCGCTCGCGTGCGCGGTTTGATTCTGGTGACCTTCAACGCCGCCGACTTCAGGCGATTCGACGGGATCCGCGTCGTCACTTGGCGTTAGCCTCACTCCCGCCGCGTGATTCCCAGCGCCGTCATCTTCTCGTGCAGGTAGGTGCGTTGGAGGTCGAGCAATTGCGCGGCACGGCTGACGTTCCATTGCGTGCGGCGGAGCACGGCCTCGATGTACTCCTTCTCGTGACTCTTGACAATCGATACCGCGGCGGTGTATTTAACCGTCTCGTTAATTAACCGAATGGTTAAGCGTGATGCCCACCGACAATCTCAGCACCACCTTCGCCGCCCTCGCCGACCCCACCCGGCGCGCCATCCTCGCTCGTCTCGCCTCAGGCGAGACCTCGGTCACCGAGCTCGCCGCGCCGTTCGAGATGAGCATGCCCGCCATCTCCAAGCACCTCAAAGTGCTCGAGCGCGCCGGCCTCATCGCCCGCAGCCGCGACGCGCAGTGGCGTCCCTGCCGCCTCGACGCGGGACGGCTCAAAGAGGTCGCCGACTGGGTCGAGCATTACCGCCGCTTCTGGGAAGAGAGCTTCGATCGCCTCGACGCGTACTTGCGCGAGCTGAAGAACAAGGAGAAGAAACATGGCCTCAAGCCCCGAAAGAAATGACGACCTGGTCGTCACCCGCGTCTTCGATGCGCCGCGCGAGCTGGTGTTCGAGGCGTGGACGCAGCCGGAGCACCTGATGCGCTGGTGGGCGCCGAAAAACATGATCACGGCGTCGTGCAAAGTGGATCTCCGCCCCGGCGGCTCTTTCCACTACTGCATGCGCGCTCCCGACGGCATGGAAATCTGGGGCCTCGGCCTCTACCGCGAGATCGTCGCGCCGGAGCGGCTGGTCTACACCGACATGTTCGCCGACGCCGACGGCAACCCCGTCCCGCCCACCCACTACGGCGCGAGTCCCGAGTTCCCGGCCGAGACTCTGGTAACCATCACGTTCGCGGAGCAGGCCGGCGGGACGAGGGTCACGCTGCGCCAGACGGTTCCGCCGGCGCTCAAGGAGCGCGAAGGAATGGAGCAGGGCTGGAACGAGATGCTCGACGGGCTGGCCGGCGATCTGGAGAGCGCGGCGTCCGATCGCGAGATCGTCGCCACGCGTATGTTCGACGCGCCGCGCGAGCTGGTCTTCAGAATGTGGACCGATCCGCAGCACGTCGCGCAGTGGTGGGGCCCCCGCGGCTTCACCAACACCATTTCGACGATGGACGTCCGGCCGGGCGGCGTCTGGGAGTTCGTCATGCACGGACCCGACGGCGTCGACTACAAGAACAAGGTCGTCTACATCGAGGTCGTGCGGCCGGAGCGCATCGTCTACGACCACGTCTCGGGACCGCTCTTTCACGTGACCACGACTTTCGCGGATGAGGGAGGAAAAACGCGCGTCAACGTCCGGATGCTGTTCGAGTCGGCGGCGCTGCGCAACAAGGTGGCCGAGGAGTACGGAGCCGTCGAGGGACTGGGGCAGACGCTCGATCGCCTCGGCGAGCAACTGGCGAAGCGCCCGAACGACGTCACGATCACCCGCGTGTTCGACGCGCCGCCGAGTCTCGTCTTCAAGGCGTGGACCGACCCGAAGCTCGTGGCGCGGTGGTGGGGCCCGCACGAGTTCACCAATCCGCGCTGCGAAGTCGACGCGCGGCCGGGCGGCGCGATCCGCATCGACATGCGCGGCCCCGACGGCACCGTCTACCCAATGACCGGCGTCTTCCACGAGGTGGTCGAGCCGGTGCGGCTCGTCTTCACCAGCACCGCGCTGGACGGCGCGCTCGAAGTGCTCAACACCGTCACGTTCATCGACGAGAACGGCAAGACCAAAATCACCATGCAGGCGACCGTGCTCAAGGCGACGCCCGAAGCCGCGTGGGCGCTCTCGGGGATGGAAGCGGGATGGACGCAGAGCTTCGAGAAGCTCGGAGCGATGTTATGACGGCCCTTTCACCGAGGATCCTCGCCATCCTTCGGATTCTGGCCGGGACGATGTTCGCCTGCCACGGCGCGCAGAAGTTGTTCGGCGCATTCGGCGGCATGCCGCCGGGCGTGCCGATGGACTGGATGGTCTGGACGGCGGGCATCATCGAATGTTTCGGCGGCGCGCTCATCGCGCTCGGACTCTTCGCCCGACCTGTGGCATTCCTCGCCAGCGGCTTGATGGCTTGCGCGTACTTCATCGGCCACGCGCGCAACGGCTTCTGGCCGAAGGCCAACGGCGGCGAGCTGGCGGTCCTCTACTGCTGGATTTTTCTATACATCGCCGCGCACGGGCCGGGCGGGTGGGCGTTGGACAATCTGTGGCGGCGCTCGACCAGCACGTCATCCTGAGCCGCGCAGACGGCGAAGGATCTCCGGATGCGCATTTTGAGATCCTCGCTGCGCTCAGGATGACGGGGGGCCGCCCCTACCGCAACGCCCCGTAATCCGCCCTTAGCGCGGGCTTCGCGCGCAGTGCTTGCTCCGCGAGCGCCGCGGCGCGCTTGCGGAGCTCCGCCGCGGACTCCGGATAGCGGTCGCGCGCATCGATGAAGAGGAGCGCGGCCTCGAGCGCGTTGGCCTCCGCGTTGTGCGGCTCCGCGGCCTTTGCGCGGGCCACGGCCTCCAGTCCGAGGCGGACGGAATCGGGGGTGTGCCTCCACTCAGCCTCCCATCGGTAGCGCTCCGCGAGGAGGAGCATCGCCGCGACGGCACCGGCGTCGATGGCCAGCACCTTGCGAGCGACGCGGTCGGCCTCCGCGAGCGCGGGGCGCGGATCGCGACCCCCTTTGTCCAGCAGCCACCGCGCCTCGATCAGCGCGCAACGCGCGCGGATGAGAAGCGCGTCGACGTCGACGGGGCTCGCGGCGTCGTAGCGGTCCAGCGCCTCGCGGGAGTCGCGGAGCATGGCGGAGGGATCCGATCCGCGGCGCACGCGGTCGAGCGCCGACAGGCGGTTGATGTCGGCGATGTTGTACCAGGCCAGCGTGTAGTCGGGGCGCAGGTCGAGGGCGCGGCGATAGCTGGCCACGGCGCGGCTCGAGGCGTCATCGATCGACTCGCCGCGGCCCGCCAGATACTCGGAGAGCGTGAGCCAGGTGTTGCCGCGGTTGTTGTGAACCGGCGCGCTCGACGGATTGAGCGCCGCCGCCCGCTCGAACGAACGGGCCGCCTCGGCGAGGACGGCGCGCGGATCGCCGCCGCGGGCCATCTCTCGATCGCCGAGGGTGTTGTAGACGTTGCCCAGGAGGTTGTGCACCAGAAAAATGTCCTGGTCGAGGCGGAGCACGTGTCGCGCGTGCTCGATGGCCTGCAACAGGAAGGGCCGCGAATCGGAGCCGAGGCGGTTCTCGTACTCCCCGCGCGTGATGAGCGTGTTGGCCAGCGTGATGCGCGGAGAGGCGGCGCGGGGGTCCTCGGCGATGGCGCGCTCGAGCAGGCGCTGTGCGGCGGCGAGGCGCGGCCGCGGATCGATTCCCCGCTGGATTCCCCATCGCGCCATGAGCTGCTCCGCGCGCCCGAGGCCCGCGAGCGCGGGAGCGTCGTGCGGATCGAGGGCGATGGCGCGCTGCAGCGCCGCCTGGGCGGCGGCGAGGTGCGGCGTCGGATCGCCGCCGAAGCGAACCTCGTCCTCGCCGATCACGTTGAGGATCGCGCCGCGGGTGGCCCACGGGCCGGACATGGCCGGATCGAGACGCGATGCTTCGACGCACGGCGCGCTCGCCTCGGCTACGTCGGCTGCGGTGAGCCTTCGCTGGAAGCGCACCACGTGCAGGGTCTGATTGCGAAGCCCGCAGTCCTCGTAGTGGACGGCGGCGTCCGCGCGCGCCGTCTCCGCGATGTTCTTCAGCCGCGCGGCCGCGGCGGCGAAGTCGGCGAGCGCGTCGTCGAACTTGCCCGCCTCCGCCTTGGCTCGCGCCTGGGCCCGGAGCGCCTTCGCCTCGAGCAGCGTGGCCTCGTAGAGCCACGGCGCGGAGGCGGCCGCGCGGCGCGCAGCGGCGATGGCGTCGCCGAACCGCTCCTCGTACAGCGCCAGTTGGGCGTGCAGCAGCCCCGGCGCGTCGATCGATGCACCCGCCGCGCGGCGAAGCTCCTCCACCGCCGGTGCGCGATAGCGCCGCTCCGCCTCGCGCCGCGCCGCCTTGCGCAGCTCGGGCTCGTTGATGGCCGCCGTCCGCGTCATCGCTTCCTCGTAAAAATGCCCGAGCACCTGGCCGCGCGCGTAATGGACGTCCGGCGTCTCGTAGCCGGCGCGGCGCGTCTCCTCGAGCTGGCTCCAGGCCCGCGGGAAGTCGCCGAGCGCCAGGCTGCCGCGCGCCAGGGCGTACGAGCCCGGCCCTTGCGCAACGGCGCCGCGCTGCGCCATCTGCCGGCGGATGCTCTCCATGCGCGGGAGGACGATGGAACGGATGGGGATGGCGCGATCCGGCGGGAGCATGCGCGCCACGCGCGTCAGCAGCTCGATCTCCTTGATCTGCATGCCGAAGCGCTGCGCCAGCTCGGCGCGCGCGTCGGCGCGCCATCGCTCGTTGAGCGCGTAACCAGCGGCGAAGAGCAGGAGCAGCAACGCGACGGCGATCACGGAGGCGAGCAGGCGATGTTTGCGGAGACGCGTGCGCAGGCGATAGAGCACGCTCGCCCTTCGCGCCACGATCGGCTCGCCGTCCAGGAAGCGTCGCAGGTCCTCCGCGAGGGCGCGCGCCGACTCGTAGCGCCGCGCCGGATCGCGCTCCATCGCCTTCAGGATGACCGTCTCCAAGTCGGCGGGCAGCAGCGGCTTGAAGCGCCGCGGCGGCGGCGGCTCCTCGGTCTGCAGGCGGGCCAGCGACTCGATGATGTCGAGGAACTCGTAGGGATGCCGGCCGCACACCAGCTCGTAGAGGATGGTGCCGAGGTTGTAGATGTCGCTGCGGCGATCGATCTCGTCGAAGTGGCCGCGCGCCTGTTCCGGCGAGATGTAGCCGATCGTGCCGAAAACCATCCCGGAGATGGTCGCCGCGCCGGGCGGCGCCTGCTGATCGCGGGCGATGCCGAAGTCGACGACGAACGGCCGCAGCGAGCCGTCCTCCGCCTTTTCCACCAGGATGTTCCCCGGCTTGAGGTCGCGATGGATGAGGCCCATCCGATGCGCGGCGTGCATGGCCTCGGCGATCTCGCGCACCAGTTGCACTTTCTGCTCGAGCGTGAGATGGCGTGCCGCCGCACGATCGAGCGTGACGCCGTGAATCTCCTGCATGGCGATGTAGTGGCGGCCGGCCACCTCGCCCACTTCGAAGACCTTGCAGATGGCGGGATGATCGACGCGAGCCTGGGCGCGCGCCTCGCGCCCGAAGCGCTCGATGGTCTCCGGATCGCTGCTGGCGAGAAACTTCAGCGCGACGAAGCGCCCCAGCCGCGGGTCCCAGGCCCGGAACACCTCGCCCATGCCGCCCGCGCCGAGGCGGCCGGAGACTTCGTAGCGGCTCCATCCGGTGAGGTAGGCCGGGATGGCCGCGCCCTGGACGATTTTGGCGTAAGCGGCCGGATCGACGAGCCGGCGTGTCGCTTCCCGCTCCGGATCGGACACAATGATCCGAGTATGCACGATTCGCTGATGGTCTACTTCGACGGCGAGAAGTACGCCGGTCTTTTTCTGGCCGGGCTGGGCCTGGCGGTCATCGCGGCGGCGGTGCTCCTCTTCCGCTTTCGCTCATTCGCAATCACCCTTATCGTCCTCGCGGTGGCTGAGATCGCGCTCGGCGTCGGCCTCTACCTGAAGACCGGGCCGCAGGTGGCGCGACTCATGGCGCAAACCGACTACGCGGATGAAGCCGTGCGCATGGCCCGCGTGCAGCGGAACTTCGTGGTGATCGAGATCGTCGAGCTGGCGATCATCGTGATCTGTGCCCTGGTGGCGGTGACGCAGAAGGGGCGGGTGGGCGTGACCGGAGTGGCGTTAGGCCTGCTGATCCACGCGGCGATCCTGCTGGCGTTCGACCTGCTCGCTGAGAGGCGCGGGGCTGTCTATCTGAACGCGCTTACCGAGAACGCTTCAGGGTGAAGTCGCGCTCGCAGCGCAGTGTGCCGTCCGCGTCGCGCGACAGTGGACGCACGAAGCGCGTGCTTCCTTCGAACTGCAGAAGCTCGCGCTGGGGGTCGGCGCCCGCCGTCCAGACCTCGAAATGCACATGCGCCGGCTCGTTGGTGTTCGGGTACGGACCCGGCTTGATGGTGACAAAGCGATAGCGCCCGGCGGCATCGGTGCGGGCCACGCCGCAGAGCCGCGGCCGCTGGTCGTCGCGCGGGGTGTAGACGCCCGTCGCGTCGGCGTGAAACGCGCGGACGAACGCATACGGCACGGGAGCTCCCTTCTCGTCGCGCACCACGCCCGTGATCACCAGCGGCGCTCCACGCTCACCCTTCGCCGCGAGCGTTACCGCCATGGCGGCATGCGCCGCCGGCTGGCAGCGATCGAGGTTGTACTGGGCGGATGCGGCGGCGGCGACCAGGAACAGCAGCAGGACTGGAATTCGCTTCACGTATCCCATTCTACACTCATGACTTACCGATTTTTCTTACGCAGCGCGGAGATCGAGGCGGTGGGGCTGGCCCGCGCCGCGGGCTACGAGGCGCAACAGACCGCGCTCGGCCGCGAGGCCACCGCGGTGGTCAACGCCATCGAGGCCCTGGGCCGCATGAGCGGCAAGCTGGTGCCGGAGGTGCTGTCCATCAGCACCAACGGCGGCGCCGGCGGCACGCGGGAAGGGGTGGCGGCGACGCTGATGTCGTACCTCCACTCCGCGGTGGCGAAGGACGAGTCGCGGGCCAACGCCGCGATTCGCAACTGATTTGACTGCGTGCGATATCCTGCTCCCGCTCCACGCATCCACGATCATGATCGGCCGGACGATCTCTCATTACCGCATCGTTGAAAAGCTCGGTGCCGGCGGAATGGGCGTCGTCTACAAGGCGATCGATGAGCAGTTGAACCGGCACGTGGCCATCAAGTTCCTTCCCTCGCACGAGCAGTCCGAGGAGGATCGGAGCCGGTTCCTGCAGGAGGCGCGAGCGGCCTCGGCGCTCGATCATCCGAACATCTGCACCATCTTCGATGCCGGCGAGTTCGAGGGACAGCTCTTCATCGCCATGGCCTGCTACGACGGCGAGACACTGCGCCAGCGGATGGCGCGCGGACCGGTTCCGGTCCCCGAAGCGCTCGGCATCGCCGCACAGGTCGCCGAAGGTCTGTTGCGCGCCCATGAGGCGGGCGTGGTGCACCGGGACATCAAGCCGGCCAACATCATGATCACCTCGCGCGGCGTGGCGAAGATCCTCGACTTCGGCCTGGCCCGCATGAGCAGCGAGCCGCGCATCACCAAGCCCAAGACCGCCCTCGGCACGCCCGCCTACATGGCTCCGGAGCAAATCCGTGGCGCGAGCGAAGCCGGCAGCGACATCTGGTCGTTCGGCGTCGTTCTTTACGAGATGCTGAGCGGCGCGCTGCCCTTCAGCGGCGAGACTTCGCATTCCATCAGCTTCGCCATCCTCCACAGCGAGCCGAAGCCGGTGTCGTCGATCTGGCCCGCCGTTCCGCAGTGGGTCGACCGCGTGGTGATGCGGATGCTGGCCAAGGACTCGCGCGACCGCTATCGCACCTTCGATGAAGTGCTTCGCGATCTCTCGTCACGGCGCTCGGGGGCCATGGACACCGCCGCCACCGCGCGCATGGAACGCGTCAACCCGTCCATCGCCGTGCTTCCGTTCGCGGACATGAGCCCGCAGAGCGACCAGGAGTATTTCTGCGACGGAATCGCCGAGGAGTTGCTCAATGCGCTCTCCAAACTGCATGACCTGCGCGTCGCCTCGCGGACCTCATCGTTCCAGTTCAAGGGCACATCCGCCGACATCCGGGAGATCGCCGAGAAGCTGAACGTCGAGGCGGTGCTGGAGGGGAGCGTGCGCAAGGCGGGCGACAAAGTGCGCGTCTCGGCGCAACTGATCAACGCGCGCGACGGCTTCCCGCTGTGGTCCGACCGCTACGACCGCGGCCTCAGCGACATCTTCGCCATCCAGGAAGAGATCGCGCAAAAGATCGTCGACGCACTGCGCGTCACCCTCACCGACCGCGAAAAACGCGCCATCGAGAAACAGTCGACCTTCGACATCCGGGCGTACGAGTTCTATCTCCGCGGGCGCCGCTATTTCTACCAGTTCCGCCGCAGCCACTTCGAAATGGCCCGCCAGATGTTCACCCGCGCCATCCAGATCGATCCGAGCTACGCGTTGGGCCACGCCGGCCTGGCCGATTGCGCGTCGCTGCTCTACATGTTCTGGGAGGCGACGCCGGAGAATCTCGAGCAGGCACGATCGGCCAGCGAGCAGGCCATCGAGCTCGACCCCTCGCTGGCCGAGGCCTACGTATCGCGCGGAATGGCCAAATCGCTCCGCCGCGATTTCGCCGCCGCGGTGGAGGATTTCGAAAAAGCGCTCACTCTCAACCCGCGCTCGTTCGAGGGGTATTACTTCTACGCACGCGCCTGTCTGGTGCAGGGGCAATTGCAGAAGTCCGCCGATCTCTTCGAGCGCGCCGCGCAGATGCGCGCCGACGACTATCAGTCCCTGTTGCTGGCCGGGCCGATCTACATGGCGCTGGGACAGCGCGCCAAAGCGGAGAGCGTCTACCGACGAGGGTTGGCCGTCGCCGAACAGCAGTTGTCCTTCAACCCCGACGACGCGCGCGCCTTCTACCTCGGCGCCGCGGCCTGGATCGATCTCGGGCAGCCGGAGAAGGGACGCGAGTGGATCGCCCGGTCACTGGCGGTCGATCCGAACGATCCTTCGTCGCTCTTCAACGCCGCGTGCCGGTTCGCCCGCCTGGGGGACCGCGCCGCCGCGCTCGCCGCTCTCGAACAGTCGGTCGAAAACGGCTACGCGTACCGCGAATGGATCGAGAACGATCCCGATCTCGATACCATCCGAGACGAGCCGCGCTACAAGGCGGTCGTCGATCGGGTGGCGCGCTTCGATCCCGCGTCGCAGGACACCACCCGCTTCGAGCCCCCGGCCTGAGGATTCGAATCCACCGGTGATATCATTTTGATATCGGAGGGCTCACGATGGCTGACGTGCTGATCCGGGGTCTCGATGACAAGATTTTGAAGCGTCTGAAGCAACGCGCCGCTCGTAATGGACGGTCTTTGCAGGCTGAGTTGAAGGCAATCGTCGAACGCGGCGCGATGGTGGATGTTATCGACGCGCGGGCGCTCGCAGCGCGCATCAGAGAACGGTTGGGTGAGCAGCAGTCCGACAGCACCGAGTTGATCGCCGAAGATCGGCTCCGATGAAGGAATTGGTAGTCGATGCGAGCGTGGCCTTCAAATGGTTCTCCAAGGAAGTCCATTCGGCAGCGGCCTCGCGCCTGTTCGACGGCGAAGCTGTTCTGTGCGCGCCTGACCTCATCGGTCCGGAGCTGGGAAATGCTCTCTGGAAAAAGATTCGCCGCGCAGAGATCACAGCCGCTGACGCCATCGAGATCATCGGAGCCTTCGGCCGGATCGGCGTGGAGATCTACCCAACCGCCGTGCTACTTCCTTCCGCTCTGAAGCTAGCCGTCAATCTCGATTGCACTGTCTACGACTGTCTCTACCTGGCATTGGCCGTGGCGAAAAACTGCGCGCTCGTCACCGCCGATCAGAGGCTCTATTCCGCCGCAAGGGCAACCGCTCTCGCAACGAACATCCGCTGGGTCGACGACGAATTGTGAGAGCGGCGGTTTCCGCCGCCGCTCCCAGACGCGTCAGTGATTGAGAAGCTCGGGCGGAACCTTGCCGCCGTTCGCGGCGAGCTTCTTCATGACCTCTTTGTGCAGCCAGATGTTCATGGCCGCGGAATCGCTCGTGTTGCCGGTGTAGTGCAGGTCGGCCGCGAGGTCCTTGCGGGCCTCGATGCTGCTGTCCATGCCGAGCAGCTTCATCATGTCGACGATGGAGTGCTTCCAGTCGAGCTTCTGCTTGCTGTCGGCGGCAAGTTTGTCGAGGGTTACCGCGACGTCGACCTCCGTGGCCGCTGCTGTCGCGCTCGGCGTAACCACCCCTCCACCGGGCGCGGCCGGCGCCGCATCGTGCGGACGCTGCGCTACGGCCGCGCTGTGAAAGATCTTGTTCATCAGATCGCTGAACATGCCCATGTGTCGTTCTCCTTCAACGGATGACTACTGCAAGCGCACGTCCAGAAACTGCTGCTGAGCTCCTATCTTGTTACCCTGACGCGGGAGTGGCACGCGTGAGACTGTCGGTCATCATCCCGTCGCTGAATCAAGGACGATTCATCGAGCAGACCATCCGCTCGATCGTCGAACAGGATGCGGACGTCGAGCTGATCGTCGTCGACGGCGGATCGGCCGACGCCACCGCGGACATCATCAAGAAGTACGAACCGCGCATCGCGCACTGCATCAGCGAGCCCGATGACGGACAGGCAGACGCGATCAACAAGGGACTCCGCAAAGCGAGCGGCGACGTCGTCACCTGGTTCAGCGCCGACGACATCTACGCGAACGGCATCTTCGCCGCCGTCGCCGACGCGTGCCGCCGGAACCCGCGCGCGATCTACACGGCGCCGGTGGCGAACTTCCATTCACCGCGGCGGCAGGCGTTGATCCGGCCGCGCGGGCTGTCGGTCGACAACGTCGTGCAGTACTGGACGCGCCTCTCGCTCTGGCACGATCCGGGACTCTTTTGGTCGCGCGCGGTGGTCGACGCCGTCGGCGAGCTCGATGCGTCGCTGCAGTACGCGTTCGACTACGACTATCTCGTCCGCGCTCTGCAACGCTTTCCCGTCGAGTACGTCGACCACGTCGCCGCCGGCTTCCGCCTGCATCGAGCGTCGAAGACCATCTCGCAGACGGAGTCGATGATGGCGGAGACCGCCGCCGTCAGCCGCCGCTACTGGCATCTGGTGAAGGATCTCGACCGCGCCGGCTTCGAGCGCGCGGAGTTCGAGGCCCGCGTGCGCCGCGCATTTTCCAAACTGGTGCGCTTCCGGCGCGACGGGCTGACGCTCCTCGGGCAAGTCGTCCGCGAGCGCCCGCTGACGGCTTTGCTTCGGCTGGCGGCTCTCGGCCCCATCGTCTTTTTCGAGCGCCTGCGGCGCGCTCTGGGCGCGAAGCTCATAGACTTGGATCGATGAAAACGCTGCTTTGCCTTCTCCTTTTCGCCTGCCCCGCCTTCGCGCAACTGCGCCCCGTCAACACCTTCTCCATCGTGGCGCGCGATCCGAAGACGGGCGAGATCGGCGTTGCGGTGCAATCGCACTGGTTCGCGGTCGGACAGATCGTGCCGTGGGCGGAGGCGGGCGTGGGGGCCGTGGCGACGCAGAGTTTCGTCGATCCCTCGTACGGCCAGCTCGGACTCGACCTGCTGCGCGCCGGCAAGAGCGCGCCCGAGTCGCTGAAGGGCCTGCTCGCCGCGGATGCGGCGTGCGACGTGCGGCAGGTGGCGATGGTTGACGCCGGCGGCGCCGTCGCTTCGTTCACCGGCGCCCGCGACATTCAGGCGGCGGGCGGCATCGCCGCGGGCGGCGTTTCGGCGCAGATCGCCTGCGGCACCGCGGGCGGCGCGCTGAGCGTCGGCCGCGACTACGCCGTGCAGGCCAATCTGATGGCCAACGACAAAGTGTGGCCGGCGATGGCCAAGGCGTACGCCGAGGGAACGGGCGACATCGCCGATCGCATGCTGGCGGCGCTCGACGCGGCGCAATCCGCCGGCGGCGACATCCGCGGCAAGCAGTCGGCGGCGCTCATCGTCGTCGCCGGAAAGTCGACCGGAAAGCGCTGGCGCGACGAAGTATTCAACCTCCGCGTCGACGATCACCCGCAGCCGCTCGCGGAGCTGCGGCGGCTCGTCGCGCTGCAGCGCGCGTACAACCACATGAACGCCGGCGACCTGGCGACCGAGCACAACGACAACGAGGGCGCGCTGCGCGAATACAGCGCCGCGGAGAAGATCGCCGCGACGACAGCCGGCATCCCGCAGAGCCGCCACGCCGAGATGATCTACTGGCACGCCGTGGCGCTGGTGAACATGAAGCGCGTCGACGAGGCGCTACCGCTCTTCGCCCGCGCCTTCGCCATGGAGCCCGGCTGGCGGGAGCTCACCCCGCGGCTGCCGAAGTCGGGACTGCTGCCGGACGACGCAAAGCTCATCGAGCGGATTACTCACGCCGGTCTATGACGGAGCCTGCGGCAGCCACCGTCTCCCGCCCACCGAAACACGGAAGCCATACGCGACGACGGCGGTGAGGAGGAGCAGCACGACGGCGGAGCGGCCGAAGTACCAGGCGTCGGCGTCGAGGGTGAAGGGGAGGCGTTGCTGGATGAGGCCGAAGAAGGCGAAGGAGATCACCGCCAGCATCCCGAAGTGGCGGGCGAGCAGGACTCCGGCGTAGGCCGCGGAGACGGCGTAAACCGCGCGGAGCCACAGCGGGCCGGCGGCGTCGCCGAGCGCCATGGTGGCAACGAGCAGCGTGGCGAGCAGGCTGGCGAGGGCGTCGCTCGGAATGACGGCGCGGAGGACGACCAGCAGGACGACCAGCCCCACACCGCGCACCACCGCATCGGCGAGGGTCCAGGCCAGCCAAAAGACGGCGAAGCGCGCCGGGCCGAGCGCCTGCACCGGTCCTGGGGTGGTGCCGGAGACGGCGAGCGTGGCGTGCCACACCACGACGGCGATCGCGGCGGCCGCGGCGCCCATCAGCACGTCGCGGCCGACCATCGGATCGGTGAAGCGGCCCGAGAGCAGCCGGGTCCAGGAGATCAGGATCTGCGGCCAGCGGCGCCGCACGAACGGCTCCAGCGCGATGTAGGCGATGCCGGTTACCAGGGCCCAGAACGTCGCTTGCACCACGTTCCACGAGACGATGATCCATTCGTCGACGAAGCTCATCGGGTGATGGGCGCGGAAGACCAAGGCGATGAACATCGCGGCGAAGAAGAAGACCGATGCGCGGACGGCGCCGGCGCGATCGACCTGCCGCCGCCGCACGTTCGCCCGGGCCAGGATGAACGCCGCGATCGGGATGCCGATCATGAAGATCATGAACATGGCGAACGCCAGGCGATCGGCGGCGGCGACGGCGCGGACGCTCTCCTTCAGCCCGGCGGCGAGCCACACCGGCCGGCCGTGATACGAGGCTGCCTCGATGCGGCTCCCGTCCTTGGCCAGCCACGCGGACTTCGAGTCGGAGTCGACGGGTGCCGCCCACTCCGGCACGACCGGCGCCAGCGCGCGGACGTCGCAGCCGGCCGCGCCGATGAACGGGAGCCAATTCACCTCGCCGCGGGTGCGATTCCTGTCGACGCTCGGCGGCACGATGGTGAAGCGCACCAGCCGGCCGCCGCCGTCGAGCTCCACGTTCGCCATCCCCTGCCCGAGGGGCGGATCGTCGCGCATCAACTTCCCGTCGCCGTTGCGCGGGCGCATCGGAGAGCGCGACTGGCGATAGATCACGATGAGGCGATCCGCCTCGTTGGCCACGAACATATCGGAGTCCGCTGGACGCTCGGACACTCCTGCCTCGGCGAGGATCTCCCGCGCGCGCTCCCGCAGCACCTCCGGCGCCTTCACTTCGGAAACGCGGTAGAGCAGCGTTCTTCCGCCAAGGATTGCCGAGGCGGCGAAGCCGGCGACGGCGAGGAACAGCATCAGCCACGCAACTGGCGCGGGAAGATCGCCGGCCTTCGACGCGGCGGCGACCATCGCCGGCGACGGCGTTTCCCCCGCGGCGACCGCCGCGGAGAGCGGATCGCCGCCCGGGAGCTCGCGCAGGATGTCGCCCACCGATGCGGGGCGCAGCCCCGGTTCCGGATCGAGGCAGCGGACGATCAGCCGCTCCACGGCGGGGGGGACGTCGCGCGTCACGTTCGACGGACGCGAGAAATCGCCGGCCCGCTGGCGCATCAGCAGGTCGTGGGTCGACGTCGTCGCCTCGAAGGCGCGGCGGCCGGTGAAGACTTCGTATAGAACGAGCCCCAGGGCGTAGACGTCGCTCTGGACGGTGGCGGTGCCGCCGGCGAGCTGCTCGGGCGCCATGTACGCCGGCGTGCCGGCGCCGTCGGCTCGATGATCCTCCGCGACAGCGAGGCCGAAGTCGGTGACGCGCCCGCGGCCGCGGCCGTCGATCATCACGTTGGCCGGCTTCATGTCGCGGTGGATGACACCCTTCTCATGCGCCGCCGCGACGCCGGCGCAGATGTCGCGGGACACCGCCAGCGCCTTCTCCGGCGGCAGCCGGCCGACGCGGCGCAGCAGCGACGCGAGATCCTCGCCGTCGACGAACTCCATGGTGATGAAGAGCTGTCCGTCGGCCTCGGCCACGTCGTAGAGGCGGCAGACGTTCGGATGGGTGACCTGCCGCCCGATGCGCACTTCCTCGTAGAGCCGCTGGGTGTGATCGCTGTGGGCCAGGAACTTCAGCGCGACCGTCTGCCCCAGCTTGAGATCGTCGGCGCGATAGACCTCCCCCATGCCGCCGCGGCCGATGAGCGAGACCATGCGATAGCGCTCGCCGAGCACCGTGCCGGGCGTGAGCTGCAAGGTGCGACGCGCCGACTCGCTGACGATGACCGTCGGCGTCTCTTCCGGCGATCGACGCGCGGTCGGCTCCTCAGGGGGCGGATGCACAGGCATGGACGTGTTCGGCCATCATAGCCGCCGATGCGCAGGTCTAAACTTCACCCGTGATCGCAGCCGTCATCCTCGCCGCCGGCGAATCGAAGCGTTTCGGCAAGATCAAGCAACTCCTCCTTCTGGATCGCGTGCTGGAGAACGTCCGCGCGGCGAGGCTCGACGACGTGGTCGTCGTCCTCGGCGCGCATGCCGAGGAGATCCGGAGCGCGGTGCGCTTCGAAGACGAGCGCGTGGTCGTCAACGACGACTACGCGCAGGGCATGAGCACCTCGATTCAGGCCGGCCTGCGCGCGCTGCCCGTCGAGGCCGAGGCGGCCATGATCGTCCTCGGCGACCAGCCGTTCGTCGCGCCGGCGACCATGGACCTCCTCATCGACGAGTACCAGCGGGCGCGGCCGCCTGCGGTCGTCCCGACGGTGGACGGCGTCCGCGGGAACCCGGTGATCATCGCCAGAGCGCTGTTCGGCGAGCTGATGGAGCTGCGCGGCGACGCCGGCTTCCGGACCATCGCCGCGCGGCACGCCGTTCTGGAGGTACCGGTCGCCGATCGCGGGGTCCTGATGGACGTCGATACGCCCTCGGATCTCGCCCGGGTACGCGAATTGCGCTAGAAAACGGCGGATGAAGCTGCCTGGAAAGCGCATCGCGGTGGAGCGTCTCCGCCAAAGCGAGGAGATGTTCCGTCTTCTCGTGGAGAGCGTGAAGGATTACGCCATTTTCGTGCTCGATCCGGACGGTCACGTCCTGACCTGGAACGACGGGGCGCAGCGGATCAAGCAGTACAAGTTCGAGGAGATCCGCGGCAAGCACTTCTCCGTCTTCTATCCCGAAGTTGACAAACGCGCCCAGAAGCCGGAGCGCGAGCTCGCCACGGCCATCCGCGAGGGGCGTATCGAGGACGAAGGCTGGCGCATCCGCAAGGACGGCACCCGGTTCTGGGCCAACGTGGTCATCACCGCGCTGTTCGACGAGACGGGCGTCCTGCGCGGCTTCGCCAAAGTGACGCGCGACATGACGACGCGCAAAGAGGCGGAAGAGGCGCGCCGCGCGCTGCTCGAGCAGCGCGAAGCGCGCGTGGAGGCGGAGGAGCAGAAGCGCAGCGCCGAGGCGTCGTACCGCGCGGCGCAGGAAGCGAACCGCGCCAAAGACGAGTTCCTCATGACCCTCTCCCACGAGCTGCGCACGCCGATGACAGCCATCCTGGGCTGGGCGCGCATGCTTCCGAACATGGACCGTAGCCACCCGTCGTTCGGTGAAGCCATCGCCGCCATCGGCCGCAGCGCGAAGCTGCAGGCGGCGCTCATCGACGACGTTCTCGACGTCTCGCGCATCGTGTCCGGCAAGCTCCGTCTAAACGTCGACAACATCGACGTCGTGCCCGTCCTGCACGCCGCGCTCGAATCGGTCCGCCCCAGCGCCGACGCCAAGCAGATCACGCTCGTCACCGCCTTCGCCCCGCAGGTCGGCACGACCACCGCCGACGCCACCCGCCTGCAGCAGATCGTCTGGAACCTGATGTCCAACGCGGTGAAGTTCACGCCGAGGGGCGGTCGCATCGAGCTGGCCGCGCGCCGCACCGCATCGCAATTGGAGGTCTCCGTCACCGATACGGGCGAAGGCATCGACCCGGAGTTCCTGCCGCACGTCTTCGAGGCCTTCCGCCAGGCGGAGACGCCGTCGACCCGCGTGTTCGGCGGCCTGGGCCTCGGCTTGTCCATCGTCCGCTACATGGTCGAGGCGCACGGCGGCACGGTGACCGCGGAAAGCCAGGGGAGGGGAAAGGGAGCGCGCTTCTGCGTCAGTCTCCCGATCCGCGCGCTACGGCAGGCGGAGCCGTCGGTGTCGAGGCGCGGAGAAGGGATTCCGTCCGAGGCTCCAGCCTCGCTGGCCAGCCTCGGCGGCATGCACATTCTCGTGGTGGACGACGATTCGGAAGGGCGCGAGATGATCGCCGTCGCCCTCCGCCAGGCGGGCGCGGTGGTCACCGCCGTCTCCTCCGCGGCGGATGCGCTGGCGCACGTCGACCGCAACTACCCCGACATCATCCTCACCGACATCGCCATGCCGCACACCGACGGCTACGCATTGCAGCGCCAATTGCGCGCGCGATCCGAACTGGCCAATACGCGGATCGTGGCGCTCACCGCCTTCCCCGCCTCGGCTGTCGCAGCAGACGAAAAAGAGTTCGACACCTATCTGCGCAAGCCGATCGACCCCTTCGAGCTGACCATCAAGCTCCGCGAGCTGGTGCCCGTCGTGGGCTGAAGCCTCACTCCCAGGCGCCGAGAAGCCGCCGCAACATCACCAGTTGCCCCAGGTGATAGGAGTTGTGGTCGGCCACGAGCAGCGCCTGGGCCATGATCGACGCTCCGGACTTGCTTTGGGGCAGCGGCGCCAGCAGATCCTTCGACTCATCGGTCACCAACTTTGCAAATTCGGAGAGATCGGTGCGAAAGGCGACGACGCTCCGCTCCCACGCCTCGCCGTCCGGCGGCGCCTGCGTACGCGGCCAGTAACCGTCAGGGAAATCCAGCGGGGCGTAATCCGGATCGTTGCGCGTGAACCGCAGGATGTCCGACTGCGCAAGGCGCATGTGCTCCAGCAGCTCCCACGGCGAATGCGCGGCGCCCTCGGGCCGCTTCCCTTGCAGCGCCGGATCGAGACGGTTCGTGGCGTCGTAGAAACCGGCGTGCGCGCCTTCGCCCTCCAGGGCGTAGACGATGTGTTCCCGCAGTGATTGCATCCGGTCAAGATACCGCAGGTTTCGGAGTGCGGTGCACGAGCGCCGCACTCCGAGGGTCTCTTCAATAGCGGCGGCCGCGGCCGCTGTTCACGCTCTCCACGCGATACGCGGAGAAGACCCCGCCGCGCGACCAATCGCCGGACAGCGCGACGAGATCGCCGCGGCGCAGATCCTCGAGATCGATCGAGCGATAGCGGCGGTCGGCGCCGCGCATGTCGACCGTGATGTGGCGCCCCGTGGCCTGATCGCGCAGGACGAGCGTGTCGCGGCGGAAGTCGACGCGCTCCACGGTGCCGCGCAGGAAGTCGTTCGAACGGGACGAGTCGTAATATCCGCCGCCGCCGCCGGGGAAGTCGACCGCGTCGACGAAGACGCTGCCGCCGCGGAAGACGCCGCCCAGGCGGATGGCGACACCGACGCGCAGATCGCGTCCGCGGTTGCGCAGGTGCCGCTCGGGAACGAAGAAGGAGTAGTTGCCGCGATCGAGCTCCACGCGGTAACCGTCGCTGCGGCGATCCAGCGATCGGACCTTTCCTTCGAGTGTCACACGTTCGTTATCGCGGTAGCCGCCGCGATCGGAGTTGCCGCCGCGATCTCGATCCCGCGACGTCTCATTCTGGCTACGCCAATCCGCGAAGGCGGACGACGCAACCAACATCACCACTGCTACCACTGCTGCACTCAAACCATTGATTCTTTTCATGTTTCCCTCCGGGGACTGATTGACGAATGGGAGGGTTAATCGCAACGGCTGAGCCACCCTCACCCGCCGCTTCGCGGCAGACTTGGAGTGCGGGCGTCTCCGCCCGCATCCGACGGGCGTCTCGCCCGGCGGCGTAACGTGATCGGGCGGGACGCCCGATCAGTGCGGGCGGGACGCCCGCACTCCGAACAGCAGCGGATTCAGCTCGCTCTGCGCCACGTCGCCGGGGCGCACGCCGGGAAGAAACACATCCAGATCGACGCGCTGGTTTTCGTTGGCCGGCTCCACGGCGCGCGCTCCGTCGGCGTAGTAGATGACGGTGAGAACTTCGCGGACGCGATCCGATCGGTTCGCGCCCGCCGAGTGCAGCGTACCTCCGGCGTGGAAGGTAGCGTCGCCCGCGCGCATCGGCGGCGCGCTCCACACCGGCCAGCGACGTTCGGCGATGAGCGCGTCGAGGCGGCGGTCGGTGTCGTCGGAGATGGCGAGCTCGCCCAGGCCGCCGGCGCGATGCGAGCCGGACGCGAAACGCATCAGGCCCATCTCCTCCTCGACGTCGACCAGCGCCAGCCACATCGTCACCGTCGCGTCGGTGTCGAGAGGCCAGTAGTAGCGGTCCTGGTGCCACGGCGTGCGCCCCGCGCCGGGCGGCTTGAAGAGCGCCTGGTCGTGATACAGCCGCACCGCCGGCACGCCGAGGAGCTCCGCGGCGGCGCGCGCGAACTGCGGGTTGAACACGATCTCCCGCGCCGCGTCGCTCAGCCGCCAAATGTTCGTGACCTGCGTGAACAGCTTCGAGTAGTCGTCGATCCGCTGCTGCGCATCGCCCCGCCGCGCAACCTCGGCCACCACCTCTTCGATCACCGGCCGGTACGCGCTGATCTCCTCGCGCGACGCGAGGCCGCGCACGAGGGCGTGGCCGTCGCGCTGAAACGCCTTATGATCGACTGGCATCCAACCCAATTATGAAGCGCCTGGTACGGAAGCATCCGCTGGCCATCCGGTGGTTCCACTGGATCAACTTCCCTCTGCTGACGGTGATGATCTGGAGCGGCGCGCTGATCTACTGGGCCAACGCCGTGTACCGCATCGGCATCGGGCACTTCACGCTGCTGAAGATGAACTTCCCGCAGCCGGTGTGGAAGGCGCTGCACATGAACTACAGACTCGCGGAAGGCATGGCCCTGCACTTCTTTTTCATGTGGCTGTTCGCCGTCAATGGGATTGCCTACGTCGTCTACACCATCGTCTCCGGCGAGTGGCGGCTGCTCGTCCCCGACCGCCATTCGCTGCGCGAAGCGTGGCAGGTCCTGCTGCACGACCTCCACTTGCGCAAGGAGCCGCCGCCGCAGAAGAAGTACAACGCGGCGCAGAAGATCTCCTACACCCTGATCATCGTCATGGGCTTCTTCTCGCTGCTCACCGGACTGGCCATCTACAAGCCGGTGCAGGTGAACTGGCTGGCGGCGCTCTTCGGCGGCTACGCCATGGCCCGCTTCTTCCACTTCTGGCTGACCGTCGGCTACGTGCTCTTCTTCGTCGTCCACATCGCGCAGGTGGTCAAGACGGGATGGAACAACTTCCGGGCGATGATCATCGGGACGGAGGTGGCCAGTGACTGACGGACCACCGATCGCCGAAGAGATCGAAGCCGCGCGCCTTGCCGCCATCGCCGCCAATGACGCCGATGTCGAGGCCGAAGTGCGCCGCCACACGCGCCGCAACTTCATCGTCGCCGGCGCCGCCGCCGCGGCGGGGCTGGGCGGGTGGAAGTGGCTTCGCTCGCGTCCCGCGGAAGGCGGCGTCGCCTGGCCGTTCCGCCGCGTGCTGGAGGCCAACGAACGGATCGCCGGCGCCTTCTTCGACCCGAACCGTCTGAGCCATACCTACGATCCGTCGCAGGTCATGCGGCCCGCGCGCATCAACGGCGGCATCGGACTGGCGGCGAACGCCGACGCGGAGAACTGGCGCCTCAACATAGAGGGCGCCGCAGCAGCGGTCGCGGAAGGGGCCGCATCGCCGGTGGCGCTGACCCTCGACGACCTGCGCGCCTTTCCGCGCCAAGAGCTGACCACCGAGCTTCGCTGCATCGAAGGCTGGACCATGATCGTGCACTGGACGGGCGTCCGCCTCGCCGACGTCATGGCCAGGTTCCCGCCGGCGCAGCCGGTGCGGTACCTATCGATGGAGACGCCAGGCCGCGGCTACTACGTTGGCCTCGACATCGCCAGCGCCATGCATCCGCAGACCCTGCTGGCCTGGGCCATCAACGGCGAGCCGCTCTCCTGGCAGCACGGCGCGCCGCTGCGGCTGGCCATTCCGATCAAGTACGGGGTGAAGAACATCAAGCGAATCGCCACCATCCGCTACACCGACATCCGCCCGGCGGACTTCTGGGGCGAGCGGGGGTACGACTGGTATTGCGGGCTGTGACCGTGGTGCTAATCTCTCCCCCATGGTCCTGATCAACAAGGCGATCAACGAGGTCACCGTCAAGCTGGTGTACTACGGCCCCGGCCTCTGCGGGAAAACGACCAACCTGGAGAAGATCTACGGCAACCCGAAGCTGGAGAACAAGGGAAAGATGATCTCCATGTCGACGGAGACCGACCGGACGCTCTTCTTCGACTTCATGCCGATGGAGCTCGGCACGATCGGCGGGCAGAAAGTCCGGGTGCAGCTCTACACCGTGCCCGGCCAGGTCTTCTACGACGCCACGCGCAAGCTGGTGCTGCGCGGCGCCGACGGCGTGGTCTTCGTCGCCGACTCGCAGGCGTCGATGCACGAGTCGAACATCGACAGCCTGGAGAATCTCAAGACCAACCTCCGCCTCAACCGCATCGATCCCGACAAGATCGCGCTGGTGCTCCAGTACAACAAGCGCGACCTGCCGAACGTCGACTCGGTCGAGGAGATGAACGCCTACCTCAATTCCGACAACAAGCCGGTGGTGGAGGCGTCGGCGATCAACGGCACCGGCGTGACCGCCACCTTGCGGGCGGCGATCACCAGGATCCTCGACAACCTGAAGAACAACGTCGACACCACGCTGTACGACGAGCCGGAGCTGGCGGCGCCGGACATGAGGGCGAAGTCGGGCGTTTTCGCTTCCTCGGCATTCAAGACAGATGTAGGACGGGCTTCAGCCCGTCCCGAGCCCGTCGAGGAGGATCCCTTCGGCGCCGTAGCCGTGGAGATCGAGCCCGAGCCCATCGGCGAGAACCCCTTCGAGGCGGTGGCCGAGATTCACGACCCCGCCGCGGAGCGCGGCGAGCTCGACGCGCTGCTGACCGGCGCGACCGCCGTGGTGCGCGCGCTGGAAGAGGCGCTGGAAAAAGCGCGGCGGCACGAGGCGGACATTCGCTCGCGCCTGTCCTGATGGCCTGGTACCAGGAGTGGTTCGGCGAGGACTACCTCGACCTCTACGCGCACCGCGACGATGCCGAGGCCAAGCAGCAGGTGGACTTTTTCCGCCGGCAGTGCGGCGAGGTGCGCGGCCCCCTGCTCGACCTGGCCTGCGGCATGGGCCGTCACATGGCCATCCTGAGAGACGCCGGGTATCGAGCCGTCGGCTGCGACCTGTCGTACATGCTCCTCCGCACCGGCATGCTCGAATACGGCCCCATGGCCGTGGCGCGCGCGGACATGCGCAGCCTTCCCTTCTGCAGCGGCACCTTCGGCGGGTTGGTGAACTTCTTCACCAGCTTCGGCTACTTCGCCACCGAGGAGGAGAACCTGCAGGTGGTCCGCGAGATGGCGCGCGTGCTGGAGCCGGGCGCCGTCTTCCTCTTCGACTACCTCAACGTCGAGCGTGAGCTGGAGCGCCTGGTCCGGAAGGAGCGGCTCGAGACGCCGAAGGGACCGGTGCAGATCGAGCGCTGGTTCGACCCCTCCGACCGCTCGTTCAACAAACGGATCACCATCGGCGAAAAGCGCTTCCTGGAGCGCGTTCGCGGGTACGATCTCGCCGAGATCTCCGCGATGTTCAACTCCTCGGGGCTCACCATCGGCGCCGCATTCGGCGACTTCAACAGCGCGCCATACGAGCCGTCGTCGCCGCGGCTGATTCTGGTCGGCCGAAGGAGCGCGTCCTGAAGTTCCCGCTCGCGCAATACCCGGGCATGAACGAGTTCGTACTCGATTGGATGGGCGGGGACGAGCGCTTTTTGCGACGGGACGTAGGACGGGCTTCAGCCCGTCAGGGCGGCGGCGGGCTGAAGCCCCCCCTACATGAGGCTCTGGCCAACCTCAATCGCAAATGGGGCCTCGCGGTCGGCGACGAAATCCGGCGCTGGGCGGCGGGCGGCACGTACACCGTCGTCGCCGGGCAGCAAGTCGGCTTCGCCGGCGGCCCGCTGTACACGCTGGCCAAGATCGCCTCGCTCCTCAAGATCAAGCGCGACAACGAGTTGCGCGGCATCCCCACCACGGCCTTCTTCTGGCTGGCGACCGAGGACCACGACTTCAGCGAGGCGGCGACGATCTCCATCCCGCGTCATCAAGCAAGAGGCCAGCTCGACCTGATCACCCTGCGCGCGAGGCACGCGTTCGAGTCGCGGCAGATCGTCGGATCGCAGCCGGTGCCGGAGTCGCTCATCGTCGAGCTGCTCGCACTGCTGGAGATGGAGCGGCCATCGTGGCTGCGCGAGGGGATCACGTTCCGCGACTCCTTCGCCGAACTGATCGCCACCGCGGTCGGCGGAAAGGTGATCCTCGTCGACGCGCTGTTGCCCGAGCTGCGCCGCGAAGGTCAGCCGCTCTTCGACGCCATCATCGCCAAGTGGAACGACATCCAGCGCGCGCTGGAGCGGCGCGCCGCGGCGTTGCGCGAGGCCGGTTACGCGCCCCAGATCCTCCCGCGCGACGGCGAGGGATACACGCTGCTCTACGAGCTCGACGACCGCGGCAACCGCAATCTCGTCGACTCAGCCCGTCCCCTCGCGGCACCGGAGCGCGTGTCGACGTCCGCGCTCACCCGCCCGCTGCTGCAGGATTTCGTCTTACGCCCCGATCTCTTCATCGGCGGGCCGGCGGAAGTGGCGTACTACGCGCAGATCGCGCCGCTGCACGAGCTGCTCGAGATCCCGATGCCGCGCGTCGGCCTGCGCGCGCACGCGCTCGTCGCGCCGCGCCGCGTCCTGCGCGCCTTCGAGCGCTACGCGATCGAGCCGGCGGAGATCTTCGCCGGCGCCGACGCGCTGCTCGCCGCGCGCGAGCCCGCCGGCGTCGCGGAGGTGAATGCCATCGCCGAGCGCGCCCGGCGTAATCTGGCCGAGGAGATGACGCGCATCGGCGAGATCGCGCTGCCCGCCGACCACGCCCTGGCGCGCGCCGTCAGCCGCTCCATAGGCCACATCGAGTATCACTTCGACAGGCTCGCCGAGCGCGCCATCCGCGCCCTCGGTCGCAAAGACCGCGAGCGCCGGAACGCCGTGCGCGAGCTGGTGTCGATCCTCTACCCCGACCACCACGTGCAGGACCGCGTGGCCGGCTGGATTGCCTATTGGTGCGAGTTCCGCGAGGATCTCGTGTCGCGGTTGATCGAGGAGGTGGAGCCGGATGCGCCGTTCTGCACGATCGTGGAGCTGTGACCGTCCGTGTCATCCTGAGCCGGCGCAGCGCGGCGAAGGATCTCCCGCCGACGGAGCGATGATCGCCTGGACGCGGGGGATCCTTCGCCGTCTTCGCGGCTCAGGATGACACCATGAACCAACACGTCGACCTCCTCTTCATCTCCGCGCACGCCGACGACACCGAGCTGTCGTGCGGCGGCACCATCGCCAAGTTCGTCAAGGACGGCCTGCGCGTCGGCATGATCGACCTCACGCGTGGCGAGATGGGGACGCGCGGCACGCCGGCGGAGCGCGCGCGCGAGGCGGCGAAATCCGCGCGCATCCTCGGCGCCGCCTTCCGCCGGCACCTCGACCTCGGCGACGGCGGTCTCCGCACCGGCCGCGACGAAGAGCTGCAGGTCATCGAGATCGTCCGCCGCCACCGCCCTCGGATCGTCTTCTCGCCCTACCCCGACGAGCGCCACCCCGACCACGTCCGCACCGGCCGCCTGGTCACCGAGGCCTCGTTCTACGCCGGCCTGCGCCGGCTGGAGACCGGCCTCCCCGCCCACCGCCCGCAGGCGGTCGTGTACTACCTGCAGAACTACATGCTGCCGCTCAGCTTCGTCGTCGACGTCAGCGCTGCCTGGAAGACCAAGATGCGCGCCGTCGCCGCGTTCAAGTCGCAGTTCTACAACCCGAAGTCGAAGGAGCCGGCCACCTTCATCGCCTCGAAGAACTTCATCGACATGATCGAGGCCCGCGGCCGCCACTTCGGCGCATTGATCGGCGCGTCGTACGGGGAAGGGTTCGTCACCAAGCAGCCGCCGAAAATTGATGATGTGATTGCCGCGTACGACAGGCGCGAGCCATGAGAATCGGCATCACCTGCTATCCCACTTTCGGCGGCTCCGGAGTCGTGGCCACCGAGCTCGGCATCGCGCTCGCCAATCGCGGCGACGATGTGCACTTCATCAGCTACGCGATGCCGTCGCGGCTCAACACGGCGCACGAGCGGATCCGCTTTCACGAAGTCACGGTCACCAACTACCCGCTATTCGATCCCTATCCACCGTACATGCTCGCGCTGGCGACGAAGATGGCGGAAGTCGCCGACTACGAGAAGCTCGACGTCTTGCACGTCCACTACGCCATCCCGCACGCCGTGAGCGCGCACCTCGCGCGGGAGATCGTTTCGGTGAGGAATCTGAAGTTCGTCACCACCCTGCACGGCACCGACATCACGCTGGTCGGACGCGACGCCAGTTACCTGCCGATCACGCGGTTCAGCATCGAGGTCTCCGACGGCGTCACCGCGGTCTCCAAATGGCTGAAGGACGAGACGATCACGCACTTCGGCACGAAGAGGGAGATCGAGATCATCCCCAACTTCGTCGACCCCGCGCGCTTCCGCCGCCACGAGAGCTCCTATTCGCATCTGCTCGGCGACACCGGCGACAAGCTCCTCTGCCACGTCTCGAACTTCCGGCCGGTGAAGCGGATCATGGACGTCCTCGCGGTCTTCGAGCGCGTCTCCCGCGTGGTTCCCAGCCGCCTGGCGATGATCGGCGACGGCCCCGACCGCTCGCGCGCCGAGGCGTTCTGCCGCGAGCGCAACCTGCGCGACCGCGTCTTCTTCCTCGGCAACGTGCCGAACCTCGAGGAGATCATCGGCGCCGCGAATCTCTTCCTCCTCCCCTCCGAGGCGGAGTCGTTCGGCATGGCGGCGCTGGAAGCGATGGCCTCCGAGGTGCCGGTGATCGCCACCGCCGCCGGCGGCCTCTCGGAGGTGGTGGTGCACGGCGAGACCGGTTTCCTTCTCCCCGTGGGCGACGTCGACGCCATGGCCGACCGCGGCATCGAGATCCTCTCCGACACCCGACTCGAGCGCCGCCTCGGCCGCGCCGGGCGGGCGGTAGCGGAGGAGAAGTTCCACGTCGACCGCGTGGTGCCGATGTACCGGGGGTTTTACGAGCGGGTCATCGACGGCGCGTGATTACGGCTCCACCCGCATCCCACCCGCCGCGCCCGCCCCGCCGTAGATTTCCTCATACCGCTCGTAACTGTTCATCACCTTCCGCACGTAGTGCTTCGTCTCGTCGAAGTTGATGGAGGTGAAGAGGTAATCGTCGCCGGGGGCGGGGGCGAGTCGGGTCCAGAGGGCGACCTGGTGCGGGCCGGCGTTGTAGGCGGCGGCCACGGCGTAGTGGTTGCCGCCGAGTTGGCCGCCGAGGGTGCTGATGTACTTCGCGCCGAGGCGGATGATGACCCGCGGGTCGTAGAGGTCCTCGGGGGAGACGTCGACGATGCCGACCTCGCGGCCGATCTGGCGCGCGGTGGTGATGATGAATTGCAGCAGCCCGCGCGCGGCGGCCTCCGATTTCGCGCGGGGATTGAAGCGCGACTCCTCGCGCATGATCGACAGCACCAGCGCCGGGTCGGCGCCGTACTTTTTCGCGTCCTCCACGATCGCGTCGTAGAAGTAGCGCGGATAGAGCAGCTGGCGAACGACGAGCGGCAGGAGCTGCGGGACGTAATCGCGCGGGACGGAATTCATCATCACTTCCACGGCGTAGATCGACTCGCGCGACGCGCTGCCGCGGTTGAGCGCGAACGACTTCGTGAGGAGGTCGTAGCCTTTCGGGAGGTCGTCGACGGCTTCGTCGAACAGGCCCATGGCCATCAGCAGCTCGGCGCGGTCGGTCGACTGCAGCGGAAACGACGGGAACGGCTGCGGCTTCCGGTCGATCACCGCGGCGTACGCCGGGACGTGGCGGTAGATCTCCGCGAGGCGCCGCGCGTCGCGCGGCGCGAGGAGGTAGCGGTCGGTCTCGATGCGGCGGGCGAGGTCCCAGTTGCCGGCTGCGATCTGCTTCTCGACCTCCGCGTTGCGCGTGACGAGCTCCTGCTGCAGCCTGGCCTGCATGGCCGGCGCGTCGAGGCGCTTGCGTGCGAAGTAGGCGAAGTGCGTCGGCACCGGCGCGCGGAGGACGTTGAGGTACGCCGCGAACGCCGCGGGCGGATTCGCCGCCTCGAGCGCCCGAGCGCGCCAGTAGTCGATCTCGTACGCGTCGTACTTATCGAGCAGCGGACGCGGGATGGCGTTGAGCGTGACGAGCGTCGCGCGTGGATTGCCGATGGCGTAGGCGATTGATCCGTCGACCAGCGCGTGGTCCTTCGGGAACTGCTTGCGCAGCATCTCGAGATCCGCGGCGGCCGCGGCGAAGCGCTTCTGTTTGAGCCGCGTGCGGAGCCGCTGCGTCAGCGCGGCCGACGTGGCCGGAAAGCGTCCCGGGACGGCGATGGCGGCGGTCATGAACTGCTCGGCCCCCGCGTCGTTTCCCTGCAGTTGCGCCGCGCGCGAGGCGTGGAAGAGGAACGTCGCCTTCCACTTCGGATCGCGCGTGGCCCCCGCGCCGCGGACGTAGGTCTGCTGCGCCTGCGCGTACTCTTCGTCGCCAAAGTACGAGCGGCCGATGTCGAAGAGGAGTTGATCGCGTCGGAGCGCCGGCGTCCCCGCCGGCTGGCTCGGAAGCGTCCCGCTTCCGGGGCGGCGGGACGCCGCCTGGCCAGCCGGCGAGACGCCGGCGCTCCGTGAGAGTGCGAGCGACAGCACCGCCACGGCGCGGTCGAAGTGCCGGTGGTTCTGCAGCGCGTCGCCGAGGAGGGTGAACTGCTCGGCGGTCATGCCGCGGAGCCGCTCCGGGCGGTCGAGGGCGCGGGCGACGCGGTCGGCCGCGTCGTCGGTCGTGCCGCCCTTCAGTAGAGTAACGCCCAGCGGGAAGCCGCGCGCGACATCGCCGGCCTCCACCATGCGCGCCGTCAAGTCGCGGCGGCGGGCCGTGTCCGCCGCCGGCATCAGGCGCGCGGCGAAGTCGGCCAGCGCCCTCGGATCATGAAGCTGCTCGACTTCCTCATCGATGGCTTGATCGCGATACAGCGCGTGCGGGTACTCGAAGATCAGCTTCCGGCGCGTGGCGCTCGAGTCGTCGATCTCCGACTGATGAAAGAGCGCGAGATCGCGGAACGCGTTTCCCGGCGCGAGGAACGGCGCGAGCTTCGCCGCCGCGGCGCGCGGCTCATCGTCCTCGATCAGCGCCCGCGCATGCAGATAGCCGAGCGACCATTTCGCGTAATCCGCCGGACGCTCCTTCTCGATTTGCGCGAGCAGGTCGGCGAGCTCGCCCCACTTGCCGGAGGCTTCGAGAGCGCGGAACCGATCGCTCGACAGCGTGGCGGGCGGCGCGGCGACGGCTTTCTCCGCCGGCACCGTGCGGAACACCCGATGCCGCCGAACGCGCTGCCGAACGAGAAGAGCGGCGATCAGGATGACGACGGCGGCAACGGCGAGAGCGAGGGTTAGGGCGCGGCGCTTGATCACGAGTCATTTCGGGCAAGCGTCCCCGAAACGATGGCGTGGGGAGCGCGCCTGAGAATCTCGTATCGTGCAATCGGATAGCCAAGGATGGCGTCGACCAACACGCGCCGGCCGTCGCGCGACAACAGGATCAGCACCTTCTCCTTGATCTCGCGCACCTCGACGATGTCCTCCCACCGCATCCACCGCCCCCGCTTGCCGAACATCGAGAGCAGACGGTTCTCGTACATCACCCCGTGCTCGCTGACGTAGATGTGGTCGCCGTACTGCACGATCGCCGCGGCGAGCGTGCCAAGGAAGAGGAGGAAGAGCGCGGCGAAGGTCAGCGGCTCGATCTCCTCGACGCCGTACGACATGTAATCGAACAGCAGCGCTGCCGACCCGAACGTCGCCGCGCAGCTCACAAGGCGCGCCACCGGTGTCCGATCAAACTTCAAGATCTGGGACATACGAACATTTTATGGTTAGAATCCGCGCCCTCATGCGCTGGACCAAGTACTTCATCAACACATTGCGCGAAGTCCCCGCCGACGCCGACGTCATCTCTCAAAAGCTGATGATGCGCGCGGGGATGCTGCGCAAGGTCGCGGCCGGGATCTACACCTACCTCCCCCTCGGCCTCCGCTCGATCCAGAAGCTCGAGCGCATCGTGCGCGAGGAGATGAACGCCGCCGGCGCCATCGAGCTGCTCATGCCGACCATTCAGCCGGGCGAGCTGTGGATGGAGTCGAAGCGCTGGCAGCTCTACGGCAAGGAGCTGCTGCGGGTCAAAGACCGTCACGACCGCGACTTCGTCTACGCCCCGACGGCGGAGGAAGTCATCACCGACACCGTCCGCGACTCGTACAACTCGTACCGCCAACTGCCGGTCAACCTCTACCAGATCCAGACCAAATTCCGCGACGAGCTGCGGCCGCGCTTCGGCCTGATGCGCGGACGCGAGTTCATCATGAAGGACGCGTACTCCTTTCACGCCTCGGCCGAGTCGCTGCACGAGACCTACGAGGCCATGCGCACCGCGTACAGCAACGTCTTCCACCGCTGCGGCCTCGATCATGTGCCCGTGGAGGCCGACACCGGCGCCATCGGCGGCTCCGCGTCGCACGAGTTCATGGTGCTCGCGCAGTCGGGCGAGGATGCGGTGGTGAGCTGCCCGAACTGCAAGTACGGCGCAAACGTGGAGAAGGCGACGTCGAAGTTTTTCCAGGACGCGCCGGAGCCCGCGGCGATGACCGAGCTCGCGCCGCTGCACACGCCCGGCACGCAGTCGATTGATGATGTTGGTCGCTTCCTCGGCAAACCGACCTCCGAGCTGGTGAAGACGCTCGTCTTCGACACCGACAAAGGCTGCGTCATGGTCCTGGTGCGCGGCGACCGCGAGGTCAACGTCATCAAGGTCAAGAACTTCCTCGGCGCGGACTTCGTGGAGATGATGCCCGACACGCGCTTCGAGGCCGAGAGCGGCGGCCCGGTCGGCTACTGCGGCCCGGTCGGCACCAAGGCGAAGCGCGTTCTCGCCGACGCCGCGCTGAAAGGCCGCGCGAACTGGGTAGTCGGCGGCAACAAGCCCGACACCCACCTCGGCGGCGCCAATCCCGGCCGCGATTTCCCCGAGCCGGAGTACGGCGACTTCACAACAGTGTTCGCCGGCGATCCCTGCCCGCGCTGCGCGACGCCGCTGGAGATCCACCGCGGCATCGAAGTCGGCCACGTCTTCAAGCTCGGCACGAAGTACTCCGACGCCATGAGCTGCACCTACCTCGACGAGAAGGGCGAGCGGCAGTCGATGATCATGGGCTGCTACGGCCTCGGCATCGGCCGCACCGTAGCCGCCGCGGTCGAGCAGAGCCACGACGACGACGGCATCATCTGGCCCATGCCGATCGCGCCGTTCCAGGTGGTGGTCACGCAGCTCGGCAAGGACGACAACGTTCGCGCGATGTCCGAGGACGTCTATCGCCGGTTGGGCGAAGCGGGTGTGGAGGTGATCCTCGACGACCGCGACGAACGGCCGGGCGTGAAGTTCAAGGACGCGGATCTGATCGGCTTCCCGCTGCGCATCGCCGTTGGCGCCAAGAGCCTGGCGAACGGGCAGATCGAGTGGAGCACGCGCCGCGATCCGCGCGCCAAGCAGCTCGGGACGCCGGACGAGGTGGTGGCGCGGGTGATCGAAGCGGTGTCATCCTGAGCCGCGAAGACGGCGAAGGATCCCCCGCGACCAGGCGACCAGCGCTCCGGACACGGGGGATCCCTCGCTTCGCTCGGGATGACACCTGGGCTATCCTTTTACCCATGCGTAAACTTTTCATCCTCCTCGCGCTGGTCGCGCTTCCCGCCGCCGCGCAGAACACCGACATCGAGTCGCTCTCCGGCCTGCAGTTCAACTTCGGCAACCCCGGCGCGCGGTCGCTCGGCATGGGCGGCGCCTTCCTCGGCCTCGCCGACGACGCCTCGGCCGCCGAGGCCAATCCGGCCGGCCTGACCATCCTCCGCAAGCCGGAGGTCTCCGTCGAAGGTCGAAACTTCGAGGAGCAGCAGCTCTTCAGCACCAGCGGCACCTTTCCGGAAATCAACCGCACTTCGTTCACCCACTACAGCCAGCGCGTCGACCTCACCTTCGCCAGCGTGGTCTATCCGATCAAGGACCGCTTCACCCTCGGCGTGTACTACCACGAGCCGCTGCGCAACGAAGGCGCCGGGCAAGTGGTGCCGGTGCGCAACGAGTTCACAGGCCAAGTCACGGCCGACGTCCCCGACTTCTACTTCAGCAATGGCAAAAAGCTTCCGGTCGACGAACAGGCGTGCATCGCCGAGCGCGTCGCCACCAAGAACCCGCTGGCCTGCATCCAGTACACCATCCTGCCGTTTCTGAGCGCGCTGAAAGTGCAGGAGCGCACCCTCGGCCTCGCCGGCGCGTTCAAAGTCGGCAAGTTCTCCTTCGGCGGCACCGTCCGTTATCAGCGCTTCAATGAGACGGCGTACACCTTCCGCGTGACCGACACCTTCGACTTCTCCAGCATCTCCGTGCAGGCGACCAGCGACATCCGCGGCAATCTCGACAAGGCCGAGGACGTCGATGACGTCACCTTCGCCGGCGGCATGAAGTGGGCGCTGACCGACAAGTTCTCGATGGGCGCCGTCTTCAAGCAGGGGGCGAAGTTCCCCGCGCCGACGTTCGCCGCGAACGCGAACACCGACTTCGACTTCGTGAAGGTGGCCGATACCGTCTTTCACATCCCCGACGTCTACGGCGTCGGTTTCTCCGTTCGCCCCATTCCGGCGTTGACGATCAACGCCGACGCGGTGCGCGTGACGTACTCGAACCTCGTCGACGACTTCGTCTCCATCAACGAAGACGTCCGGGCGCTCGACAAGGCCTATCGCGCCAACGACGTCACCGAGCTGCACCTCGGCGCGGAGTACTTCTTCGCCACCAAGATCCCCCTGGCCTTCCGCGCCGGCTACTGGCGCGACCCGGCGCACGCGGTGGAGTTCGGCGGGCCGATGTCGTCGCCCAGCGCGGTGGCCTCGGCCATCCTCTATCCGAAGGGCGAGACGGCGAATCACATCTCCGCCGGCGTGGGCCTGGCGTGGCCGCGCTTCCAGATCGACGCCGCATACGACCGCTCCGAGCACTTCCGGGTCGGATCGATCTCCGTGGTGACGCGCTTCTAAAGTGTGATGTGGGACGGGTTCTCAACCCGTCCACCGCCCGCAGGGCGGCCGCTCGCGCGGCCGCGGACGGGTTGAGAACCCGTCCCACATCAGAAGGCGTCCAGCGGAACGTCCAGCAGCTCGAAACGCTCCCAGCCGCGATAGTCGAAGTGCCACCACTCCGACGGCAGCGCGTCGAAGCCGTGCGCGGTCATGGCGTCGCGCAGGATCTTGCGGTTGGCGATGGCCTCGGGCGGCAGGTCGCCGAAGTCCTGCCGCGCGCGCGGGGTGAAGTCGTCGTACGGCGTCGGCATCGGCACCTCGGCGCCGGTGCGGAGGTCGATGAGCGTGAGGTCCACCGCCGCGCCGCGGTTGTGCCGTGAGCCCTTCGCCGGATCGGCGACGAAATCGGGATTCTTGATCGGCTCCCACATCCGCACCGTCACGCTGTAGGGACGGTAGCCGTCGAAGATCTTCAGCCCGAGGCCGCGCGGGGCGAGCTCGCGCTGGACGTCGGCCAGCGCCCGGGCGGCCGGAGCGCGCAGCATCACGCGCGCAATCGGATAGAGCGGCGTGTGCATGAAATTGTTCGCCGTCGCGTAGCGGACGTCGGTGGCGATGCCGGTGATCTCCACCAGGCGCTTGTCGGGATCGGCCTGCGCCAGGCTCTGGTATGTGGGAAGGTCGCGGACGACGTAGAGCGAGCTCGCGTACGCGAGGGCCAGTGTCATCCCGAGCGCAGCGAGGGATCCCCCGCGAATGAGCGCTGCTCGCCTGGATGCGGGGGATCCCTCGCCGTCTTCGCGGCTCGGGATGACACATGGCATGGAGTGCTAGTCTACCCACTCGTGGAATTCGACATCTTTTTCTCCATCTGCCAGACGGAAGTCCACGGCACCATGCCGGACGAAGCGACGATGTTCCGCAACTTCTTCGAGCAGGTGGAGTTGGCGGACGCGCTGGGATTCGGCACCGCGTGGGTGGCGGAGAGTCACCTCTCCACCGAGGTCCAGAAGATGAATCCCGGCGCGGTCATCCCGCACTTCGTGGGCGAGATCGGGCTCAACACCGACATCCTGCAGCTCGCGCACCGGGTGTTCGCGCGCACCAAGCGCATCGGCGTCGGCTCGGCGATCATGAACATCCTCTGCAACGGCGGACCGATCGCCGCGGCGGAGCGCATCAAAACCTTTCTCGCCCTGCACGGACTCGATCCGGAGGAGAAGCGGCTGCTCACCATCGGCTTCGCTTCGGGGCGCTTTCCCTTCATCAACATCCCGTACGGCATCGTGGCGCGCGACGACTTCGAGAAAGCGCACTGGCCGGCGGTGAAGAACAATATCTTCGAGGAGGCGACGGAAATCTTCCTCCGCCTGCTGCGCGGCGACGTCCTCAGCTCCGACATGGTCGCGCCGCGCACCATCGATGAGGTGCGAATCGCGCCGCGATGGGTCTTCCCGAAGCTGAAGATCGTCCCGCAGGAGCCGCGCATGGATCTGCTGAGGCTGTCGATCGGCTCGCACGACCCGCACCTCCAGGCGTTCGCCAACACCATCCTTCCCGTCGGCGTCTTCAACCTCTCCATCACGCCGGGCGAGGAGATCGAGAAGACCAACGAGCGGATGGTGACCGCGTATCAGGGCACGTGGCACCGGCGGCTCATGCCGCGCACCGTGCTGGTCTTCATCAACGACGACCCGGCGCGTGCGGCCGAGGAGGCGCGCGACGCGCTGACGAACTACTGGCGGGCGCTGGAGGGGACGCTGGACGAGGAGAAGGTACGCAAGGCGACCAGCAACGCCCTGATCGGCGACGCCGCGGCCATCGCCGCACAGATGCGCGACCGCTTCCACTCCGAGGACCGCCTGATGCTGTGGTTCGACTTCAACAATCACGATTCAAAACGCGTCATGAAGAACATGTCCGATTTCATGACCCAGGTCGCACCATTCTGGAGTGCGGCGGCCATGCCGCCGCTCTAGCGTCATTGAAGAGCAAATGAAACGCATCGCGCTGATCCTACTGATCACCCTCGCCGCGCTGGCCGGAACCTTCGCCTACAGCAAGTCCCGCACGCACCAGCTCTTCGGCACCATCGTGCCGCGGGTGGAGACGGAGCGGAAGGTGGTGGCCCTGACCTTCGACGACGGCCCCACCGCCTACGCCGCCGACGAGATCCTCGCCGCCCTCGGCTCCACAAAGGCGACATTCTTCCTCATCGGCGCGGAGATTGCCGCCGAGCCCGCGCTGGCGCGGCGCCTCGTCGCCGCCGGCCACGAGATCGGCAATCACTCCTACCACCACGACCGCATGGTGCTGAAGTCGCCGGCGTACATCGCCAAGGAGATCGAGTCGACGGATCGCCTGATCCGCGCCGCCGGCTGGAAGGGCCCAATCCTCTTCCGCGCGCCGTTCGGCAAGAAGCTGGTCGCGCTGCCGTGGTATCTCGCCCGCCACGGCCGGACGCACATCACCTGGGACGTCGAGCCGTCACACGCCCCACAGATCGACCACCACACCGACCGCATCGTCGCCCACGTGCTGTCCCACACCCGCCCCGGCTCGATCATCCTGCTCCACCCCTGGTACCACGGCCGCGAGGCGACGCGCGCCGCGATCGCGCCGATCATCGCCGGGATGCGCGCGCAGGGGTACGAGTTCGTGACGGTGGGCGAGTTGCTGGCGCTTCGGCGAAGCCAGCAGCGCGAATAGGACGTGAAGGCGAAGAAAAGAGAGGGACGGCGGCGCTAATTACTCGTCCGCTTCGTCCTCACCTTTGCCGCCACTTGGGATGTTGATCAAGAGCGTTAACTCTGGCGGTTCGCCCTCATCAGCTCCGCAGGTCGTCATCGCTCGCGAGCGCTCCTCTTCCGTCGTTTGATACGGAAATCGCGGGCCGTCTCCGATGTTCAGGTGATCCGTAGCGGGCGCATTCGCGTCGGTGTTGAGTGTTCCCGATCTAAGCATTCGGCACCTCCGGAGGGTTTAAGTCGCGCGTGAAGTAGTATTTGCGTTGAACCCATTTGAAGCCTTCGTGCTTCGTTATCGCCGCAATCTCAATTGGGCCGCCGACAGTCGGCGCGCCGGGTGTATAGCGGGAGTATTTTTCTGTGAGGTGAACCAAGAAGCCCGCCAGATCAATGGCGTCTTGAATCGGCATCGCGTCGTTTATCACCGGCACCGCCAACTCGCGCTGAATGATTTGCATTGCGGCGTCGATTTGTGCGGGGTCTACGCCCAGCTTGTCGAGCAATACTGTTCGAAGCCGAGGACTGTAACCGAGCAATAAACGGCTAATCGCTTCCGGCTCGCCATTCCAGGTGGCACCGCACTGCTCAATAGCGCGCACGGGAGTTGGGTCACTGCATGTGCCTTGGTTATCAACCCGTATTGTGTATTCCTCGGCGCGCTGGCTTCCAGCAGAATATCCGGCCACGATGAACCCAAGTTCTGGCTTCTGCGGCCAGTCCTTAAAAGCCTGCACGTAATTCTCGTCATAGATGAAGGTTTTCAGGCGTTCCGCGATCGTGGCGATCGAATATGATTGAGGATCAACGTGCCAATCTTTGTGGGCGGGGTCACCAGAGAATCTTGCGCGTAGGTCTTTTATCAGCGTCGACGTTGAGGCATGGCCAATCGCGCCAGAGCCCCACGTGATGGCGCCGATCGGTAACCCTTTGCGGAGGTTGAAGACCTTGTTTGCGTTGTCGTACACCTGCACGACCGACGGCCCGCTGGGGCCCTGCGCAAGAAGAGTCGCGGCGCTGTCAGATGCAAGGACAACTCCGTCATTAACCTTCAGGCTGATGGCTATCGTCATCGGAATGCGTCGGCTCTCATCGTAGGTGGGTTCGGACCGAGAAGATTCCCTACCCTCACGGACCTTCCCCCGAAGGGTAGTGCCGTGACCGCCTCATCCGTTTGGCGGATCATACACGAGGCGAAGGACCCGGCTATAGCAGTTATCACTATGGTGAAGGTTACCATAGTTTCGATGAGGGAAGAGCCAACTCACAGAACGGCCGAGGCAAGTCGCCCGCCGTCACCCCCTACGCCCGGGCGAGTTGCAGGCGCGCGCCGCCATCGCGCCGGTCATCGCCGGCCTCCGCGCGCAGGCCTATGACTTCGTGACCGTGGGCGAGTTGTCGCCGCTCCGCCTGAGCCAGTAGCGCGAATGCGCCGACCACGCGCGCAAGGCCGGGGCGACCGAAAAGACCAGTGCCAGCATGCCGAGCATGATGAAAAAGCCTGTTTTCACGATTGCGACCTCAGTCGGCAGGAACCAGCGCAGGACCAGCGACACGAGAAACGGGACGAGCGCCGCCAGAGCCACGAAGATGGCGGCGCCGAGCAGCAGTACGGCGATCACCACGACCGGCGCGAGGAGCGTTTCGCCGAGGAGGACGAAGAAATCGCGGCGGCGCTCGTCCGGCGTCCGCTCCAGCGGGATCTCGCGTCCGGCAAGGCCTCGGGTCAGAGCGGCGAGAAAGACCGGGCTGTGCTCGTAGACCAGGTGGCCGCGGAAGAAGCCGCCGCCGAGGAGGCTGTGGTTTCGCAGCTCGCCCCACTCCGCGAGCTGGCGCAGGCGTCCGGCGACGGGATCAAAGTACGACCGGAAGTTGTCCCATTCGATCTTCGCCCCGCCCAGCGGCGGACCGTCGGGCGTCAGCCGGGGCCAGAAGAAGCGGATCTTCTCCAGCGGACTGCCGATGGTGTAGACGCGGCGGACGTTGGCGCACGCCGCGCGGACGGCCTCGTCGCCTTCGAAGCCGAAGCCGGACAGGGCGTGATACGTGACCACGCTGCCGAGGCTGTGCGCGACGACGTGAATCGCGGCGCAGCCGTCGGCCTGCGCCTTCATGAGCTGGTCGTAAAAGCGCTGCACGATCCGGCCGTGCACCCCTTCAGCCCAGGGGCAAACGCAGGCTCGTTCTTCTCCCGATAGAACGCTTTGCCGGCCGAGCTCACGTAGCTGAAGACGTCGCCGACATACTCATCGAGGAGGTGTTTGATGACCTTCGGCTGTGCGTCTTTGGCCGTTCGCCGCAAAGACCACCTCGGGCGGCGTTTGCCCTTGATCACTTCCAGAACGACGCCGGCCCCGAAGTAGCCCAACAGCATCAGGACATTGACGAGCGGCAGCGCGCACCACGCCAGCTTCAGAAACGACCAGGTCCCTTTCGGGTAGTTGCGGCGCAGGAGGTTGAGCAGCGGGAACCACGTCACACTTTGCAGCTCTTGGATGCGGAACGCGTCGCGGCTGGCGGCGCCGGTCAGCAGATCCGCCCAGTAGACCTCGTACAGACGCACCGGTTGTCCGCCGAGGGTGAGGACGCCGTCGGGACCGTTCGTGCCGAAATCGCGCTCCACGCAGGAGAGTCCGGCGATCAGCTTCTCGACCGCTTCGCCCGGTTTCTGCGCGCCGATCCCATGCACGACCAGGACGGCAATCGGCGGCTTCGCGCTTTCGGCCTCAGATACACTCATTGCGGTGACCCAGTTTAACGAATCGCATCCGCCCAACTTCGCCCGCGCCATGCCCAACTGGCAGCCGTTGGTGGAGTACCGGCGCAACGGCGTGGCGGAGAACACCATCCACGGCGCGGTGTCGTGGGTGTCGGGGCGCAACCTCGTCCACTCGTTCGGCGGCAATGTCGAGGTCTACGGCCGCTCGATGTCCAAGCCGCTCATGATGAAGGTCTTCGCCCGGGAGTTCGCCCGCGCACTGAATTCCGAGCAGCAGGCTATCTCCGTCGCCTCGCACAACGGCGACACCGAGCACGTGCGCGTGGCTCGCTCGCTGCTGCTGGAGAGCGAGTGGGGGATGATGCAGGCGCCGCTCGACGTCCCGCTGGTGCAGTTCGGACGGCAGGTGCGCCGCCCGCGCCGTTGGTACCACTGCTGCTCCGGCGAGCACGCCGCGATCCTGCGCGGCTGCAAGCTCAAGGGATGGTCGCGCGTCGGCTACGTCTGGCCGCACCACCCGTTCTTCCAGGAGTACCTCGAGTACATCCGCCGCGTGCTCGGCAGCGAGTGGAAGGAAGGGGTCATCGCCAAGGACGGCTGCGGCCTGCCGACGGTGTCGATGACGGTGACCGATCTGGCCAAGCTCTTCGCCAACCTGGTCACCGAGCGCCGCGTCGACTGGATCTGGGACGCCATGACTGGGCATCCCGATCTCATCGGCGGCTTCAACCGCCTCGACTCGACGATCCTCAAGGCCTGCCACGGGAGCGTGATCGCCAAGGAAGGCGCCGACGGCCTCCTCGGCCTGGCCATCGAGCATCCCGAGTACCCCGACGGCCTCGGCGTGGTGGTGAAGATCGCGCACGGCTGGAATCCGCAGGCCACCTGGTACATCGCCCGCTACATCCTCGGCGTGCTCGGATTCGAGTTCCGCAATCCATACAAACTGCGGCGGCAGAAGCCGTTCATCGTGCCGGAGGTCATCCCGCCGAACCTGCGCGAGCGAATGGGGACAATCGTGCCGTGGGACTCGTGGGACCCCGACATCGACAAGTGGGAGTTCGATCCCGCGGAGTTCGCGGTGTCATCCCGAGCGTAGAGAGGGATCGGTGTGGGCGGGTGGCAACCTTTTGCGCGCCACCCGCCCACACCGATTCTTCGCTACGCTCAGAATGACACCAATGCAACTCGCGAACTTCATCGCTGGACGCTTTGAACCGCCGCGCTCCGGCACGTACCTCGACGACATCGATCCCGCCACCGAGGAAGTCATCGCCCACATCCCGGACAGCGACGAGCGCGATGTCGATGACGCGGTGCAAGCGGCGAAGCAAGCTTTCCCGGCGTGGTCGCGCACGCCCGCCGCGGAGCGCTCGAAGATGCTCCTCAAACTCGCCGATCTGATCGAGCAGAACCTCGACGAGCTGGCGCGGATCGAGTCGACCGACAGCGGCAAACCGCTGTCGCTGGCGAAGATGCTCGACATCCCGCGCGCGGTGGCCAACTTCCGCTTCTTCGCCACCGCGATCCTTCACGCGTCGAGCGACGCGCACATCACCGACGCCGCGGCAATCAACTACACCTTGCGCCAGCCGCTCGGCGTGGTCGGGCTCATCTCGCCGTGGAATCTACCGCTTTACCTGCTGTCGTGGAAGATCGCGCCGGCCATCGCCGCGGGGAACACCTGCGTGGCCAAGCCGAGCGAGATGACGCCGCTGACCGCGAATCGCCTCGCCGAGCTGTCGCTCGAGGCGGGCATCCCACCCGGCGTGATCAACATCGTGCACGGCCTCGGCGGCAAGGCCGGCCGCGCGCTGACGACGCACGACGACGTCGCCGCGATCTCCTTCACCGGCGGCACGGTGACCGGCGCGGCCGTCGCCGCCAATGCCGCGCCGCGGTTCAAGAAGCTATCGCTGGAGCTGGGCGGGAAGAATCCGACGGTCGTCTTCGCCGACGCCGATCTCGATCAGGCCATCCCCATCTCGCTTCGCGCCGCGTTCTGGAATCAGGGGGAGATCTGCCTCTGCGGCTCGCGCGTCTTCGTCGAGCAGCCGATCTACGACACCTTCGTCGAGGCGTTTGCCGCCGGCGCGAAGAAGCTGAAGATCGAAGAGGACTTCGGCGCGCTGATCAGCGCCGCCCATCGCGACAAAGTGATGGGCTACATCGAGCTGGCGAAGCAGGAAGGCGGCACCATCGTCGCCGGCGGCCGCCGCGTCGATCGCAAGGGCTGGTTCGTCGAGCCGACCGTGATCACCGGCCTCGGACCCGACTGCCGCGTCCTGCAGGAGGAGATCTTCGGCCCGGTGGTGACCATCACCCCGTTCCGCGACGAAGGGGAGGCGGTGCGCTTCGCCAACTCCACGCGCTACGGCCTCTCCGCCAGCGTCTGGACGCGCGACCTCTCGCGCGCCCACCGCGTCGCCGCCGCCATCGACAGCGGTACGGTGTGGATCAACTGCTGGCTGCTGCGCGACCTCCGCGTCCCGTTCGGCGGGATGAAGGAAAGCGGCGTCGGGCGGGAGGGGGGCTTCGAGTCGCTGGAGTTTTTCACCGAGGCGAAGAACGTGTGCGTGAAACTGTGATTTGGTAGCCGAGATGCACGCTTTTGCGTCTCAAGAGTTAGGATCATTCGATGGCTAAGGAGTACAGCCCTTTCACGCCAGGCTTCCCTGTGTCCGTCGATGGATTCGTCGGGCGGAAGGCTGAAGTTGAGCGTCTGGCCGGGATGGCGCGATCGGCAGCGCACGGAAAACTGCAGGTAGCGTTTCTGGCAGCCGAGCGCGGAATGGGGAAAAGCTCGCTCGCAACGTTCGTTCGTGTTCTCGCCGAGCGCGACTACAACCTTCTGACCGTTCATGCATTCCTCGGTGGAGTGACTTCGCTCGAGGAGATGGTGCGCCGGATCTTCGACCGGCTGGTGAAGGACAGTATCGACAAGAGCTGGGCGGCGGAGATCAAACAATTCTTCGGCGATCACGTTCGCGAAGTGGGCCTTTTCGGCATCACCGTCGAACTGCAAAGCTCTCCACAGGATCTGACCCATCTTGTCAATGACTTTGCTCCGGCGCTTCGTCGTTTGCTCGAGAAGATCGGGACGAAGAAGACTGGCGTGATGATCGTGCTGGACGATTTAAACGGACTCGCAGACTCTCCTGATTTTGCAAACTGGCTGAAAAGTCTCGTTGACGAGATCGCCACCTCACAGGCGAAGTATCCAGTGTTCCTGCTCGCCGTCGGACTGGAAGAGCGCCGTCAGGAGCTTCTTCGCAATCAGCCATCGCTGGACCGAGTATTTCAAGTGGTCGATTTGAGGCCTTGGTCCGATGAGGAGACGAGGGATTTCTTCCAGCGCTCGTTTGCGAGCGTCGGCGTGTCCGTGCACGGAGGAGCTTTAGCTGCTCTAGCAGCGTTTACCGAGGGCCTGCCGGTCATCGCGCACGAATTGGGCGACGCGGTCTTCAATGTCGATCAGGATAAACAGATTGACACCTCGGACGTTCTGGATGGCATGGATATCGCGGCCGATGTCATCGGTCGGAAACAGTTGGAGCCCGTGATGTTTTCGGCCGTGAGGAGCGACCGGTATCGAAAGATTCTTCGAGCCATCGCCGAAAGTCAGACCAAGCGGTATTTCAAACGCGCCGAGGTCCTTTCGCAGCTTTCTTCTGAAGACGCCAAGGTGTTCGACAATTTTCTTCAGCGGATGAAACAGGTCGGAGTCCTCGTCCAAGACCAGGACAGCCCACCAGGAAGCTATCGATTCGCGACGTACCTCTATGGCGTCTACTTCAATCTCGAGGCTGAACGGGCTAAGAGGGAACATTCATGAAAGGCGAAATCATCGGCGGCCTCCTCGCCCCCCACCCTCCCCACATCGTCTACGGTGAGAACCACTGGCGCAACGAGCCGAGATCGGAGTGCGGATGGGAGGTGCTGCGCTGGGGGTACGCGCGGGCGCGGAAGCATTTCCGGGAGAAGAAGCCGGACGTTTTCCTCGTCCACTCCCCGCACTGGCAGACCGTCATCGGCCACCACTTCCTCGGCGTGCCGGAGTTCCACGGCCTGTCGGTCGATCCGATCTTCCCCAACCTCTTCCGCTTCAACTACGACATCAAGGTCGACGTCGAGCTGGCGGAGATGATCGCCGAGGAGGGGCGGCAGGACGGGCTGAACACCAAGATGATGCGCAACCCGAACTTCCGCGTCGACTACGGCACCATCGTCTCCTGCCACATGATGAATCCCGACTGGGACGTGCCGATCGTAGGCATTTCCAGCAACAATTCTCCGTACTATTTTTCGAACGAGATGGGCCAGCAGCAGATGATCAAGCTGGGGCAGGCAACCAAGCGGGCCATCGAGAAGAGCGGCAAGCGCGCGGTGCTGCTGGCGTCGAACACCCTTTCGCACCGGCACTTCACCACCGAACCGGAGATCCCCGAGGACATGTCGCGCGAGCACGTGTACGAGCACAGCGGATACCTCTGGGACATGAAAGTGCTCGACCTGATGCGCACCGGCCGCACCCGCGAGCTGATCGCCATCCTCCCCGAGTTCATGGACATGGCGCTGAGCGAGGTGAAGGCCGGCTCGCTGGCCTGGATGCTCTCCGCGCTCGACTTCCCCGACTACCCCGGCGAGGTCTACGGCTACTGGACCGTCATCGGAACCGGCAACGCCGTGGTCGGGTGGGACCCCCAACTGAAGGCCGCCGCGACGACGCAGGGGGCTTCATAGTTTATGCCGCGCGAAAGCGCGGCATCACTGGAGCAACCTCGCTGAAGTCACGCTGCGGCGCGGCGGCTCCATTGATCCCTCGCCTTCGGCTCGGGACAGACTCAAGGACCGTCATCGGCACCGGCAGCGCGGTAGCCGGCTGGCATCCCCAACTGAAGGCTGCGGCGACGACGCTGGGGCGGAAAGTTAGTTTGTGCCGCGCGAAGCGCGGCATCATCGGTCGAGCCGCGCGGTGGTTCCGCTGATCCCGTCGCTGCGCGACGGGATAAACTCTGCGCGTGATCACCCTCCTGGCCCTCTTCCTGGCAACCGCCTTCCCCTCCTCGGACAAGACGGCGTGGATGCGTCCCAACTCGTTTCGTCTGGTGATCGGCATGCCGCGCGCCGAGGCGATGCGCGCGCTGGCGTCGAGCGGCTGGAAAGCGAAGAAGGGCCCCGACGCCGACCACGTCGTCGTGGACTACGCCGACGACAAGACCCTCACCCTCGCCTTCCAGCGCGACCGCCTGAAGTCCGCGCGCTTCGAGCTGTTCGTCATCCTGCACGACGCCAAGAGCGCCTTCGCCGAGGAGACCGCCTACCTCCGCGCCACGTTCGGCGAGCCGAAGAAGCTGAAGTCGAAATCGGTCGTCCTCTACGACAACGCCCTGCCGAACATCATGGCCGTCCTGTCCGCGGATCCCAATTCGGAGCAGGGACAGAAGGGGGTGGGGATGGTGGTGGTGCGGTATTACGACCCCCGCTAGCGGAGTGCGGGCGCTAGCGGCAGACGCAGAGGAAGGCGACGTCTTTTCCGAACTGGGACGACTGCGCCACCTCCACGGTCGCGCCGCCGCAGGTGCCCGACAACTCCGCGGAGACTTTTTTCGCCCACTCCGCTTCGCGCCTGGCGTGCTGATAGACGACCAGCCACTCGCCCGGTTTCAGCGCCGACCACAGCTCGGCGATCTCCTCGCGGGTGACGTGCTCGCCGGCGGCGGTCTTTGGCGCGATGCCGGTGTCGGGATCGACGAACAGCAGCAGCGGCCTCTCGGCGCGTTCGATTTGGCCGATGGTTGCCGCGATGTACTCGCGGCGGCGCCGCGGATCGAAGTCGATGTCGACGATGGAGATCTTCGGCTTCGACTTGCTGAGCTGGCGAATGCGGCGGAAGTCGCGGAAGAACCGCCACACTTCGTCGGGGACGAAGATCGGGTTCTCTCCCAGCATCACCACGCGCGGCGCCGGCTCGGGACGCCAGTACGGCGCGTAGACGATCGTCGGGAGATCGTGTTCGCGCGCCAAGTGCAGCAGCGTCGTCCACTTGACCACATCGCGATCGTCTCCGAACCATCGCTCGCGCACGGTGAGCGGCGTCCGCTACTGCGATCCCGCGCCGACTGCTCCGGCCGCGGCGGTTTTGACTTCGAACTTCTGCGACGTCCCCTCGAAGATGAAGATCCCTTCGCCGAGGGTGCCGCAGTAGAGGCGCTGCGGGTTGAACGGGTCGATGGCGATGGCGGTGACTTCCGCGGTGCGCGACGGCAGCGGGAACTGGCGCCACTCGGCGCCGTTCGGCTGCGCGACGAGCACTTCGCGCTGGCGGCGTGAGGTCACGAAGACGAATTGTCCCTCGCCGAACACCGCGGCGAACTGCGCGTCGGGGGCTTCCACCTCGCGCCACTGGCGTCCGGCGTCCACCGCCCCCGCCCGCACGCCCTGCACCCCGGCCACGAAGATGAGCTGCGCGTCGCCAGCGGTGCGGAGGGCGAGCGTGCGTCCCTTGGCCGGCGCGCCGTCGATCGGCGCCCACTGCGCGCCGTCGAAGGCCATGACGCCGACGCTGGTGAGGGCGTACAGAGCGCGCTTCTCGCCGAGCATCCCGACGGCGATGTCGACGGTGCGGTTGTCCGAGCCCGCGAGGCGGTACCAGCTCTTCCCCGCATCGCGGCTGGTGAAGACGCCCTCGGAGGTCGCGGCGAAGAGCCGCATCTTGTTGTATCGAACGACCTTGTTGACGCGGATGGGCGCGTTCGACGGCGCCGCCTGCATCCACTCGCTGCCGTTGCTGCTCCAGTAGAAGCCCTTCTCGGTGCCGGCGACGAACTTCATCTCCGCGTCTTCGGTGACCACGAGCGAAAGCACCTGCGGGACGTCGGTCGTCACCAGCTTCTTCCATGTCGCGCCGGCGTCCTCGGACTCGTAGATGCCGTTCGACGCGCCGCCGAAGACCACCGAGGCGTAGACGCGCTTCTCGACCACCGGATCGGCGGCCACGCTGGTGATGGCCAGGTTGCGCAGGCCGTCGCACGAGCGAGCGAAGTTCTTCCCGCGATCCTGGGAGACGTAGATGCCGTCGCCTTCGACGCCGAGGATGATGCGGTCGGGGCGCTGCGGATCGAGGGCGATGGTGTGGACGACGAGCGATTCGTCGGAGACCACGTACCAAGACTTCCCGCGGTCGTGCGAGCGATAGAGCCCGGCGACCGTGCCGGCGTAGAGCGAGTCGCGGTCGCACGGATCGATCTCGATGTCGTGCACCCGGCGGTTGTTGAAGCCGTCGCGGTAGCGGGTCCAGTTGTCGCCGCGGTTCGTCGTCCCGTAGACCCAGCCGCAGGTGGCGACCCACATGTTGTCGGGGTTCTCGCGGTCGACGGTGATCTCGAACATGTCGGTATCGAGCACCATCCCGGTGTTGATCAGCTTCCAGATCTTTCCGCCGTCTTCGGTGCGGTAGCCCTGCCGCCAGGTGCCGACGTAGATGCGGTCGCGGGAGCGCGGGTCGATGGCCAGCGCCTCGACGTTGATCTGATCGGAGATCTTGTCCCAGGTCTTGCCGGCGTCGGTGCTGCGCCAGACGCCGCTGAGCGCGCCGGCGACGATGAAGTTGGCGTCGTGCGGGTCGATGGCGATGGCGCGGATGGACTGCTCCTCGAGGCCCGCGTCGCGGCGGCTCCACGTCGCGCCGCCGTCCTCGGAGACCGCGATCGCGCCACCGCCCCACAGCCCCCAGCACGCCGCCCAGAGCCGGCCGGTGCGGTCGATGACCAGGTTGTCGACGATGTAGCCGGGGAAAGGCACGCCGCCGCGCGGGTTGCGCCAGGTGCGCGCCGCGTCGTGGGAGACGTAGACCTCGCCGCCGCTGGTGCCGACATAGAGGGTGTCGGGGCGCGCCGGATCGATGATCAGCGCGCGGACGTCGGCGCCGTAAAGGTTGGCTCTCCGCCACTGCGCGGAGAGGGGCGCGGCGACGAGAATCATGAATAGGATCAGGAACTTGCGCATCCGGGTCGAAGGTACCACAACGCCAGTAGCAACATGACGGCCAACGCCCTCATCCGCCCTTCGGGCACCTTCTCCCGCTCACGCGGGAGAAGGACATCTAATTTCCCCTCTCCCGCTTGCGGGAGAGGGTGGCGCGAAGCGCCGGGTGAGGGCCTGCTATTCTTCACCGCATGACTCTTCGCACCTGCGTTTTCCCCTGTGCCGGCTTCGGCACGCGGTTCTTCCCCGCCACGAAAGTCATCCCCAAAGAGATGCTGCCGCTGGTCGACCGCCCGATCCTGCAATACGGGGTCGAAGAGGCCCTCGGCTCCGGCATGGACAAGCTGATCATCGTGATGTCGAAGGGAAAGGACGCCATCCTCGACCACTTCGACCGCACCGCGGAGCTCGAGCGTTCGCTGCAGGAGCGCGGCAGGCACGATTTGCTGGCCGAAGTCGACGCCGTCAGCCGCATGGCGGAGATCATCTCCGTCCGCCAGAAGGAAGCGCTCGGGCTCGGACACGCGGTGCTGCAGGCGAAGGACGCCGTCGGCAACGAGCCGTTCGCCGTCGTCCTACCCGACGACGTCATCCTCTCCGACGAGCCGTGCCTGATGCAGATGCGCCGGGTGTTCGAGGAGACCGGCCGCCCTGTCGTGGCGCTGATGGAGGTGTCGGCCGAGGAGACCTCGCGGTACGGCATCGTCGGCGGCGAGTTGCGCGGCGGACGGAAGTTTCACATCACCGACATGGTGGAGAAGCCAAAGATCAACCCGCCGTCGCGCTACGCGATCATCGGCCGCTACATCCTCCCGCCGGACATCTTCGGCGTCCTCGGCAAAACCGAGCGCGGCGCCGGCGGCGAGATCCAGCTCACCGACGCCCTCCGCGAGCTGCTCCGCGCGGGCGAGTTCTACGGCTACGTCTTCGAAGGGAAGCGCTACGACGCGGGCGAGAAGCTCGGCTACCTCAAGGCCACGGTCGACTTCGCCCTGCGCCACCCGGTGGTCGGCGACGAGTTCCGCGCCTACCTGTCGGCGCTGTTCGAGACCGGCGTCAAGGCCGCGCCGCTGCGAATCGTGAAGGAGTGATGGACCGCCGCGCCGAGATCCTCGATCTCGCCGACGAGGCGCGCGAGCTGGTGCGCGATTGCGAGATCACCGGCAAGCGGACGATCTTCACCCGCAATGGCCGCGAAGTGGCCATCCTCCTGTCGCACGACGAGTACCTCGCCCTGCGCGAGACGATCGACATTTCCGGCGACGCCGCGCTGCGCGAGCAGATCGCCGCCGGCGAGGAGGAAGTGACGCGGAACGCGCTGTTGCTGGTGGAAGACTTGATGGAGGCCCCGTCATCCTGAGCGCAGCGAAGGATCTCAGAATGCGTCGGCTGAGATCCTTCGCTGCGCTCAGGATGACGGGATCGCATGTGGAATGACCGTCTCAGATTCGCCGAGCGTGTTCTCGGCGATTGGATCGCTCTGACTGCCGATGAGCGCACGAGCGTCCTCACCGCGCTCGAGGTCATCGACGAAGACCCCATCATCGGCGCGCCGCTGTTCGAGCCGTTGCGCGGGTACTGGAGCTACCGCGCCGGACACTTGCGCATCGTCTACCGGGTGGTGGCGGAGGCGCGGTTCATCGTCGTGCTGAGCATCGGGAGGGCCGCAACTTGAAGTTCATCCTCGCCTCGGCCTCCCCGCGGCGGCGCGAGCTGCTCGCGGCCGCCCGCTTCGACTTCGACGTCATCCCCAGCTCCGTCCCCGAGGTCCATCAGCCGGGAGAGTCGCCGGAGGAGTACGTGGCGCGGCTGTCGCGGGACAAGGCCGCGGTCGTCGCCGCGCGCTACCTCGACCGCTGGGTGATCGCCGCGGATACCACCGTCCTCCTCGGCGACGAGCTGCTGGAGAAACCGGCCGACGCCGCGGACGCCAAGCGGATGCTCGCCGCCATCGCCGGGAAGACCCATATGGTGTACACCGGCCTCACCCTGCAGAACTCGGCGGCGGGATTTCACGAGACGCGCGTGGCGGAGTCGGAAGTGCGTATCCTTCCGCTGACGGAGCGGGAAATCGACTGGTATGTCGCCACCGGCGAACCGTTCGACAAGGCCGGCGCCTACGCCGTGCAAGGCATCGCCGCCATGTTCATCGACTCGGTGCACGGCAGCTTCACGAACGTGGTGGGACTGCCTCTGGCACTCCTCTATCAGATGCTTCGCAAGGCAGGGATCGACCCGCTTGTATAGAATCAGCGGGCGGAGCTAAACGACATGTCATCAGCAGCAAAAGTCGGAATCTTCATGCTGATCATCCTCGGCGTCCTCGGATTCTTCGTCTTGAAGATCGAGGACGTGAAGATCGGACGCGGCGCCGGCACCAAGAAGATCACCGCGGTCTTCGACTCGGTGGCCGGACTGGACAACAAGTCCAGCGTGCGCGTGGCCGGCGTGCGGGTGGGCAAGGTCACCGACGTTCGCCTCCGGCCGGACGGCAAGGCCGAAGTCGAGCTGGAGATCGACAAGGACGTCAAGCTCCACACCAATGCCTTCGCCCGCGTCGCCAACCTCGGCCTCCTCGGCGAAAAGTACGTGGAGATCGAGCCCGGCAGCGCCAACGCGCCGATCGTCCCCGACACCCAGACGTTCGTGCTCCGCGGCAGCCAGCCGGCGTCGATGGATGACGTGACCAACCAGGTCGCCGCGATCGCCACCGACGTCAAGGCCATCACCGAGTCGCTGCGCGGCGCGCTCGGCGGGCCCACCGGACAGCAGCGGCTGAACGAGATCGTGGAGAACGTGCGCTTGGTCACCGTTCAGATGCGCGAACTGGTGGCCGCCAACCGCAGCAACGTCGACGCCACGCTGGCCAACGCGCGCGCCATCAGCGAGTCGCTGCGCCTGCGGATCCCGCGGCTGGCCGATTCGATCGAGAAGACCGCGAACGATCTCGGCGGCACCGTCGGCGAGAATCGCGAAGACGTCAAAGTCATCGTCGAGAACCTGCGCAAGCTGTCGAACGATCTGCAGACCTCCACCGCCAACCTCAACGCCATCACCGGCCAGGTCAAGAGCGGTGAGGGGACAGTCGGGAAGCTCGTCTACAGCGACGAAGCGCACGAGAAGCTCAACAAAGCGCTGACCGCGGTCGAGGGCGGCATCACGGAGCTGAAGAACACGCTGGGGCGCGTCGGCCGCATGGAGTTGGACCTCGGCATCAACTCCGATTACTACGCCGGGTTGAAACAGACCGGCCCCGCCGGCGATCTCTTCGGCAGCTCGCGCTCCGCCGTTTCGCTCAAACTCAACCCCAATCCCGCCGGCAACCGCTTTTACAGCGTCGAGCTGGCCAACACGCCTATCGGGCGGAGACGCGACAAGATCATCGAGGAGACGATCACCAATCCGGCGACCGGTCAATCGACGACCACCATCACGAAACAGACTCGATACGATTCGAACTTCGTGGTCTCCGCGCAGGCAAACTGGAACCTGCAGCCGCTGGTGGTCCGCCTTGGACTGATCGAGTCAACCGGCGGCGCCGGCGTCGACTACCGCTACAGCGACCGCATCAGCGCGACCGCCGAGGCTTTCGATTTCTCGAAAAAGTACGACAACCAGCCGCACCTGCGCCTCTACGGCGAGTACGTCTGGCGCAAGGAGAAGCCGCACACCCCGGCGCTGTTCGTCCGCAGCGGCGTCGACAACCCGCTCAACAACACCGCGTTCACGTTCGGCGGCGGGATCCGATGGCGGGATGATGATCTGAAGTACTTGCTGGGGAGCATTCCGGTAGGGAAGTGATCCGCACCGTCCTACTTTTCGGCGGCAGATCGGCCGAACACGAAGTCTCCATCCTCTCCGCCCGCTCCATCGCCGAGGCGGCACCGAAGAACCGGATCGAGATCATTCCCATCTGCGTGGCACGGGATGGGCGGTTCGTCGAGCCGGATCGCAGCGCCCGCATCCTCGCCGAAGGCGAGAACAGCGACCGCGCGTACACCGAATTCTCGTTCGAGACCTGGGCGCGCGCGGAGAGGCCGGACATCGTTTTCCCCATCATTCACGGCACGGACGGCGAGGACGGCACGCTGCAGGGATACCTGGAGATGATCGGGGTGCCGTACGCCGGCAGCGGCGTGGCGGCGTCGGCGATCGGCATGGACAAGGCGCACATGAAGCACGTCTTCGCCGCGGCGAAACTGCCGATGGCGGACTTCGTCGAGGTGCGCGAGAGCGACTGGCGCAACGACCGCGAGCGCATCGTCCGCGCCGTCCACAACGCGCTGCGGCTGCCGTACTTTGTGAAACCGGCGAACACCGGATCGTCGGTCGGGGTGATCAAAGTCAAGAACGACGCCGACCTCGCCGCGGCGGTGGAGAACGCCTTCCGCTTCGACGACAAGGCGCTCGTCGAGCGCGGCGTCGACGCCCGCGAGATCGAGATCGCCCTCATCGGCAACGACGACGTCGCCGCCAGCGTCCCCGGCGAGATCATCCCCGCCCGCGAGTTCTACGACTACGAGGACAAGTACGCCGACGGGAAGGCCCAGACGTTCATCCCGGCCAAGCTGCCGAAGGAGAAGTCGGACGAAGTGCGCCGCCTCGCCGTCGCCGCGTTCAAGGCCATCGGCGCCTCCGGCTTCGCCCGCGCCGACTTTTTCCTCGAGCGCGGCACCAATCGGATCTTCATCAACGAGATCAACACCCTCCCCGGCTTCACCGCGATCTCCATGTACCCGAAGCTGTGGGAGGCGACGGAGATCAAGTACTCGAGATTGATCGAGCGGCTGATCGAGCTGGGCCTGGAGCGCGGAAGGGCGCGGGCGGCGCGGCGGGAGAGGACGATGAAGTGGTTTGAGGAAGTGAAAAAGCTTACGTGAGGTCTCGAAGTCTCGCGGTCTCGCGGTGTGCACCTCGCGACCACGAGACCCCGAGACCCCGCAACCCATGCTCTGGCCATTCAAAATCGCCACAAGCAAACTCCGCCCCTTCAACGCGGCGGCTTTCATCAAGCTCGCCGTCACCGCCGGCATCGGCGCGGCGTTCCTCTACGGCGATTTTGCCCTCTTCCGCCGCCTCTTCCTGGCCATCGCCGACATCGAGCAGTCGTCGCCGTTCTTCGCCCTGGGCCTGCTGCGCAACCTGATCGCGCTGGTGTTTCTCATCGCCGTGGTCATCCTCTTCTCCTCGGCGATGACGGCGGCGATCGGCGCGTTCTTCGCCGACCTCGATCTCGACACCTACCACGCCGCGCCGGTATCGAAGACGCGGCTGGTGGTTGGGCGGTGGTTCAAGACCCTGGCGCAGAGCGCGACCATCGTCTACATCTTCATCATCCCGATGCTCGTGGCCTTCGCGCTGCGCTATCGCGCGCCGGCGGCGTTCTATCCGGTCGCGCTGGTCAACCTCGCGGTACTACTGGCGATCCCGGTGACGCTCGGCGCGCTGGTGATCCTGGTCCTGGTGCGCTTCTTTCCGGTGGCGCACGTCCATCAGGTCGTGGCCACCATCGCCATGCTGGTGCTGACGGTCTTCGCCCTTGCGCTGCGCATGAGCCGGCCGGAGCGGCTCTTCACCGACGTCGCCACCGACGAGCTCCGCGCCGTCCTCCGCGCGGTCGAGCTCCCGTCGATCGAGCGCTATCCCGGGACCGCGCTGGCCGACCTGATGGTCAATACGGCCAACGGTCAACCGCCAACGGTGAACGTGGTTCCGAAGATCGGCGTCACCTTCGCCATCGTCTTCGTCGCCTTCGTGCTGATCGCGCGGAAGATCTACTTCGCCGCGTTCGTCCGCGCGCGGGAGAGCATGGCCCCCGCGGCCCTCGGCGCCAAACCGATCACCCGTTTCGTCGACCGGCTCCTGTCGCCGCTCTCGGCGCCGACCCGAGCCATGGCGGCGAAGGAGGTGCGCACCCTCACGCGCGACGTCGCGCAGTGGTCGCAGCTCTTTCTGATGGCGGCGCTGCTCTTCCTCTACCTCTACAACATCCGGATGCTGCCGCTGGCCGGCGGCGACGCGCGCGCCACCATCGTGGCGTACGCCAATCTCGGCATGGCGGGGTTCGTCATCGCCGCCATCTGCCTCCGTTTCGCCTACCCGTCGGTCTCGGCGGAGGGAAAGGCGTTCTGGCTCCTGCAGAGCGCGCCGGTGTCGTACCGGCGGTTCCTGCTGGTCAAGGTCTTCGTGTACGCCACGCCGCTCACGCTCCTCTCGCTGCTGCTCACGGCGTTCGCCAACGTCCTACTGGAAGCCGACGCAGCCGTCTGGAGCTTCACCCTCCTCGGCGCGTCGATGCTCGGCGTCACCCTGGTCACGCTCGGTGTGGGCCTGGGCGCGCTGGCGCCGAATTTCGCCGCCGAGAATCCACTCCAGGTCGGTCTCTCCCTCGGCGGGTTCGGCTACATGGCGGCGGCGCTGGCGTACGTCGCCGGGATGATGTTCCTGATGGCGCGGCCGGTGGTCCGATACCTTTTCTGGCGGGTGCTGGGAGTGGAGACGGAGGCCGCGATAACGCTGATTCCGGTGGTGACCGCGGTCACGTTATCGGCGGCACTCTGCGTGCTTCCGCTCATCCTCGCGGAAAAACGACTCACCGCTCTCGGCGAAAGTCGCTAGAATCGCCAGGTTCTTGAAACTAACTTGAAGGAGACGAAATGAGCGAGACGCCCTCGGCTCCCCCGACGTACACGCCGCCACCGGGCGGCGGCAGCTACACGCCCCCTCCCCCGCCCCCGCCCCCACCCGTCGGAGGCGGACCGGCGCCGGGTGGCGACCGCACGCTGATGATCGTGCTGGCGTATCTCTGGATCCTCGCGCTGATCCCTCTTCTGACCAAGAAGGAAGACCGCGACGTTCAGTGGCACGCCAAGAACGGTCTGGCGATCCTCGGCGCCGAAATCGTGATCTGGATCGTTTTCTGGGTCGCCAGCTTCGCCCTCCGCGGTTGGCTGGCTACGCTGGGCTGCGGTCTGGCGGTCATCCAGTGCGTGGTGTGGATCGGCTTCCTGGTCATCCGCATCATGTGCATCGTCAAGGGCGTCGGCGGCCAGCGCTTCCGCGTCCCCATGATCAGCGATTTCGCCGACAAGATGTAAGGAGACGCGCATGACCGACATGCCCACCGGAACACCGCCCCCGCCACCGCCGCCCGCCCCGGCTGCCGGCGGCGACATCGTCTATCCGCAGCAGCCGGCGAAGGATCCGATCCTGATCCTCGTCCTGAATCTTCTGGTCGCTGGATGCGTCGGCTATTTCATGATCGGCCAGAAGAACAAGGGCATCGTGGCCCTGATCGCCTGGGTAGTCGGCCTCGTGCCGCCACTCTGCGGCACGGTCTCGGGCCTGGTCTGCATCGTCGCCGCCATCGACGGCTACCTGCAGGCGCAGCATCTCCAGGCCGGACGCCCGGTGCGGCAGTGGAGCTTCTTCAACGACCACGCGTGATGTGACTGTGTGGGACGGGCTCTCCAGCCCGTCCTACATGTTTCTTCCGATCCACCAAGCCACTGTCACCACTACCGCCGTCCAGCCGGTGATTGGGTGCAACACTACCCGTTTTGATAGCGACGCTACCAAGCCGAACGGCGCGACCACGAAGAGCATGGCGTTGAGGCGGAACGCGCCGACCACGTCGCCGTGCAGTAGGTGATGGAGCGCGCGGGTGGTGCCGCAGCCCGGACATTGGAGTCCCGTCAGCGCGTAGAAGAGACACGGCGGGTAAAAGCGCGCCGTCACCGGATCGAAGCGGTAGAGAATCACCGCGCCGATCGCGGCCGCGCTAACGAGCGCCGCCCACAGCGCTGATGATGACAAACGCCGCATAGATCGCACCGCCCAAGGCTCCGCACGCGAAGCCGATCCAACTCCACATCTTCGCCAGCCGCGCCGATTCCTGCGCGCCGGCGACGTCGCCCGACGCCAGCTTGCTGTTCACTTGCGCTGCGTAGACGATGGCCACGATCCCCGCGGGAACGCAGCAGCAGAGCGTGACCAGGATCGACGGCACCAGGTAGTTCTGGATCTTCACCGGCTCGGGGAACCGCGGCGCGGCGGTCCCGCAGTTGGGACAGATGCTCATCCCGTCGGGGCGGCTGGTTCCGCAATTGGTGCAGTACATCAGCGTTGAAATCCTTCCGGGTACTCCATGAAGGCGCCGTTGGAGTAGAGGATGTCGCAGTCGAAATTCGCGGTCGGCCGCGCGGTCTGCGGCACCGCGTCGCGCAGATCGCCGCCCTCGAACCGCCCGTCCTTCGCGCGGCTGCCGATGACGTAGCGGGTGCATTTGCCCGTCTCATCGGTCACGCATTCGTATTCGAGCGGGTGGCCCCAGCCGTCGGCGCGCGGGACGACCTTCAGGTACCTGGGAGCGATCTGGTCGAGCGACTTCGGGTACTCGTTGTTGTCGCTGGCGTATGCCTCGACGGCCGAGGCGATGGAGCGGATGTCGGCCATGGTCCGCTTCTGCTTGGAGCGCTGCATGGCGGTGAGGAGGTTGGGAATTGCGATCGCGGCGAGGATGCCGATGATGGCGATGAGCACCAAGCCGCCGGCGGCGACGCCGATGATGATGGCCACCGCATTGGAGCCACCGCCCGTCCCAGCCCGTGGACGCGGCGCGCCGTTGGTGGGGTTGCCGCACTTCGCGCACGGCGCGTACGAGACGGCTTCGACGGGATTACCGCAATAAGCGCAGTACTGCATGGGCGTGAATTACCAGTACATCCCCAACTGCAGCTTCGCCGCCTCCGACATCATCGAGCGGTCCCAGACCGGGTCGAAGACCACCTCGACGTCGGCCTGCTTCACGCCGGGCAACGCCTCGATCTTCGTCTTGACGTCGCTGGCCAGCACCGGTCCCATGCCACAGCCAGGAGCGGTCAGGGTCATCTTCACCTTGACCGTCTTCCCGCTGTCGTCGCCATCCTGCAACTCGCAGAGATAGACCAGTCCGAGGTCGACGATGTTCACGGGGATCTCCGGGTCGTAGCAGGTCTTGAGCTGATCCCAGACCAGCTCTTCGAGCTTCTCCGGCGTCAGCTCCTCGCCTTGTTTGGCTTCGGCGACGTTCTCCGGGGTCTTGCCGATGGCTTCCACTTCCTTGCCAGAGACGCGGACCATCAGCCCGCGGTCGGTGATGAGGGTGTAGGAGCCGCCGAGCGATTGGGTGATGGTGGCGTGGGCGCCCTCGGGGATGAGCACGCGCTCCCCGCTGGGGATCATCACCGCGTCCGCGCTGCGGCTGAGCGTCACTTCTTCGCGCATGTTCATGGTTCTCTCACTTTATCCTGAGCCGCGTAGCGGCGAAGGATCTGGCGCCGACCTGCTCCGTAGGCGCCAGATCCCTCGCTGCGCTCGGGATAAATTCATCACTCCGTCGTCACAACCTGCTCTTCGCCCTTGATCGCGGTGTTCAGCGTGTGCCACGCCAAGGTTGCGCATTTTACGCGCGCCGGAAACTCCGACACACCCGAGAACGCGGCGAGGCGTCCCAATTCATTCGCGCTGAGCCCGCCCTGATCGCCCATCACCAGGCGATGGAAGACCTCGAACAGTTGCTGCGCCTCCTCGGTGGTCTTTCCCTTCACCGTCGAGCTCATCACCGACGCCGAGGCCTTGGAGATCGCGCAGCCGCTCCCGGTGAAACTGACGTCGCGGATGACGTCCGCGTCGAGATCGACGAACACCGTGTAGTGGTCGCCGCACAACGGGTTGTACCCCTCCACCTTCCGCGCCGCCTCCGGCATCTCGCGGTAATTGCGGGGATTCTTGTTGTGGTCGAGGATGACCTGTTGGTAGAGCTCGCGGAGATCCGACATTTTTTAGGAGAACACCTCGACCACTTTGCGAAGTCCGGCGACGAGCGCGTCCGCTTCCTCGCGCGTGTTGTACAGGCCGAACGACGCGCGGCCGGTGGCCGGCACTTTGTAGCGCATCATCAGCGGCTGCGCGCAGTGGTGTCCGGTGCGCACGGCAATCCCTTCCTGATCGAGGATGGTGCCGATGTCGTGCGGGTGGACGCCCTCCAGAGTGAAGGAGATGACGCTCGCCTTCTCCTTCGCCGTGCCGATGAAGTGGAGGCCGTCGATCTCGCCGAGGCAGGCGGTGGCGTAGTGCAGAAGGTCCTGCTCGTGCGCGGCGATGTTCTCCAGACCGAGCGACGCGACGTAGTCGAGCGCCGCGGCGAGGCCGACCACGCCCTCGATGTTCGGCGTTCCCGCCTCGAACTTGTACGGCAGCGCGTTGTACGTCGTCTTCTCGAACGACACCGAGAGGATCATGTCCCCGCCGCCCTGGTACGGCGGCATGGCCTCGAGCAACTCCTGCTTGGCGTACAGCGCGCCGATGCCGGTGGGACCGTACACTTTGTGGCCGCTGAAGGCGTAGAAGTCGCAGTCGAGATCGCGGACATCGACGCGCAAATGCGGCACGCCCTGCGCGCCGTCGATCAGCACCAGCGAGCCGTTCGCGTGGGCCATGGCGATCATCCGCTTGATCGGATTGATCGTGCCGAGGGCGTTGGACGCGTGGCCGACGGCGACGATGCGCGTGCGCGGGGTGAGGAGCTTCTCGTACTCGTCCAACAGCAGATCGCCGGCGTCGTCCACCGGGATGATGCGCAGCTTCGCGCCCTTCGAGTCGCATAGGAGCTGCCACGGGACGATGTTGGAGTGGTGCTCGAGGGCGGAGATCAGCACCTCGTCGCCTTCGCGGACGTTGTTGCCGCCCCACGAGCTGGCCACCAGATTGATGGCCTCGGTCGTGCCGCGGGTGAAGACGATTTCCTTCTCGTCGCGGGCGTTGAGAAAACGCTTGACCGTCGTCCGCGCGCCCTCGTACGCCGCCGTGGCGACCTCGGAGAGATAGTGCACGCCGCGATGAACGTTCGAGTTCTCCTCGCGGTAGTAACGGACGATGCGATCGATGACCGCGTTGGGCTTCTGGGTGGTGGCGGCGTTGTCGAGGTAGATGAGCGGCTTGCCGCGGACCGTCCGATGGAGGATGGGGAAGTCCTCGCGGATGCGGGCGACGTCGTACGCGTTCGCCGTTTGCCGTTCGCCGTTGACCGTGGCGACGCTCATCGCGACGCCTCCCGCCGTTCCGGCAGCCGCTCCGGCATGTGCGCGAAGAGCGCGCGGCGCACCTGCTCGCGCACCGCGTCGATTTTCATCCGGTCGACGATCTCGCTGGCGAAGGCGTAGACCAGCATATTGCGCGCGTCGTTCTCGCCGATGCCGCGGGCGCGGAGGTAGAACATCGCCTCCTCGTCGAGCTGCCCGATGGTCGAGCCGTGGTTGCACTTCACGTCGTCGTTGTGGATCTCGAGGGTCGGCTTGGAGTCGACGATGGCGGTCTCGGAGAGCAGCAGGTTGTGATTGACCTGCCGCGAGTTCGTCTTCACCGCGTCGGGGCGGACGATGATGCGGCCGTCGAAGATCCCGCGCGCGCTCTGGTCGAGGATGCCCTTGTAGAGCTCCATGGAGTCGCAGTGCGGCCGGGCGTGGTCGATGAGGGTCTGGTTGTCGACGTGCTGGCGGCCGGAGAGGACGAAGAGGCCGTCGAGCGTGAGGCTCGCCCCTTCGCCGTTCAGCGCGACGTTGGTCTCGTTGCGCACCAGCAGCCCGCCGATGGCCACGCTGCGCGCGGTGACGCTGGAGGAACGCTCCTGGTGGATCTGCACCGTTCCGACATGGAAGGCCTCGAGCGACTCGCACTCGATCTTGGTGTGGTCGACCACCGCGCCCTCGCCGGCGACGATCTCCGTCACCGCGTTGGTGAAGTAGTTGCCGCGGCCGACGTATGTCTCGACGATGGTCACCTGCGAGTTGCGCCCGGCCACGATCAGGTTGCGCGGATGCGACCAGATGCCGTCACCGTCGCCGATGAACAGCAGGTGGATGAAGCCCTCGACGACCGTGCCGTCCGGGATCTCGATCAGCGCGCCGTCCTGCGCGTTGGCGGTGTTCAGCGCGACAAAGGGATGCCGCATGTAGTCCGCGTACTTTGCGAACAGCGGATGCGACGTGACCAATGTAGGACGGGCTTCAGCCCGTCCATTCACGAACACAAACTCCTGCGCCGCGCTGCGAAGCGACGCGCCGTGCGTGTCGCCGAACTTCGGGCGCTCATCAAACCGCCAATCCACCCGCGCGATCGGCGCGACATTCGTGTACTTCCACTCCTCGAGCTTCGTCGACGGCCAGCCAAGCTGCGCGAAACGCTGCGCGGCCTGCTCGCGGATTCCGGTTGCCACGGTCACGCTCATCGCGCTGCCGCCGCCTCCGTCTCGATCCAGTCATACCCCTTCTGTTCGAGCTCCTCGGCCAGCTCCTTGCCGCCCGACTTCACAATCTGCCCGCCCGACAGCACGTGCACGTAGTCGGGGATCAGATAGCGGAGCAGCCGCTGGTAGTGGGTGATGACGATGACCGAGTGCTTCTCGCTGCGCAGCATGTTCACGCCGTTGGCGACGACGCGCAGCGCGTCGATGTCGAGGCCCGAATCGGTCTCGTCGAGGATGGCCAGCTTCGGATCGAGCACCGCCATCTGGAAGATCTCGTTGCGCTTCTTCTCGCCGCCGGAGAAGCCTTCGTTGACGCCGCGATTGATGAACGACTCGTCGATCTCCACCAGCTTCATCTTCTCGCGCGCGAGCTGGAGGAACTCCATCGCGTCGAGCTCCTCGAGTCCGTGATGCTTGCGCACCGCGTTGAGCGCGGCCTTGAGGAAGTAGGTGTTGTTCACGCCGGGAATCTCGACCGGGTATTGCATGGCCAGGAACACTCCCTCGCGCGCCCGCTCCTCGGTCTTCATGCTCAGAAGGTCTTTGCCTTCATAGAGCACCTGCCCGTTGGTCACTTCGTAGCGGGGACGGCCGGCCAGAACGTTGGCCAGCGTCGATTTGCCCGAGCCGTTGGGGCCCATGATGGCGTGCACTTCGCCGGTGCCGACTTCGAGGTTCAGGCCTTTGAGGATTTCTTTGCCGTCGATGCCGGCGTGTAGGTTCGTGATTTCTAGCATTCGCAACCCTGAGCGCAGCGAAGGGTCTTCGGCTCGATCAGCGCTGATCGAACCCAAGATGCTTCGTCGCTGCGCTCCTCAGCATTAGCCCACTGATCCTTCCAAACTAACTCCCAGTAATTTCTGCGCTTCCACCGCGAACTCCATCGGCAGCTCGCGGAACACCTCGCGGCAGAAGCCGTTCACGATCATCGACACGGCGTCCTCGGCCGAGATCCCGCGCTGCTGGCAGTAGAAGAGCTGGTCTTCGCCGATGCGCGAGGTCGATGCCTCGTGCTCCATCTTCGCGGTCGAGTTGCGCACCTCGATGTACGGGAAGGTGTGCGCGCCGCACTTGTCGCCGAGGAGCAGCGAGTCGCACTGCGAGTAGTTGCGCGCCCCCTCGGCCGACTTCATGATCTTCACCTGCCCGCGATAGGTCTGCTGCCCGTGGCCGGCGGAGATCCCCTTCGACACGATCGTCGAGCGGGTGTTCTTTCCGATGTGAATCATCTTCGTGCCGGTGTCGGCCTGTTGATAGTGATTGGTGAGTGCGACCGAGTAGAACTCGCCGATGGCGTTGTCGCCCTGCAGGATGCAGCTCGGATATTTCCAGGTGATGGCCGAGCCGGTCTCCACCTGCGTCCAGGAAATCTTGGCGTTGGTGAACGCCTTCCCGCGCTTAGTGACGAAGTTGTAGATGCCGCCTACGCCGTTCTTGTCGCCGGGATACCAGTTCTGCACCGTGGAGTACTTGATCGTTCCGTTGTCGAGCGCCACCAGCTCGACCACCGCGGCGTGAAGCTGGTTCTCGTCGCGCATCGGCGCCGTGCACCCTTCGAGATAGCTGACGGTGGCGCCTTCGTCGGCGATGATCAGCGTCCGCTCGAACTGTCCGGTTCCCGCGGTGTTGATGCGGAAGTAGGTCGACAGCTCCATCGGACAGCGCACGCCCTTCGGGATGTAGCAGAACGAGCCGTCGGTGAAGACGGCGGAGTTGAGCGTGGCGAAGAAGTTGTCGGTGTACGGCACGACGCTGCCGAGGTACTTCTTGATCAGGTCCGGATGGTTCTTCACCGCATCGGAGAACGAGCAGAAGATGACGCCCATCTTCGCCAGCTCCGCTTGGAACGTGGTGGCCACGGAGACGGAGTCGAAGACCGCGTCGACGGCGACGCCGCTGAGGCGCTTCTGCTCGTCGAGCGAGATGCCGAGCTTCTCGAACGTGCTGCGCAGCTCGGGATCGACTTCATCGAGCGAGTTGAGCTGCTTCTTCTGCTTCGGCGCCGAGTAGTAGCGGATGGCCTGATAGTCGATGGGGCCGTACTTCACGTTGGCCCACGTCGGCTCGGTCATCGTCAGCCAGTGGCGGTAGGCCTTGAGGCGGAACTCGAGCATCCACTCCGGCTCGCCCTTCTTCGAGGAGATCAGGCGAATGATGTCCTCGTTCAGGCCGGGAGGCGCGGTGTCAGCTTCGATGTCGGTGACGAAGCCGTATTTGTATTCCTGATTGGCGATCTGTTCGATGGTTTCGGTCATGACGTCATCCCAAGGCTTTGCGGCTCGATGATCGGATGCGGCATGACGCCGCGCGTCAGATCGCCGAGGGTCACCTGTTCGAAAGCTCCTTTGACTGCGCGGTTGATGCCGAACATGAATGTCCGCGACGGGCAGGCGACTCGAATCGAGCAGACGGCCTGGCCGTGCTCGTCGAAGGTCTCGCACTCGACCAGATCCCACGGCCCTTCCAGGACGTCGAGGAGCTGTCCGAGTGTGACCGTCTCCGGATCGCCGTCGAAGGAGTAGCCGCCGCCGACGCCGCGATGCGAGCCGATGACGCCGCCCTGGTGCAGCGCCTTGAGCACTTTCGTGATCATCGGCAGCGGCAGATGGTAGAAGGCGGCCACTTCGCGCGCGGCGGTGACTTCGCCCTGTTTGCGAGCGAGATAGACGGCGGCGAGGAGCCCGTAATCGGTGAGTCTGGAGATCTTTAGCATCGGCGAGACCGAAAGAAGCGAAAACTGTACCCGATCGGTACGGTTTGTCAACAGCGTGATACCTGAGGGTGTTCCCGCTTGGCACACTCCGTGCGACCTTTCCGCAGCACTGACATGACCCGGCAAACAGCGATTCTCCTCATCTGCGCGGCGCTCGCGGCTGGTTGCCACCGGACGCAGACGGCGCGGCGCGGCAGTGAGAATTACCAGGTGGTCGAAGAGGGACAGGCCAGCGGCGTGACCTCCACGATCAACGCGCCCGGCGAGACGCCACCGCCGCTGACGGACACAGCCTTCGACACGACGACGAACTTCACGCTTCCCGACAATCCGGCGCCGCTCGGCACGCTGCCACCGAACACCGTAGCCGGAACGCTGCCGACGTACACCTCCTACCCCACCGCCCCCCCGCGTCCCAAGCCGGTTGCGCCGCCGCCGATGTCGAGCGGCACCGTGCAGCAACCGCAGCCACAACCGCAGCAGCCATCACCAACGGACACGGCCGTGACCGACGAGGTTCTTCCGCCGACCGACACCGCTGCCAGCCCGCCGCCCGAGAAAAAGAAAGAGGGCGAGCAGACGGACACCTCGACGACCACCACGACGACGGCGACGCCACCGCCGCCCACGCCGCCCGTATAATCCGCCCTCCATGGCGCGCCTCACGTTCCAGGACCTGATCCTGAAACTGCAGAATTTTTGGGCCGAGCGCGGATGCATCATCGAGACGCCGCTCGACCTCGAAGTGGGCGCCGGCACGATGCACCCGGCGACGTTCCTGCGCGTCCTCGGTCCCGAGCCGTGGCGGGTCGGCTATGTACAGCCGTCGCGCCGCCCCGCCGACGGGCGCTACGGCGACAACCCCTTCCGCCTCGGCAAGCATTACCAGTTTCAGGTCGTCCTCAAGCCGTCGCCGCTCGAGGTGCAGGACCTCTACCTCGACTCCCTCCGCGCGCTGGGGCTCGATCTCACGCGCCACGACATCCGCTTCGAGGAGGACAACTGGGAGTCCCCCACCCTAGGGGCGTGGGGTGTGGGGTGGCAGGTGCTTCTCGACGGGATGGAGATCACGCAGTTCACGTACTTCCAGCAGGCCGGCGGGATCGATCTCGCGCCGATCTCCGCCGAGATCACCTACGGCTGCGAGCGGCTGACGATGTTCCTGTCGCGGCAATCGTCGGTGTTCGACATCGAATGGGGCGGCGGCTTCGGCTACGGCCCGGTGCGAAAGCAGGACGAGTACGAATTCTCGAAGTACTACTTCGAAGTCGCCGACATCGCGCTGCATTGGAAGCTCCTCGAGGCTTACGAGTCCGAGGCCAAGCGATGCCTGGCGGAGAAACTGGTGCTGCCGGCGTACGACTGGACGCTCAAGTGCTCGCACATGTTCAACACCCTCGACGCGCGCGGCGCGGTCTCCGTCACCGAGCGAGTCGGGGTGATCAAGCGGGTACGCGAGCTGGCGGTGGGATGCGCGCGGCAATATCTCGAGGCGCGCGAGGCGCTGGGATTCCCGCTGCTGAAAGTCGCGAATGGCTGATTACGTCTTCGAGCTCCTTCTGGAGGAGATCCCCGCCTGGATGCACGACACCGCGCAGGCGACGCTGCAGCAGCAGTTCGCGCGCGTGATGCAGGAGATCGGCGCAACCGTGGCGCCGATCGTCAACAGCACGCCGCGGCGTCTGATCGTCTACCTGCCGGAGCTTCCTGCCGGCGAAGCGGATCGCGACGAAGAGGTCAAAGGCCCGCCGGTCAAGGCGGCGTACGACTCCGAAGGCAAGCCAACGCCGGCGCTCAACGGATTTCTGAAAAAGAACAGCGCGTCGCTCGACGACGTGATCCCCGGCGGCGATTACATCCGCGTCCGCCGCAAGATCAAGGGCCGCGCCACGGGCGAGATCCTCCAGCAGCGCGTGCCGCAGATCTTCGAGTCGCTGCGCTGGCCGAAGATGATGCGCTGGGGCGCCGGCGAGCATTCGTACATCCGCCCCATTCACTCGATCGTCTCGACGCTCGACGGCGTGCACCTGCCGCTCGCCATCTTCGGCGTCGCCTCCGGCACCACGACGGTCGGCCATCGCACGCTTTCTCCGAAGCCGATCGAGGTCACCTCGTACAACGACTACGTCACGCAGCTCGAGCTGGGGCGGGTGGTCATCGACGCCATGCGCCGCCGCCACGTGATGGCCGAGCGGGCGCGCATCCTGGCCGCGCAGGTGCGCGGCACGCCGTCGGTCGACGCCTCGATCTGGTCGCAGTGGCAGTACCTGACCGAATACCCCGGTGTGGTGCGCGCGGAGTTCCGGCCTGAGTACCTGGCCATCCCCGAGGAAGTGCTGGTCACGGTGATGCGCGTGCATCAGAAGCAGCTTCCGATCCGCGACGCGAACGAGAAGCTGACCAACTCATTCCTCGCGGTGCTCGACAACGACAGCGATCCCGACGGCAACGCCTGCTACGGCAACGCCTTCGTCACCAACGCCCGCTTCGCCGACGCGAAGTTCTTCTACGAGACCGATCGCCGCCGTCCGCTGGCCGACCGCGTCGAGCAGCTCGAGCACCTGCAGTTCCACGAGAAGCTGGGCAACTACCGCGAGAAGACCGAGCGCATTATCTCGATCGTAGAAAAAATGGGTGGTGATCGCCGAGCGGCGCAGCTCTGCAAGGCAGATCTCGTCACCGAAATGGTCAAGGAGTTCACCGACCTTCAGGGAAAGATCGGCGGCATCTACGCCCGCGAGGAAGGCCAGCCGGACGAGGTCTGGCAGGCGATCTACGACCACTACCTGCCGGTCAACGCCGACGACCCGCTGCCGCGCACCGTGTCGGGAGCGATGGTCTCGCTCGCCGACCGCTTCGACACGCTGGTGGGCTTTTTCCGCATCGGGGCGAAACCGACCGGGTCGAAGGATCCGTTCGCCCTGCGGCGGGCGGCGCAGGGGGCAGTGCAAATCCTGCTCGACCGCTACAAACTCGGCATTGATTCTGGGATCGAACCGTTGATCGACTACGCGCAGGACGCACACGACTGTTACACCGTAAAAGCGGACCTGCTTGAGTTCTTTGCCGAACGTGTCCGTACTCTGCTCGAAGGGTCACGATTCGGCTTTGCGTATGACGAAATATCCGCTGCGATGACAACAACAGAAACGAGATGGTCACGATCACTCCATGATCTCGTCAAACGAATCGAGGCGTTGAAGGCGATCCGCAACGAGACAAACTTTCTCTCGATTCTCGACTCGGCGAAGCGCATTCAAAACATCACGGCCGGCCATGAGTCGACGTTCGTCGACCCCGCCAGACTGGAAAACGATTTCGAGCGGCACTTGAATGAGCGGGCGACCGTCGTGGGCGCGCAGATCGAAGAAATGTTCCATATGCGCGAGTACCGCCTCGCGCTCGAGTCGTTCGCTACGCTGGCGCCGGAGCTGGAGACCTTCTTCAAGGAAGTCATGGTCATGGTCGACAACGAGGGCGTGCGCCGCAACCGGATGTCGCTGCTGCGCAAGATCGGCAACGCGGTGATGAAGATCGCCGACGTGACCAAGATCGTCGTCGACCGCTCCGAGTACCGGGCGTGAGACGGGCTCTGTTTCTCGGCCTCGCCTTGGTAGTCGCCTGCCAGCGGGAGAAGGCGCCGGCGCCCGTAGCGGGCGCCGCTACACGGGTTGACGAGGATGAGCGCGGCAGCCTGACCGGCATCGTCCGCGGCGCCACGATCGCGTCCCGCACCGGCGAGGCGCTCTTCGAGACCTCCGCGGCCGAAGTCATCGACGGCGATCCCGGCACCTACTGGCTCAACCCGCCGCGCGACTTCCCGCAGTCGATCGTTATCGCCCTTCCGGCGCGCGCGCGGATCGACCGCGTCGGCCTGCGGACCGCGGCGAGCTCGTACACCGCGAATCGCGTGCAGTTCGACGCCTCGGGCGACGGCACGACGTGGCAGGCGCTGACCACCGCGACCGCCAGGGAGACGGCGGACGCGCAGTGGTTCGACGTCGCGCCCATAGAGGCCGAGTTCCTCCGCGTGACCGTCATCGATCCGAGGCCGTCGCAGACCGACGTGCGCCTGCAATCGGTGCTGGCCCGCGGTGCGGAGCTGGAACCGCCGCGGCCCGGACCGATCGAAGGCTGCTGGACCCTCAACGGCCGTGCGGCGCGGTTCGCGCAGCGCGGCGCGCACGTGGTCGGCGCGCTGGCCATCGGCAACCTGCCGCTGTTCCTCGACGGCGGCAGCGACGGCCGCGTCGTCCGTTTCGTCTGGATCCGCGGCAACGATTACGGGCTCGCGCTGGCGTCGGTGTCGCCGGACGGCAAGCATCTGACGGCGGTGGAGTGGCATGAGGAGGCCATTCCGCTGTTTCGCGCGGAGTCGTGGTTCGGCGAGCGATGCGAGAGACGGGCTGAAGCCCGTCCTACATTGCGCGAGGACGTCGCGCTCGCGCTGCTTCAGCGGGTCGGGCGCTATTCCGCTTTCGGTTTGCGCTTTCGCGACGACGACACCCTCGACATCGAGGCCAGCCGCGAGACGCTGAAGCTGCTCGCGCAGCTCCTCGAGTCCCATCGGGCGCGCATCGTCGTGCACGAGTTCCGGGAGGCGACACCGCAAGCGAACAAGGTCCGCGCGCAGCGTGTGCTCGAGTCCGTCCGAGCGGCGCTCGGCAGCGACGTGGAGCTCGTCGCCGTCGGCAGTGACGCGCCGCGCCAGCAGCCGGTCACCGAGGCGCAGCGCGCGATGTACAGCAGCGTGGACCTCGAGATTCGGAGATAATCGCGCCGCCATGGCCGCCCCCAAGTACGTCTACTACTTCGGCGAAGGTCAAGCCGAGGGCAACGCGAAGATGAAGGACGTCCTCGGCGGCAAAGGCGCGGGCCTCGCCGAGATGACCAACATCGGCGTTCCCGTCCCGCCGGGATTCACCATCTCCACCGAGGTCTGCACCTACTACTACGCGCACACCCCCCCCAAATATCCGCCCGCGCTGAAAGCGGCCGTCAACCAGAACCTGGCGCGCGTGGAGAAGTCGGTCGGGCACAAGTTCGGCGATCGCGAGAAGCCGCTGCTGGTCTCCGTACGCTCCGGCGCGCGCGCCTCGATGCCGGGGATGATGGACACCATCCTCAACCTCGGCCTCAACGACGAGACGGTCAAAGGGCTCGAGCAGTACGACGAGCGCTTTGCCCTCGATTCCTATCGCCGCTTCATCCAGATGTACTCCGACGTGGTGCTGGACATCGATCGCGAGACGTTCGAGCACGAGCTCTTCGCCCTGCGCGACTCCCTCGGCGTGAAGACCGACGCCGAGATCCCCGCGGACCAGTTGCGCAAGTTGATCGCCACCTACAAAGGGATCGTGGAGAACACCATCGCCAGCGGGTTCCCGCAGGACGTCGGCGCGCAGCTTTGGGGCGCCATCGGCGCGGTGTTCAACTCCTGGAACAACCAGCGCGCCATCACCTACCGCAAGTTGAACGGAATACCCGACGACTGGGGCACCGCGGTCAACATTCAATCGATGGTCTTCGGCAACATGGGCGACGATTGCGCGACCGGCGTGGCCTTCACCCGCAATCCAGCCAACGGCGAGAAGCGCTTCTTCGGCGAGTACCTGCCGAACGCTCAGGGTGAGGACGTGGTCGCCGGCATCCGCACGCCGCTGCCGATCTCCAAGGCCCAGACCTCCGGCGACGAGAAATCGCTCGAGGAGACGATGCCCGAGGTGTACGCGCAGCTCGAGAACGTCTACAAGAAGCTCGAAGGCCATTACCGCGACATGCAGGACATCGAGTTCACCATCCAGTCGGGAAAGCTCTATCTCCTGCAGACGCGCACCGGGAAGCGCACCGGCTTCGCCGCGGTGAAGATCGCCTGCGACATGGTGACCGAGGGGCTCATCAATTCGCGCGAAGCCGTGTCGCGCGTCGAGGCCACGCAGATCGTCCAGCTCCTCGCGCCGGTATTCGACGCGCAGGAGAAACAGAAAGCGCTCGACGGCGGACGCCTCCTCGGCCGCGGTCTGCCGGCCGGCCCGGGCGCGGCGGCGGGGCGCATCGCCTTCAACGCCGAGCACGCCGTGGCCATGGCCAAGGATGGGCCGGTGATCCTGGTGCGGGTCGAGACGTCGCCGGAAGACATCGCCGGCATGCACAGCGCGGCCGGGATTCTCACCACGCGCGGCGGCCTCACCTCGCACGCCGCGGTGGTGGCGCGCGGCATGGGACGGCCATGCGTCGTCGGCGCCGGAATGATCCACGTCGACTACCGGCGCGGCGAGGTGCGGAGCGAAGGGCACGAACCGCTGGAGGAAGGCGACTGGCTCTCGATCGACGGCACCACGGGCGAGATCATCTCCGGCAACCTGCCCACCAAGCCGTCCGAGGTCATTCAGGTGCTCATCGAGGGGACGATGAAGCAGAGCGACTCGGAGATCTACAAGAACTTCGATCGTCTGCTGAAGTGGGCCGACGAGATCAAGACGCTCGGCATTCGCAGCAACGCCGATACTCCGAACGACGCGCGGGTGGCGCGGCTGTTCGGAGCGAAAGGGATCGGCCTCTGCCGCACCGAGCACATGTTCTTCGCCGAGGAGCGCATCCTTCGCGTCCGCGAGATGATCCTGGCGCGGAACGAAGCCGGACGGCGCAAGGCGCTCGAAGAGATCCTGCCGTATCAGCAGGGCGACTTCGAAGGCATCTTCCGCGAACTGGCCGGCATGCCGGTCACCATCCGCCTGCTCGACCCGCCGCTGCACGAGTTCCTGCCGCACACCGAAACAGAGATCTCCGAGGTCGCTTACGAGATGAACTGGCGCTTCGACGAGTTGAAGAACAAGGTCAATCAGCTCCGGGAGACCAATCCGATGCTCGGCCATCGCGGTTGCCGTCTCGGCATCACCTTTCCGGAGATCTACGAGATGCAGGTGCGCGCGATCTACGAGGCCGCCTGCTCGGTCAAGGAGAAGGGCGTCGACGCCCGTCCGGAGGTGATGATCCCGTTGGTCGGCACCCTTCGAGAGCTGCAGGTGACGCGCGACATGGTTCGCCGCGTGGCCGCGGACGTGATCAGCAAGCGCGGCATCGACGTCCAGGTGGTGGTCGGCACGATGATCGAGATTCCGCGCGCGGCTCTGATCGCCGACAAGCTCGCCAAACTCGCCGAGTTCTTCTCGTTCGGCACCAACGACCTGACGCAGATGACATTCGGCTACTCGCGCGACGACGCCGGCACGTTCCTCCCGGAGTACGTGGAGAAGAAGATCCTGCCGAAGGATCCGTTCGAATCCATCGACGTCGAGGGCGTCGGCAAGCTGGTGGCCATGGGCACCGACCTCGGGCGCGCCGGAAACAAGAATCTGAAGGTAGGCGTCTGCGGCGAGCACGGCGGCGACCCCGATTCCATCCGCTTCTTCCGCGCCTGCGGCTTGAACTACGTCTCCTGCTCGCCATATCGCGTTCCCGTAGCGCGGCTTGCGGCCGCGCAGGCGGAGCTGGAGTTCAAGCACTTCGAGGGCTGATCACTCCTCCACCACGCTTTCGCGCTTCTCCTTCCGGCGGTGGTATAGCCAGACGCCGATGCCGGCGGCGACTAGGACGATCAGGCCGTAGCGCTCGATGTGCGCGGCGCGTCCGAGGATGCGCTCCACGGCGGTGCCGAAGACGAAGCCCAGGCCGGCGATGACCACCGCCCAGACGGCGCAGGTAATCGCCTCGTAGATGAGAAACTTGATGGTGGAGATCTTCGAGATTCCGATGATCACCGCGCAGGTGATGCGCAGCCCGTACAGCCACTGGGTGATGAATATGGCGGGGGCGCCGTAGCGCTCGAACATCCTGATCCCCTTGCCGAAGTGCTTCTTCATCTTCGGAAAGCGGTCCAGCAGCTTGACCCCCTGCGAGCGGCCGAGCCAGAACCAGAAGCAGTGGCCGACGTACGCGCCGCTGAACGCCCAGAGAATCACCAGTGGGAGACTCAGGTGTCCGCGCTCGGCGAAGAAGCCGGCCAGCACCAGAATCGTCTCTCCTTCGAGGAACGTTCCGACGAAGACCGCCAGATAGCCGAACTTCTGCAGGAGCAGCTCAGGCGACATTCAACCCCGCGAAATGCAAGATTCGGGAACGGCCCTGAAATATGGGGCGGAAGCGTAACATTGAACGAAGCATGAAACGCACGGCCATCGCCGTACTTCTGGCATTTGGAGCGCTCTCTCTCGCCGCCGACGAGAAGACCACCACGCAGGCGCCCGCGCCCGCGACGACCGCCGATTCGCCGCTGGTCGCGGCGGCGAAGGCAGCCGGCCGCACGACGACGTCGAAGAAAAAGAAGAAGATGGTGATCACCAACGAGACGCTGGCCAAGTCCGGCGGCCACATCTCCACCACCACCAAGGCCGCGCAGCAGCCCCTCCCACCGCTCCCCCGGGTCGACGGCACCCTCGACAAGCTCGCCGCCGATCAGAAGAAGCAGTACGACGCCGAGAAGGCCGCCGAGGCGAAGGCGCAAAAGGAAGCCGCGGAAAAGAAGAAGCGCGACGCGCAGCGCGCCAACGCCATCTACGAGGGCGACGACCCCGACGGGATTTACGAGGATCCGGCCACAAGCGAGGGGCGCGCGAACAAGCAATCACCGCCTCCGCCGAATCAGCCGCCGACGATGCAGGTGCAGAAGCCGCCTACCTCTTCTCTCTGATCTCCAGAGTCCGCAGCAGCTTCTCCAGCAGCGTCCAGATCTGGTCGAGGCTTTTCTCCATCCGTCCGAGCCGGCCGTCGAGATCTGCGTCGTCGAGCTCCTCGATCAAATCGCGAAAAATCGGATCGGTGACCGAGTCGCCGGCCGCGCGCGGTTTCGCCGTGAGCGTGTTCTCTCCGCGCTCCTCATCGGGATAGAAGCGCTCGATCATCGTCTGGATCGAGCTCTCCGGCGCGATCAGCGGCGTGACCGGCATCCCGACGATTTTCTCCACTCTGGCGATGGTCTCCGCGTCGGTCGGGTCGACCATCGCCACCTCGAGCCGCTCCCCCTCTACGCGCACCGGAATGGACTGGCACTCCAGCGCCGAGTTGCGCGTCATCCGCCGCAGGATTTTCTTCGGGATGTCGATGTGCAAAAGGCTGATGCACGGCACATCGATTTGCTTCGACAGGAACGCAGCAAGAACGTTCTCATCGATGAACTTCAGGTCGACGAGCGTCGACCCGAAGCGCTTGCCGGTCCGCCGCTGCTCGGCGAGGGCGATCTGCATCTGCACCTCGTCGATCAGATTGGCAGCGACGAGTATCTGGCCGAGCGTCTGCTTGCCGTGCTGCATCCCGATAAGTTTATCCTTGCGCGAAGCGCAAGGATCTCAGGACTCGGCCTTGAGCGATCGCGTCATTAGCCTCTGTAGTGCGGCGCGCGGCGACTCGCCCTCGTACAGGACGCGATACATCTCCGAGGCGATCGGCATGTCGATGTCGTGGCGCAGCGCGATCTCCTGCACTGCCTTCGCCGTCTTGACGCCCTCAGCCACGGTGCGCGTCTCCGCCAGGATGGCCTCGAGCTTCTTGCCCTTCCCGAGCGCCACGCCGAGGCTGCGGTTGCGCGACAGCGAACCGGTGCAGGTCAGCACCAGATCGCCCATCCCAGCGAGGCCGGCGAACGTCTCCAGCCGCCCACCCAACGCGATGCCGAGTTTGGTCATTTCGTGCAGCCCGCGCGTGATCAGCGCCGCGGTGGTGTTGTATCCGAGGCCCAGCCCCTCGAGGACACCGGCGGAAATGGCGATGACGTTCTTCAGCGACCCTGACAGTTCGACGCCCACCACGTCGGTCGTGTGGTAGAGCCGGAAGCTGGTGCACGACAGCGCCTTCTGCGCCGTCTGGGCGAAGGCGGTGTCGCGCGAGGCCACCACCGCCGCAGTCGGATCGCCGCGCGCGACTTCCAACGCGAAGGTCGGGCCCGACAGCACGGCGAACGCGCCGAGCGCATCGCCGAGCACCGCCTCGGTGATCTCCGACATGCGCTGCTGCGTTTCGATCTCGATGCCCTTGGTCCCGGAGATCACGTTCGCCCGTCCGCGCAGGTGCGGCTTCAACTGCGACAGGACGGTGCGGTAGTGGTGGCTCGGGACGACCATGAAGATGGTGTCGCTGAACGCCGCGGCCTCGGCCAGCGAGCTGGTGGCGTGCACGTTGTCGCCGACCGTGATGTCGGGGAGGTAGAACGGATTGGAGCGCGTCGTTTCGATCGCCTCGGCGACGCGCGGGTCGTGCGCCCAGAGGACGATCTCGTTGTCGCAGCGCGACGCGATCGCCGCCATCGCCGTGCCGAACGAGCCCGCGCCGATGACCGCGATCTTCACTCCCGCCCGCCCATCTTCCGCTCCGTCCCCTGCGTCAGCCGGGCGATGTTCGAGTGGTGCTTCACGATGATGGCGATGGAGATGACGATGCTGAGGACGACGGTCCAGAACGGCGCATGCGTGAGGAAGCGGAGGAAGATCGGAATCGACGCGGCGCTGAGAATGGAAGCGAGCGACACGACGCGCGTGGCGAGGATGACGATGATGAAGACGATGACCCCCGCGGCGAGCGCCTTCGGATCGATGGCCAGAAAGGCCCCAGTCGCCGTGGCCACGCCCTTGCCGCCATGGAACTTCAGCCACACCGGGAACATGTGCGCCAGCACGGCGACCACCGCCGCGAGGGCGACCCAGAACGCCTGCGACCGCAGCGGTGAGGCGTCCGCCATCGCGGCGAGGGGCCACTCCGGCCGCGCCGTGATCCACTCCGCCGCCGCCACAGCCGCCCACCCCTTCGCCACATCGAGCAGCAGCGCGATGATCCCCGGCAGCTTCCCGAACGACCGCGCCACGTTCGTCGCCCCCACGTTGCGGCTCCCGTGCTGGCGAATGTCCGCCCCCGCGAACAGCTTCACCACCAGAAAGCTGAACGGAATCGATCCGAGGAGGTAGGCGAGAACGATCAGGGCGGCGGGGAGCATGCGCGCCGCATTGTAGCGGCGCGTGCGCTACTCCTGATTACGCAGGGCCGAAATCAACATGCCCGCTCCGATTGCCACGACCGCGATTCCTGCCGCGACCTTGCCCGGGTTCTCTTTTGCGTAGCCCGCGGCCTTCGATGTCGAGCTCCGGAGATACTCCCGCGCGATCGCCAAGTGCTCCTCGACGTCCACGTCGGTGATACTGCTCTTGAGTGACGTGACCATCTCCTCGTTGATGCCGAGTCGCCCGAGAAGCTGAAAGGCACCGCTGTCCCCTATGCGCGCGCCGCAATCGGGACACCTCGCGTCGTGCGGAGAAGCGATGGTCGCGAACTCGACGGCTCGCATGGGCGGCGCGGTCTTCAACGCCTTCATCAGCGGAGTGCAGAATTCGCAGTTCCACACATGGTCCAAGCGCGCTTCGGACAGATCGTCGATGGCGTCGATCTCCTCGAGGTTGACGCAATTGGCGGAAAACCTGCGCGTTGCCCGCTGAATGGCGGCCATCGCCTCGGGCGAATCAAATGCCAATTCCCTAGCGATGCCTTCCACCGCAATCTGGACTTCTTGGGCCGGACCGGATGGTTCTGGCGATATGGCGCCTCGGGTCGTTTCCATGGGTTCTCCTTTGGACATCCACTAATACTTCGGGGAGCGGACTTTCTTTACATCCCCGTCGACCGCGGCCTTCAGTTTCTGCCTGATCCGGTGCAGACGTGTGCCAGCGGCCGCATAGCTCGTGCCATATTGGCGTGCAAGCTCGCCCAGCGAATACCCGCTGTCGTAGTACCGGTGAAAGAACTCGTGGTCTCGCTCGGACAACTGCCGAAGGATGTCCTCGACGATCACGCGCTCGTCGGCCTCAACCTTCGATGCGACGTCGATGGAAAGCGCCACCTCCCGATCGCGCTTCCCGATTGCAGCGATGGCGAGATTGCGTGCCACCCGGCGGAGATAGGCACGGATCACTCCGTCGTCTGGAAGCGTGCTCGTGTCGTTGCGCCACGGGCTGTAGAGCAGGAAGCGAAAGAACACTTCGCTGACGATGTCCCCGAGATCGTCGCGTACACCGAGGAAGTACAACGCGGTGACAACGTGGCGCCGGTAAAAATGGTAGAAGTCCTCCCAGGCCTGCTGGTTGTGCCGGTCCTCGCGGAGCATGGCGAGAAAGCGCGGCTGCTCGCGGTCCTTCGCGGTCCCTTGAGTCACAGCCACTTCGCCTTCTCGAGGTAGTACGCGGACACGATGCTCATGGCAAGATCCCGGGCCGGTTGTATGCCCGCCGCGCCTTCGTCGGCCATTACCTTCAGAAGATGAGCGAGGAATGCGGGAGAGCGCTCGCCGGGGAGCAGGAGATCGAGCACCTCGATCAGAAGCGGCTCGCATAGGTGGCGAAGCGCACGGCGCGCGGCCGTGTCGCCTTGCCGCGCCGCATCGCACAACGCCGCGAACTCCACGTTGCCGAAGATGAACGGACGCCAAAAACGGTCGCAGTGGGAACGAAGCACGAAGTGATCGGAATGTTTGAACAGCGGATTGTCTCGTTCCTGAAGTCGAGGGTGCTTCTGATGAAAGCCATCAAGGCCCGACGGACCGCTATGAGGGATCTGCGATCGAAGCAAACCTGTGCGAAAGAGTTTCACCACCCAATCATCGCCCGCTCGCTCATTGAGCACTTCGCGAACGCGACCGGCCTCGAGCATCGCAGACCAATCGTAGTCCTGATCCACGATCGAGCCACAGAGAATCAGGCGATCGTAGCGGATGGCGGTGAAGCGAAGGAGGGCAACGGAGGCTACATAGCTGCCGAAGCTATGCCCGATGACGGACGGTACGACTTTCGTCTTCTGCCACCAGGAGTCGTACCACGTGGAAAACTCCTCGATGACTTCGTTTCGCGGCTTCTCGAAGCCGGCCTCCCAGAATTCAAAGTAACGGTACGAGTGTGGTTCGTGAGTGAAGTTCGCGATGTGCTCGAACGACGGGTCGATATGATCCTGCCAGAGCGGACCGCGATTCTTGTCGGTGCGGACGCCGTGAATCGAAAACAAGACCTTCTCTACAGGCATCGAACCCCTCCTGCCAAAGAGTGTCGTTGGAGAGGAAAGTCCTACCTGTCGAGAGCTGCGGCGCTCGGTACGCGCCGTATGCTACTGGGAGGCGATCCGTGACACCGCGGCGCGCAGGGTGGGCGGATCGACGGCGGGGTACCGGTACAACGACGACTCGACTTCGGCGAAAAGGTCGCTGAGTCGCTTCGGCTCGACCAGTCCATCGCGGATCATCGAGTCGACGTCGTCCAGATCCTTTCGATGCCCTCTCTCGAGCTTCGCCAGAGCTTGGGTATAGAAATCAAAGTGATGAAAGGAGATCACGCTTTCGCGAGCAATGAACGGGCTGCGGTCTTCCCAACCCGGAAGCGGTGGAACGAAATCGGCTGGAGAGGCCAGCTCAATGTTGATGTGCAGCTTCTCTTTGAGCTCGGGGACGGCGCGAAGGATTCGATCGTTTTCAGGGACGATCTTGATGTCGACGTCTACGGTGCCTTCACGCCAGCCGCGCAAGACCGCGCTCGCTCCACCAGCGAGGTAAACACGGCCCGGCTCCCGCGCCTCGGCGGCGATCGCGCGCATGAACGCGCGAATCCGCGGTTCGGTTACGGGTTCACGCATTCCGCGGCGCGCTCGAAGCTCACCAACTTCCGGATCAGCGCGTTGTAGCGGCTGTGCGCTGAATCGGAGTTTTCCGCGGCGAGCTTTTCGTACAACCGATCTTCCGGGTAGTACGGCGTATCGGGGACGTCGAACCCGATGCGGCGGAGGCGCGGAGCGCCGACGAGCACCAAAAGCGCCTCGATCGACTCCACGCCGTCGCGGATGTCGCGCAGACCGGCGCGGATCAAGTCGGCGCCGGGAAGGGCGTCGGAAACCTCCATGCGGTGAGTGTAAGCCACGCGGAACGCCGCCGTCCTCGGCGGCTGGCTCGGCGGCGTCCTCGCCGCCGACGGCGGGCGGCGGGACGCCGGCGCTCCTTAGACCCCCTCGAACGCGTTCCCCACGTCGGCGATGAGGTCTTCGATGTCCTCGATGCCGACGGAGATCCGCACCAGGCCGGGCGTGATGCCGAGGCGCTGGCGGTCGGCGACAGGAACCGAGGCATGGGTCATGGTCTCCGGATGTGAGATGAGCGTCTCCACACCGCCGAGCGACTCGCCGAGCGAGCAGAGTCGGACGCGGTCGAGGAACTTCTTGGCGTTCTCGTACGAGCCGAGCTCGAAGGAGATCATCGCCCCGAAGCCGTCCATCTGCCGCCTGGCCAGCGCGTGCTGCGGATGGTCGGGGAGGCCGGGGTAGTAGACCTTCTTCGCCTTCGGGTGATGCGCGAGGTAGTTCGCCATCGCCACGCCGTTCTCCTCGTGGCGCTTCATGCGCACGGCGAGCGTCTTCACGCCGCGCAGCACGAGCCAGGAATCGAACGGCGAGAGGATTGCGCCGACCGCGTTCTGCAGGAAGCCGATCTTCTCCGCCAGCTCGTCGGAGTTGCAGATCACCGCGCCTCCGACCGAGTCGGAGTGGCCGTTGAGGAACTTGGTGGTGGAGTGAACGACAACGTCCGCGCCGAGCTCGAGGGGGCGCTGCAGGTACGGCGAGCAGAACGTGTTGTCGACCACGACCAGCGCGCCCGCCGCATGCGCCACTTCCACGCACGCCGCAATGTCGGTCAGCGTCATCATCGGATTGGTCGGCGTCTCCAGGAAGACAATCTTCGTCGCCGGGCGGATCGCGGCGCGCACGGCGTCGACCTTCGAGGTGTCGACGTACGAGAACTCCAGTCCGAACTTCTCCAGAACTTTGCTGAACAGGCGGTACGAACCGCCGTACATGTTCTCGCCGGCCACCACGTGATCGCCCTTGGCCAGCGTGCGGAAGACGACGTCGATCGCCGACATCCCGGAGGCGAAGCAGTGCCCGTGCTTGCCGCGCTCGAGCGCGGCGAGGTTTGCCTCCAGCACCGAGCGCGTCGGATTCTTCGTTCGCGCGTACTCGTAGCCTTTGTGCTCGCCGAGCCGCGGCTGCACGTAGGTCGATGTCTGGAAGATCGGGAAGGTCACCGCGCCGGTGACCGGCTCCGGCTCCTGGCCGGCGTGAATGCACTCTGTCGAGAAACCCATTTTTACCCCACAGCCCACTTCGTATAGATGCCCTTGGACATGTAGCGCTCGGAACCGTCGGGGATGAGCGTCACGACGCGCTTGCCGCGCCCGAGCTTACGCGCCACCTGCACCGCCGCGTCGAGGTTCGCACCGGCGGACGATCCACCGAGGATGCCTTCCTCCTTGGCCATGCGGCGAACCATGGCGAAGGCCGGGTCGTCGTCGACCTTGATGATGTCGTCGGCCAGCGACAGATCGAGCACCGGCGGGATGAACGAAGATGCGCCGATACCTTCCACTTCGTGCGGCCCCGCCTCGCCGCCCTTGAGAATGGAGCCCTGCGGCTCGACGATGACGCAGTAGCAGTCGGGATTCCGCTCGCGGAGGTACTTCGCCACGCCGGTGAACGTCCCGCCCGTCCCCGCCCCAGCCACCCACCCGTCCACCCGCCCCTCCATCTGCTCCCACACCTCGGCACCGGTGGTCTCGTAATGCGCCTCGGTGTTGTAGGGGTTCGCGAACTGCTGCGGCACGTACGAGCCCTCGATCGACGCCGCGATCTCCTGCGCCTTGGCGATCGCGCCCTTCATACCGTCGTCTTTCGGCGTGAGCACCACGGTGCCGCCGAGGGCCCTCATCACCTCGCGCTTCTCGACGGAGAAGTTCTCGGGGACGCAGAGGATGACCTTGTAGCCGAGTTGCGTGCCGGCGAGCGCGAGTGCGATGCCGGTATTGCCGGCGGTCGGCTCGATGATCGTCCCGCCCGGTTTCAGCTCGCCGTTGCGCGCGGCGCGCTCGATCATGCCGACGCCGATGCGGTCCTTGACCGAGAAGCCGGGACTGAGCAGCTCGAGCTTGACGTAGATCTCCGCGCCGTCGGGATCGGGGATGCTGCGCAGCTTGAGCATCGGCGTGTTGCCGATGAGGTCGAGGATGTTGTCGACGGTGGGAGGGAGGGGGTGGGTCAAGCGGCGCGGATTGTAGCGCACGGTGGTTGCGAGGTTGCGCGGTGAAGGCTTTGCCGCTGCGAAACCGCGCAACTTCGCAACCGCGTAACCAAGTAAAACGGCGGCCTCTCGGCCGCCGTCGAATTGTCGTTGTCGGTGAATCTACGCCCAGCTCGAGGGCCGAGTGGAGGAGCGGCGCTGGTTATAGCAATCGCGGCAGTAGACCGGCTTGCCGCTGACGGGCGTGAAGGGGACTTCCGTCGCCACGCCGCAGCTGTCGCACGTCACGCTGACCATCTGGCGCTCGCGCGATCCGCCGTTGCCGTCGCGCGCCATCTTGCGCTTGTCGCGGCAGTTCTTGCATCGCTTCGGCTCATTCGTGAAACCACGCTCTGCGTAAAAGGCCTGCTCATTCTTGCTGAAAACGAAATCCTGACCGCAGTCGACACAAGCGAGGGATTTGTCGTTGAACGTATCCATGAACCTTGATCTCCTAAGTTTCCTCTTGAAAGACTACTGATGATGCCGCAGCGCAGAACACGGGCGGGGTGCCGCGACGCTCTCCCCGCGAATTGGTTTCACAACGATATCGGTTACGTTGACCAACCCCCTTCCGCGATCGAACACAACACGTCCACCAAACACGTTTTTCCTGGAGTGCGCATGTTGGGCTCGATGGCTCGGGTTTTAGCATAGAAGCCAAGCAACCGCAACGAATTACGCGGTTCTCAAAATAAGATGTCAACCTGTTGACGATCACAAATGGAACATCCGATTCGCATCGGTCCGGCAGGGTGGAGTTACTCCGATTGGGAGGGAACCGTCTACCCGCCGCACCGCTCCCGCTTCGACCATCTCGCCTACCTTTCGTCGTTTTTCGACACCATCGAGATCAACTCGCCCTTCTACCGGATCCCGCCGCCAACGCACGCCAAAAGCTGGGTGCGGCGCGTGTCGAGCAACCCGGACTTCAAGTTCACCACGAAGATCTATCGCGGCTTCACCCACGACGCCGAGCAGCCCGGCCCTGACGACGTAAAGGCCTTTCGAGACTATCTCGACCCGCTCGCCGGCGCCGGCAGGCTCGGCGCCGTGCTTTTGCAGTTCCCCTGGTCGTTCAAGGACGCCCCCGAATCGCGCGAGCGGCTCGAGCGCCTCTTCGCCGACTTCCGCGACTACCCGCTCGCCCTCGAGGTGCGCCACTCGTCGTTTCAGAACGAGGAGGTCACGCGCTTCCTCGACCAGCACGGCGTGGCTTGGGTGAACGTCGATCAGCCGCTGTTCCAGGACTCGGTCAAGCCGTCGGCCACGGTTACCGGGCCGGTGGGCTACGTCCGCCTGCACGGTCGGAACTACGAGAAGTGGTTCGCGCACGCGGAGACTTGGGAGCGCTACAACTATCTCTACTCGAAGGAAGAGCTCTCGCCGTGGGTCGAGCGCATCCGGACCATTGCCCGCGAGAAGGAGACGTACGTCATCACCAACAACCACTTCCGCGGCCAGGCGGTGGTGAACGCCGCGGAGATCAGGGAGGAGCTGGGGATCGGCGGCAAGGTGCCGCCGCAACTGAAAGAGGTGTACGGAGGCCGCGTCAGTTAGAGGACGCTGGAATCGAACACCATCTGGCTCGGAGGGCCGAGCGGCGTTTCGTTCGGATCGACGCCGGAGACCTCGACCACCCGCGACTTGAACCATGCCGCGAACGGGTCGTCCGATTCCTTGTACGCCTCGGCGTTCTTGGCGACGTCGTTCAGCTCCGTCACGCCGATGATGATCGGCCCGTGCTCCGTCTGCTGGAAGAACCACATCTCGCGCTTGACGTTGAAACTTCGATAGAAGTTCCTCGTTTCTTCGGCGCGGCTCTGTAACTCGCCGATGAACCGGCCGACGGCTTCACGGCTGCGAACGGGATACGCACGAACGACGAGTGCCATGGTTTCCCTCCTCCGGTGAGCGGTCATCATCGCACCGTTACCGTACGCTAAGCTTCGCGCCATGCCGAGAAAGCGCCGCGTCGTCGGCACCGCCGGCCACATCGACCACGGCAAGACCGCGCTGGTGAAGGCGCTCACCGGCGTGGACACCGACCGCCTCCCCGAGGAGAAGCGGCGCGGCATCACCATCGACCTGGGGTTCGCGAGCTGGTTCACCGACGACTACCAGATCGGCTTCATCGACGTCCCCGGCCACGAGCGCTTCGTCAAGAACATGCTCGCGGGGGTGGGGGGGATCGACAGCGCGCTGTTGGTCGTCGCCGCCGACGAGTCGATCAAGCCGCAGACGCGCGAACACTTCGACATCTGCAAGCTCCTCGGCATCCGCACCGGTGTCGTGGCCATCACCAAGAGCGATCTGGTCGACCCCGACATCATCGACCTGGTGCGCCTCGAGATCGACGAGCTCGTGGCCGGCAGTTTCCTGGCCGGAAAGCCGATCGTGCCGGTATCGAGCGTGACCGGCGCGGGCCTCGACGTCCTGCGCGCGGCGATCGTGAAGTCGGTGTCCGAGGTCGACGATCGCGACGGCACCACGCGCGTGTTCCGCCTGCCGATCGATCGCGTCTTCACCATGAAGGGCTTCGGCTCGGTGATCACCGGGACGACCTTCGCCGGGCGGCTGAATGTCGAGAGCGACGTGGAAACGCTGCCCGGCGGCGACCGCAGCCGTGCGCGCAACATTCAGGTGCACGGTGAAGCGCGCGAGCTCGCGTCGGCCGGCGAGCGGACGTCGGTCAATCTGCCGGACATCCCGCTCGAGCGACTGCACCGCGGGCAGCAGCTCGTCGCGCCGAACACGCTGCGTACGTCGCAGGTCATCACCGTGAAACTCGATCTCTTGAAGACGGCGAAGCCGCTGAAGGAACAGACGCGCATCCGCTTTCATCACCTCGCCGCGGAATTGCTCGGAAGCGTGCGCTTCGTCGACCAGACGGTGGAGCTGAAGCCGGGGGGGAGCGCATTCGCCCAGGTGCGGCTCGAGTCGCCGGTGGTCGCCGCCGCGGGCGACCGATTCGTCGTCCGCCGCTACTCGCCGGCCATCACCGTCGGCGGCGGCGTGATCCTCGACGCGCACCTGCCGAAGCTGAGCCGCGCCACGCGGCCGGAGCTGCTCGACGTCCTCGCCGGCGGCACGCTGCCGCAGCGCGTCGAGCTGATGGCGAAACTGGAGGGGCTGCGCGGGCTCACCGTTCACGAGGTTCAGGCGCGGACGGGAATCCGCGTCGAGACGCTGACGAAGGAGCTCAAGCCCTCACCCCGCGCTTCGCGCCACCCTCTCCCGCAAGCGGGAGAGGGGGAAAACCAGCGCCCCTCTCCCGCCGCAGCGGGAGAGGGTCCGCGAAGCGGGGGTGAGGGTCTCGTCGACACCGGCAACCTCCGGTGGATCCACGTTGACGTCCTCGCCGACTTCCGGCGCCGCGCCATGGAGTTCCTGCAGGCGTACTTCCGCGACAACCGCATGGCGATGAACGTCCCGAAGGGGGAGTTCGTGCAGAAGCTCCTGCCGCACGGCGCGGACGGGCAGCTCGTGAACTTCCTCCTGCAGGACCTGGCGCGCGAGAAGATCGTGGTCATGGAGGGCGACGCGCTCGACGTCCCCGGCCGCTCAAAGAAGCTGGGCGGCGCGGAGGGGGAGCTGGCGCGCTCGATCGAGCAGCGCTTCGCCGAGGCCGGCCTGCAGCCGCCGCCGGTCTCCGAACTGATCAACGAGCGGACGCAGAAAGCGAAGATCATCGAGGGCGTGGTCGGCTTCCTGGTGAAGCAAGGGACGCTGGTTCGCCTCGCCGAGGGGCTTTACGTGCACCGCGACGCGCTGGCGGGCGCGCGCGAGCGGATGACGTCGCGCAAGGGCGAGACGATCGACGTCGGCCAGTTCAAGGAGTTCTTCGGCCTGTCGCGGAAGGTGGCCATCCCGCTGCTGGAGTGGTTCGATCGAGAGGGGGTCACGAAGCGGGTCGGGGACGCGCGGCGGGTTCTTTGATCTCCGTGTAGTTCTTCCCGATGGCCAGCCACGACTTCGGCACCTCGCGCTGCTCGATCTTGACCACGCTGCGGTCGACCACCAGCTTCTCGTTTCCGAACGGCAGCTCGGCGTGATCGACGAGCGGGAATCCCCGCACGGCCATCAGCGCCTCGTCCGCGGCGCGCGCGACGCCCGCCAACGGCGATGATGCGGCGAGGCTGGCCTGGGTCATGGCGAACAGCTCGTCCGGGAGCGCCGGATGCTTGGCAATCCAGAGGCGGCGCTCGTATCCGCCGAGGCGGATGAGGTGCTCGGCGGCGGGGACGGTGTGCAGCACGCGCTTCGCGCCGGTAGCGGCGAACTCCGCGCGCGGCGTTCCGGAGGGCATCGGCCGCGCCAGCTCCTTGCGCCGCTCCGCGATGAGCGTCGCGAGCGGCACGTTCCGGTACGTCTTCGCCAGATCGTCAACGAACGTCACCTGCTTGTTGCGGAGGTCGAAGAGACGCCAGGCGTCGACTTCGTCGCCGCTGCGCGCGCGCCCGTCAGCGATCACCAGCGTGTGGGTGAACGTTCGGTTCTGCGGCTGGAGCGTGGTCCGGATGGTGACGACGGTGGCGCGGATCTTCGGAACCTGATCGGGGCGGGCGGGTGGGACAGGGCCGGGTTTGCATGCGGCGTAAACGGCTGCCGCCGCGGCGATTGCGATCAGTCCTTTGCGTCGTACCAACGTGGTCCCCAATGCGTATCGACGGCCAGCGGCACGGCGAGGGGGTAAATGTTCTCCATGGTCTCTTTCACGATTCCCGCCACGTCCTCCGCCCGCGCCGCGGCGACCTCGATGACGATCTCGTCGTGCACCGTCAGCAGCATCTTTGCGTCCGGCGGAAGGTTCTGCTCCAGGGCGATCATCGCCAGCTTGAGGATGTCCGCCGCCGTCCCCTGAATCGGCGCGTTGGTGGCCATCCGCTCCGCGTTGCCGCGCACCGTGAACGACTTGTTGTGGATCTCGGGGATGTAGCGCACGCGCCCGAACAGCGTCGTGACCTTGCCGCTCTTGCGCGCTTCGTCGAGCGTGCGGTCGAGGTACTCCTGAATCTTGGGGTAGCGCGAGAAGTACGCCTCGATCCAGTCCTTCGCCTGGCTTCCGGAGATGTTCAACTCGTTCGACAGCCGGAACGCCGACATGCCGTACAGCACGCCGAAGTTGATGGTCTTCGCCGCGCGCCGCTGATCGTGGGTCAGCTCATCCTCGGGGATATTGAACATCTTCGACGCCGTGGCGCGATGGATGTCGGCGCCGCGGCGGAAGGTCTCGATCAGCGACTCGTCCTGCGAGATGTGCGCGAGGATGCGCAGCTCCACCTGCGAGTAGTCGGCGGCGAGCAGCACGTTGCCGTCGTCGGCCACGAACGCCTTGCGGATCTCGCGTCCCAGCTCGGTGCGGATGGGGATGTTCTGCAGGTTTGGGTCGGACGACGACAGCCGTCCCGTCGCCGCCACCGCCTGGTTGAACGAGGTGTGCACGCGGCCGTCGCCGGCCACGAGCTGCGGCAGGGCATCGATGTACGTCGACTTCAGCTTGTGCAGCTCGCGGTGCTGCAAGATGAGCTGCGGCACCACGTAGTACTTTGCAAGTTCTTCCAGAACATCCACAGATGTGGAGTAGGCCTTAGTACCTTTTGTCTTCTTGGCTACTGGATACTGCAACTTCTCGAAGAGGATGTGCGCGAGCTGCTGCGGCGAGTTGATGTTGAACTCCGTCCCCGCCTCGGCGTAGATCCGCTTCTCGAGATCCGCCAGTTGCACGCCCATACTGTTGCTCATGGTGCGCAGCAGCGGAACGTCGATCCGAATGCCACGCCGCTCCATCCGCGTGAGAATGGGGATCAGCGGCAGTTCGATGGTTTCGTAGACCTTCAGCAAATCGGCGTCGACGCTCAGCTTCGGCTCGAGGAGTCTCTTCAGCGCGACGGTGACGTCGGACTTCTCGCCAAGGTATTGGTTGAGGGGGCCGAGGGCGGTGGCGCCGATCTCGTGGCTGAGCGCGAAGAGCGGAGCGGTCTTCGCCACGTCCTTGCGCGAGAGAATGTCGACCTTCAGCCGGTCGCGCGCGATGTTGCCCAGCGCGTGCGACGGCAGGCCGGGATTGATCACGTACGACGTGATCATCGTGTCGGCGAAGCGGCGCGGAAGCGGCCATCCGTTCGCGGCGAGGCGGCGGAACTGCTGTTTGACGTCATGCGCGACGAAGAGCTTGTGGGAGGCCAGGAGCCGCTTCAGCGCGTCGCTGATCTCCGCGTTGCCGCCGACGTTCGCGGCGATCGGCACGATGAGCGACTCGCCCGGCTTCACCGAGAGCGACGCCGCCATCAGCTCGTCGAAGCCGTCCGGCGTCGTCGACTCGAACCACACCGCCACCTCGGCCGCATCGCGCACGAAGTCGTCGACGTCGCTCGCCTTCGTCGCCGTCTGGATGTCGCGCTCCACCGGCGGCGGCTCCGGCAGGAACTCCTGCATCAGCGAGGCGAACTCCAGCCGGGAGAAAACGTCGTGCAGCTTGGCGCGGTCGGGGTCCTGGCGCTTCAGGGTGTCGAAGTCGAGCTCGTACTCGAGATCGCACTTGATCCGCGCCAGCTCGCGCGACATGAAAGCCTTCTCCCGGCTCTCCTCGAGCTTCTTGCGCTGCGCCGGCTTCAGCTCTTCGAGGTGCTCGTAGACGCCTTCGAGCGATCCGTACGACTGGATGAGGGCCTTCGCCCCCTTCTCGCCGATGCCGGGCACGCCGGGGATGTTGTCGATGGCGTCGCCCCAGATGGCCATGACGTCGACGACCTTCTCGGGCGGCAGGCCGAACGCCTCCTCGATGCCCTTGGCGTCGTACAGCACCTCGCGGCCGGTGTGATAGAGCTTGATCCCGTCGCCGACGAGCTGGAAGAAGTCCTTGTCCGATGTGGCGATGACGACCTCGTAGCCGCGGTCGCGCGCCGTGCAGGCGATCGAGCCGATGAGATCGTCCGCCTCCCAATCCTCGACGCCGATGACCGGGATGCGAAAGCCGGCCAGGACCTCGTTGACCAGCGGCAGTTGCACGACGAGATCGTCCGGCATCGGCCGGCGGTCTTTCTTGTAGTCCGCGTACGCCTCGTGCCGCGTCTTGGCTGAGCCGATGTCGAAGGCTACGGCGATGCAGTCGGGCTCGTGGTCTTTGAGCAGCTTCTTCAGCGTGGTGGTGAAACCGTAGACCGCGTTGGTGGCGAGGCCGGAGGAGTTGGTCAGGCCGCGGATGGCGAAGTAGGAGCGGTAGACGTTGTTGGAACCATCGACGAGGAACAAACTTGGACGCTTGGGCACGGCGCCGGATTATAGAGTTCTGAGTGCTGAGTAAGGAGGTCGCAGATGGGGCTGTTCTCGAAGCTTTTCGGTCCGCAACCAGCCGGTCCGGGCCACACGTCGGGTAAACGCATCCTCGTGGTCGATGACAGCATCACCATTCAAAAGGTGATCGAGCTGAGGCTGCCAGGACATGAGCTTCACTCCGCGCAAAAGTGTCGCCGGGGACGTTCGAGCCATTCGACGAGGCGCAGGCGAAGAGCGCCGACGCCGTGCTCAAGAAACCGTTCGAGCCTCAGGCGCTCGTCAGCGAAGTCGAACGACTTCTCGCCTAAAGACGTGATGAGCAACCTCCAGTCACACCTTGTGCTACACATGGGGATGTGTAGAATGAACGGATGGCTACGAATCTCGCGATCGACGATCGGCTACTGCAGGAAGCACAGAGGATCGGCGGTCAGCACACGAAGAAGGCGACCGTCACTGAAGCGCTGGAGGAGTACATCCAGCGTCGCAAGCAGGCGAAGATTTTGGAGTTGTTCGGAACAATCGACTTCGATCCGAGCTACGACTACAAGAAACAGCGACGTAAGGCATGAAGGTGTTGGTGGATACGCCGGTCTGGTCCCTTGCGTTACGCCGTAAAGTCCGCTCGGAGAATGCCTCGACGAGAGAGTTGGCGTCGCTCATCGAGGATGGTCGCGTCGCCATGATTGGTCCAGTTCGCCAGGAAGTCCTCTCGGGCATCAAGGAACAGTCGCAGCTCGAGCGGTTACGCGAACACCTGCGCTCGTTCTCGGATGTCCTGATCACGTCTGAAGACCATGAAGAAGCCGCGTCGTTCTACGACCGCTGTCGAGGGAAGGGTATCCAAGGCTCGAATACCGATTTCCTAATCTGCGCGATCGCGGCGCGTCTCGAATATCCGGTCTTCACGACCGACAAGGATTTCGCGCACTTCGCAAAAGTCCTTCCGATCGCCCTGCACGACGCGAACGGTAAACGAGTCCCCTAAAAGCACTAACGGAGCCTTTCGGCTCCGTTGGTGGTACAGGGGGCTGGACCGCTGCGGCCAGTTGGCAGGATTCAAGGAAGCTTTGTGAATAATCGTCCAAAATCGGTCCAATAGTGTAGGAGGGAGCCCGCAGCGGCCACTAGGCGCAGGCGATAGAGACGGGACCCGCGCGGCGGTTTCGGTTCTGTCGAAACCTGTTTCATCGTGACCCAGCCTTGTGCACGAGGTGCGCCAGGTCTAATAACTGTGAGCAAAAGAGCCGGAATCGGCTCGAGCGACCTCGTCGACGATGGCAGAAAACACTGAATTTAGGTGGTTTCCCCGCCATCGCCAGAATCGAAATGTCCCTACAGATCAGTCCGGCAAAAATTGCAGGTGCTGCCTCCCGCATTGCAATTCTGACCGACCGTGATGCGCAAAAATCCTACTCACGCTTTTTTTCGTCTCCATCTCATCCGTCCCCCACGCTCTCGCCGACGGCTGGAGTGTCGGCGCCGGCACCGGACCCTTCGTCTTCGGCTACGTCGCCGAGCGCAGCACGCGCATCGTCACCGACGGCGGCCAGAGCACCAGCCGCACCCGCCTCTCCGCGGCCACCCGTCCGGGTGGCGCCGCCGACGTGGAGCGCAGACTCAAGACTGGCTCGCCGTCCGCCTCGACGCCTCCTGGACCCGCGCGCCGATGAAGGTCAAGCGACGACGACAGCGGAATCAGCTTCGACGCCGGCCACGCCAACGTCACCACCTTCGCCCTGCCGTTGGTCGTGAGGCTGAACCGCCACGGCGCCTTCCGCTTCCACCTCGCTGCCGGCCCGGCGTACACCTTCTACACGATGAAGGGGCGGGCGGGTGGCGGTGCGACGCTGGCTCTCTTCGACGGCACGCGCGGGAGATGGGGCGGCGCGGCGCCACCACTGATCCCGTCGCTTCGCGACGGGATAAACTGAAAAAGTGAAGACGCGCGACGACGCCCTCGCCATCCTCCGCCACTACACGAAGAGCGACTCGCTCCGAAAGCACGCCCTCGCCGTCGAGCATGCGATGAAAGCGTGCGCGCGGAAGTTCGCGCCCGACGAGGACCCCGTCCGCTGGGGCATGGCCGGGCTGCTGCACGACTTCGACTACGAGCAGTTCCCGGCCGCCGATCAGCATCCCTACGTCGGCTCGAAGATCCTCGAGGAGGCCGGCTTCGACGAGGACCTGCGCACGGCGATCATGGGTCACGCGCCGTACACCAACGTTCCGCGCACCACGCCGATGGCCAAGGCGCTCTTCGCCTGCGACGAGCTGTGCGGATTCCTCGTGGCCTGCGCCCTGGTGCAGCCGAGCAAGTCGATGGCGGACGTGAAGCCGGCGTCGGTGAAGAAGAAGCTGAAGGACAAGGCGTTCGCGCGCAGCGTCAGCCGCGACGATATTTACAACGGCGCCGCGGAGCTGGGCGTCGACCTCGAGGAGCACATCGCCTTCGTGCGCGAAGCGCTGCTGGAGATCGCGGGGGAGATCGGGGTCTAGTCCAGGAGGCCGTTCAAATCGGCCAGGAACCTCTCCAGCGGAAACCCATACCCCGCCGCCACCTCGGCCAACGTCTCGTCAACCGAGCTCGCGCAGTTCCAACAGCCGCTGAGCCGGTACGAGGCGAAGACCCACTGCGTGGCCGCGTGCAGCTCCAGCGCCCGTCCGACCGTGGTCTCCGCTTCGAATCGCGTCATGTCAGAATGCGGCGCCATGAAGGTGCGGCTCCTCTATTTCGCCGTGCTGCGCGATGTTACCGGGAAACGCGACGACGTTCTGGAGCTGCCCGAGGGAACCCGCGCCGCGGATGTGTGGCTCCGGATGCGCGACGAGCACCGCGCGCTTCGCGAGTACGTCCGGCCGCCGATGACCGCCATCAACGAGAGCTACGCCGACGCCGAGCAGGTGCTGCGCGACGGCGACGAGCTGGCCTTCATTCCTCCGGTGGCGGGCGGGTAGTACGTTGACCTTCTTCACCAATGACCCCATCGACTCCGCCGCGCTCGTGCGCAGCGTGGTCCGACCCGGCGACGGCGCGTACGTGCTCTTCGAGGGAGTGGTGCGCAACCACAACGAAGGCAAGCAGGTGGAGTCCATCGACTACGAGGCCTACCTGCCGATGGCGGAGAAGGAGATGGCGCGCGTGGTCGACGAGGTGCGCGGCGCGTTCCCCGACGTCGCCGTCGCCGTGGTCCATCGCCTCGGACACCTCGTCGTCGGCGACGCCTCGATCGCCATCGTCTGCGCCTCGCCGCACCGCGCGGAGGCGTTCGACGCCTGCCGCACCGTGATCGACCGCATCAAGCAGACGGTGCCCATCTGGAAGAAGGAGCGCGGTCCCGGCGGCGAGGAATGGGTCGGCTGGCAGTGCAAGCATGAGTGACGTCACGCCGGTCCCCGCCGCCAGCGTCATCCTCCTTCGCGGCGATCCGTTCGAAGTGCTGATGATCCATCGCCACGCGAAGTCGAGCTTCGCGGCGAACGCGTGGGTGTTCCCGGGCGGCGCGGTGGACCCGAGCGACGAGCGCGGATCGACGCTGGACACCATGCGCGTCGCCGCGGCGCGCGAGTTGTTCGAGGAGAGCGGGATCTGGATGGGAGCGCCGCTACCGGATTTGGAAGCGAAGCGCCGCGCGCTGCTCGCCGGCGAGACGACGTTTGAGGCGCTGGCGGCGGAGTCACCCGTCGACTTCGAGCGCCTGGTGTGGACCTCGCGCTGGATCACGCCGGAGGGCATTCACAAGCGGTTCGACACGTACTTCTTTCTCGCGCGCGCGAACGACGGCGCCACCGCCACCGTCGACGACAACGAGGCCGTCGACGTCGTCTGGATCACGCCCACGGACGCCATCGACAACCTGGAGATCGTGTTCCCCACGCAGAAGAATCTCGAGGCCATCGCCGGCTTCACATCGATCGACGCGCTGCTCGAATCGCGCCGCGGCGCGACGATCAACCCGACGCAGCCCCGCCTACTGATGGTGAGCGGGAAGAAAACGATCGTGCTGCCGTGAACATCCGCTCCATCACCGCGCCGAATCCCGGACCGTTCACGCTCGACGGCACCCGCACCTACCTCATCGACGACACGGCGGTGCTCGATCCGGGGCCGGCGATCGGCGCGCACATCGACGCCATCGCCGCGGCGATGCCCAACCTGCGCACCATCTTCATCACCCACCGCCACGGCGACCACGCCCCGGCCGCCGTCCCGCTGAAGCAGCGGACCGGCGCGCGAATCGTCGCCCCGCGCGGCGTGCTCGATGAGACCGACCGAGTCGTCGAAGACGGCGAGGTCGTCGACGGGCTGGAAGTGATCGCCACGCCCGGCCACACCAACGAGCACGTCTGCTACCTCACCGCGGACGGCGATCTCTTCACCGGCGACACCATCCTCGGCAGCGGCACGACCACCATCTTCCCGCCCGACGGCCACATGGGCGATTACATCCGCTCGCTGCGGCGCCTGCACGAACGCCGGCCGCGCCGCATCTATCCCGCGCACGGCCCCACGCGCGACGACGCCGTGGCGCTGATCGACGAGTACATCGCCCACCGCCTTCAGCGCGAGCAGCAGGTCCTCGACGCCATCGCCGCCGGCGCGCGCAGCGTCGAAGAGATGCGCCGCCGCATCTATCCCGATCTCGACCCGCGCCTGCACGGCGCGGCGGAGATCCAGATACGCGCGCACCTCATCAAATTGGAAGAGGAGGGCCGGCTCCCGTCATCCTGAGCCGCGCAGACGGCGAAGGATCTCAAGATGCGGCATCCGGAGATCCTTCGCTACGCTCAGGATGACGGAAGTCACCTCGGTATCACCATCCGAATGAACGCCTTGTTCACGTAGTACGTGTACTCCTCGTCGTCGATGCGCAGGAACGCTTCGGTCGTATCGTTCAGGACGTCGGAGATGCGCGACTGCTCGCGCGGGCGGTCGATCGGCACGGTGCCTTCGATGCGGGAGCCGTCGGCGAGCTCCAGGATGGTGAGCTTCTCGATCAGCGTGACCTCCAGCTCCACCACTTCGGGAAGTTTCTCGAACTTCACCCAGAGGATCTGATCGCGGTTGACCATCTTCGGCACGCCGCCGGCGAGCATGGGGAAGAACTTCCGCGTGCCGTTGAGGTAGTCGGCGAGCGTTTCCGGCCCCTCGCGGTGCTCGGAGAACGGGTAGAGGTAGACGAAGTACTCGTCGGGATCGATGCCGACGAGGGCCACGGTCACAGCGACCTCGTTCATCGGCACCTGGAAGGTCATCGTGCGAATGATACGGCGGCTACAATACGCCCGCCATGCGGCACAAGGACTTCATCGAGATTCACGACTACAGCGCCGACGAAGTGCGCGAGATCTTCGAGATCGCGCGCGACATGAAGAGCGACCCGAAAAAGTATCGCGGCGCCCTCGAAGGGCAGACCCTGGCGATGATCTTCGAGAAATCGTCGACTCGCACGCGCGTCTCGTTCGAGGTGGGGATGTACCAACTCGGCGGCCACGCGCTCTTCCTCTCCGCGCGCGACATGCAGCTCGGCCGCGGCGAGCCGATCGTCGACACCGCCCGCGTCCTGTCGCGCTACGTCGACGGCATCATGGCCCGCACCTTCGCCCACAAGACGGTTACCGATCTCGCCGAGTACGCCACCGTGCCGGTGATCAACGGCCTCACCGACCTCTCCCACCCCTGCCAGGTGATGGCCGACTACTTCACGGCGTGGGAGAAATTCGGCGATCTCAAAGGCCGCAAGCTCGCCTACGTCGGCGACGGCAACAACATGGCCCACTCGCTGCTCTTCGGCGCGCCGAAGGTGGGGATGAACGTCGCCGTGGCCACGCCCGCCGGCTACCCGCCCGATCCCACCATCGTCGGCCAGGCGCTCGCCGACGCCGACGCCGCCGGGACCAAGATCGTCGTCACCACCTCGATCGAAGAGGCGGTGCGCGACGCTGACGTCGTGGAGACCGACGTCTGGGCCTCGATGGGAGCGGAAGAAGAAGCGGAGAAGCGCCGCCGCGACTTCGACGGGTGGCAGGTCGACAGGCGGGTGATGTCGCTGGCCAGGACGGACGCCATCTTCATGCACTGCCTGCCGGCGCATCGCGGCGAAGAGGTGGCGGCCGAGGTCATCGACTCGCCGCAATCGGTCATCTACGACGAGGCGGAGAACCGCCTCCACGTGCAGAAAGCGATTCTCTACTCCCTGATGAAGAAGTAGATGACCGATCCCCATACCCGCCACACCCGTGGTCTTCTGGTGGTCATCCTCCTCGGCGTGATCTTCCTCGCCCTCCTCGGGCTGATCATCGTCAACAGCGGCCGGCGCCCCGGCAAGCCGCCCGGCCAGTCGGAGACGCTCTCGGTGCTTCCGCTGCGGCTGCGCCTCCGCACGCAGCCCGCGGCGACCGCGCCGGTGGTGGCCACGGCAACGAGCGGCGAGAAGCTGATCGTGCTCGAGGATCGCGGCGCATGGGTGCGCGTACAGGACGAGGAAGGACTCGCCGGCTGGGCGGAGCGGAACGCGCTGGAGCGGACCTCCGAGCGCGACCGGCGCCTGGGGCGCTACGAGGCGATCAAGAAGATGCCGGCGCTGAGCGCGATCGCCACCGCGCGCACGCCGCTCTACGCCGGGCCGGGGATCTTCTACCCCATCATCGGCGAGCTGCCGTCCGACACGCAGGTGCGCGTCTACACCCGCGACCACGACTTCTACGCCATCGATCACAACGGCCAGATCGCATACGCGGACGTCGACGCCATCGACGTCAGCGCCGCCGGCACGCGGCAGCTCGAAGTGCACACCGAGGGACCGGCGCCGACGGAGACCACGGCGTCGTCGGAGCCGCCCGCACTTGGCCTGAGCGGAGTGGAAGGCACCCCGGCCATGCCGGAGCCGCAGACCGCCACCGAGGCGCCGGCGCCGCAGCCGGAGCCGGCGCAGGTGGACCGCAGCGCCGTCTACGCCGCCGTGCCGGCGGGGGGAACGCAGCCGGAGGAGGTCGACCGCGTGATGCCGCGCTATCCCGCGATGGCGCGGCGGGCGGGGGTGGAGGGGTCGGTGGTGGTGCGCGGCATCGTCCGCCGCGACGGCACCATCGACGACGTGGAGATCATCAAGGACCTCCCCTTCGGCCTCGGCCAGTCCGCGCGCGACGCGGTGTCGCAGTGGAGGTTTCGACCGGCGACTGTTCGAGGAGAGCCCATCGACGTTTATTACACGGTGACGGTGAATTTCCGCCTGCAGTGAGGGGTTGCGGGGTCTCGCAGCCACACCCACCGCGAGACCGCGCGACCCCGAGACCGCGCAACCGCAACCATGTCCCGCTTCGCTTTCGAAACCGCTCCCGGCGACCTCCTCGGCGCGCACACATCCACCAGAGGCGGCCTTCCCACCGCGTTCGAGCGCGCCTCGGCCATCGACGCCACGGCCATCGCCATCTTCGCCAAGAACTCGAACCAGTGGGTCGGCAAGCCGCTGACGGACGAATTGCGCGCGGAGTTCGCGGCGAAACGCACCGTCGCGCCGGTGATGACGCACGCGTCGTATCTGATCAACCTGGCCGCGACGAACGATCTCTTTCACCGCAAGGCCGTCGCGGCGATGATCGACGAGCTCGATCGCGCCGAGCGCCTGGGCATCCACGCCGTGGTGCTCCATCCCGGCGCGCACATGGGGGCGGGCGCGGGGGCGGGGCTCGACCAGATCGCCCGCTCTCTCGACGCCATCCACGCCGCGACGCCCTTCCGCGCGGTCACCCTGCTGGAGACCGCGGCAGGACAGGGCTCTTGCCTCGGCTGCTCGTTCGAAGAACTGGGGCGGATCATCGCCGCGGTCGACGACAAGTCGCGCGTCGGCATCTGCATCGACACCTGCCACGTCTTCGCCGCCGGCTACGACATCCGCACACGCGACGGGTGGGAACGGATGATCGACGAGGTGGAGCGCTTCGTCGGCGTCGACAACGTCGGCGCCTTTCACCTCAACGATTCGAAGAAACCGCTCGGCTCGCGCGTCGACCGCCACCAGCACATCGGCGAGGGGCAGATCGGCGTGGAGGCCTTCGCCTTCGTTCTGAACGACCCGCGCTTCCGCCGCATCCCGAAGGTGATCGAGACGCCGAAGGACGTCGAGCACGAGTCGGATCGGAAGAATCTCGCTACACTTCGCGCGCTCCTGTGCGCGTAGCGATCACCCGCCCCGTCCCGCCCACCCTCGCAAATTGCGAGCTGACGCATCTGGCGCGCGAGCCGATCGACGTCGCGCGCGCCGAGGCGCAACACGCGAAGTACGAGTCGCTGCTCGAGGAGCTGGGGTGCGTGGTGCGGCGCCTGCCGCTGCGCGCGGACCTTCCGGACTCGGTGTTCGTGGAGGACGCAGCTATAGTGCTGGATACTATAGTAGTGATTACTATACCTGGTGCGGCGTCGCGGCGCGCGGAGACCGAAGACGTCGCCGACGCGCTGGGCGAGTATCGCGAGCTCGCGTACATCGAGGCGCCCGGCACGGTCGACGGCGGCGATGTGCTGCGGGTGGGCGGACGGTGGTTCGTGGGGCGCTCCAGCCGCACCAACGACGAGGGCATCCGGCAGCTCCGGAAGTTCATCCCCGTCGAGGTCGTCGACTTTCGCGGCTGCTTGCATCTGAAGTCGGCGATCACCGCGATCGGCGACGACACCGTCATCATCAATCCGGCCTGGGTCGATCCGTTCGGCCCGCATATCGCGGTACATTCCGACGAGCCGTTCGCCGCGAACGTGCTGTTGCTGGGAGAAATCGTCGTCAGCGGACTCTACCCGCGCACTGTCGAGCGGCTGGAGCGCGCGAGGAGAAACGTCCGCACCGTCGACGCCTCCGAGCTGGCCAAGGCGGAAGGAGGCGTGACGTGTTGCAGCATCATTGTGTAAAGTCGCGCGCGCTATGAGCGGAACGCGAATCGACTACAAAGACGGACGCCTCATCGTTCCCGACGACCCCATCATCCCGTTCATCGAAGGCGACGGCACCGGCCCCGACATCTGGCGGGCCACGCAGTACGTCATCGACGGTACGGTGGCCAAGGTGTACGGCGGCAGGAAGAAGATCCACTGGCACGAGGTCTTCGCCGGCGACAAGGCGAACGAGCAGTCAGGCGACTACCTCCCGCAGGCCACTCTCGACGCCATCGCCCACTACCGCGTGTCGATCAAGGGTCCGCTCTCCACGCCGGTGGGCGGAGGCATCCGCTCGCTCAACGTCACGCTGCGGCAGGTGCTCGACCTCTACGCCTGCGTCCGCCCGGTGCGCTACTTCGACGGCGTGCCCTCGCCGGTCAAGCATCCGGAAAACGTGAACATGATCATCTTTCGCGAGAACACCGAGGACGTGTACGCGGGGATCGAGTGGGCGGCGGGCTCCGACGGGGCGAACGCGCTCATCGATGCCATCAACACCATCGAGCGCCGCCACACCGGGAAGATCCGCGCCGGCTCGGCCATCGGCATCAAGCCGATCTCGGAGTTCGGATCGAAGCGCTTGATCCGCAAGGCCATCGAGTACGCCATCGCCGCCAAGCGCGACTCGGTCACGTTGGTTCACAAGGGCAACATCCAGAAGTTCACCGAGGGGGCGTTCAAGGATTGGGGATACCAGCTCGCGCGCGAGGAGTTCGGCGACCTGACCATCCCCGAGTCCGAGGTCGGCGCGGACGGCGCCGGCGGGAAGATCGTCATCAAGGACCGCATCGCCGACTCGATGTTCCAGCAGGTGCTGCTGCGACCCTCGGAGTACTCGGTGATCGCCACCACGAACCTCAACGGCGACTACATCTCCGACGCGCTCGCCGCGCAGGTCGGCGGCCTCGGCATGGCGCCGGGATCGAACGAGTCGGACGAAGTGGCGATCTTCGAGGCCACGCACGGCACCGCGCCGAAGTACGCGAACAAGGACATGATCAATCCCGGCTCGCTGATCCTCTCCGGAGTGATGATGTTGCGGCACATGAAGTGGTGGGACGCCGCCGACGCCATCGAGAACGCGATCGGCAAGACCATCCAGCAGAAGAAGGTCACCTACGACCTCGAGCGCCAGATGGAGGGGGCGACCAAGGTGTCCACCAGCGAGTTCGGGCGGGCGATCGTCGAGAATGTCTGAGGAGCGCCGGCGTCCTCGCCGGCTGGCCCGCAGGCGTCCCGCCTGCAGATATCGGGCGGCGGGACGCCGCCCGGCCAGCCGCCGGGACGGCGGCGTTCCGCGCTAGAACACGATCGTCCACCCCGGCTCGTTCGCCTGCTTCTGCGTGTACGACACGCCGTCGACCTTCAGCCCCTGCTCGTTGAGCACGGTGATGATGCCGCCTTTGTTCGAGAGCTGCATCGGCGGGGCGATGGTCACCAGCAGCGCCGCCCCGGCGGCGATGGTGCCGCTCAGCGCGAACTTGTTCTTGTTCTTGTCCGCCAGCGCCCAGCCGGCGAGGTTCACCGGCTGCGGCGACGCGTTGAGCAGCGTCACCGTCTCCACCTCCGGCGACTGAATCGAGTTCGCCAGCGCGGCCACCACCCGCACCAGGCCATTGGGCTCGCCCACGATCTTGACGTCCGTCTCCGCGGTCGTGTGGCCGCTCTTGTCGTCGGTGTGCCACGCCTGCGACTGGAACTTGAGGAACATCCCCACCCACTGGTTGTGCGTCGGGAAGTGGAAGAGAAGCCCGCCGTCCTGCCACACGCCGTCGTCCTTTTTGAACTGCGAGGAGTTCCCCTGATTCATGTGGATGTCGTGGACGCCGTTGCCCGGCTTGAATCCGAAGATCTTGTCCTTCGCCGTCTCCGGACCCCAGCGTGCGCCGAACGCGTAGAGCATGGCGCTCTCGTCGCCCATGGCGCGCTGGACGTAGTGGTCGATCTTCTCGTTGAGATCGTTGTCCGCGCCGCCGGCATCGATCGGCAGCGGCACCATCTTGGTTCGATCGAAGATGTTGGCGCGGATGTAGTCGAGCGCCACGCCGCCCGGCTTCGGCGGCAGCTCCTTGAAGCCGCTGGGCATCGTCGCCAACTCGGTGAGGATGTGATGCTCGAAGTGCTCGTCGACGATGAACTCGACCTCGGACGGGCTCTGAGACGAGCGGACGTTCACCGCGATGCGGTAGTCCGTGTCGTCGTCGATCATGAGGATCTGGTAGTGCGGACTGTCGCCTGTGCCGAGGCGGCGCTGGATGGCGCGGCCGACGAGGACTCCGTATCGAGCGATGGGCATGAAACCTCCGTTGCCAGTTGCGTGACGGTAACTAGTGGCGGCGAACGCCGAACCGTTTCAGCCTTACGGTTTCGGCCTAGTCCTACAATGGCGGCTTGATCGGCCAGACCGTCTCGCATTACAGAATTGAGTCGAAGCTCGGCGCGGGCGGGATGGGGGTCGTCTACAAGGCGATCGACCTTCGCCTCGGCCGCACCGTGGCCCTGAAGTTTCTCCCGCCCGACGTCACACGTGCCGCCGAAGCGAAGCAGCGGTTCATCCGCGAGGCGCAGTCCGCGTCGTCACTCGATCATCCCAACATCTGTACGATCTACGAGTTCGACGAGACGGCCGACGGCCAACTCTTCTTCGCCATGGCCTACTACGAAGGAGACACGCTGCGGAGGAGACTCGAACGCGGCGAACTGACGATGGATGAGGCGGTCGAGGTGGCGATCCAGGTGTGCCGCGGATTGGGAAAGGCCCACCAGAAAGGCATCATCCATCGCGACATCAAGCCGGCAAACCTGATGTTCAGCAGCGACGGTGTGGTGAAGATCGTCGATTTCGGCCTGGCCAAGCTGGGAGGCGACCGGACGCTGACGCGCGAGGGAAGCACGGTCGGCTCGCCGCCGTACATGTCGCCGGAGCAAGTCGCCGGCCGGCCGCTCGATCACCGCACGGACATCTGGTCCCTCGGCGTGGTTCTCTACGAGAGTCTGACCGGACGGCTGCCGTTTTACGGCGAGAGTGATCGCGTAATCTTTCACGCCATCCTGGAACAGCAAGCACCGCCGGCCCACCGCGCGCTCGACAGAATCATCGAGCGCTGCCTGGCCAAGGAGTCGACAGCCGTTACAGGGACGCGGCCGAACTGGCGGAGGATCTCCGGCTGGCCGCGACCGGCGTTTCGGACACCCTGCAATCGAGGACCGTGCCGAGACTGCAGGCGGAGCCGGCGGAGTGTTCCATCGCCGTCCTTCCGTTCGCGGACATGAGTCCCGTCCGCGACCAGGATTATTTTTGCGAGGGCGTGGCCGAGGAAATCCTCAACTCGCTGACCCACATCGACGGTCTGCGCGTCGCCTCGCGGACCTCGCATTCCAGTTCAAGGGATCGGCACAAGACATCCGGAGAATCGGCGAACAGCTTCGGGTGACGACCATTCTGGAAGGGAGCGTGCGAAAGGCGGGAGACCGGCTTCGCGTCACTGTGCAGTTGATCAGCGCGGCGGACGGGTATCACCTCTGGTCCAAGCGTTACGACGGCAGAATCGACGACATCTTCGAGATTCAGGACGAGATTGCCGAGCAGACCGCGCATGCCCTCGAGCCGCTGTTCCGAGGGAGGTTGCAAGGGGCGCCGAAGGCGCAAAGGACGGAGATCGAGGCTTACGACTATTACCTGCGGGGCCGCCAGTATTTTGTGGGGCTGCGCCAGCGTTCGCTGGAGCTGGCGCGTGAAATGTTCGAGCGCTCGGCGGCCATCGATCCCCGGTACTCTCTCGCCTATACCGGCATCGCCGACACCTCCTCCTGGCTCTTCATGTGGTTTGGAGGAAGGGAGAGCGACGGGAAGAAGGCCGAGGAGGCTAGCCGGCAGGCGATCGCGCTGACTCCCGACCTCGCCGAGGCGCACGTGTCGCGCGGCCTCGCGCTGTTGGCCGGCGGAAAGCATGACGATGCCGCGCACGAATTCCAGGTTGCCGTCGATCGGAATCCAAATCTTTTCGACGCCTGGTATTCCTATGGCCGAACACGATTTGCGCAAGGCCGATTCGAGGAGGCAGCCGAGCTTTCCCTCAAAGCTGCCGAGGTTCGCGCCGATGATTATCAATCACTGAGCGTGGCGGCGATGGCTCTCCGAAGGCTCGATGCACAGGAGCGATTTCGCAAGGCCGCGGAGGAAGCGCTGCGGCGGATCGAGCGCCGGCTGGAGATCGATCCCAACGATTCGCGGGCCCTCTACCTCGGAGCCGACCACCTCCTGCTGCTGGGCCGAGAGCGCGATCGTGCCGAGGCGATGATCGCAAGGTCGCTCGAGATCGACCCCCAGGACGGCATCGTGCTGTACAACGCGGCCTGCTTCTACTCGCTCGCTGGTGAGGTGGATAAATCGCTCGATTGGCTGGAGCGAGCGGCACAGCAGCATGGGTTTTCTCTGAGCGATTGGATCGCCAACGATCCCGACATGGACGCCGTGCGCGACCATCCCCGATTTCAGCAGATCGTCTCGCGGATGCGCTGACGATTCCTTACGATTCCGCGGGCCGCCACGCCAGGAACCACGGCTCGCGCCGCCCGAACTTCGTCGCCAGCGCTGTGCCGACGCCGAAGACCGACATCAGCGCCCAAACGATGGTGCCGACCACCGGGATCAGCCGGATCGCGCCGAGGATCAGAACGCCGACGACCACCATGGCCAGGTCGCCGCGCAGCCAGCGACGGCGCTCCAGCGCCTGGCGCGAGCGCGCGCCGGCGATGACCGTGCCGAGGGCGTGGAAGACGGCGATGGCGCCGTAGATCTTGGTCACGATGGCGAAGACCGCGAGCGCGATCAGCAGCGGCACGCCGATCACCGACGGGAAGTAGCTGAAGACGATCGCCGTCAAGACAAAGCTGGTGATGGCCACCAGGCCGAGGGCGAAGCAGTGCAGCGCGCTGGCGCGCAACTCGACCGACGAGTAACGCACTTCGCGCGCGCTCATCAGCGTCACCACCACCGCGGCGATGAGCCAGACGAACAGCAGCGACAGGATGACCGCGGTGCGCTGCAACATGGCCAGGCCGCCGGCGAGGGTGAAGTCGGATGGGCGGACGTCCAGCGCGGCGGGCGTAGCGATGCTCGCCGTCACCAGCATCGCGGCGCCGATCGCCAGGACCAGAAGGCCGCGCCCCCTAGCCATTGATCCCCCGCGGCGCCCGGCGCAGCAGCACGACGAGCGCGGTATTCACGGCGATGAAAAGGAAGCCGAAGGCGATCTGCCACACGGTGGACGCCTGGCGCAGCGCGAGCGCGGCGTCGCTGATACTCGTCCGCGCGGTGGTCATGGTGCTGAACGACGACTGCACCACGCGCAGCGGCGGCACGCCCGCCCAGAAGCAGACGGCGACGGCGACGACCAGCACGAACAGCGCGCCGCCCGCGACCAGCGGCCACGGCCGGTGCGACGCTCCCTCCCACGGCGCGAGCGGCAGCGCGCCGGCCGGCATCGGCTCGGCGTCGAGCGGCAGGCCGAGGGTCTCGAAGAGTGCGCGGCAGTCCGCGCATTCGGCGACGTGGCCCGGATGCGTCTCCGGCTCCTCGAGATATCGCTGACAGGCTTCCTTCATAGGGGTTCCACGAATCCTTCGAGCGTCTCCTTGAGCATGTTACGCGCCCGGAAGAGCTTGTTCTTGACCGTGCCGAGCGGCAGTTTCTTCATCGAAGCGATCTCTTCGTACGACAGCTCGGCGAAGTGGCGGAGCTGGATCAGCTCGCGGTAATCCGGCGGCAGCTCGACCACGGCCTTGTCGATGGCCGCGGCGAGCTGCTTGTTCTTCAACGCGCGATAGGGGGAGACGCCGGGGTCGGCGAATTCACGGTCCTTCGTCTCCTCGTCGTTACTCTGCTTGGCGATCGGCACCTCGGCGATGCTCTTCTTCCGCAGCGCGTCGATGGCGCTGTTCTGGGCGATCCGGAACAACCACGTCGAGAACTGGTACTTCGGATCGTATCGATCGAGGGCGACGAACACTTTGACGAAGATCTCCTGGGTGAGATCGTGAGCCTCTTCGTAGCGATGGGTGATCCGGTACACGTAGTTGACGACGCGCTTCTCGTAGCGCTTCACCAGCTCCGTGAACCGGTCCCGATCGCCCTCGAGGACTCGCGCGACGAGCGCGCGATCATCGAGCTGCTCACGTTCAGCCATCCGGTCTTTACGGCTCCATTTCGGAAAGGTTTTCCGCCGCGCGGATGATACCTTTGCCGGTGTCATCCCGAGCCGCGAAGACGGCGAGGGATCCCCCGCCTACGGAGCGATCCGTTTCACACTGCGGGGGATCCCTCGCGCTCTTCGGCGCTCGGGATGACACGGCCACGCTCATGATCGAAGTCCGAAATCTCACAAAGAAATACGGGGAGTTCACGGCGGTCGACGAGGTCTCGCTGGAGGTCCGCCGCGGCGAGATTTTCGGCTTCCTCGGCCCCAACGGCGCGGGCAAGACCACCACCATCCGCATTCTCGCCGGGCTCTCGCTGCCGACCTCGGGCGAGGTGCGCATCGACGGCCTCGACGTGGTCAAGGAGGGCCTCCGGATCAAGGCCATGACCGGCTACGTCCCCGACCGCCCCTTCCTCTACGAGAAGCTGACCGGCCGCGAGCTGCTGCAGTTCGTGGCCAATCTCTACCGCCGGGAGTGGCCGGACTGCGAAGCGCGGGCGATGGAGTTGCTGCGCTATTTCGACATCGAGCAGTGGGCCGACGCGCGGATCGAGAACCTCTCGCACGGAATGAAGCAGAAGCTCGTGCTCGTCTCCGCTTTGGTGCACGACCCCGCGCTGCTGATCATCGACGAGCCGATGGTCGGCCTCGACGCGCTGGCGCAGAAGCAGGTGAAGCTGCTCATGCGCCGCCTGGCCGAGGAGAAGAAGACGGTGTTCCTGACCACGCACACGCTCTCGGTGGCCGAGGCGGTCTGCGACCGGATCGCCATCATCAACCACGGACGGATCGTCGCCAGCGGCACGACCGCGGAGTTGAAGAGCGATCGGGCGCTGGAAGAGGTGTTCCTGGAGCTGACGTACCCAACGTCATCCTGAGCCGCGCAGACGGCGAAGGATCTCCGCGGCTGAGATCCTTCGCCGCGCTTCGCCGGCTCAGGATGACGCTCGAGACGATCGCTGATTTGCGCGCGAAGCTACGCGGCCTGATCGACCCTCGCGACGCCGACCTCCTCATCGCCGACGCCGCCGGCCGCACCCGCGCCTGGGTGCTCGCGCACGGCGACGAGTTGATCGACGCCGCGCCCATCGAGGCGCTCGCCGCGCGGCGCGCCGCGGGCGAGCCGCTGCAGTACATCCGCGGGCGCTGCGACTTTTTCGGCCGCGAGTTCCTGGTCGACGACCGGGTGCTGATTCCGCGGCCGGAGACGGAACTGCTGGTGGAGACGGCGATCATGCGCGCGCCGCGCGGGGCGCGGGTGGTGGACGTCGGCGCCGGCAGCGGCTGCGTGGCCATCTCGCTGGAGCGGGCGCGGACGGACTTGAAGGTCGTCGCCGTGGATGTCTCCATCGGCGCGCTGGCGGTGGCGGCGCGCAACGCCCGCGCGCACAAGTCGCGCGCGCGCTTCGCCGCGTCCGACCTCCTCGGCTCGCTTCGCGGCGCGTTCGACGTCATCGTCTCCAACCCCCCCTACATCGCCGGCAGCGACGTCGCCGGCCTGCAGGTGGAGGTCCGCGATCACGAGCCGCGCGCCGCCCTCACGCCCGGCCCGCGCGGAACGGAGATCATCGAGCGCATCTACGACGCCGCGGGAGCGGCTATGGTCATCCTGGAGATCGGTTTCGGGCAGGAGCGGGCCGTGCGCGAGGCCGCGGCGGCGCGCGGATTCACGGTCGAGGAGGTGCGCAACGACCTCGCCGGCATTCCGCGCGTCGTCGTATCATCGCCCCATGGTCGGCAATGAAAAATGCCTCTTCTGCCGCATCGCGAACGGCGAGATCACGGCGCGCAAGGTCTACGAGGACGACGACGTCGTCGCCTTCCACGACATCAACCCGCAGGCGCCCACACACGTGCTGGTCATCCCGCGCAAGCACATCCCCACGCTCGACGATCTGACCGAAGCCGACGCCGCGACCGTCGGCACCGCGCTGGTTCGCACGGCGCGCATCGCCCACGAGCTGCACTTGAGCTCCGACGGCTATCGCGTGGTCGCCAACAACGGCGAGGCGGCCGGGCAGACGGTGTTTCACATCCACTTCCATCTGCTGGGGGGGAGAAATTTCGGGTGGCCGCCCGGGTAGGTTCGCTGTTGACCGTTGGCCGTTGGCCGAAACCCCTCGGTCAACAGTCAACAGTCAACGGCGAACGCGTCACGCCGGCGGCGGGACCCTCATCCTTGTCCCGCTGAACGTCACGCTGCGCCCCGACTTCCGGCGCGCCGCCTTGCGCTGCGAGAGGAAGTCCTCCTTCGCCTCGGCCAGCGTCGACGGCACGTAGGTCGCGCCGGCGGCGAGCGTCTTCTGCCGGTCTCGAGCGAAGGCCGAGCCGCCGGCCACGATCATCAGGTCGGGGAACGACGCGGAGATCAACTGGATGAGCCCGTAGCCGGCCTCGAGGTGATCGGGGTTCGTGCAGGAGATGAACACCGCCTCGGGGTGCACCTCATTGATGAACGCGAGGAGCTCGTCGTCGGGAAGGTCGGTGAAGTAATCGATCGCATAGCCGTCGGCGCGCAGCAGTTGAGTGAGCATCAGCGTGCCGAGGGAGAGCCGCTCGCCGGCGACGGAGAAGGCGACGATGTGGCGGTCGGGGTCGGGCGTGCCGGCGTTGCGGTCGCCGAAACGGATGATCAGCTCGCGAATCACGTCCTTGATGAAGTGATCGTTCGCCGGCGTTATCCGCCGCCGCTCCAGCTCCTCCTGCGCGAAAGTCAGCGTGGGGATGAAGAGGTCGGTGAACATCTCTTCGAGCGTGTCGGTCTCCGCGTGGCGGTCGGCGATGGCGATGGCGCCGGTGCGGTCGCGCGACAGAAGGCGGTTGTAGAAACTGAGGTATCCCTCGAGCGGATCCTCAGCGCCGAAGATGATGGAGAAGATCCGCAGCGCCGGGATGAACTCGCCGCTGACGGTGAGGCAGACCGAGATCGGAGTGGCCAGCAGCAGGCCGACCGGGCCCCACAGGAAACCCCAGAAGATCGCCGACACTAGCAGCGCCACCGGCGAGACGCCGACGCGGTGCCCGACCACGATCGGCTCGATGAACCCGCCGATGAGCTGGTCGATGAGCACGAAGAGTCCCAGGACAGCCAGCGCCGAGTACCAGTTCGGAAAGACGGCGAGGGAGAGGAAGGTCGGCAGCGCCGCGCTCAGCACCGCGCCGACGTACGGCACGAAACGGAGCAGGCCGGCGATGACGCCCCACAACGGCGCGTGCGGCACGCGCAGCAGAAAGAGTCCGAGCCAGATCAGGATGCCGAAGCAGACATTGAGCAGGGCGATGGTCAGCAGATAGCGGCTGATGCGCTGCGACGTCTCGCCGATGGCCTGCGTGGTGACGGTGAGATGCGCGCGCCCGGCGAGCCGCAGCATCTTGTCGCGGATCTGCTCGCGCTCCTTCAACAGGAAGAAGACCAGCACCACCACGAGGAAGAGAGCGGCGATGAACTCGGCGGTCGGCGCGAGCGTCTTGTACCGCTGAGCGAAGGTGCGCTGATCGTTGACCACGCGCACTTTGAGGTCCGCACGCTCCGAGCGGTCGGCGGTCTGCTCGGTGACGCGTTGCAGCGTCCGTTCGACCACGGCGAAGGTGCCACTGGTCGAGGTCCGCTTCAGGAACCGCAGCTTCTGCTCGATCTTCCCGCTGGCGACGGCCTCCGCCACCTCGCGGGCCACGAGATTGAGCTGCTGGTAGATCCACCACCCGCCGAGCGAAAGCGCGGCGACGGCCAGCCCGAGCGACAGGCTGATCGCGCCGACGCGGCGCAGGAACGTCCGCTCCAGCACCGAGACGATCGGCGTCAGCAGGAAGGCGAAGAGGACGGCCAGCGCGATCGGCACCACCACCGGCTTCGCCAGATAGAGCACGGCGATGACCCCGATGCTGATGAAGAGGATCCGGGCGTTCGACTGCCGCCGGTCCTGCCCCCGCTTGTCCATGAAGGCCGCCGGAAGCTCGGGCATACGCCTCATGGAGAGGGTGCGGTCGAGATCGTCGGTATCGTCTTCGTCGAAGGGACGCACTGAAATCAGTCTACTGCAAGGCTAACGCCCCTAGCGGGTTGCGCGGTCTCGCGGTCTCGCGGTCCCATCCACCGCCGAGACCTCGCGACCCCGAGACCTCGCAACCTCGGTGCTAAACTTCCGCTACCGGTTCAAAGGAACTCCCTATGTCCATCAAGCGCGTCGTCCTCGCCCTGTCCCTTCTCTCTTCGTCCGTTTTTGCCCAGCAGACCATCATCGACGAGATCGGCAAGCTGGAGTCCGTCCGCGACCCGAAGTGCTACGCCACCGCGTCGCGGCTGGAGGACTTCATCTACGGCACGCCGCTGGAGACGCAAGCGCGGTTCGAGAAGATCGCGCTGCAGAAACGCTTGATCCGCGCGTTGTGGGAGAAGGCCTCGGCCGCGGGCACGGCGCAGGTCACTGTCGACGCGCTGCGGCCGGCGATCCAGCAGCTCATTCCGTACAAACAACTTGCGAACGGCGACTGGGACGTCGCCGGCACCACGATCACCGCGCGCGACAAGCGGCAGTACGGCAGCGTGGCTTACGCCCTGCGCGCCCTGCTCGCCGTCCAGCAGGACCTGCTGCTCGATCCCGGCGCGAGGCTCCTCCCGCTCGACACCGCGTCGGTCGAGCTGATGAAAGAGGCGATCGACCTCACCACCCTCGCCGCCCTGCAACAGGCGGACGGCGCCGCGCGAAGGCTGAATCAGGAAAAGATCACGCCGGAGCTGCTGACTCGGGCATGGACGAGCTTCGTGCCCGAAAGTGTAGCGGCGCCCGCTTCGGGCGCCGACGACCGGCGGCCGAGAGCGGCCGCCGCTACACTCGAAAAGTTCGCCACCATCAAGGCCGTGGTCGCCGAGAAGCTCGAGGCATTCAGCAAGTACAACGACATCGCCGCGCCCGTTTTCCTCCGCAACGTGCAGGTGTACTTTGCGCGCCACCTCTGGCCGACCGATCCGGCCGAGGGGAAGGCGTTCAAGGACGAGTTCACCGAGACCATGGTGGCCTGGACGCGCGACGTCACCCTCCTGGCCGAGAAGAACGCGAAGAAGAACGGCCACCCGCTCATCCGCGTCACCGACGTCGAGCCGGCGCTGCAGGCCTTCCAGCCGCACGAGATGAACCGCTACGAGGACATCATCTACTTCCCGCGCCTCCCGCGCGCCGAGCGGGTCACCATCGAGGCCTACGACATCGACGCCTTCCGCGATCCCGGCGTTCACTGGATGTACCTGAGCGAAGTGCTCAACGATCCGATGTACCCCGGTACGCTGGAGCCAGATCCGTTCGCCGCTGAGCTGCTCACCGAGGGCGCCGCGCAGGAGGGAGTGCTCATCCTCCGCCTCGCCGGGCGCTTCGCGGAAGCGGAGGACTCCGACCGGCTGAATCGCGGACATCTGGCGAAATCGCTGAAGAACATTCAGACCCTGCTCGACAGGCACGCCTCCATGCCCGCGGCGAAAAAGGCGCCGGAGACGGTTGTCTCCGCGAAGCCGTCCGCGGTGCCGTCGACGGGAACCTACTTCACCGACGTCACCGGCGCCGCGGGCATCCGCTTCGAGCACCGCATCTCCGACTGGCTGGCGCGCTTCATCCGCGGCTACACGGTGGTCGAGGGCGGCAACGTGCGCCTTGCCGTTCCTCCCACGTTCGGCGGCTCGGGCGTGGCGGCCGAGGACATCGACAATGACGGCGACGACGACGTGCTGATCCTCGGCGGCGCGGGCAACGCGCTCTATCTGAATGACGGGAAGGGCAACTTCAAGGACGTCACCGAATCGGCCGGACTGGGATGGCGGCGCGCCGACGGCAACGCCGGCGAGCCGCGGCAGCCGATCGTCGCCGACTTCGACAACGACGGCCTCGAGGACATCCTCATCACCTACGTCGACGACGACCACCGCCTCTACAAGAACCTCGGCAGCGCGCGGTTCGAGGACGTCACCGCGAAGGCGGGACTCGGCGGGAAGGGCTCGGTCGCCGGGCCGGCCACCACGATCGACTTCGATGGCGACGGCTTGCTCGATCTCTACATCGGCTACTTCGGCGACTACCTGCACGGCGTGCTGCCGACGCTCTCGCGCTACAACGCGAACGCCCTGCCGGACAAGCTGTTCCGCAACAGGGGCAACCTCCAGTTCCAGGACGTCAGCGCCGGCAGCGGTGTGGAGAACACCGGCTGGGCGCAGGCCGTCGGCCACGCGGACATTGACGGCGACGGGCGCGAGGACCTCATCTGCGGCAACGACTTCGGCGTCAACGCCTATTACCGCAACCTCGGCAACGGCAAGTTCGAGAACGTCGCGCAGAAGCTGGGGCTCGACAAGCCGAGCTACACCATGAGCGTCGGCATCACCGACTTGAATCGAGACACGTATCCCGACATCTACATCGCCAACATCGTGACCATGGACAAGGACGAGAAGTACGTCCTCCCAGACACCAAGACCCGCATGAAGTTCAATCCCGCCAAGATGGCCAACATGCGCGTGGTGGAGGCCAACGATCTCTTCACCTCGGTGGCCCAGAAGGCGAAGCTGCAGTCGTACGAGCAGTCCAACGCCGTGGGACGCGGCTACAAGTCGACCGGCTGGTCGTGGGACGCCGACTTCTTCGACTACGACAACGACGGCGACGACGATCTCTACTGCGTCAACGGCATGAACGAGTACGCGGTTTACTCCAGCGTCAACCCGTACCTGACCGATCCGAGCGGCAAACCGAGCAGCGCGATCCTGCCGGTGGCGGAGAAGGAGCAGAACGTCTTCTTCGTCAATCAGCGCGGGAAACTGAACGAGGAGTCGAAGGCCAGCGGCGCCGACCTCCTCGGCAACTCCCGCAGCGTGGCGTACTTTGATGCCGACGCCGACGGCGATCTCGACATGATCGTCAACGCCTTCAACGGCCCGGCGACGCTCTATCGCAACAACAGCCAGTCGAACGGCAACCACTGGATCAAGATCCGCCTGACCGGCGATCCAAAGAAGGGCGTCTCGCGCGATGCCATCGGCGCGAAGATCCTCGTCGACAGCGCGCACAACAAAGGCCTCTGGCGCGAAGTCTTCAGCACCATCGGCTACCTCTCCGTCCATCCGAAGGAGCAGCACCTCGGGCTCGGCAGCGACAAGACGGTGAACGTGACCGTGGTGTGGCCGAACGGCGAGCGGGAGAGGTTCAACGGGCTGTCGACGGACCGCGTCCATCGCATCGTGCAGGGCGGCGGCCGCCCGTCATCCTGAGCCGCGCAGACGGCGAAGGATCTCGAAATGCGCATCCTGAGATTCCTCGCTGCGCTCGGAATGACGGCGGCACTCGCCGTTCCCGCGCACGCCAACCGGTTGGCCAAAGCCACCAGCCCCTACCTCCGCCAACACGCGAACAACCCCGTCGACTGGTACCCGTGGGGCGACGCGGCGCTGGCGAAGGCGAAAAAAGAGAACAAGCCGATCTTCCTCTCCATCGGCTATTCGAGCTGCCACTGGTGCCACGTGATGGAGGCCGAGTCGTTCTCGCAGCCGGACGTCGCCGCGGTGCTCAATCGCGCGTACGTCTCCATCAAGGTCGACCGCGAAGAGCGGCCGGACATCGACGCCGCCTACACCGCCGCGGCGCTGAAGCTGCTCGACGAGGCCGGCTGGCCGCTGAATCTCATGCTCACGCCGGACGGCAAGCCGTTCTTCGCCGCGACGTACCTCTCGAAGGAGCGGCTGATCGACGTCGCCGGCAAGCTGGCGACGGCGTGGCGCGAGCAGCCGGACCACGTCGCCGCGTCGGCGCGCATGATCGTCACGCAGCTTCGGCCGGCCGCATCCGAGGACGCCGAGGCGCTCGGGCGGCAGGATTTGGACGCCGCCTATCGCGAGCTGGCGGCGGAGTTCGACCCGAAGAACGGCGGCTTCGGCGGCGCGCCGAAGTTTCCGTCGCCGCAGAACCTCTTCTTCCTCCTCCGCTACTGGAAGCGCACCGGCGAACCGCGGGCGCTGGCGATGGTGGAGGCCACGCTACACGCCATGCGCAACAGCGCGCTGTTCGACGCCAAGGCGTTCGGCTTCCACCGCTACGCCACCGACGCCGCGTGGCAGAAGCCGCATTTCGAGAAGATGCTGTACGACCAGGCGCTGCTCGCGCTGGCGTACGCCGAGGCGTACCAGGCGACGCGGAAGGAGGAGTACGCGGACACCGCGCGCAAGGTGTTCGAGTACGTGCTGCGCGACCTCCGCGCGCCGAACGGCGCGTTCTGGTCGGCAAAGGACGCCGACAGCGCGAATCGCGACGACAAGATCCTCACTGACTGGAACGGCCTGATGATCGCCGCGCTGGCCGCGGGGGCGACGGCGCTCGACGAGCCGGCGTACGCCGCGGCGGCAGCGCGCGCGGCGAAGGCGATCTCGAGCGTCCGCCCCTACCTCGATGACTACGCGTTCTTTATCTGGGGCCTTCTCAACCTGTACGAGGCGTCGGCCGAGGCGCGGTGGCTGGAGCAGGCCATCCGCCTGCAGGACGAATCGCTCAAGTCGTTCGCCGGCGGCTACATGACGGCATCGGACGATCTCTTCGTCCGCCTGCGCATCGTCCGCGACTCGGCGACGCCCGCCGGCAACGCCGTGCAGCTCGCGAACCTCCTCCGCCTCTCCCGCATGACCGCCCGCGACAACTACGCCGCCGCCGCGAAATCGCTCATGCGCTCCGCCGCCGCCGAGGTGCGCGCCATCCCCTCCGCCGCGCCGCATTTTCTGAGCGCCGTCGACTTCGCCGTCGGCCCGTCGTTCGAGATCGTGCTCGCGGGGAAGGACGTCGCGCCGCTCAAGCGCGCGGTGTTCAGCTCTTTCGTCCCGAACAAGGTGGTGCTCTACCGTTCGGACCAAATAGTACGAATCGCACCATTCACCAAAATGCAGACCGCCCGCGGTGGGAAGGCGACGGCGTACGTCTGCCGCGATTACGTGTGCAATCTGCCGACGGGGGATGCGGGGGTGGTTGCCGAGCTGCTGAAGTAGGTCACGCGGAGACGCGGAGGGCGCGGAGAGGCTTCCTCCGCATCTCCGCGCCTCCGCGTGACTACTTCTTCCACCGCAACACCGGCTGCCGTGCCGCCCGCGCCTCATCCAGCCTCCGCACCGGCGTGGTGTGCGGCGCGGAGCGCACCAGCTCGGGGCGCTCTTCGCACTCGCGGGCGATGGCGATCATGGCGTCGCAGAACGCGTCCAGCTCTTCCTTCGGCTCGCTCTCGGTGGGCTCGATCATCAGCGCGCCGGAGACGATGAGGGGGAAGTAGATGGTCGGGGGGTGGAAGCCGTAGTCCATCAGCCGCTTGGCGATGTCGAGGGTGTGGACGTCTTTCGACGTCTGGAGCTTGTCGCTGAAGACCACCTCGTGCAGCGTGGGCGCGTCGTACGGCAGGTGATACGTCCCCTTGAGCCGGGCGCGGATGTAGTTGGCGTTGAGCACCGCGAGCTGCGCGATACGGCGCAGCCCCTGCGGCCCCATCGAACGGATGTAGGTCAGCGCGCGCACCAGCACGTTGAAGTTGCCGTTGAAGGCGCGCATGCGGCCGATCGAATTCGGGTGGCTGAAGTCGAGGTAGAACGTGCCGTCGTCGCGGCGCTCGACCGTCGGCGTCGGGAGGAACGGCACCAGCGACTCCGACACCCCCACCGGCCCCGCCCCCGGCCCGCCGCCGCCGTGCGGCGTGGAAAAGGTCTTGTGCAGATTGGAGTGGATGACGTCGATGCCCATGTCGCCGGGGCGGGCGATGCCGACGAAGGAGTTCAGATTCGCGCCGTCACAATAAAGATATGCACCTTTATCGTGCAGAATATCCGCGAACTTTTTGATGTCACTTTCGAACACGCCCAGGGTGTTGGGCACGGTGATCATCAGCGCCGCGACGTCCTCGGTCACCGCCGCGGCCAGCGCGTTCAGATCGACGGTGCCGCGAGCGTTCGACTTCAGCTCCTTGATCTCGTAGCCGGCGAACGCCGCCGACGCCGGGTTCGTGCCGTGCGCCGAGTCGGGGATGAGGATGTACTTCCGCGGATTGCCGCCTTTCGCCAGCGCCTTGTGGATCATCAGGATCCCGGTCAGCTCGCCGTGCGCGCCGGCCACCGGCTGCAGCGTCACTCGCGGCAGTCCGAAGATCTCCTTCAGCGTCTGTTCCAGCTCCCACAGCAGCTCGAGATTCCCCTGCACCTGATGATCGGGCTGCAGCGGATGCGACAGCGCGAAGCCCGGCGTGCGCGCGATCTCCTCGTTGAGCCGCGGGTTGTGCTTCATGGTGCACGAGCCGAGCGGGTAGATGCCGGCGTCGATGGAGAGGTTCAGCTTCGAGAGCCGCGTGAAATGCCGGATCACGCCGACCTCGGACACCTCCGCTTCGTCGGCGATCTCGCCGCGCAGCAGCGACGCCGGCAGATCGCTCTCCTCCGGCACGTCCAGCGGCGGCAGTTTGTATCCGCGGCGCCCGCGGCGGGAGTGCTCGAAGATGAGCGACTGCCCCTTGATAGGTGGTGCCGTCATCGCCGCTCCCTGGCGATCGAAGCATTGAGGGCGTCGACGAACTGGTCGAGGTGCTCGCGGGTGTGCAGCTCGGTGACGGCGACCAGAAAGTCGTTCGGATGCGCGGGGAAGAACTGCCCCAGCGGAATCCCGCCGAGGATTTTCTCGTGCTCGAGGTCGAGGAGGATCTCCGTCGCCGCCACCGGCGTACGGACCACGAACTCGTTGTACACCGGCCCGCTGAACGGCAGCGCCACCGACGCGCTCGCGCCGAGGCGCTTGCGCAAATACGCCGCCTTCTGCAGGCACTGCATGCCGACCTCGCGCAGCCCTTCCTTCCCCATCAGCGACAGGTAGATGTTCGCGGCGAGGGCGATGAGCGCCTCGTTGGTGCAGATGTTCGAGGTGGCCTTGCCGCGGCGGATGTGCTGCTCGCGCGTGGCGAGGGTGAGCACGTAGGCCCGACGGCCGTCGACGTCGACGGTCTCGCCGACCAGCCGTCCCGGCATGTGCCGCTTGAGCGCGTCGCGCACGACCATGAAGCCGACGTACGGCCCGCCGAACTGCGGCGGCACGCCCCACGCCTGTCCTTCGCCGACGCAGACGTCGAATCCGTGCGCGCCCGGCGGAGTGAGGATCCCCAGCGACGTCGCCTCGGCCACCACCGCGATCTTCACCGCGCCGGCGGCGTCGGCGATCGCGGCGACGTCGTCGTAGTCCTCGATCACGCCGAGGAAGTTCGGCGACTGCACGGCGACGGCGAAGACGTCGGCGGTGCACGCCTCGCGCAGCGCGGCGGTGTCCACGCGGCCGTCCGCGGTCCAGCCCACTTCCACCACGTCGTAGCCGAGGTTCTGGATGTACGTGCGGACCGTGTCGATGTAGTGCGGGTGCACCGATTTGGCGATGACCACCTTGTGGCGGTTCTTGGCCACGCGCTCCGCGAGCAGCACCGCCTCACAAAGAGCAGTGGAGCCGTCGTAGAGCGAGGCGTTGGCCACGTCGAGCCCCGTGAGCATGCACTGGTGTGTCTGGTACTCGAAGATCGACTGCAGCGTCCCCTGCGACACTTCCGGCTGGTACGGCGTGTACGAGGTCAGGAACTCCGCGCGCAGCAGCAGTTGATCGACGCAGGCCGGCTGGGAGTGCGCGTAGGCGCCGCCGCCGAGGAACGAGACGTGATCGACCGCGGTCTTGTTGCGCGCCGCGAGCGCGCGGAACCAGCGCCGCGACTCGATCTCCGACCAGGGGCCGGGGAGGTCGAGCAACCGATCGAGCTTCACATCCGCAGGGATGGTGTCGAACAGACGGTCTACCGACTCTACGCCCACCGCGGCGAGCATCTCTTTGACGTCGTCGGTGGCATTGGGGATGTAGCGGTGTTGGTCAGTGAGGGGATCAGGGAGTGTCATTAATGTGACTCGGTCTCGCAGTACTCCTCGTACTCCTCGGCGTTCATCAGGTCATCGAGCTCCGATGGATCGGAAAGGCGCACGCGGATCATCCAGCCGTCGCCGTACGGATCGGTGTTGATCAACTCCGGCTTCTCGGCGAGCGTTTCGTTGATCTCCACCACCTCGCCGGAGACCGGGGCGAAGAGCTCAGAGACGGCTTTCACCGACTCGATGCTTCCCAGCTCGTCGGCCGCTTCGAGCTGCGTGCCGACCTGCGGCAGCTCGACGAACACCACGTCGCCGAGCTCCTTCTGGGCGTAATCGGTGATCCCGATGGTCCCGATCCCGGCCTCCACGTGCACATACTCGTGGCTCTTCGCGTATTTGTTGTCCTCGGGAGTCATGGTCGCTCCTTATGATTTCGGGCGTTTGTAGAAGGGCGTGGGGACGACGCGCGCACGGGTCTCTTTACCTCGGATCAGAACCATGAATTCCGTGCCTGGCGCCGATTTTCCGAGCGGAAGATATGCGAGGCCGATCGGTTTTTTCAACGTCGGCGAGTGGGTGCCGCTGGTGACCACGCCGATCTCTTCGCCGCCGTCGACCACTGGGTATCCGTGGCGGGCGATGCCGCGGTCGACCATCTCGAACCCAACCAGCTTCCGCTTCGGCCCCTCGGCGCGCTCGCGCTGGAGCACGTCGCGCCCCATGAACTCCCCTTTTTCCAGCTTCACGATCGATCCGAGGTCGGCTTCCAGCGGGGTGGTGGTGTGGTCGATGTCGTTGCCGTACAAGGCCATGCGGGCCTCGAGGCGCAGCGTGTCGCGCGCGCCCAGACCGCACGGCTGGACGCCGGCGTCGATCAGTTTGCGGAAGACCCGCGGGCCGTCGCCGGGCGGAAGGAAGATCTCGAAACCGTCCTCGCCCGTGTAGCCGCTGCGGGAGATCATCCCCGCCGCACCGTCGACCGCCGCGGGAGTGAAGCGGTAGTACTTCAGTTGCGGGAGGTCGGCGTCGGTCAACGTCTGCAGCACGCGTTGCGATTGGGGTCCCTGCAACGCGAGGAGCACGTAGTCGTCGCTGACGTTGCGGACCTCGACCTCCAGTCCCTTCGCCAGGTCCGCGAGCCACTCGAAGTCCTTCTCCACGTTCGACGCGTTGACCACCAGGATGTAGTCGTTCTCCGCGCGCCGGCCGACCCAGATGTCGTCGACGAAGCCGGCGGTGGGATAGAGCAGGCCGTTGTACTGCGCGCGGCCGTCGTCGAGCTTCGAGACGTCGTTGCACGTGGCGCGCTGCAGCAGCGACAGCGCGTCGGGGCCCTTGACCGTCACCTCGCCCATGTGCGAGACGTCGAACAGGCCCGCGCGCTCGCGGACCGCCTGGTGCTCCTCGAGGATGCCGCTGTACTGCACCGGCAGCTCCCACCCGCCGAAGTCGACCATCTTGCCGCCCAGCTCGCGCTCCACTTCGTTGAGCGGCGTCTTTTTGAGTTCCGTCTCCGGCATGGCATCCTCTCGGGGAGGCGTACGTTAGCATGACGGGCGAGATCGGCGATTTCCTCAACTACCTGACGTACGAGCGCAACGTTTCGACCAATACCGTCGTGGCGTACCGCGACGATCTGGAGTCCTTCGTCGCCTTCCTCTGCGACGATTACCTGACCATGGCGCGCGACCAGCTCGACCTGCGCCGCGTCGATCACCTGGCGGTTCGCGCGTATCTCGCACACCTTGCGCGGCGGTCGTTGCGCCGCTCGTCGATCGCGCGGCACCTGTCGGCGCTGCGCTCGTTCTTCAAGTACCTGATGCGCGAGGGCGCCGCCGATGCGAACCCCGCGCGCGGCGTGGCCACGCCAAAAGGGGAAAAGCACCTGCCGTCGGTGCTGCAGCCCTCCGACGTCGCGCTCCTGCTCGAGCAGCCCGACACCACTACCCCGCTCGGCGTCCGCGATCGCGCCTGGCTCGAGCTGCTGTACGCGTCGGGTCTGCGCATCGGGGAGCTGGTGGGCATCGACGTCGACGAGGTCGAGCTGCGCGCGCGCCTGGTGAAAGTGCGCGGCAAGGGATCGAAGGAGCGCATCGTGCCGTTCGGGTCGAAGGCCGAGGAGGCGGTGCGGGCGTGGATGTCGGTGCGCCAGGTGCAGCCGGACCAGCACGCGCTCTTCACCAACTATCGCGGCGAACGGATCACCGCGCGCAGCGTGCGCCGGCTCTTCGAGCGCTACGTGCGCGCCGCAGCGCTGCGCGCAGGCGTGTCGCCGCATACCCTGCGGCATTCGTTCGCCACGCACCTGCTCAACGCCGGCGCCGACCTCCGCGGCATCCAGGAGCTCCTCGGCCACGCGTCGCTCTCCACGACGCAAAAGTACACGCACCTCAACGACTGGCAGTTGATCGCCGTGTACCGGAAGGCGCACCCCAGGGCATAAATTTATCCTGACCCTGAGCGAAGCGAAGGGGAAGGATCTGGCGCCCATGTGCGCTGCGCAAGTGGGCGCCAGATCCCTCGCTGCGCTCGGGATAAACTAAAAAAACCCGTGATAAGAGCCATCGTCCATCAAGGCTCCATCGGCACTTCGATCGAGTACTTCGCGGCCGTCGCCGGGCCGGACGTCGATCGCCGCTTCTTCTTCGAGCGGATCGACACCGGGCGCGGCGACGTCATCCGCTATTTCGGCGGCAGCTCGGAGATCGTCCTCAATCCCGAGGGGGTGCGGTTTCGCGGGAACGGCGGCATCTTCGGCGAGTACATGTTTGGCGGACATCTCCCCGTCGGCGACCTGCTCAACGAAGAGGTGGTCAACCGGCTGGTGTTGTTCGGCGCGAAGACCGACGCCGCTCACGAGCTGCGCTTCACCACCAACACCGAGGGCTTCGAGACCTACGACAACCTCTTCCTGCAGGGCAACGCGGTGGCGAACTATTTCTTCTTCGTCGACGACCGGAAGCGCATCGCGGACGTCGCCGACCGGCAGGAGAAGACGCTCAAGAGCATCGGCAAGCTGCTGAAGCGCTCGCGCCGCGTCGGCGCCGGCAATTTCCTCGCGCTCTCACACGAGATCCTCGAGGCGCTGGACGAGCCGCAGAGCACGATCGTCGTGGTGCGCATCGTCCATCGCGCCAATCAGCGGCTCTCCGAGATCTGTCATGAGGCGTACAAGTCCGGCGCGTCGCTCGACCAGGCGGCGGAGAGCGTCCCCGACGTCACCGACCTCGGGCGCATCGAGCCGTATCAGCGCGAGCGCGTGCAGATCGATACCATCTACCACCACCCCGACAACCGGGAGATCATCGACGAGTACAAGCGCGTGCTCGCGTCGTGTGCCGGCGCGCTGATCGACTCCTCGGCGCGCGCGCGGCTCATGCGCCTGCGCACCCTGGCGCTGCGCAACGAGATTCCGCCCGCCATCTTCGACACCCTCGAGGAGATCGTCCTTCAGGACCGCCCGACCGTGGCTAAGGCCGACGAGCCGCATTACATCAGCACCACCCGCGAGATCCTGGTCGGCCTTCTCCTCGGCCGCAACCTGCAGCGCAAGCTCTCGCCGCTCGATCTGGTGGTGCTGATGGAGAACAAGCAGAAAGCCACGGCCAATCGCGACCAAACCTTCGAGGAGCTGTTGCTCGACACCGGCCGCCTCATCGACGAGATCGGCCGCGAAGAGGAGGACTTCGAGCGGCTCGAGTCCTTCGGCGAGCTGGTCACGCTGTTCGACCGCATCGACCACACCACCACCCTCATCAACCGGCTGGCGTTCATGGACGACGTCGAGCTGTCGCCGGAGCAGGTTCGATCGCTGATGGGCAACATGCAGGTGTTCGAAGGCCTGCAGCGCGGGTTGTTCCAGTTGCTCTTCGTCGATCCGATCGTCTCCAACGAGTACGCGCTGTCGTTCGGAAAGAAGAAGCTGTACACGCTCACCCTCGGACTCCTGTCGATGCAGAACGCCGAGGCGTCGGTGGCGGACGTCGCGCAATCCATTCGCGACATCAACCGCAACGAGCGCGCGTACTTTGCGGTCTATCGCCTGGCGCGGCGGCGCATGGCGAACTTCTACCTCGAGCTCAACACCATCGAGGGACGCGAGACGTTCCGCCGCGAGATCAAGGGCGAAGTCGCCCACGACCCCGAGATCGTCGATCTGCAGGACGTGATCACCGAGTCGCTGTTCGAAGACGTGATCACCAAGATCCGGCTGGAGGCCTTCTACATCAACCAGCTCCTGCCTCGGATCATCGAGGAGCAGGACGCCAAGGTGCGGAACGACTTCCTGTCCAACTCGGGCCTGGACCGGTTCCAGATCGAGGAGCTGGAGAGCGAGTATTTCGACATGCGCGCGTTCCCGCCGCAGTTGCTCGAGGCGATCCAGCGTCCGGCGTGATCGAGCCTGTCAAGTAGACTTGACAAACACGGAACTCGATCCTAGATTGTCAAGGAAACTTGACTGAAGGGATCGATCATGAACGACTGCTCCGACGCCTACACCCCGCGCGACACTCGTAACTTGCGTATTTTCAATGTTTGGGCCATTTCCGCCGCAGTGATGTTTGTGGCGGCCACGATCCTGATCTCAAGGGGTATTGTCGCCCGCGGCCCGCTCGCCTGGATCCTGGCGATCGCCAATCTGCTCCTCACGCTCCTCGCCGTGCGCGCTTACATGGTGTTTCTGCGCGCCGCCGACGAGTTGCTCCGCCGGATCCAGCTCGAAGGTCTGGCCCTCGGCTTCGGGGCGGGTGCGGTCTTCATGCTCAGCTATCGCCTCTTCGAGCGGCTCGGGGCGCTGAAGCTCGACAGCGCCGACCCGTTCGTCGTCATGGCAATCTTCTGGGCCATCGGGCAGTACATTGGCCTGAGGCGCTACGCGCCGGGGATGGAGCGATGATCAACCGGCTGCGGGAGCTGCGCACCGCCCGCGGCTGGTCGCAGGGCGAGCTCGCGGAGCGGCTGGGCGTGTCGCGGCAGACGGTCAACGCCATCGAGACGGAAAAGTACGATCCCAGCCTGCCGCTGGCCTTCACTATCGCCGGACTCTTCACGCTGGCCATCGAGGACATCTTCCGCCCCAACGGCTCGGGAGCCGCTCCGGTCGCGGCGCGGCCGCCGGATCGTGGTTTCATTGACTGATTCTAGTAAATGACCACGCGCTCCAGTGATGCAATTTACGGCGCGGCACGTCGCTACTCCATCCCGTTCTGACGAGCTCTCGGCCAAGAAGGGACCGGAAGGAGGCATGTGTCATAGCCACGACGCTCCCGTGGTTCTCGGCAAGTTGCCATAACCATTCCGCCGCCGCTCGCGCACGTTGTTCCTCGTCCGTCGTGACGTGCGGACGACGAAGCGCAGCACGGGCGAGCCAACGAACGCCGTACGTAAGGGCCCACCCGAACATCGGCAGCCGGATTCGTCCAAGCGCCGGCGGAAGCAGCTCGAGCTCGCTCAAGAGTGGTGATGTGAGCACTTCTCGCCCCGGAGCAAGCACTTTCGCCGACTCAACTGCTCGGCGCGCCACACTCGCCACAAGGATGCCACTGGCTGCGGCGGCTGCCCTCAGCTCCACTGGCGGGACGTCTTCCGAATCAACGCCAGCCGCTTCGTACGCCTCACGCCAACGGAGGAACTCCGCGCCGTTGATCCAACCGGAATGCACATGGCTAGAACGCCCGTGCCTTACAAGAACGATCTTCAGGGACACTCTGCACAAAACGTATCATTCCATGTCGCACCCCGCTCCACCGTTTGTCATGCGTGAGCTGTTGTTACGGCTAGACTCACCCGCATGAACCGCCTCGCCAACGAGACCTCCCCCTACCTCCTCCAGCACGCGCACAACCCGGTCGACTGGTTTCCGTGGGGGGAGGAGGCGTTCGCGAAGGCTCGCGCCGAGGGCAAGCCGGTCTTTCTCTCAATCGGGTACTCGGCCTGCCACTGGTGCCACGTGATGGAGCGCGAGTCGTTCGAGAGCGAGCAGACCGCCGCCGTCCTCAACGAGGATTTCGTATCGATCAAGGTCGACCGCGAGGAGCGGCCGGACGTCGACTCCATCTACATGCAGGCGGTGCAACTGATGACCGGGCACGGCGGCTGGCCGATGTCGGTCTTCCTCACGCCCGACGCGCAACCGTTCTACGCCGGAACGTACTTTCCGCCCGACGACCGGCACGGCATGCCGGGATTCCGGCGGGTGCTGGCGCACGTGTCGGAGGCGTACCGTTCGCGGCCCGATGAGGTGCGCGCGGCGTCGAAGGAGGTGACCGAGGCGATCGGCGCGTCGCTGGAGGCGAAAGGGGAGGCGACCATCGACCGTCCCTCGCTCGACCGCGCCGCCGCGCGCATCGCGCAGTCATACGACCCGGTGAACGGCGGCTTCGGCGGCGCGCCGAAGTTCCCTCCGTCGATGACGCTCGACTTTCTGATGCAGAGCGATGGTCACGACGAGATCATCAAAAACACTCTGACCAAAATGGCGCGCGGCGGCATCTACGACCAGATCGGCGGCGGCTTCCATCGCTACTCGGTCGACGCGCGGTGGCTCGTACCGCACTTCGAGAAGATGCTCTACGACAACGCGCTGCTCGCCCGGCTCTACACCCGCGCCTGGCAATGGTCGAAGGAGCCGCTCTTCGCGCGCACAGCGCACGAGGTCCTCGGATTCGTCGAGCGGGAGATGACCTCGCCGGACGGCGCGTTCTACTCCACGCTCGACGCCGACTCCGAAGGGGAAGAGGGGAAGTTCTACGTCTGGTCGCGCGCCGAGGTGATGGAGGTGCTGGGGGCGGAGGAAGGGCGGGTCTTTTGCGCGTTGTACGACGTCACTGAGCGCGGGAACTGGGAGGGGGCGAACATCCTCAACGTCCCGCGCGATCCGGAGAGCGTCGCCGGCGACCTCGGCATCACGCTCGACCAGCTCGCCGACATCGCCGCGCGCGGCAAGTGCAAGCTGTACGGCGTGCGCGCCAAACGCGTCTGGCCGGCGCGCGACGAGAAGGTCCTCACCGGCTGGAACGCGTGGATGCTCGCCGCGTTCGCCGACGCCTGCGTGGCCTTCGACCGCTACCACGACACGGTGCGGCGCAACGCCGACTTCCTCCTGACGCGCGCCGACGCGAACGGCCGCGTCATGCGCACCGAGAAAATCGCCGGGCTCCTCGAGGACTACACCGGCTACGCCTGGGGCCTCATCCTCGCCTACGAGGCGCTGCACGAGCGGCGGTACCTCGACGCCGCACGAAAAGCGATGGACCAGGTGCTCGATCGCTTCTCGGACGAAAAGGGCGGCTTCTTCGACACGCCCATCGATCACGAGAAGCTGATCACGCGGCCGAAGGACCTCTTCGACAACGCCACGCCGTCCGGCAACTCCGTCGCTGCCGACGTGCTGCTCCGCCTCGCGCTGCTCTTCGCCGACGAGCGATACGCGCTCGCGGCGACGACCGCGCTGGAGTCGACGTGGCCGCTGGTCGAGCGCCATCCGTCCGGCTTCGGCTTCCTCCTCGGCGCGGCTGAGTGGCGCGCCGGGCAGCCGAAGGAGATCGCCATCACCGGACCGGCGAACGATGCGGCGTTCCGCGCGCTGCGCGCGGTGGTCGGCGAGACGTTCCTCCCGCATCGCGTGCTGGTGGCGGGGGAAGGATCGGCGGGGCTGGCGCTGATGGAGGGCCGGGCGAACGACCGCGTCATGGCGTATGTGTGCCAGGCGTACGCATGTCAGGAGCCGACGCGCGATCCGGAGCGGCTGCGCGCGCTGTTGGCCAACACGTCATCCTGAGCCGCGCAGACGGCGAAGGATCTCGTCCGCGCTACTTGAGATCCTTCCGCTTCGCTTCGCTCAGCGTCAGGATGACGAGGCGGCGGAACTCGTCCGACTTGATCATCCGCCCCGGCACGCGCGCGCGCGGCAGTTTCGCCAGCTCGCGCTCCTCGGCCGGCTCCGGCAGGCGCTGCAGCAGGACGGCGTACGCGCGGCGCAGGAACGCGCGGTCGTCCTCGCAGTCGCTGCCGTAGGCGATCGTCTCCACGACGTCGTCGAGGTGGAGCTCGCCGCGCGCCAGGCGGGGCCAGACTTCGAGCGGATCGAATCCGAGGCGGCCGATGAGCGCTTCGACCGGCTCGCGGCAGAGGGTGGCGGGCGGGAAGCGGGTGCGCGTGTTGCGCCATGCGGTTTTCTCGTCGATGAAGGGGCCGCTCGCCAAGCGAACGGAATACAAGCTTCCAGGCGCGGCAGCTAGTGGATCCTCGACGGCGATCCAGGCGAAGGCGACGGCGAGCTCGCGACGATCGGTCGCTTTCGGATCGAGGTCGGCCGGCGCCGCCGCCCGCCCGAAGTCGAAGGCCAGCGTGTTCAACCCGTCGCGCCACACCGCGGCCGGCGCGGCGATCGACCGCTCCGTCCACCCGGGAGCCAGCGTCAGCTCGCCGAGGGGCCGCCCGTTGAGCGAGGCGCGGAGCGTCTGCGCCGGCAGCGCGCCGTGGTGGAACGGCAGCACGCGCATGCGGATGGTGCGATCGCGCCGGCCCCAGCGCGGAAAGGTCACCGACGCCCGCGTGCCCATCGCCCAGCGGAAGCCTTCCGGATCCGCCCAGCCGGCGTCGAGATAGCGATTCTCCGCGGCGGCGAGATCGATCAGCAGGCGCGGTCCGATCGCCGCGGACGCCGCCCGCCACTCCGCGGGGCCGGCCCGCTCCCGAAGAAAATCTCCGGTGTAGTGCAGCCGGAATCGCTCCAAGGGACTGCCCAGAACCATCGGATAGCGGCACATCCAGGCGCGGACCTCATTGTCGCTGCCGGCGGTGACGAGCCACGCCGCGGGGTGCGCGCCGATCACCAGTTGCGCCACCGAAACGTACGGGACGCCTTCGAGCGTGGCGCCCTTCGGCAGCCGGCGGAGGTAGTAGCGCAGCGAGACCTCCGTCCAAGGCTGGTCGGCGATGACGACGTCGTCGGGGCGCGCGTACCGTTCGATCTTCGCCGCGATCGCGCGCCAGTCGAGCTTCCGGAAGGCTTCGGTGCGCGCCGCGCGCCACTCCTGCGACGCCAGCGCAGCGACGATGGCCAACGCCAGCACCAGCGGCGCGCGTTGGAGCACGAGCCGCGCGACGCTCGCGATGCCGATGCCAGCCAGCAGAACGTAACCGACCAACGCCGGCGTGACGTAGCGCGCCGCGTAGAAATGGTCCAGGTGCTTCAACGCGCCGAGCGCGATGGCCAGCGGCAGCAGCGCCATTCCTCCGATGACGACGCCCTCGACGCGGTCGCGCCGCATCGCGGCGACGACGCCGATCAGCGCGAGAGCCAGCATCGCCACCGCCGCCCGCCCGCCGGCGTGCGTGCCCAGCGCCGAAACGGAGAAGGTCCGCAGCAGCGTGGCGAAGAACGCGTAATCGAGCGGCGGAAACGCCGGCCAGCTCTCGTTGGCCATCGGTTTCGCGGCGTAGACGACGGGGAAAAGCGCCAGCGCGCCGGCAGCGATGGCGGCGACGATCCAATACCAACGCTTGCCCATGAGCAGCGCTGCCGCGACGGCGACGATCAGCGCCGCGGCGACGACCGGCGCCGCCGTCGCCGACGAATAGAGCAGCGCAACGATCAAGGCGGCCGCCGCGGCGATCGAGCGCGCGCGGAGCAGGACGACGATGAGCGCCGCGGTGAGGAACATCATCAGCGCGTACGGGCGCGCTTCGCGGCTGTAGTAAACGTGCAGCGGCGACACCGCCAGCAGGATCGCAGCGGCTGCCGCCGCCACCGCGTCACGCTGTTTCGCCGCCAGCCAGACCAGGGCGATGGCCGCCAATCCAAGCAGCGCGGCCGGCAGGCGGCCCGCGGCTTCCGACGAGCCGAACGCGCGCGCCGCCAGTTGCGTCGCGTAGTAGAGCGGGCCGTGCTCCTCGGCGAAACCGGCCAGCCAGCGCCACCACGGCCCCGAAGCCGCCGCCGTCGTGAGGCGCTGGCCCAGGATCTCGTCGAGCCAGTAGCTGGGCGTGCCGAGGCCGTCGAAGCGGAGGAAGGCGCCGGCGGCGATGGCCAGAAGCGCTACGGCGTCTTTGGAATGACGACCCAGCCGCTCCACTTGCGCTCGCTCTCGTTACCGCTCGTGTCGACCGCCGTCACCGCGTAGCGGTAGGAGAGACCGATCCCCGCGGCGCTGTCGACGTAGTACGAGGTCGTGATCAGGTTGGCCATCAGCGGCACGTCCACCGCGATTTCCTTGATCGCTTCGTCGTGTCCGACTCCCTCGCGGCGCCAGACGCGGTAGCCGGCCAGATCGGGGACTTGCACCGGATCCCACACCAGGCGGACGGCCTTCGTTTCGATGAGCAACGAGACGTTCTGCGGCGCAGGCGGCGGCGTGAGGTCCTTGAACGTGACGGTTGCCGGCGCCGATGGGTCGGACTCGATGTGCGGCGCGGCGACGGCCGTGACCACGTACGTGAATTTCGCGTACGGCGGGACATCGGTGTATGTCGTCGCGGAGACCGGCGCGGTGTTGACCGGCTTCGTCTGATCCGTCAGCGTCTGGCCCTCTCCGAGGCGATAGACGTTGTAGCCGGTGAGGGCCGGCTTCGCCTTCGAGGTGATCGACGTGGCCGGCGCGGTCCAGGTGAGGACCACCCCCTCGGCCTTGGGCGTCGCAGTGAGCGCCGGCGGTGGCACGGGCACGTCGAGCGGCACGATCGGCGCGAGATTCGACAGGTCGCCGGTGGCGTTCGGCCCTTCGGTGACCACCGCGTACGTCAGCCGGACGGGGCGCCCGTCGCTGCTGTGGAACTGCGGGGTGTCCTCGAAGGTCAGGAGCGACCCCTCGGAAGCGGCCGGCAGGTTGGCGCCTTCTATGCTGTCTACCTTGGTCCGGAGCTTCACGAATTGAACGGGCGTCAGTGGAGATGCGGCGTTGGGCTCGGTGACGCGGTAGACGACGATGCGGCGGATATTGCTCAGATTCTTCCCCGCCGTCGTCAGCGCCGGATATCCCCAGGAGAGAAGAACTTTGGCTCCACGCTGTGCTACAACGAGATCGGTCGTCGCCTTGGGAATGATGGGAACCGGCGGGTGCGGATCGCCGCGCTTGCCGCAGGCGACGAGAACAAGCAAGAGACACGCACCGAGCCTTTTCAACGGTGCGGATTCTAACGGACATCTCTGGAGAACCCATGTGCGGAATCATCGGTTACGTCGGCACGCGTGACGTGGTGCCGGTCCTCATCGGCGGACTGAGAAAGCTCGAATACCGCGGCTACGACAGCGCGGGCATCGCCGTGGTGGACGGCAACGGCGTGGAAGTGGTGCGCGCCGAGGGGAAGCTGTCGAACCTCGAGGCGAAGCTGGGCGACAAGCCGCTCAAGGGCTCCTTCGGCATGGGCCACACCCGGTGGGCCACGCACGGCAAGCCGAACGAGAACAACGCTCACCCCCATCGCGACTGCACGGGCAAGGTGGTCGTCATCCACAACGGCATCATCGAGAACTTCCTCCCGCTCAAGCAGCGGCTGCAGGCGGCGGGACACACGTTCACGACGGAGACCGATACGGAAGTCGTCGCCCATTTGATCGAACAGCACCTGAAGGAGTTACCAGTTGCCAGTTCCCAGTTGCCGGCCTCTGGCAACGGGCAACAGGCAACAGGCAACTTCGTCGAGGCGGTCAAGCGAACGCTCAAGGAGCTCGAGGGACACTATGCCCTCGTGATGATCGACGGAACCGCGCCCGGCACGATCATCGCCGCCAAGCACGGTCCGCCGCTGGTCATCGGCCTCGGCGAGAACGAGAACATCATCGCCTCCGACGTCGCGCCGCTGCTGGCGTACACCCGCAACATCATCTATCTCGAGGATGGCGAGTACGCCATTGCCGACCAGCAGGCGGTGCGCATCTTCGACAAGAACGACCACCCGGTCGACCGCCCGCCCAAAAAGATCATGTGGGACGCCGTGATGGCCGAGAAGGAAGGCTACCGGCACTACATGCTCAAGGAGATCCACGAGCAGCCGCGCGCCGTGCGCGACACCTTCAACGGCCGGATGTTCGAGGAGTCGGGCGAGATCTACTTCAACGACCTCGAATTCACGCCCGAGCAGTGGGCGAAGTTCAAGAAGGTGCACGTCATCGCCTGCGGCACGTCGTGGCACGCCGGGCTGGTCGGGAAGTTTCTCCTCGAAGACGCGGCGCGGATTCCGATCGAAGTCGACTACGGCTCCGAGTACCGCTACCGCAACCCGATCGTCGACGAAACCACGCTGGTCATCGGCGTGACGCAGTCCGGTGAGACTGCCGACACCATCGCCGGCATGCAGGAGGCGAAGGCAAAGGGGGCGAAGCTGATCACCATCTGCAACGTGATCGGCGCCGCCGCCACGCGCATGGCCGACGGCGTGATCTACACCAACGCCGGCCCGGAGATCGGCGTGGCGTCGACCAAGGCTTTCACCACGCAGCTCACCGCGTTCTACCTGCTGGCGCTGTACATCCGCCAGCTTCGCGGCGACGACATCGACGACCGCCGTTACGCCATGCACGAGATGCGGGTCATCCCGCACAAGATCGAGACCATCCTCAAGACGCAGGAGAAACACATCGAGGAGCTGGCGCACAAGTACTACAAATCGCAGGACTTCCTCTACCTGGGCCGCGGGGTCAATTACCCCATCGCGCTCGAGGGGGCGCTCAAGTTGAAGGAGATCTCGTACATCCACGCGGAAGGGTATCCGGCGGGGGAGATGAAGCACGGCCCGATCGCCCTCATCGACGAGAACCTGCCGGTGGTCGCCGTGGCCACCCACACGCCGGTCTACGACAAGGTGCTGTCGAACCTGCAGGAAGTGAAGGCCCGCGACGGCAAACTGATCGTGATCTGCGACGAGCACGACGAGGCCATGAAGACGTTCGCCGATGACGTGATCGAGGTGCCGTGGACCATCGAGCCGCTGCAGCCGATCCTCACCGTGGTGCCGACGCAGCTCCTGGCGTACTACATCGCCTTGCGCCGCGGCGCCGACATCGACCAGCCGCGGAACCTGGCGAAGAGCGTGACGGTGGAGTGAGAAGAGAGTTGTCAGTTGTCGGTTGTCAGTTGTCGACAACCGATAACCGACAACTGAGAACCTTCATGATCAACTACACCTTCGTCGACACGCCCATCGGCGCCCTGCTCGTGGCCGGCACGGCGGCCGCCGTCCACGAGATCCACTTCGCCGGCGCCACGCCGAAGAATGACTGGACGCGCGACGACGCGGCGCTCGCCGGCGCCGCCGCGCAGCTCCGCGCGTACTTTGCCGGCGCGCTGCTTCAATTCGATTTGACGCTGGCGTTCGCCGGCACGGAGTTCCAAAAGAGCGTCTGGAATCACCTCCGCGCGATTCCGTACGGCGAGACGACGACCTACGCCGCGATCGCGCGCGCCATCGGACGCCCCGACGCCGTGCGGGCGGTCGGCGCGGCGAACGGCGCGAATCCGATCCCGGTCGTCGTGCCGTGCCACCGCGTCATCGGCAGCAACGGCGCGCTCACCGGCTTCGGCGGCGGGATCGAGGTCAAGCGCTGGCTCCTCGATCACGAGGAGCGCGTGGCCGGGCGGCGCCTCTTCTAGCGAGGCGGCATAATGGCCGCGTGGCAACCACGGCCATCGTCGCGGAGATCCTGGTCATCGGGCTGCAGGCCGTGATCTGGATCGTGCTGCTCGCGATGTCCATCGGCGGCGTTCCCGCCGCACGGGCCGGTCTCAAAGAATGGGTTCCGCTGATCACCGCGTTCACCCTCGGCTTCGCTTACGCCTTCGGCATCATCATCGACCGCATCAGCGACTCGCTGTTCACCGCCGGCGGCGCCAGCGAGTCATGGGCCGAACAGCGGCTGGCGGTGCTCGCGCGCGGCGACAAAGTCACCGACTTTCTCGAGTACATCCGGAGCCGCCTGCGCATCGCGCGCGCGTCGACACTCAACTTCGCGCTGATCACCCTGTTCGGTGCGCTTTTCCTTTGCGTGCGCAGCGACGCGACGGCCGGTCAGATCGTGGCGGCCACGGCCTCGGGCATCGGCATCACCATCGCGGCCGGCAAGGTCGCGGCGCGCATCCGCAAAACGTACGACAAGCGGCTGAAACAGGCGATCGAGCTAGCGCCACGCTCCCAGGATCGCGCCCATGAGCACAAATGACACGAGGTCGTAGCCGGCGTTGATCAGCCATAGCCCCTTCGGCGTGCTGGAGAAGATCGCGGTCGCGTACGTCGTCGCCGCGGTGAAGCCGAGCCAGCAGAGAGCGCCGACCAACGCTCCGCGCAGCGGCGTCACCGGCGCGAAGTGATTGAGGACCGTCGCCAGCACCCAGGCGACCACCAGCCCACAGATGAACGCCTGGATGAAGAGGACGGGCATGGGAGCCGCCTTCGCCTTCAGTTCCTCTTCGCTCTTGCCCATCAACGCGATCCACTTGGTCGCGAAGAGCGCCTTCGAGTACCAGAGCCCGCCGAGGATGAAGTTGACGATCGCGGCGACGAGAACGGCCAGATAGTTCACCTGCGGAAAGTGCATCGCTTCCTCCCTTCCGGCAGGGTAGCAGAAGCAATTCGGAGTGCGGGCGTCTCGCCCGCACGCGACGGGCGTCTCGCCCGGCGCCGGTATCGAGGTATCGCGGCGGCGCGGGGACGCGCCGCCGATGCGGGCGGGACGCCCGCACTCCGTCAGCCGCGCGCGATCCAGCCGCCGCCGAGGCAGAGATCCTCGTCGTAAAAGACCACGGCCTGTCCCGGCGCGACGGCGCGGAGTTTCTGCGCGAACTGCACCTTCGCCCGCCCGCCCTCCAGCGGCGTCACCGTCGCGGCGACGTCCGCGGCGCGCGAGCGCACCCGCGCCTGCACCTCGATCGGTCCCGGCGGCGGCTGGCCGGCGATCCAGTGCACCTTCTCGGCGATCAACTCGTCGCGCTCCAGCGCCGACGCCGGCCCGATGGTGACCCTTTTGGTGAACGGGTTGACGTCGATGACGTACGTCCGGTCGGGTGCGCCGCCGATCTGAAGTCCGCGGCGCTGGCCGATGGTGAACTGGTAGTAGCCGTCGTGCCGCCCGAGCACGTTCCCCTCGGCGTCGACGATCTCGCCCGCCTCCGCCCCCGCCTCGATCCCCGCCTCGCGCTCCACGATGGACGCGTAACCGTCCTTCTGCGGCACGAAGCAGATCTCGTACGACTCCTTCTTCTGCGCCACCGACAGCCCGGCCTCCTCGGCGATGGCCCGCACCTCCGGCTTGGTCAGCTCGCCGAGCGGGAAGAGCGCCTCGCGGAGCTGATCCTGGGTCAGCTCGAAGAGGAAGTACGACTGATCCTTGGCCAGGTCCTTTGCTTTCCGCAGCTCGACGGCGCCACCAGCGGGCGCAGTGGTGATCCGGGCATAGTGTCCGGTCGCGATCTTCTCCGCACCGATCGCAAGTGCCTTTTGGTGAAAGAGATCGAACTTGACGTGCGTGTTGCACAGCACGCAGGGGCTGGGCGTCATCCCGCTGAGATATGACCGCACGAACGGGGTGATCACCTTCTCATGAAAGTTCTGCTCGAGGTTGAGCGTGAAATGCGGGATCTCGAGCTTCCAGGCTACGCGCCTGGCGTCGGCGAGGTCGTCGATGGTGCAGCAGCCGCCGTACGGCGAGTCGGCGTTCTGCAGGTTGTCGTACATCTGCATGGACAGACCGACCACCTCGTGTCCGGCGGACTTGAGAATGTACGCGGCGGTCGACGAATCGACCCCGCCCGACATGGCGACGGCAACTTTCACAGTGTCATGAGATGAACAAGAGGCACCGCTCGTGCATGCCAGAAAAGGGTTCGATGGTCCAGACTTCCGCAGGTGAAGGCCGCGCAGGGAGAGCATCCGTCCTCGTCGTCGACGATGACGCGAGCATCCGCCGCATGATGATCGCCGCGCTCAAACGCAGCGACGACTACGAATTCCTCGAAGCCGGCAACGGCCGGGAGGCGCTCGAGCTCATGCGCCGCGATCGCCCGTCGGCGGTCGTGCTCGACCTGATGATGCCGATCATGTCGGGCTTCGACGTCCTGCAGGAGCGCGCCACCGACCCCGCGCTGCGCCGCATCCCGGTCATCATCGTCAGCGCCAACCGCGCGCCGGAGATCGCCAGCGCCGTCGACAAAGGCATCTGCGCCTTCCTGCCGAAGCCCTTCGACATCAACGTGTTGAGCGCGTTGGTGAAGAGCTGCCTCATGCCGAAGAGCGACGACTACACCGACGAACGGCCCGAGGCTAGGTAGCGGCCGTCTGCGCGTCGACCACGGCGATGGCCGCCATGTTGACGATGTCGTTCACGTCGACCCCGCGCTGCAGCACATGCACCGGCTTGGCCATCCCCTGCAGGATCGGCCCGATCACTTCCGCCCCGCTCAGGCGCCAGAGCAGCTTGTACGCGGCGTTCGCGGCGTCGAGGTTGGGGAAGATCAGCACGTTCGCGTCGCCCTGAATGACGCTCCAGGGGTAGTCGGCGCGCGCCACGTCGGGCGTCACCGCCGTATCGGCCTGCATCTCCCCTTCGACCATGAGGTCCGGCCGGCGCTCCTTGAGGATGCGCACGGCGTCGCGCACCTTGATCGATTCCGGATGCTCGGTCGAGCCGAAGTTCGAGAAGGAGATCATGGCGATGCGCGGCTCGAGATTGAACCGCTTCGCCGTCTCCGCGGTCAGCGACGCGATGTCCGCCAGGTCCTCGGCGTTCGGATCGATGTTCACAGTCGTGTCGGCGAGAACGAGGATGCGGTTCTTGAACATCAAGAGGTACGCGCCGGAGACCTTCTTCACGCCTGGCCTGGTCTTGATGATCTGCAGCGCGGGGCGGATGGTGGCGGGGTAGTAGGCGCGGAGGCCGGCGATGACGCCGTCGGCGTCGCCGCACTCCAGCATCATCATGGCGAAGTAGTTGCGGCTGTTCAGAATGCGCGTGGCGTCGGCGGCGGTGATGCCGTGGCGCTGCCGCAGCTCGAAGAATCGGCGCACGTACTCCTCGCGCCGCGCATAGGTCTCCACGTCGACGATGGTTACCTTCCTCTCGTCGACGTCGAATTTCTTCAGCAGCGGTGTGAGATCGGCGCGGCGCACCAGCAGGATGGGATGGGCGAGACCCTCGTCGATGAGGATCTTCGCCGCGCGGATGATCTTCTCCTGATCGCCTTCCGGGAAGACGATGCGCTTCGGGTTGCTCTTGGCCTGGTCGTACAGCGCGTGCATCGTGCCGCGCGAGCGGCCGAGGAGGTGCTCGAGGCGGCGGCGGTAGGCATCGTAGTCGGTGATCGGCTCCTGCGCCACGCCGCTCTCCGCCGCGGCGCGGGCGACGGCGACCGGAACGTTGAGCAGGACGCGGTAGTCGAACGGCTTGGGGATCAGGTACTCGCGCCCGAATGAAAAACGCTCCATGCCGTAGGCCCGGAGAACGGAGTCGGGGACGTCCTCCTTCGCCAGATCGGCCAGCGCCTTCGACGCCGCGAGCTTCATCTCCTCGTTGATCGTCGTGGCGCGGCAGTCGAGCGCGCCGCGGAAGATGAACGGGAACCCGAGCACGTTGTTGACCTGATTGGGGTAATCGGAGCGGCCGGTGGCCATGATCACGTCGGGGCGCGCGGCGACCGCGTCGTCGTACGGAATCTCCGGATCGGGATTGGCCATGGCGAAGACGATCGGATTCGGCGCCATGGCCCGCACCATGTCCTGGGTCATGATGCCGCCGACGGAGAGGCCGACGAAGACGTCGGCATCTTTCAGGGCGTCGATGAGCTTGCGCGCCTTGGTGTCGGCCGCGAATTCCTCCTTGTACGGAGTCATGTCGAGCGTGCGGCCTTTGTAGATCACGCCCTTGCTGTCGGCGAGGATGACGTTCTCCTTGCGCAGGCCCATCAGGATGTAGAGCCGCAGGCAGGCCATGGCCGCGGCGCCGGCGCCGGAGATCACCAGCTTCACGTCCTCGATCTTCTTGTTCGCCACTTCCAGGGCGTTCTTCAGCGCGGCGGCGGAGATGATGGCCGTCCCATGCTGATCGTCGTGGAAGACGGGGATGGACATCTCCTTCTTCAGGCGGTCTTCGATCTCGAAGCATTCGGGGGCGGCGATATCCTCGAGGTTGATCCCGCCGAAGGTCGGCTCGAGCAGCTTCACCGCGCGGATGAACTCCTCGGTGTCGCGGGTGTTGAGCTCCAGATCGAAGACGTCGATGTCGGCGAAGCGCTTGAAGAGAACGCCCTTCCCCTCCATCACCGGCTTGCCGGCGGCGGGGCCGATGTTGCCGAGGCCGAGGACCGCTGTACCGTTGGTGATGACGGCGACGAGATTGCCCTTCGCCGTGTACTTATAGACCGCGCCGGGATCGCGGGCGATCTCCAGGCAGGGCTTGGCGACGCCGGGCGTGTAGGCGAGCGCCAAGTCGCGCTGCGTGGCGGTCGGCTTGGTGGGAACGACCTCGATCTTTCCCGGCCGGCCGGTGGAGTGGTAGTCGAGCGCCTCGTCATCGCTCATCAGGCGCGCGAGTCTACCAAACCCTCACCCGTCGCTTCGCGCCACCCTCTCCCGCAAGCGGGAGAGGAACGATGAGGGGCTACCCCGCGCGGCGCCTCCGCTGGCTGGGCCGCTTGTTCTCTTCGCGGGCGGGCGGCGGCTCGATGCGCGGCGCCGTGCTGCGCGCCGCCGGGCCGGCGATGTCGTGCGTGCGGCCGGTGAGCCTGTTCCAGGCGATGGCCACCGCGGGAACGATGGTGAGCGTGGAGTAGGTGCCGGCGAGGACGCCGATGAGCAGGATCCAGGCGAACTCGTGGATCACCTTGCCGCCGAAGAGCAGCAGGGCGATGAGGACGATGACCACCGTGCCGGAGGTCAGGATCGTCCGCGACAGCGTCTGGTTCATGGCCAGATTGAGCTGCTCCTCGAAGGACATACGCGTCTTCAGCTTCCTCTTGTTCTCGCGCACGCGGTCGTACATCACCACCGTGTCGTTGATGGAGAAGCCGACGATGAGCAGCAGCGCGGCGACGATGTTCAGCGATACCTCGCCGTTGATCATGCCGAGGAAGGCGAGCGAGACGACGACGTCGTGGATGATGCACATCACCGCCGACACGCCGAACATCAGGTCGAAGCGCAGCCAGAGGTACACGCCCATGGCGATGGTGGAGAAGATGATCGCCATGATCGCTTTGTTCTGCAGTTCCTTGCCCACCTGCGGACCGACGGTCTCCTGATTGAGCACGTTGAACGAGCCGAGGAACGTCTTCTCGTTGAGCACGCGGGCGATGCCGGTGGTGACGCCGGGCACCGAGGTCACCTGGCCCATGTTGCTGAAGAGGCCGAGGTCGGAGCGCTTGTTGATGATGGCCTGCGCGACGCTCGCGTAGTACTGCCGGGCGTCGGGACGGGTGCCTTTGTTGTCGGGATCGGCGACGGCGAGCAGATCCGTCAGCGTGTCGCGGCCGTGATAGTTGAGATCGAACTTGCCCGCGGACACGGCGGGATTGAGATCGCGGTGAAGGTTCTGCACCACCTGGCCGGCGAAGTCGCCCTCCCCCTTCTGCTGCGGCAGGCGGATGAGCACCTCGCGATTTTCGGCCTTGCCGTACTGCTGGATGGTGGCGTCCGTGAGCTCGGTGCGGAGGCTGCTGAGAGGGACGGCGTCCTTGAACTTGAGGACGATGCTGGCGCCGCCGGCGAAGTCGATGCCCCAGTTGATGCCGCGCTTCATGTAAAAGCCGATGCCCAGCAGGATCCAGACGACCGAGAAGGCCACGGCGGCGAAGCGCCACTTCACGAAGTCGTATTTAGTATTGACGAAAATCTGCATGATAAATCCTTGTCATATTAGATGCTGGGCAATTAGATACTAATGGTGGCAGGCCGTTCCTGCGCCTTGTAGACCATGTCGAAGATCACCCGTGAGACGAAGAACGCGGTGAACACCGAGGCGAACAGTCCGATGAGCAGGGTCACGGCGAATCCCTTGATCGGGCCGGTGCCGAACTGGAAGAGGAACAGCGCGGCGATGATGGTGGTCATGTGGGTGTCGATGATCGTCCCGAAGGCGCGCGAGAAGCCGTTCTCGATCGCCGCGCGGACGGTCTTGCCGTCGCGCAGCTCCTCGCGGATCCGCTCGAAGACCAGAACGTTGGAGTCGACCGCCATGCCGAGGGTGAGGATGATGCCGGCGATGCCGGGGAGGGTGAGAGTGGCCTTGAAGATGGCCATCATCCCCAGGATGATCACCAGGTTCAGCAAGAGGGCGAGCACCGCGTTGACGCCAGCGCCCTTGTAGTACAGGAGTACGGCCAGGATCAGGGCGACGAAGCCGATCACCGAGGCCATCACACCCTGGCGGATGGAGTCGCGGCCCAGCGAGGGCCCTACGGTACGCTCTTCGAGGGTGGTCAGCGACGCCGGCAGGGAGCCGCTGCGCAGCACGAGCGACAAGTCCGAAGCCTGCTGCGTGGTGAAGCTCCCTTCGATGACGCCCTGGTCGTCGATGCGGCTGTTGATCACCGGCGCGGAAACGATCTTGTTGTCGAGGACGATGGCCAGACGGCGCTTGATGTTGCTGCCGGTCAGCTCGCCGAACTTCTTCGCCCCGTCGGGCGTCAGGGAGAAGCCGACGTTCGGCTCGCCGAGGCGGCCCTTCTGCACGCGCGCGTTCTTGAGGTCCGTTCCGGTGACCGGGATGACTTTGCGGACGGCGTAGTACTCGACGCCCGAGGCGCGGCCCATCTCGTCCTCGCGCGTGCCGGGGAGGATGTCGACGTCGTTCTTCATCGATGGATCGACGGTGGCCAGGGTGGTGTCCGGCGTGGAGGCAGGAGTCCCCTCCACGATGCGGAACTGGAGCTGCGCGGTGGTCTTGATGATGTCCTTCACCCGCGCCGGGTCGTCGACGCCCGGAAGCTGGATGACGATGCGGTTGCCGCTCTCCGGCGCGATGTAGGGCTCGGTCACGCCGAGGGCGTTGACGCGGTTGTCGATGGTTTCGACCGTGTGCGTCACCGTGTCGCGCTCGATCGTCGTGACCGCGAGGGGCTTGAGCTTGAACTGCATCGCGCCATCGGGGGTGCGGCTCATGTCGAACGACGGAAGGTAGTCCTTGGCGATGCGCTCATAGTCGGCGGTGGAGATGCCGGCCGGCAGCGTCGCGACGAAGGTGGTGTCGTCAATGCGGCGGGTGACCGGAAGAGGAAGGTTGCTCTTCTTCGCCTGCGCCTTGAGCTGCTCGGAGCCCTGGTCGACTTCGATGCGCATGGCGTCGCCGACGTTGACGCGCATGACCAGGTGCGTGCCGCCCTTGAGGTCGAGGCCCCGCTTGATCGGCTCGGGGTTGTTTTTGGTCGGCACCACCGCCGCGCTGAAGCCGATCAGCACGGCCAGAATCAAAACGATTTTCCACCAGAGACTTCTGTTCAAAGGATTTCCTCCGGAAAGGGTTACTAGGGAGTGCTGAGTTCTGAGTGCTGAGTACTGAGTCCCGCCCCACTTCAGCACTCAGCACTCAGCACTCACGACTCGGTATCCGAGATCAGCCCCGTGATCGCCGACCGCGCCACCTTGACCTTCACGTTTTCGGCGATTTTCAGGTAAACGACGTCGGGCTCAACACCCTGCACGGTCCCGTAAATCCCGCCCTGGGTGACCACCCGATCGCCCTTTTTCAGCGAGCTGAGCATTTGCTGCGTCTTCTTCCGCTGCTTGTTCGCCGGGGCGATGACGATGAAGTAAAACACCAGGAAGATCGCTGCGATCGGCAGGATCTGGATGATGAACGCGCCGGAGCCCCCGGCCTGAAGCAAAGCAATGGTGTTCATGATTCTTGGAGCCTCGACAGGAAGGTCTCGCGGAAGGACCCGAACGAGTTGAGCGCGATAGATTGCCGGACTCCCCGCATCAAGTCAAGGTAAAACCAGACGTTGTGAATGGTGTTGTAGACCAGCGCCGCGATCTCGCCGGTGAGGTAGAGGTGCCGCAGATAGGCCCGTGAAACCGTCCGGCAGGTGACGCAGCCGCAGCGCTCGTCGAGCGGGCGGGGATCGTCGGCATACTTGGCGTTCTTGATGGCCACCTTCCCCGAACTGGTGAAGAGGGTGCCGTTGCGCGCGTTGCGGGTCGGCATCACGCAGTCGAACATGTCGATCCCCGCGGCGACCCCGTCGAGCAGGTCCTCGGGCGTGCCGACGCCCATCAGGTACCGCGGGCGGTCGGGCGGAAGGAGGGGGGCGGTGTGGTTGACCACCTCGAGCATCTCCGCTTTCGGCTCGCCCACCGAGACGCCGCCGATGGCGATGCCATCGAAGTCGAGCGCGGCGATCTCCTCGACGCTGCGCGTCCGCAAGTCTGCGTAGACGCCGCCCTGGACGATCCCGAAGAGGCCCGCGAGCCGCGAGCTGCGCGCTGCCAGCGATCTGCGCGCCCACCGGTGCGTCAGCGCCAGCGACGTCTCCACCTCGGCGTGCGAGAGGCCGTAGGCCGGGCATTCGTCGAAGGCCATGGCGATGTCGACGCCCATCCGGGTCTGGATGTCGATCGACGTCTCCGGCGACAGAAAGTGCGCCGCGCCATCGATGTGGCTGCGGAACTCCACACCTTCCTCGCGCACCTTCCGGATGTTGGCCAGCGAGAACACCTGGAAGCCGCCGGAGTCGGACAGCACCGCCCGGTCCCAGTTCATGAACGCATGCACGCCGCCGAGTTTCTCGAGCAGGGCGACGCCGGGGCGCAACATCAGGTGATAGGTGTTGTTGAGGATGATCTGAGGTTCAGTGCTGAGTGCTGAGTGCTGAGTGCTGAGTGATTTCAGTTGCTCGGTGGTCAGGCTCTTCACGCTTCCGAGCGTGCCCACCGGCATGAACACGGGCGTGTCGATCACGCCGTGAGGAGTGCTGATGCGGCCGAGTCGGGCACGCCCGTCCTGCTGGAGGAGCTCGAACTCTAATCGCGACTCAGCACTCAGCACTCAGCACTCAGCACTTACTGGATTTTCATCTGCTCGACCCGCACGCTCGGCGGGAGGTTGAGCACGAAGCGACTGGGGCCGACGGGCTGGTTGATCTTCACATTCGTGAATTCGTAGCGCGTCATGTCACCGTCGCCCTCGGTGTACTCGAATCTGGTGGTCAGGTAGGTCTTCTTGTCGATCCAGATGCGGAGGTGCTTGACCCGCTTGGCGATCGACTTGGTCTTCGGATCGAGGTCGAGGACGAACGCCGGCTGGTCGGCGCGGTTGCTGAACGTGAAGTTGAAGAAGGTCGCCAGCTCGTCGAGCGCGCCGGTGGCCCCCATGTACTTGAAAATGCGGTCCTGGTAGCGCTTCACCTCGATCTTCTCGGCCTTGTTCAGATCGGGGTAGTAGGTGGTCATCATGCCGTTGGCGATCAGCATGGTCACCCGCTTCGGCGAGTCGTAGGTCCAAAGCACGTTGTTCGGCTTCTGGTAGGTGAAGCGGCCGGTGGCCACCTCCGGCTTCGACAGCAGGGCGAGCGTTTTCTCCTGCTTGAAGTCCGCCTGAAGGGTGGTGGTTTTCTTCTGATGCTCCTGAACGCGCTTGATCACCTCGTCGAGCGAGTTGGGGTCCACCGCCCGCGCGGCGAGCGCCGGCAGACCCACGGATGCCGCCAGAGACACGGCGGCCAGGAGCTTCTTCAGGGACATGTGCCCCCCAACGCCGCCCAGACAGCGACGTATTTCCCCGAAGCGGGTTTATACTCAGCGGAAATCGAGAGGTTATTTATGCGAACGAGCGTGATGGGTGTGATCCTCCTGATGGCGGTCCAGACCGCCTCTGCAGCAATCCTCTACGAGTTCCGGCAGACGACGAGCTCCGAGCTGGAAGGGACGCCGGCCACCGACTGCAGCGGCCGCGCGGTCATCGAGGGCGAGAAGTCGCGCGTCGAGTTCGTCAACTGCAACGCCTACCCGGCCGGCTCGTTCGTCCTCACCACAAACGGCTCGCGCGTGCTGACCTTCGTCGATCCGGCCAAGAAGTCCTTCGCCGACGTCAACGCCGGCGCCGTCGCCACCGCCCTCGGATCGACCAAGATCGTCATCAGCAACCGGAAGACGAGCACCGTGGAGATGCCCGACCACCCCGTCATCGCCGGCATGCCCACCAAACACATCCGCCTCTCGATGGAGTACGACATCACCGTCACCTTCGGCAACCTCCCCCTCACCCAGAGCGTGCAGACGATCATCGATCGGTGGACGACGATGGCCTTCGGCGATATCGCGGAGATCTTCCTCTCCGGCGGCGCGCTGCGCACCGGCAACGCCGACATCGACGATCTGTTCGCGTTCGAGAACGCCAGGGGCAAAGGCTTTCCGCTGAAGGAAACCATGCGCACCACGACGATCAACAACCGGGCCCATGCGGTGAAGTCGCAACTCGCCGTCAGCCGGATGGTGACCGTCACCCGCGACCTGGAGGTTTCGTCGGTCAAGCAGGTGGCGCAGGTTGCCGCCAACACGTTCGACGTCCCCGCCGGCTTCCACCGCGCCGATCCGCTCAAGGACGACACGCAAAAGGCGCCCATCCAGACCCTGTCGATGGAGCCGTCGGGCCAGTAACGAAGTTGCGAGGTCTCGCGGTTGCGGGGTCTCGCGGTCGCAACTCGGACCCCGAGACCGCGCAACCCAGAGACGCCGAAACCGGAAGGGAGGGCGGGTGTGAAACCGATGGCCCGGCCGCGCAGAAACGCTGTGGTACGATCCGGCCGATTCGGTCTCAGCAGGATGTTCAAGCGACCACAGGCGTATCTCGCCGCTGCACTCCCGCTCGCCATACCGCTCGTGCTGGCAGCAGTTTCCGGCGTCGAGCCCGCCGCGGCCCCGGCGACACGACTTGACGCCACGGCCCTGTCGCTCCGCTACACCGACCTCACCGCCCCAACCGACACCCTCCCGGAGCACTCCATGATGCTCACCGTGGAGGAAGACGACACCCTCGACGCCGTGCTGACCGCCGGAGGCCTCGACCGGCCCGACGCGTCGCTGCTCACGCGCGAGTTCGGAAAGAGCATCGACCTCCGCCGCCTCCGCCCCGGACATCTGGTCCGCTTTCACCACGATGCCGCCGGCGCCGTCGACAGCGTGCAGATGAAGGTCACCGGTTGGGGGGAGATCGAGGCGGTGCGCACGCCGGAGGGCTTCGACGTCGCCAGCCGCCCGGCGGAGCAACGCGTCATCGACTCGGTCGTCGCCGCCGAGATCGACACCTCGCTCTACGAGACCTTGCGCGGCGCCGGCGAGGGACCGCAGCTCGTGCAGCAGATCGTCGACGTCTTCCAGTGGGACATCGACTTCTTCACCCTGCAGAAAGGCGACTCGTTCTCCCTGGTGGTGAACAAAAAATACGCCGGCTCCGACCCGATCGGCTACGGACCGATCGCCGCCGCGCGCTTCACGCACAAGGGCCAGACCTACGAGGCATTCCGGCAGGAGATGCCCGACGGCCGCGCCGGCTACTACGCGCGCAACGGCGCGCCGCTCCGCAAGCAGTTCCTCCGCGCGCCGCTGCAATTCACGCGGATCACCTCCGGCTTTTCCAAGAGCCGCTTCCACCCGATCCTGCATGCGTTCCGCCCCCATCACGGCGTCGACTACGGCGCGCCGATGGGAACGCCGGTGATGACCACCGCTGACGGTGTTGTGGTCAGCGCCCGGTACGACCGCGGCGAAGGCAACTGCGTCCGCATCCGCCACACCAACCGCATGGAGACGTACTACCTCCATCTCTCTCGCTTCGCCAAAGGGATGAAGCCCGGCAAGCAGGTGGTGCAGGGCGACGTCGTCGGCTACGTCGGCATGACCGGGCTGGCGACCGGCCCCCACCTCGACTACCGCGTCACCGACGGCGGCGCGTGGATCAACCCGCTGAAACTCAAGTCGATCTCCCCCGACCCGTTGCGCGGCGACTCGCTGCGCATGTTCCGCGCGAGCGTCCTGGCGCTCTCGCCGAAACTCACCACTCCCGCTGGCGAGCTCGCTGAATACGCGGCGAAACGGCGAGCCCTCTTCTAGGTACAATCCGCCCCCCATGAAAAAGGTCTCCGTCCGTGCGCCAGTGCGCGCCGATCTCGCCGGTGGAACTCTCGACCTCTGGCCCCTCTACCTGTTCCATCCCGGCGCCCGGACGGTGAATGTCGCGGTCTCGTTCTACGCCGAATCGGAAGTGACCGAGCTGGGCGACAAGAGCGCCATCGAGCTCCACCTCACCGACGAGCAGTACCAGCAGCGCTACGACTCGCTCCAGCAGCTCGCCGGCGATGAGAAGGCGGCGCTCGTCCACCGCGTCCTCGAACACTTCCACCTCACCGGCATCAAGATCACCACCCGTACCGACGCCCCGCGCGGCTCCGGACTGGGCGGCTCCTCGGCGCTCACCATCACCCTGGTCCACGCCATCTCCGAGCTCCTCGGCAATCCCGTTCGCGGCGACGATCTCATCGATCTGGTCTGCGATCTGGAGACGCGCCTGATCAACGTCCCCGCCGGCATCCAGGACTACTTCCCTCCGGTTTACGGCGGCCTCGCCGCGCTGCACCTCAATCCGGGCGCCGTCACCCGCCACGAGATCCCGCTCCCCATCGATCGCCTCGCCGATCACATGCTCCTGCACTACACCGGCGTGGCGCACTTTTCCGGCACCAACAACTGGCAGATCTACAAACGCCAGATCGACGGGAAGAAGAAGGTCCACAAAGGTCTGGACAAGATCACCCAGAGCGCCATCGAGATGGAGAAGGCGCTGGAGGCCGGCAACATGGAAGCCGCCGGCGCCGCGCTGCGCCACGAATGGGAGAACCGGAAGGCGCTGATCGACGGCGTCTCCACGCCGGAGATCGAGGCGGCCATCGCCGCGGCGACCGGCGCGGGCGCGTGGGCGGGCAAGGTGTGCGGGGCGGGGGGCGGGGGATGCGTGGTTTTCCTCATGCCGCCGGAGAAAAAAGACGACGTGCGCCGCGCGCTGTCCGAGGTGCCGGGGCGGGTGCTGGAAGCGGTGCCGGTGGCGCACGGGCTGAGCGTCGACCGCGGCGACGACGACACGCTCAGCTCCTCGCGTCCGCGCATGGCCCGCAAGCACTCCGCGTCGCTCGAGCAGCTCTACGTCTACGGCGGGCACGGCGACTACCACCCATACATCCTGGCCGAGGCGCTCATCACGCACAGCGAGCCGCGGAGCGGCGCGCACCTGACCACGATGAAGTCGTACGTCGCCCCCATCGACGCGCAAGGAACCGTGACCTGGACGTCGGCACGCCCGCTCGAGGCGGCGGCCATCGACATGCGTGCCGTCCCCGAGCCGCACCGCCGGATCGGCGGCACCGTGCCGTCCGAGTCGCTGCTGCAGTCGCAGGAAGCCTTCCGGCAGTTCATCGCCGAGACCGAGAAGCTGGCGATGTGGAGCAATCAGGCTTTCGCGCTCTTCTCCGAGCCGAACGAGCCGCGTGAGGCCTTCGTCGAGCGTTGCCGCGAAGAGGCGGAGCGTCGCATCGAGGATGAGACCGAGCGGTTGGAGGGCACCTTCCGCCGCCGCATCGATCAGGTGAAAGAGCGTTCCGAGCGCGACGAGCGGGAGACCGAGGAGAAGGACCAGCTGGCGTCGAACGTGGCGTGGGGGCAGACCCTCTACAACATCACCTCGGGCAAACCCTCGGCGGTGGCCGAGGCGCCGCAGTCGGTGCGCGAGGGCGACTACCTGGCGAAGATCGCCCAGATCCAGCGCGCCTGGGACCGGGAGCTGGAGGCGATCCGCGACGGCCTGATGGAGAAGGCCGGAGAGATCGAACAGATCATCATCGTGCCGTCGGCGAAGAACATCGAGATCTCGAAATACCTGATCCTGTGGGCGGCTTCTATCGCCTGACGCGTGCTACGATGCACGCCCCTCGTCGGGCAGTAGCGCAGCCTGGTAGCGTACCTGAATGGGGTTCAGGTGGTCGCGGGTTCAAATCCCGCCTGCCCGACCAAAAGACCTTCCCCCCTCCCCGCCCCGCTGCACGTCGTCAGGAGCCTATCGGCGGCGGCGCCGGCACGGCGGGCACTGTCGCCGCAGGCACTGTCGCGTCCGGAACCGGTGGTGCGACCTCGGGCGGTGGCGGTGCGATCTTGTCGAGATAGGCGGTGACCGACGCCAGATCGCGGTGGTTGATCCATCGCGGCTCGAGATAGAAATCCTCGGTTTTCTGACCAGAGGCGATCGCGTTTTTGACGCGGGATGCGTACTTGCGAAATTCGAGGACTGCACTGACGGAAAAATCCCGCGAACGATTTTTGAACAGCTCCCGCTTTTCCGAAACCGACAGCCACCCGCCCTCTTGGTATGACGTCATCGCGGCCGCACAAGGCACGCGCGCCAGGACGCGGCGGATCAGTTCCGCACTCACGTTCGCGGCTGCTGCGAACTTCACCGCGTAATCTTCTTCGGTGTCGACTGCGGCGGGTCCGACGTAGTCCCGATGTGCGTGCTCCGCATTCGTCATGCCGCCGTGAAAAACGAGATCCTGAATGCCATGCAGCGCGTAGCCGAGGTAGTACAGCGCCGCGCGCGGCTTCGCGCAATTTTCAGCGACGCGGCCGATCGACCGGACCTCCCAATCGATAAAATCCTCCTGCGACTTCTGGACCGAGGACGGGCGAAGATTCTTGTCCTGCTTCGACTGTCCGTGCGCCGCCGGGTTGCCCCACTCCCAGAAGTCAGCGTCCTGCGAGGCGTCGCTGACGATCTGAACGACTTGTGGCGGCAACTGTGGATTGACTTGGCTCAGGGCGGTTCGCGTGATCTCGTAGTGGCCCCGTTTTCCCCAATGCAGTGCGAGGAAGGCGAGCTTGCCGCCGCCCGCCATGGCCTTCAGCTTGCTCGCGTCCTCCTTGGTGAGGACGACCTCCGTAACGCGTCGACAGTCCGGAAGAGTCAGGTCATTGCATGCAGTGTCGTACGAAAGCGTGAGTTTCGGCCACCGCGCGCCGAGCAGCTTCTTGGCGGCGCTCTCCGCAAGGGGGAGCGTGACGAGACTTCCGGAGTTGAGCCCTTCCTGAATCTGCTCGAGTGCTGCGGGAGGGCCTTCGCACAATTGAAGGCGCAACACGTCCGTTGCGAGGAACGGCAGGCGGAGCTTGCTTTCCGGCCTGTCCCAGATCCGGTCCAGAGCTACATCGAAACCATCGCACCAGTCGTCCGCGCCCTGACGCGCGGAGGCGACCGCACGCGGCGCTTTTTGCGGCAGGTCTTCGGTAATCGATTTCACCTCTCCGCGTCGGAAGGTAAAAGAACCTGTCATGTTGTGGGATGTCCAGGGTTCCATCGGCCAATCAACGACCACGCGAGCACGCACGCGCCGGAAGAGGAGATCGATGTCGCGTTCCGTCTCGGCGGCGCTCTTCGCCTCGAGCTCCAGCTCCTGCGCCAGTGCCGCCGTGAAGGGGCTGAGCCGCTCGCCGTTCGTCAACGCGGGCGCCCCTTCGGCGGCCGCGTATGCGATGTAAACGCCACGCGGCGGGTTGAACGGTTTGAGCGTTGCGGTGCCGACGGCACCACCACCTTTGGGGATCACCTGAAGACGGCAGGCATCGACGATGATCACGTGCATCGCCTGGTCGCGAGCGACCGCGGCGTCGAGCAACTTCTGTAGCGAATACGACTCGTATTGGCCTTTGAGGTTGTTGGCACCGACGCCGTAGAGCAGGTTCACGTTCGACGACTGCACCCAGCTTCCGTGTCCCGAAAAATAAAAAAGGAAGGTGTCGGTGGGCCTGAGGAGCCCATTTGTCGCGTCGAGAAACAGATTCACCTGCTCCTCGATTTTCGAAGCGGAGACGTCGTCGCATCGAACCCCTGCGTAGCCAGCGGCGGAAAATGCTTTCTGCATCGCATCAGCGTCTTTACTCGCACCCCGAAGCGGCGGAATGCCGGGCTTTGTGTAACTCGCGTTTCCGATGATCAGCGCCTTCGGCGTGTTTCCCAGAGGATCGCCGAAGGTTTCGCAGTCCGCAAGAACAGTAGAGACGATGAAGACACCGATCGAAACGATCGTGACGAAACGGCTTGCCAAGAACTCCATGCAGACCTCCGTTAACAGAGCTGGATGCGGTAAGAATGGGTTTGGGAGCCGCAATGATACTGCGGATGACCACCTCCACCTTCTCCACTTCCTTCTCCGTCCCCGGCCTTGACGCGCCGCGCCTCTTCTCCTCCACCTCGAGATGCAGCGTGACCTTGCCCTCACGCACCGCGTGCGCGGGCACCGGCACACCAAGCCAACCCCCAAATTACACAAAGACTTGCGTGGCGCGACCGCTTGTCGTGTCCCTGACACCTACCGCCCACGCATCGCCGGCGGCCTTGGTGCAAAGTGGTGCATCGTGGTGTAGGATAGCCGCGTGGCAGCATCCCAGAAAAGCGTCCGGCAGAGCGTCAGTTTGCCTTCGACGGTCGCCCGACGCGTTCAAGCTCTGGCCAAACGCCGGCGTACCAGCGCCAACCGCGTGATCGTTGAACTCATCGAAAGCGGTCTCGAGGCAAAAGAACGAGAGAAACACATATTCTTCGATCTGGCTGATCGCTTAATCCACACGTCGGATCGCGCCGAACAGAACCGTTTAAAAGAAGAGCTGGCTCGAATGACATTCGGTGATTCGTAGTGCCGAAGATTCAGTGGACGAATCTTCCGCCCGCCTTGCGTGATCATCTTTTCGACCGGCTCCGCGATCGTAAGATCACCGTCGAAGATCTGTACCAGCTCAAACTCTGGCGAGAATCCGAGCCCGAAGCGCCCGACGGAGAGTGGTTCAAGGAGTTCGGCACGTTCAAGATTTGCGGCGAGGGGAAGTACCCAAAAACCTTTCTGCTTCGAGGTCAATCGGCGAAAGGACAGAAGCTGTGAGCACCAGAACCCGAGCCGCTTACGGACTCGGCACCTTCGCACCCTTCGACAACAGAAACTGGCGAACCCTCCCGTAGCGCAGCTTTTCGACCATCTCGATGAGCGTTTCCGGGCTGCAAGTGTTCCTGACATTGACGTCCGCGCCGGCGGCCACAAGGATCTCCACCAGGGCGAGCGTCTTTTGCTCCAGGTAGGTGTCACCGGGCAGCGCGAACCACAAAGCAGTGGCTCCGCATTTGTCCGCCGCGTTGACGTTGGCACCTCCCGCCAGCAGCACCCTAACCGCTTCGATGTCCATCGCATCGGCCGCATCGTGCAGGGGGGTGTGACCCTTCTCGTCCCTGGAATCGACCGGGGCGCCGGCCGCGAGGAGATGGGCAATGACAGCGGCCTTGGCGCGACTGTCGCCGGAAATCGTCGCATGAAGAGCCGACGTCGTTTCGCCTTCGGGCGCCACTTTCGCGCCAGCCTTCAGCAGCAACGGGACCGTCTTTTCTGCGTCGTCGTCCCTGGCCGCCAGGATCAAAGGGCTCACCGCGGCTTTGCCTCGGCGATTCGGATCGCCTCCCGCCGCGAGAAGCATGGCCAGAATGTCGGACGCTCCAATCGAAGCGGCTCGGGCCATGGCCGTGTTCTCGCTCTCATCCTCGGCGGACTGCGTTTCGATGTTCGGATCCGCACCGGCTCGGAGGAGCCGCTCGACCACATCTGGATTGCGCGCGGACGCCGTGTAGAGAGCGGTCCACCCCGACTTGTCCTGCGTGTTGACACTCGCCTTCGCGGCGATCAGCAGATCCACAATCGCCAGGCGGCCTCCCATCGCGGCATGATGCAAAGGCGTAAGCCCGTTTGCATCCACAGCGTTGACAGAGGCACCGGCCTTCAGAAGCAGATCCACCGCCTCGGCGCTATCGTTCACCGCGGCCACGTGCAGCGGTTGTGCTCCGCTCTTGTTCTTTAGTGATAGATCGGCGCCGCCCTTGATGAGAATCCGCGCTGCGTCGACGTTCTTCCTTTCGAGAACGCGATGAAGGAGGTATCCGATCTCCGCCCCGGTGTTCACGATGACCTGAAGGACCTCGACATCCTTGCGCTCCGCGGCCAATCCGATCGGCGTCTCGTTTTGCCCGTTTATGCGGTTGACGTCGGCGCCGTGTGCCAGAAGCAGTTCCACGACGGCGCGGGATCCCGAGTGCGCCGCCGCATGCAAGGGCGTCCTTCTATGATCGCCCGGCGCGTCGACCACTGCTTTCTGCGAGATCAGGAATGCGGCCGCTTCCACCTGGCCCTTCGCGGCAGCCGCATGCAGGGCCGTCGAGATATACGTCGAGGCATACGACGGAGATTTGGTTGCGTTGACATCAGCCCCATGCTCGATGAGCAGCTTGAGCATGTCCACCTTTCCAGCTCCTGCAGCGAGTTGCAATGGCGACAATTCGTCCGAGTCGTTAGGAGGCTGCACTGCCGCGCCATGCTGAAGGAGCACTCGAGCCGCGACGAGCGATCCATTCGCGGCGGCGATCCCGAGAGCGTCGTAGTCTTCCCCTCCGTGCACTTTCAGGTCGGCGCCAGCGGTGACGAGCACCCCGGCAACGTCGCCGCGGTCATATCGCGCGGCAAGGTGCAATGCCGTGTCCGCCTGGATCATTTGCCTGTCTTCCTTGCTCCTCCGGAGCGTTTCGACGTCGACCTCGCCGCCCACCAGCAAAGCCTTCACGGCATCTGTCCTTCCGTGCTCGGCGGCAAAATGTAACGGCGTACCCCACTCGCGTTCGGAACCTTCGGTGTGGATCACGGCCCAGGCGTGAGGTCGTGCGCCCGCATTCAGCAAGAGGCGTATCGCGTCACCCGACCCCTGAATCGCGGCCTCATGCAACGCCGTTCGGCCCGTGGCATCTGCAAGATTCGGATCGGCGCAGTTCTCGAGCAAGCGTTTGATCGCGGCGACGTCGCCCGCCTTAGCGGCGACATGCAGCGGTATCTTGGCGCGCTCCTCGGGTCCCGAGATCTGCACCGGATGCCCCGCCGCGCGTGCCGCCTGGAGAATCAACGCCAAGGGCACCGCCCGTCCGAGGGGCGGCTCGTCGGCTGTGATCATCCCGACGATCTCTCCTCGTTTGTTGAGCACTGCTCCGCCGGAAAAGCCCACCCGTACGAACTGCGATTCGAAGCTGATCTGGTTGGGGAAGACCTGCGACGCATGGTCGGGCGTCAGTGGCATTGCCCAGAGGATCCCGCCGGGATAGCCGACGGGATACACGGCATCTCCGCGACGCAAGCCACTGCTGTCTCCGCCCAGATGAAGCGGCAGCGCACAGAAGTTCAGTTCAATCCCATCCACGGCAAGGATGGCGAGATCCAGCTCGGCATCGGCTACAGGCGCCAGAAGCCGCGCGCGATGCCAGCGTGGGGCAAGACTCTTCAGTTGAACATCGATCGTCTTCGCCGCGGCAGTCCCTTGGCGCACGACGTGGTTCGCGGTGGCGAGATACACGCGGTTGCCGTCGTGCGACAGGATGATGCCGGCGCCGCTTCCCAGTTCACTGCGGAGCATCGCCACCAGCTCCATCCCTCGCTCCGGCTGATCGGGAGCGACGTAGGGTCGAGGTCTGGAGGCTGGCAACCGATTCTGAATGTCTTCGATGACCTGCCCGAATCGGACGTGAGACCGGGCATTGGTCAAGTCGGTGTCCTTGAGGATCTCGTCGAGGTCCTCGAAGCCCCAATCCGCCGCGCGCGCGAGCCACTCCGTGGCCGTCGCAGCATCCCCTTTCCGCGCGTAGGCGCATGCGATGTTGTAGGCGCAAACGGAATATCGAGGGGCCAGTTGCAGACACCCTTGAAACGCAGCGATCGCATCGTCCAGCCGGTTCTCTTCCAGCGCTTCCTCCCCACGGCGGATCGCACCACTGGGACTGTCATCCTCGGCGTGAAGGTTCCTAGGCCCGTACAGAACGAGGGCGATGACGCCGAACATACGTAGAGCCTTCATAGCGACTCGTTGCTCGCTACTCATGGCCACCAGACTTCGCCCCCTTCGACAGCAGAAGCTGACGCACCTTGTAGTTGCCCAATTCTTGGGCTACGTCCATGAGCGATTTATTGCTGCAGCTATCCGTCGCATTGACGTCGGCGCCGGCGGCCACGAGGATTTCCGCCACAGCGAGCGCCTGGTCCTCAGTGTCGCGGGCACCTTGCAACACAAACGACAGAGGAGTCGCTCCGCATTTGGCCACCGCTTGAACGCTGGCACCTCCCGACAACAGCAGCTTGACCACCTCGATGTTTCTCCGACTCGCCGCATGGTGCAGGGGGGTGAGGCCGTTTTCGTCTGTGGCGTCGACGACGGCGCCGGCGGCAAGAAGAACGCGTATGACGGAGGCAGCGTCATGATCACCGTCGATCTCACCGTCGGCGACCATCGCCGCATGGAGAGGTGACGCCCCGTCACCTTCAGCCACCACCCTGGCGCCGGCCTTCAGCAGTAACTGCACCTTCTTCATAGAATCTCGACCCCGTGCTGCCAAGTACAAAGGACTGGCGGTGCCTTTGCCTCTGCGATTCGGGTCGCCTCCAGCCGCGAGAAGCAGAGCCAGCATTTCGGGTGGTCCTTTTGACGCTGCTCGGGCTACCGGGGTGTTCTCATCCGGCGGGAAAGGCACTTCGCTATTCGGATCCGCGCCGGCTCGCAGGAGCCGATCGACTACATCCACATGCCGCTCGGCGACCGCCAAGTACAGAGCGGTCCACCCCGACCCGTTCGGCTCGTTGACTTCTGCTTTGGCCGCAATGAGTAGATCAACAGCCTCGGCCAACCCCTTCTTTGCCGCCATATGCAACGGGGATTCTCCGGAGTCCTTGTCCTTCAGAGCGACATCGGCGCCGCCCTCAATGAGAATTCGCGCCGCGCCGATGTTGCCGGCGTAGAGGACGCGATGTAGCAGGTATCCGGTGTCCGCCTTCGCGTTCACGAAGACCCGTAGGATCTCGAGATCCTCACGCTCTGCAGCCAGCGTGAGTGGGCTCTCGTTTCGCGCGTTCCTCCTGTTCGGATCGGCGCCGTTTGCCACAAGCACCTTCGCCACCGCAGCGGACCCAGTCCTCGCTGCCGAATGCAAGGGCGTGTTCCCCCCGTAGCTTGGTTCGTCGACCACGGCCTTCTGCGCGATCAGGAATTCGGCCGCTTTGTCTTGCCCACCCGCCGCGGCCGCCGCCAGTGCTGTGGAGTACTGCCATGAAGTGATTTGATTGACATCCGCTCCGAGATCGATGAGGAGCTTCAGCATGTCCAACATCCCGGCTTCTGCGGCGACCTGTAACAGCGAAGGGTCGCGCTCGGGGGCTCTCGGCTGCATCGCCGCTCCATGCCGAATCAGCACTCGAGCGACGCTGACCGATCCGCTCCGGGCCGCGACACCGAGCGGCGTAAGGTCATGCCATCCGATCGCTTCCAGATGGGCACCGGCGGCGACGAGCACTTCCGCCACGTCGCCGCGGTCGTGTCGCGCAGCAAAGTGCAGCGGGGTGTTCCACCGTTCCAGCCTGTCGTATCTCACGAGGGTCTCAACGTTGACGTCGCCGTGAACCAGGAAAGCCTTCACCGCTTCCACCCTCCCGTGCTCCGCGGCGAGGTGCAGCGGCGTAGCCCATACGCGTTTGGAGTCGTCCCCGCGGATCACGGCCCACGCGTGGAGCCGTGCGCCGCCATTCAGCAACAGCTGGATGGTTTCGACCGACCCTTGCACTGCGGCCTCGTGCAATGCCGTTCGGCCGGTGGCGTCTGCAAGGTTCGGATCGGCGCAGTTCTCGAGCAAACGCTTGATGGCGGCGACGTCGCCCGCTTTGGCCGCGACATGCAGCGGCATCTTGGCGCGCTCCTCGGGCCCGGAAAGCTGCACCGGATAACCCGCCGCGCGTGCCGCCTGGAGAATCAGCGCTAAAGGCACAGCCCGTCCGAGGGGCGGCTCGTCGGCGGTGATCATCCCGACGATCTCTCCTCGTTCGTTGAGCAATGCCCCACCGGAAAAGCCCACCCTGACGAACTGCGATTCGAAGCTGATCTGGCTCGGCGAGACTTGTGACGCATGGTCCGGCGTCAGTGGCATTGCCCAGAGGATGCCTCCGGGATAGCCGACCGGATACACGGCATCTCCGCGATGCAACCCGCTGTCTCCGCCCAGGTGGAGCGGCAGCGCGCAAACGTTCAGTCCAGTCCCGTCCACCGAAAGAACAGCGAAATCCAGATCGGCATCGCCTACGGCCGGCTGAAGCCGCGCGCTGCGCCAGCGTGGCCCAAGAGCTTTCAGTTGAACGCTGACGGTCTGCGCCTCCGTGCCACCTTGACGGACCACGTGGTTCGCGGTGGCCAGATAGACGCGATTGCCCTCGTGCGAAAGGACGATGGCGGCGCCGCTGCCCAGTTCGCTTCGGACCATCGCCACCAACTCCATTCCCCGCTCCGGCTGATTGGGAGCAACGTAGGGTCGATTTCTCGAATCCGGAAACCGACTCTGGATGTCTTCGATGAGCTGCCCGAATCGAACGTCAGACCGGGCGTTCGTCAAGTAGGTAGTCTGGAGCATCCAGTCGACCTCCTCGTAGCCCCAGTCCGCCGCGCGCGCGAGCCATTCCACAGCCGTTCTCGCGTCGCCTTTGAGGGAATAGGCGCAGGCGAGGTCGCAGGCGCAAACGGAAGCGCGAGGAGCCATCTGCAGACATCGTTGAAACGCGGTGATCGCGTCGTCCAGCCGGTTCTCGGCCAGAGCTTTCTCACCACGCCGGACCGCAGCATCGGCATTGTCTTCCTGGGCGTGAAGGTCTCCGAATCCCCAGAGAACGAGAAGGAACGCCGCGAGAACTCTCATAACCGAACCCTCCACCATCGCAGGACCGCAGCGATCAATCCAAAGACGTAGAGTGTCGTGCCCCAAAGCAGAGGCATACGGTGCCGCGCCTGAAGCCAGGCAAGCCAGGTGGGCATCAGGCTTTTCGGATTCTCGCCCCAGCCGCTTCGCATGCCGCGAACGGTGCCCCTGAAGGCGAGGGTGACATGGCCCTTCTCGAGTTGCAGCGTACGAATCACGCCGCGGACTTCGTCGAATCGCAGCAATTCTCTGGGCCGCACCGGACGCGGTTCGCCGTTCAGTGACTCGAGATAGATGGTCCCGGACAGGATCGTCGACACAGCATCGGTCGTTGTTCCATCCGATGCCTGGAATTCGTCGATTCGGGACAACGACAGCTTCTTGATGGAGAGTTGGGGAGAGAACTCCGTATCCGAGCCCGCGGCGAAGAGCAGATCTAGACTCGCCTCGCCGGGGTCAGTCTCGAGCAGAAACGACCTCGGAATCTCAAAAACAGCCTCGCGGCTTTCGGCGCTCATCAGGTCGATTTTCAGAGGACCGTACAGCGTGGCCCGCATGACATTGCGCGAGCCCTTGAGAACGACGCGGGCACTCAACGGCGTACGTCCTTCGCCGACATGGACCTCGACACCGGCGGCCAGGTTGAGAGGATGCAGCGTCACGGTTCCCGTTCTCTGATCGCGTTCCGTCGCCGTGACGCGAACGGCCTTCTGCTCGTCCGGCCCGGACTGTGCCGCCCACTGCGACAATGCGGAATCCGAGGATTGAATCCCGCGGAGACCGGACACCCCGAGCTCGGCGAGATTCACGGTGTCGGTCAGCACCTGCGGCCGCGAGAGGACGAACCCCGCTTCGGAGACGGCCAATTGCAGTTCCACTTCCGTTTCGCGGACGCGAAGGAACAGGAGCAGGCTGACGAGGACGAGCGTCCCCGCCAGGACCGCGGCAATACGCCAACGCGGAGAGATGCTGGGAAACGCTTTCTCGCGGACTTCCACCAATCGAGCGAGGTGGTTCAATGCGTCGAGCTGGTCGGGGGGCACGACGCCGTCATGCTTTGCCGCTTCGTCGCCGATCTCGCGCGCTTTTCGACGCAGGAGCTCGCGTAGCGGATCGTTATCGCCCATGGGTCGTTCCGGTCATGAACCAGAGTTCGTGGCTGATGGCTCCTCCATCTCGCAACGTCGCTCCGATCTCCACGAGGTAGGTGCCTTGATGAGGGAGCGGTCCAATAGGGATGCGAATGCTCCTTCCGGCAGGGTAGAAGCCGTACTTCAGAGGCTTCGGATCCGACACCTGCACACCGATACCGTCGCCCCGGACGCTTGATAACGAGACGAAGACCTCGCTCAACTCGTTTCCGGGAACAACGATCAATTCGTAAACACCTTCTCGTCCCGCAGGCGGCTGTCCGATGCGCGTGGGTAGATACAGGGCGCGGACGGTGTCGCCCACCTTTTCTTCGGTCCAGGCCACGATCCCGATGTCTCTCGCCGTGAGCTTTAAAGCCGTGAGCACATCGGTCGGCCAGCGATACGAGTGCGAGCCGGCAGGCTGACGGCTATCCATTCGATAGTACGTCTTGGGCTTCAAGGAATTCGCGCGGAGTCGTACATCGGCGCCGTCGGCTGCCCATTCGACGAGTAGCGTGCGATTCGCGGCAAGCGATTCCGGCAGGTTCATCTGGCCGAACGAGGCGACGATCAACGGCGTGACGGTCACCGGCTGGACGTAGATGCCTTCGCAACGGTCTCCCCGAAGGCGATATCCGAACGGGTTGTCCGGTGACATGGGAAGGTAGCGATCACAGTGACGAGACTGCTGGTCCCCCTGAGCGGAGGCAATCGCCAGGCTTACCAGACAGAAAGCCGCAACACGTCCACCCATGAGCCTCCCTTGCTCGCCGGAAAACTGTTGACTATTGCTGGATGCTACCGAGGAGGACCTCCAGGAGGCCGCTTCCCTACCCGTGAGTAGTGCAGCGGGACGCCGGAACGTTACAACCAACCGCCCCGCTGGAACGTAGGCACGATACGTGGTGCTATCGCGATATCATCCGTCGCATGGCTCAACTCGTGGTTCGCCAACTCGATGATGACGTCAAGCAAAAGCTCCAGCGCCGCGCTCGCCGGCACGGCCGCAGCACGGAGGAAGAAGTTCGCGAGATCCTGCGTAACGCGGTCAGGAGCGAGGGAGGCATTCGCACACCGCTGGGATCGCGCATCGCCGCTCGTTTCGGCAGAGTCGGCCTTGTGGAGCAGATTCCTGAGCTGCGCGGTCAGACCGTCCGTCCCGCGGTGTTCGAGTGATCCTGCTCGACACGAATGTGATCTCCGCTCTCATGCAGCGCGATGCGGATCCCATCGTCGTGGCATGGCTCGATTCGCAGCCATCGGAATCGATCTGGACGACGTCAATCACCGTCTTCGAGGTTCGTTTCGGGCTGGAAATCCTCGCGTCCGGACGGCGGCGACGATCGCTCGAGGAGGCTTTCCGCAAGACATTGGAAGATGATTTCGAAGGCCGCGTCGTTCCGTTCGACGAAGCCGCCGCGCAGGCTGCGGGGCACATCGCTGCGGAGCGACGGCGATTGGGCCGTACCATCGAGATCCGCGACGTGCAGATCGCCGGGATCGCCGCGGCGCGGAAAGCGGCGATTGCAACGCGCAACCTGCGCCACTTTGAAGACCTTGATCTGGAGTTGATCGATCCCTGGTCGGCAGACCGGTGAACGTTCGCCTCACGCGACATTCGCCGCCGGCGTTTTCTTCGCGCCGGCGAGGATCACGTCCGCAGCTTTCTCCGCGATCATGTAGATCGGCGTGACGATGAAGAAGCCAGGGATGCCCGGGAACACCGACGCGTCGACGACCCGCAGGTTCTCCACGCCGATGGACGCGGAAACTGCTGTCCACCAGCGCCTCGGGATCGCTCGGCTTGCCCATCCGATTCGAGCATGTCGCGAGTATCGACGAAGACGCTTTACCCAGATCCACCGGCACATGAATTCGGCGAACCGGCGGCCGTTCACGCGACACTCGCCGCCGACGTCTTCTTCGTGTGGGCGAGGATTACGTCCGCCGGCTTTCTCCGCGCACCATGTCGCGCGGTCGCCGGCTGAAACGCTCCGCGTCCTCGGTGCACCATCATTTAAGACGATTCGTTGAAAAACAGGTCGAAAGTGGAAAGTCGGACGTATTTCGAGGTAGGGAAATCCCTCAGACCGCCCCTCCCTATGTAACCGGGTCAATCAACAAGAAGGAGACGGTGATGCGCAAGCTCGCGATGGTCGTGCTCGTGTTCCTGATCGGCGTCGGATTGGTCTTGGTCTGGAGTTGCGCCACCGTCAAAAAGATCGAGTCTGGGCACGTGCGGGACGAGGCCCTCGTCGCAGGGCGCGACGCCGCCAGCTTTCCGGCGGCCGACGAAGACTACTTCCACGACATGGACTACGGCATCACCGAGAGCCCGGAAGCGGTGCGGGCGGCGCTCGACCCGTATGTACCGGGAATCTCGGCGCAGGACGCCGTCAAGCGCGCGGTGCGCGGCCGCAACAACTGGATCGTCTGGACCGCCGGAAACGACCGCTTCTGGGATCAGCTCTCCAGGAAGTTCAGCCTCGGTACGATCGACCTGCTGAGGACGATCTCGACCCATCCGTCATTGCCGCACGGGCGGCCCGACCGCTGGAAGTACTACGGGGTGGTCAACGAGCCCTGTTTCCGCAAGCCGACCGGACCGCGCAGCGACCGCTATGGCCTCTGGCTGGATGAGCGGGTGAGCGGCCCGGACTGCGGTCCTGATCCCTTCGAGAACGAACAGAGATATCCGGGCGTCAAGATCGGCGCCCGCGGAAAGAACATCCCCACCGGGTCGTTTTACGGCTACGCCACGGGGATCGTGGGCCTCCGCCTCTTCCCCAATCCCGATTTCGACGAGAAGGCGGCCCAGCACTGGGACGCCGAGAAGTACTACAAAGACCCGGCCTACTACAACGACAAGAACCTGGTGAAGCCGTATCGGGTCGGCATGTCGTGCGGCTTCTGCCACGTGGGGCCGAACCCCTCGAACCCGCCGACCGACCCGGAGAACCCGACCTGGGCCAATCTCAACAGCAATCCGGGCGCGCAATACTTCTGGGTCGACCGCATCTTCGTCTGGAACCCGGACGAGAAGAGCTTCGCTTCTCAGCTCTTCAACACGTCGCGGCCCGGTGCGCTCGATACCTCGTTCGTCTCCTCGGACATGATCAACAACCCGCGCACCATGAATGCGATCTACAACCTCGGACCGCGCCTGGTCCAGGGCCTCAAATGGGGATCCGAGCCACTGGCGGGCGGCGAGCGCGACAACAAACAGTTCCAGGACTACGACTTCGTGCCCGCCAGCTCGCCGGTGATGGGACTCTACGATCCGAACACCCATACCGCCCGCGTCCCGCACGTGCTCAAGGACGGTTCTGATTCGGTCGGTTCGCTCGGAGCACTCAACCGCGTCTACATCAACATCGGTCTGTTCAGCGAAGAATGGACGCTGCACTTCATTCCGCTCGTCGGCGGCCCGAGCACCTCCCCCATCAGGATCGCCGACGCAGAAAAGAACTCCTCCTACTGGAAGGCCACCGAGGAGCAGTCACCCGACGTGGCGCTGTTCTTCCTGGCCGCGTCGCCGCCGGACTTGTTGAAGAACGCCCCGGGTGGAACGGCGTACCTGACCGGCGACTCCGCGCAGCTCAACCGCGGGAAGGAAGTGTTCGCCGAACGCTGCGCGCGCTGCCACTCGAGCAAACTGCCGGAGAAGGCGTTCACCGATTTCTTCCGTCCCGGCAGCATCGGTCCGAATTATCTGAAAAGCTGGGACGACTACTGGAAGTGGACCAAGACCGCCGAGTTCAAGGACCAGATGAAGCAGATCGTGATGAGGGACGACTTCCTCAAGGACAACGCGATGACCACCGAGGCGCGCGTCCCGGTCACGCTGCTGGAGACCAACGCGTGCAGCCCGCTGGCCACCAACGCGCTCGCCGGAAACATCTGGGACAACTTCTCCTCGAGCGCGTACAAGAGCCTTCCCGCGGTCGGGAAAGTGCAGATCCAGGATCCGTTCACGTACCAGACGTCGTGGTACGACATGCCCGGCGGCGGCCGCGGCTACACCCGTCCGCCGTCGCTGTGCAGTCTCTGGTCGACCGCGCCGTTCCTGCTCAACAACACCGTCGGCGTCTTCAAGTGGACCGGCTCGGTGCCCGACCGCATGGAGTCGTTCAATGACGGCATTACCCAAATGCTGTGGCCGGAGAAGCGCAAAGGGAACATGACCGCGGCGACGCTCTCCGGAAAGCAGCATCCCGGCTGGATCGACCGCACGCCGAACCAGAGCTACCTGACGGCCTCCGCCGGTTACCTGCCGAGGGTGTTCTCGGGCGTCTCGGGAGTTCTCGAGAAGCTGCACCCGAACCTCATCAGCGACGGCAACATCAAGATCGGCCCGATCCCGACCGATACGCCGATCAACCTGATCTCGAACATCGATTTGGAAAAGAAGTGGGACGTGGCCAAGCTCATCGTGGCCATCGCGAACGATCTCGACGCTTTGCCGCCAAACGCCACCGATGAACAGGCCCGCAACGTGTTCCGGCCGCTGGTTCCGAAGCTGCTCGAGGTCTCGAAGTGCCGCGACTTCGTGGTCAACAAGGGGCACTACTTCGGCACCGACTTCCTCCCGGCCAGCGAAGGCGAGCCAGGACTGTCGGACGCGGACAAGAAGGCGTTGATCGAGTTCCTGAAGACGTTCTGACGGCGCGGGATGCCCGACGAAACGTACGACTACATCGTCGTCGGCTCCGGAGCCGGCGGTGGACCCCTGGCGGCGAACCTGGCCGTCAGGGGTTTCCGCGTCTGCCTGATCGAGGCCGGTGGCGATCCGGAGACGTTCCTCTATCAAGTCCCCGTTTTCCACGCCCTCGCCACCGAAGAGAAGGAGATGTCGTGGAACTACTTCGTGAGCCACTACCGCAACAACCCCGAGCGCGACAAGAAGTACTTCAAAGAGCACGGCGGCGTGCTCTATCCGCGCGCCGGCACGCTCGGCGGCTGCACCGCGCACAACGCGATGATCACGGTGGTGCCGCACGACAGCGACTGGGAGCACATCGCCGCCCTCACCGGCGACGAGTCATGGCGCGCGGAGAACATGTGGCAGTACTTCCAGCGCGTGGAGCGCTGCACCTACAAAGAGGCGCCGCAACCCGGCCAGGACGATCCGACCGGCCATGGATACGAAGGATGGCTCGGCACGAGCAAGGCAAGTCTCTTCATGGCTTTCGGCGACTTGGAGGTGGGGGCGACGATGCTCACCGCGATGCGCGCCGCGAGGGAGCGCCTGGGCCATGGCGCCGGCGACCTCATTCCCGCCGACGACCCGAATGACCGGCGCCATCGCGCCGCGGTCGAGGGTCTCACCACCACCATCCCGTTGGCGACCGCCAAAGGGAAGCGCAACGGGACGCGCGAGTACATCAAGAAGACCGCGGAAAAATACCCTCTCACCATCAAGATGCACAACCTCGCGACGCGCGTAATCTTCGACGGCGACAAGCGCGCCGTCGGCGTGGAGTGCTGGGAAGGGAAGAACCTCTACCGCGCCGATCCGAGCGCCGCCGGCGCGCCGTCCTACCAGAAGAAGGAGTACCGCTGCACGCGCGAGGTCATCCTGGCCGGCGGCGCGTTCAACACGCCGCAGCTCCTGATGCTCTCCGGCATCGGGCCGAAGGAACATCTCGCGTCGGTGGGGATCGAATCCCTGGTCGACCGTCCCGGCGTCGGCAGCAACCTGCAGGACCGGTACGAGGTCGGCGTGGTGTCGGAGATGAATCGAGACTTCTTCATGCTCAGGGGCGCCACGTTCAAGCCGCCCGGCGACGGCGTGCCGCCCGACGCGCGCTTCGTCGAATGGAAGAGCGGCAAGGGCGTCTACACGTCGAATGGAGCGATGGCGGCGATGATCCTGAAGTCGGACGAAGGCAAGGCCGATCCCGATCTCTTCATCTTCGCCCTCCCCGGAGACTTTCACGGCTACTACCCGCAATACTCGGAGCACGTCGAGGAGCGGAAGAACCGTCTCACCTGGGCGGTCGTGAAGGCTCACACCAACAATTCGGCCGGGACGGTGAGACTCAAGAGCAAGGATCCGCTGGATACGCCGGAGATCGACTTCCACTACTTCGAAGAGAGCAACGACCCCGCGTACGACGACCTGGCATCGATCCTCAAGGCGGTGCTGTTCATCCGGGACATGAATCGCCGAAATCACGCCATTTCGCGCGAGCTCATCCCCGGGCCGGAGGTCGGCGACGCGGACCTCGGCGAGTGGATTCGCTCCAACGCGTGGGGCCACCACGCCTCGTGCAGTTGCCCGATCGGCAAGCCCGACGATCCAAACGCCGTGGTCGACAGCCGCTTCCGCGTGATCGGCACGAAGGGCCTGCGCATCGTGGACGCCTCGGTCTTCCCGCGCATTCCCGGCTTCTTCATCGTCACGCCGATCTACATGATCAGCGAGAAGGCAGCGGATGTGATCGTGGAAGACGCGGCCCCCCTCACACACGCGTGACGAGGGGCCGCTCCTGCCTCAGGCGAACATGACTTTCTCTAACTTCTTCGCGTCGTCGAGTGAGGACGTGGCCAGCGGCAGTTCGCGGATGCGCGGTCCGCCGGCGGCGGCGATCGCGTTGGCCAGAGCGGGGGCCACCGCGGGAGTCGGCGGCTCGCCGACGCCGGTCGGCGGGTCGTTGCTGTCGACGATGCTGACGTGGATCCGCGGCGTCTGGTAGAGGCGCAGCACGGGGTAGTCGTCGAAGTTGTTCTGCACCACCGCTCCGTTCTTCACCGTGATCTGGCCGAGGAGCGCGTAGCTCAGGCCGTAGACGACGCCCCCCTCCATCTGCGCCAGGACGCGATCGCGGTTGACGGCCAGCCCGCAGTGGATCGTGGCGTAGATGTCGTTGATGGTCAGCTCGTTCTCGTCGCCGAGCGAGACGTCGGCCACGACGGCCACGTAGCTGAGGAAGCTGCGGTGGGCGGCGATGCCGAGGCCGCGGCCCTTCATGTTCTTGTACTTCGCGACCTTGTTCTTCCAGTCCGACTCCTCCGCCACCTGGTTGATCACGGCATGCAGCCGCGAGGTATCGGGCGGGTAGCCGGCAACGACCTGATTGACTTTCCCACCCTTGACCACGGGCACCTCGATCGCCGCCAGCGGGAGCTCGTTGTTGCGGTAACGCGCGACCGATTGGGCGACCAGCGTCTTCTCGTCGAGGATGCGATCCGTCCCGATCAGATCGAGCAAATAGTCCTTCTGGTCGCGTCCGGCGGCGATGGCCAGCTCGCCGGCGAAGGAGTTGATGGCGAAGGCGTGGTAGACGTTGGCGACCGAGCGCATCCAGCCGACGCGGATGTGGTTTTCGGCCTCGCAGTTCTCGAGGCGGATGTTCGGCACCTCGTACGGCATGTCCTCCAGCCCCTGCGCGCGCTCGATGCCCGAGGCGTACGGGTATTCGCCGCCGCCGTATGTATCGGCGCGTAGTTTCGCGCCCGCCGCGAGCTCGGCGGCACTCAAATCGGGCGTCGAACGGTTCGGAAAGAGCGTGCCGAAGAACGAGGTGAGGGCGCTGCGCTGCAGAAGCGCGGTTGGGCGTTTGTCCGCGCCGAGCGACGCCTTCAGGTACTGGCTGCTGGCCGCGTTGTAGTAGCTGAACTTGACGTCGTCCTCGCGGGTCCACTGCACCCGGATCGGCACGCCGGGCATCTGCTTGGCGAGCATGGCCGCCTCGGCGATGTAGTCGGGCTTCGACTTGCGACCGAAGCCGCCGCCCAGCATCGTCACGTGCACCGTCGCGGCTTTCCGCGCCTTCTCCTGGAACGTCTCGAGGACCATCTGATCGGGGGTGAAGCCGAGGGCGACCGCTCCGGCCGCCTGCTGTGCGCCATCGGGATTCTGCGTGGGTGTCCAGACCTCCATTCGTCCGTTCTGGAAAAGGGCTACTGCCACCGGCGGCTCCATCGGAGTTTGCGCCAGGTGCGGCACGTAGTAGCGAGCGTCCACGGTGCCGGCGGCGGCGAAGGCGCCGTCCACGTCATCTTTCTTGCGCACCGTCCTCCCCGGCTTGGAGGTCGACTCTTCGAGCTCCTTGCGAAACGCGGCCGAGTCGTAGGAGGCGTGGGGACCGAGGTCCCATTTGATGGTCGGCTTGAGCGCCCTGCGGCCCTGCCACGCCGACCAGGTGTTCGTCGCAATCACGGCGACACCGGCAAGCGGCATGAAAGCTCTGCCCACCCCCCCGCCTCGAACTCCCGGAGGGAACATCGGCACGACCGCGCGGACACCCTTCACGGCAAGCGCCGGCGCGGGGTCGTAGGAGAGGAGCGCCCCGTTGGCCACCGGGCAGCGCTCGATCATGGCCGTCAACATGCCGGGGACATCGACGTCGGCGCCGTATTCCGCCTTTCCGCGCACCATGTCGAGCGCGTCGTAGAACGGCATCTTCTCTTTCCCTTTGCCGATGTAGCGAAACTCCTCGGACTTCTTGAGCGCGTTGCTGATGTCTTCGTACGACGGCGTCTCTTTCTTGGCCCCCAGCAGCAGCCAGCGGTAGTCGCTGGAACGGCCGCCGGGTCCGTATACCCGGTGCTTCTCCGCCCGGCACTCCTTTTCGTCGACTCCCCATTTCTTCGCCGCCGCCCGGATCATCGCCAGCCGGATGCCCGCGCCGTAGAGCCGCATGACCGTGTAGTACGCGGTCATGCTCCGCGAGCTGTCGGTGAACTGAGATCCTTCGGGGGAGACGAGGTACTGCAGCTTCGCGTCTCTGATGGAGGGGATCTTTTCGTAGGGGAAGGGGAGCGTGACGTCGGCCGCCACCTCGGCCGGGAACGCGACCGCGTACTTGGCCGCTTCGGCGTCGGGCTGTTTCAGCGTCACCCGCTTCCAGTCCGCTTCCATCTCGTCGGCCAGGACCGCGGCGAGGCTGGAGCGGATGCCCTGACCCATCTCCGGGCGATGGGTGGTGATGACGACGTCGCCGTTGACCTTGAGGGCCACGACAGGGACGCCCTCCACCGGAAACCCGTTGATCAGATTGTGAATGAGGCCCTGAGCCTGGAGCGATGGGGTGAGGTACGAGCCGAACACCACCGCGCCGGTGCCGACGCCCGCAGTGCGGAGGAAGGCTCTGCGAGAAACCTTGAACCTGGTGCTCATGATGTCGCGCTCCCTGCCAGTCTGCGAATGGCGTCCTTGATGCGCGGATAGGTGCCGCAGCGGCAGATGTTGCCGCTCATGTAGCTGTCGATCTGCTCGTCATTGGCGTGCGGGTGCTCGGCGAGAAGCGCCGCGGCGCTCATGATCTGGCCCGGCTGGCAGAATCCGCACTGCGGCACGCCGAGCTCGACCCACATCTTCTGGCACGGATGGCTGCCGTCGTACGACAGCCCCTCGATGGTGGTGACCTTGGAGAGCGCCGCGACGCCGACGTCGGTGATGCAGGAGCGCGCGGCGCGCCCATCGAGATGAACGGTGCAGGCCCCACACTGCGCAACGCCGCAACCGAACTTGGTGCCCTTGAGGCCCAGGATGTCGCGCAGGGCCCATAACAGCGGCATGTTGCCGTCGACGTTGACCGCGTGCATCTTGCCGTTGACGTTGAGCTGAAACACAGACATTGAGAACCTCCTCAGAATTTGAGACGCAACTCCGCTCGTACGCCGTAGATGTCCTTCTGTCCCTGCAGCCAGCCCTTCATGGCATCGAAGCGAATGATCAGGTCGGGGCTGATCGGCTGCTGATAGCGCACGCCGACTGAGTACTCGTTCCCCGCCAGCGGGCTGCCGCCTCTGCGCTGGACCACCGACCCTTCCACGACGATCTGGCGGAAGAGATCGAACAGGTACTCCAACCCCAACGATCCGCCATAGGTGTCGTGCGCTGTGGCATCGAGCGTCGGGTAAGCCGTCATGCCGTCGGACTCGAAGCCGAGGCCGGTGTTCCGCAGCACGCCGCCGGAATCCGCCCCGCGAGCCAGCGATTGCGGCGAGTCGAAGCCGGCAAAGAGATTGAGGTAGGGGACGAAATTCAACTGATTGGCCCCGCTCCACGGCAGATAGTGCGGCGTGAGCGAGTTCTCCACCAGGAGCAGCAGCCCGTCGGCCGTTTTCCCTGTGCCGGGCTTGCCCTTCTGACCGAAGTTGCCGATCACCCGGATGCTGTTGGACAGCCTTCCCCAGTAGCGCCTCGTAAACGCGGCGGTCACGTTGTGATAGCTCAGGTCGTCGTCGTCGGCGTCGACGTAGCCATAGCCGTACTCGACGTATCCCTTCAGCCAGTCGGCGAATCCGGCCGCGCCGAAGACACCGTTCTTCGAGCCGGAAGCGGCGGGGGTGGTCAGTTGGGCCCAGCCGGCGAAGATGGTGAGGTCGGTGTTGCTGACGTCGAGCTTCGGGATGTTCTTGGCCGTGATGCTGAAGGCCGCGCCGTCGAAGGCGTCCTCGATCCAGACGCCGTTCTGCGTGACGAACGGCATCCTGCCGAAAGCGATCGGCAGATCGAACCTGCTCGGTTTGCCTCTCCAGCCGCCGGTAATTTGGCCGAGATCGCCTTCGAAGAAGAGCGTGTCGATGTCGAAGTCGAAAGTGGAGACGAACTTGTCTTTACCAGGGGCCCCGCCGCTGAGGTTGTAGCGCGTGAACGACCCGTTCTTGTCGAGCGGCCGCGTGAAGGCGTGGATGCGCTCCGTGGCGGTGAGGGCGAGATCCATGTCGAGATTGAGGCGGGCGGCGACGACCGACTGGTCTCCGTTGCCCTTGCCCGCGTCGTAAGTATCGGCGGCGACGCGAAGATCGCCATACGCCATGAAGCCGAATGCCATCGGATCCTTCGCGCCGAAGAGCCAGGTGGGACGCGGCGTGTAGGCTCCGCGGTCGTACATGCGAATGCCCGCCGCGATCGCCGGAACGCCCGTGGGGTTCAGGTTCGCATGCCTTTTCTCGTAGACGTCGATTTGGGCCTGGGCGTCGTACGGCTCCGGATAGACGGGGTCCGGTATGAACGAGCCCGGTGCGGGCGGACCGGGGAGGAGCTTGGCCTCCGGTGACATGTCGTGCGCTTTCGGATCGTCGTCGGCGGCAAAGGCGCTCGGAACGCCGAGGATGAGCACGAGCAGTCCGGCTAGCGAGAGTTTGGCGCACGCGTTTCGATTCATGTTCGCCCTCACTTCAGTGGACCTCGAATGCGACGGCGTATTGATGGGTATCGGTGACCCATTCGTTCTCGGACCGCTTCATGTCCGTCGTGGCAAAGACGAAATCCATGAAGTACATGGGCTCCGTCCGGCCGCGGATGCGTACGGCGAGCCGGTAGGTGCCCGGCTTCGTCATCAGTGACGCCGGAACCTTGTAGTTGGCTGCGCGGGTGGTGAGAGGCGGGATGCTGCGTTTCTCCATGCGCACGTTGGGCGGATGATTGTTGACCGAGGAGGGTGTGCCGCCGGGGCGGATGAACGGGAGCTGGTCGAAGTCGAGATTGATCGGCAGGTACATCTCCCGATCAGTGCCCTTCACGTTGGTGGTGATGAATTTGGCCCCCATGCTGAAGAGCTGGTCGTCAAAGGCGATCTCGCGATTGCGGACGCCTCGCGATTGCAGGTCGGCGAAGTCGCCGTACTTGTCGACGTAGCCCGATTCCCAGATCCTGTTTCCGTCGGGGTCGATGAGGGCTACGTTGAGCCACAACTCAGGCTGCGCTCCCAGCGAGCCCGAAGGGAGGTTGTGACCCTTATTGAGATTTTTGAGCGTGTACTTGAATGAGAGGTCCTGGCCAACCTTGAGGGGGCCGTCGAAGAACGGTCCGTTGAGACGGGAGCCGTTCTCCAGGAGCTCGATGCGCATCTTCTTCCGGTCTTCCCACCTCGCCAGATTGGCGACCACCACATCCCAGGCCTCCTTGCGGTCGGCGGGGTTCACCCACTCGGGCGGAAAGGAGACGGAGGCGGCGTTCTTTTCGAACTCGTCGCTCCCCCACTTGGCCCGGTAGTCGAACTTCAGCCACTGCTGGGGAGTGAAGCGAGACGCGGTCAAGGGGATCGGGAAGAGACCGGGGTGGCTGATGGGGTAGCCCGGCCCGACGAAGGTGTGGTCGGAGACAGGCCGGTCATCGTTGACCGTCAGTCCGTTGGGGAGGAGGGCAGCGGGACCTCGGGGCCAGTCCTTCTCCGCGAGCATCTGTCCCGGCTTGGGACTCATGTGGCATTGCTGGCAGGTCGTCCCCTCCTTGAAGGCCGGGGACGCGCGGTACTCCTCCCACACCGTCTCCAGCTTGATTCCGGCGTGGACCTGGACCTGGTGGCAGGTAACGCAGAGCTCCGACTGCTTGATCACGGTGGACTGAATGGCTTGCTGGTGGATTCGGGTGTAGCCGGGCTTGGCGGGCTGGTCGGAGCTCACCAGGACCTTGTATCGCTCCGCGTTGCTGATCGCTTTGAGGACGCCGGTGGTGTCGAAGGGACCGAACACCGGCTCGTGGATGTCGCCCGGCGTGATCCTCCGCGCCCCGTTGCTCTTGTTGTAGGCCTCGCCCACGCGGTGGCAGGTGACGCAGGTGATGCCTTCCTGGGCGGCCCCGCTGCGGTCCCACCACGCGATCTCGCGAGGTTCGCCGAGGGACACGCCGACGCTGGAGTGGCAGCGGACGCAGAAGGAAGCGATCGTGCCGCGCGCCAGATCGTTGATCCTCTGCTCGAACTTATTGAACATCGGGGAGAGGTTGGCGTAGGCGTGCGACGAGAGGCTCCACTCCGCGAACTGCTTGGGGTGACACTCGCCGCAGACCCTGGCCGACGGATACTGCTTGTCGGCCAACGCCCTGTTGTGCTCCGGGGTGTCGTTCTCCGGCAGCGGTTTCGGAAGCACCTGCCCGAACGCGAGCCCCAGATTCGCCAGGAGGACGATGCAAACAAGTCCGGCTTTACGCATAAGGCTGTCCCTCGTCAGCTCGCGCGCTCCGTGAAGCCGTCGCGCCGAGTCGAATTAAGGATTTGTGGTGACTGTGTAATAAAATCTATCATGACCTGGGGACGATTTCACTCGCCACCACGTAGTGAAGGCGCTACACCGAACGTTTCAGGTCGCAAATCAGGATGTGTATCAATGAGACGAACGAATCGCGTGTTTCATGAGCGGAATCTGCGGAACCGGTTGAATTTGTAAACTGCGGCGCTGGAATTTAGTCCTCCCCGTTGGCGTATCGTGGCCCGATGGACGAACAGCAACCGCCGAACCCGACCATCCGCATCGCTCTCGACGACGCTGTGGCGCAGGGGGAGTACGTCAACTTCGCCAACATCATCCATTCGCCCAGCGAGTTCGTGATCGACCTCGGGCGGGTGGTGCCGGGCCGGGCGGAGGTGAAGGTCTACAGCCGGGTGATCATGACCCCCCTCCACGCCAAGCAGCTCCTCGAGGCCCTCGGCCACAACATCGGCCTCTACGAGTCGAAGTTCGGCGAGATCCGCGTGGACGCCGCGGCGGCGTTTTCGGTCAACGAGCCGAGTAACTGAGGTTGCGGGGTCTCGGGGTCTCGCAGTCCCACACACCCCGAGACTTCGAGACCCCGAGACCCCGAGACCATGAAGATCAAGATCATCGGCGCCGGCCTCGCCGGCAGCGAGTGCGCATACCAGCTCGCGCAGCGCGGCCATCATGTCGACCTTCACGAGATGCGGCCGGTGAAGATGACCGCCGCGCACCAGACCTCCAACCTCGCGGAGCTGGTCTGCTCCAACTCCTTCCGTTCCTCGGCGATCACCAACGCCGTCGGCCTGCTCAAGCAGGAGATGACGCTCCTCGAGTCGCTGGTGATGCGCTGCGGCGCTGCGGCGCGCGTCCCGGCCGGCGACGCCTTTGCCGTCGATCGCGAGCGCTTCGCCGCGGAAGTCACGCGAGCGATCGGGGAGCAGCCGAACATCACGATTTATCGCGATGAAATAACATCGCTTGATTTCGATGCCGATTTTCTCGTCGTCGCCACCGGCCCGCTCACCTCCCAGCCGCTCTTCGACGCCATCAACGACTTTCTCGGGCGCGACGGCCTCTACTTCTACGACGCCATCGCCCCCATCGTCGCCGCCGACTCGCTCGACTTCTCCAAGCTCTACTGGAAGTCGCGCTACGGCAAGGGCTCCGGCACCGACTACCTCAACGCGCCGATGACGCGCGAGCAGTACGAGGCCTTCGTCGCCGCCCTCCTCGCCGCCGAGCTCTATCCGCTGCACGACTTCGAGCAGGCCGTGCACTTCGAGGGCTGCCTCCCGGTCGAGGAGATCGCCGGCCGCGGCATCGAGACCCTCCGCTTCGGCCCCATGAAGCCGGTGGGCCTCGAGCATCCGGTCACCGGCGAGCGCCCGTACGCCGTCGTGCAGTTGCGCAAGGAAGACCTCTCGGACGAGTACTTCAACCTGGTCGGCTTCCAGACCAAGATGAAAGTGCCCGAGCAGCAGCGGGTGATCCGGATGATCCCCGGTCTGGAAAACGCGGCGTTCGCGCGCTTCGGCTCGATGCACCGCAACACGTTCATCAACGGCCCGCGCCATCTGCGCAACACCTTCCGGAGCAAGCGCGACCCGCGGGTCTTCTTCGCCGGCCAGATCACCGGCGTGGAGGGATACGTCGAGTCGTCCGCGGTCGGCCTGCTGGTGGCGCGCTATATCGACGATCCCACTCCGCTGCCGTACCACACCGCCCTCGGCGCGCTCGGCCGCCACGTCGCCGAGTCGTCGCCCGATCGCTACCAGCCGTCGAACGTGACGTGGGCGCTGATCGAGGATGTCGTCGTCGGCCGGGCGAAGAAGGCGGAGAAACGCGAGCGGCAGGTGCGCCGTGCGATGGACACGGTCGAGAATCTCGCTAAGTTGTCGCTGCGCGAGCTCACGGTTTCTTCTTGAGCCCACCCGAAGGCGCCCTCACACGGTACAGCGGCGCCCAGGCGTTGAGTGACAGTGCCGGGCCGACGGTGTTGGTCGCAGTCACCGTGACGTTGTGCTTCGGGTGCGTGGAGACGATTCCGAAGAAGTAGCTGCTGTCGCCGCGCCCCGGTGAGCCGCCCTGCGCGATACCGCCGCCCGAGAACGTGAAGGTGATGCTCGTTCCCGCGCGCACCGCCGATGACAGTCCCTTGTTCCCCAGACCACCGCCGGTGATGACGAAGACGTCGTCGGGATTCCTGTCGCCGCTGAAATCGAGCGTGCCGACATTCGGCCCGAAATTGACCGTCAACGATGTGATGGCCCCGATCGCCGTGATGCCGAGGGAGTTCCGGAGGTCGACCCGGTATTCGTAGACGTACTTTCCCGCGGCGGGGGAGCCGGGCTGCCCCTTGAAATAGCGCGACTGCAGAAATCCACCTCCCCAGATCGGGGAGCTCGTGTCCGTCACCGTGATGGTGCCCGAGGGACTGAAGACGTGATTGACGGCGGGAGCGGAGACGTTGACGACGTCGAGCGGCTGGGCAAACAGCCCGAGCGGGAACAGGAGCAGAAGTACGGCCAGCGTTCGTTTCATGGGTCCTCCTCCGGATGATGGTGACGAGAGTCTACAATCCTCGGAACCGCACACAAGATGGTCGCCCGGGAATCGTCCTTCTTCACCACCCTCGTAGAGGAGTCGCTCGTCGGTACATTCGTCGTCGAGAACGGGCGGATCGTCTACGCGAACCCGCGCACGGGGGAGATCTTCGCGCGTCCCGTCGAGCAGTTGGTCGGCCTGGAGCTCGATCAGGTCGTCCATCCCGACGACCGCCCGGACGGCAACCAGCGCCTGCGCGAGCGCGCGGCGGGAGGAGCGCCGAGCGCGCCGTACTCGATCCGCGCTCTGCGTCCGGACGGCACCACGCGCGACCTGGAGACGCAGAGCGCGCTGCGCACCATCGACGGGCGCAACGTGGTGGTCATCTCCATTCTCGATTTCACGGAGCGCAATCGCACCCAGCGCGTGCTCAACCAGATGGCGGACGCCGTCGGATCGAGAATCGGGCAGGAGTTTTTCTCCTCTCTGGTCATCAATCTCTCGCACAGTCTCGGCGTCGACTATGCGTTCGTCGCGGAGATCGTCGAGGACGGCAAGAGCCTGCAGATGATCGCGCTGGCGATCGACAGCAAAACCGCCGAGCCGTTCACCTACCGGATGGCGGACACGCCGTGCGAGCAGGTGGTAGGCGGCTCGCTCTGCTGGTTTCCCTCCGACATCCAACGCCTCTTCCCCCGCGACCACCTCCTGGGCGAGATAGGCGCCGAGGCCTACGCGGGCATGCCGCTGATCGACTCGTCCGGCCGTCCGCTCGGTCTGGTGGCCATCCTTCACAGGCATCAGATGCCGCGCGAGCGCGCCGCCGAGGCGGCGTTGGAGATTTACGCGGTGCGCGCCTCGAAGGAACTGGAGGCAAGGCGCAGCGAGCGCGAGGTGTTGGCCGCAAACGATCTTCGCGGACTACACGCTTCAAACCGCGCCCGACGCCTTCAACGTCGGCCGCGCCTACATCAACGTCACCGGCAATCTCAACAAGCGGATCAGTTTCCGTATCACGCCCGACGTCACGCGCGAGAGTGGCAGCGGCAGCTCGCGGCGCGGCAGCCGCGCGGGTACGGCGGCGCATCGCACGCGCGACTCCGACTCCTCGAGTAACCACGAGTCTCGTCCGCACCACACGCAAGGTCGTCGCCATCGGCGCGTCGACCGGCGGCACCGAGGCGCTGCGCGAGATCCTGGAGAGCCTCGCGCCCGACGCGCCGGGCCTGGTGATCGTGCAGCACATGCCGGAGGTCTTCACCGCCGCCTTCGCCCGGCGGCTGAACGAGACCTGCCGCATCGAGGTGAAGGAGGCGGCGGACGGGGACCGGGTCATCGAAGGCCGCGCGCTCATCGCGCCCGGCAACCGCCACGTCGAGGTGCGGCGCGACGGCGCGGAGTATCGCGTGCGCGTCGTCGACGGACCGCCGGTGTCACGGCACCGGCCGAGCGTCGACGTGCTGTTCCGCTCCGTGGCCCGCGCCGCGGGCGTCAACGGCGTCGGCGTCATCCTCACGGGGATGGGCAATGACGGCGCCGAGGGCTTGCTGGCCATGCGCAACAGCGGCGCGTTCACCATCGCCCAGGACGAGGCCACATCGATCGTTTTCGGCATGCCGCGCGAGGCCATCGCCTGCGGCGCCGTGCAGGCCACGCATCCGCTGCCTCACATCGCCGCTGCAATCCTCAACGCCGCTCACTCCGGCGCGTCAGCGGCGAAGAGCCACTGACGCGCCTCGTCGATGTCCTTCGTCGCGAAGAGATGCCCTCCACGGCTCGCCGCCACTTTGACCGCGAATCCAGTAATGAGGCCCTCCGCCGGGGCGAGGACCGCAAGCTTGATCGCCTTGAGCACACTGGCGATTCGCGTCCCGCCCAAGTAGCGATCCGGCTCACCCAGCGGGCCGCGCACCCCTCGCGCGTCGAGGAGCACACGAGCGAAGCCGCGGTCGCGGCACCTCCAGCCAATGTCGTCGATCAACTTCAGCATTGACTGGACTTGCCACTCCCCTCGACGCGAACGAGAAGATGATCGGGTTCGTCCACGAGCTCCCAGGAGAGCGCCATACGCGTTCATTATGGATTGAATTCAATCGTTATGTGCTCACGCTGCACGACGTGCCGGTGCAGCAGCCGCTGGCCTCCGCGGTCTCCGGCAGGTTGTCCTTCAGCACCACGAACGCTTCCCACTCGTTGCCGTCGGGGTCGCGGACCCACGTCTTGTCCTGGGTGGCGTAGCAGCAATCGGTCTGCATCTCGTCGCGGGTGATCAGCCCCGCCTCGGCCCAGCGCTCGCGGAAGGCGAGGACGTCGCCGGTCGAGGCGACCTGGAATCCGAGGTGCGAGAGCGCGCCGGGGCCTTCGAGCGACGGCACCTCGTTGAGGGCGAGGTTCAGCGGCGGGTTCTGGACGTCGAACTTCGCGTAGCCGGTGCGCACTTTGGCCGGCTCGATGCCGAGCAACTTGCGGTAGAAGGTGATGCTGGCCTCCACGTTCTTGACGTTGATGGAGACGTGCGGCTTGAGTACGTTCATGTCGTCCTCCTCATATTCGCTTGTGCGAATGTCACAATAGGGCCAGGAAAGACATTCGTCAAGCGAGATATGTTACAAACCGATTGCGCCCCTCCTTCGTACTAGCAGAAACCGCATGAAGCGATTCGCCTTCGCCCTCACCCTCCTCGCCTGCCGCGCCGCGGCGCACGACTTCTGGATCGAGCCGTCGAGCTTCCGTCCTGCGGTGGGCGATCGCGTCACGGCGGCGCTCCGCGTGGGGCAGAAGCTCCGCGGCGATCCGGTGCCGCGAATGCCGTCGCTCATCGACCGCTTTACGTTCAATGGTTCGCCGATGCCGGGCATGACCGGCCGCGATCCAGCCGGCATCGCGGTTGTGGCGAACACCGGCGTGCAGTGGATCGGCTATCAGAGCACCGCCTCCGAGGTGACACAGGATCGGCAGAAGTTCGCGCAGTACCTCCGCGAGGAAGGTCTCCAGCGCATCGTCGCCGGGCGCGAGAACCGCGAGCGCTTCTACCGCTGCGCTAAGGCGCTCATCGCGGCCGGCGGCGACACCTCCGGCAGCTTCGACGCGCCGCTCGGCTTCACCCTCGAGCTCGTGCCGCGCAAGAACCCGTACGCCATGCGCGCCGGCGACGCGCTGCCGGTCGCCCTGCTGTTCCGCGGCAAGCCAGCCGCTGGCGTTCTGGTCGTCGGCCTCAACCGCGACGATCCGGACGCGCCGGTTCGGGCGCGCACGGACGCCAAAGGCCGCGCCACGTTGCGCCTCGTGCGCGGCGGCTTCTGGCTCATCAAGGCGGTGCACATGGAGGCCGCCCCTCCCGGCGCCGGCGTAGACTGGGAGAGCTGGTGGGCCTCCGTCACCTTCGATCTTCAATCGCGGCACTGATTCTTCTCGCCACGCCGGCGATGGCGCACGAGCTGGGGCTGGCGCAGGTCGAGGGAACGTTTCGGAAAGACGGCACCTACGCCGTCGACATCGTCGTCGATCTCGAGCACCTGCCGCGGGAGTCGTCGGTCGCCGCGATCGCGGAGTCGGCGCGCTTGGTCTTCGACGGCGTCCCCACCAAGGCCTCGCGCACGGAGATCATCCGCAACGCCGACGCTCGCCCTCTGGCACGCGTGCGGCTCACCGGGCGCACGCCGTCCGGCGTGTCGGGCGTCGCCTTTGCCGACCCCGCCCTCACCAGCTACTTCGTGGTGAAGTTCCGGAGCGAGGGGCAGACAGCGCCGGTCGTCGCGCAATGGACCGACCCGGGGATCACGAGCGGCGAGCATCGCCTCGACCGCGCGGTGGTGCCTCTCACTCGCTGGAAGATCGTCAGGCTCTACCTCGCGCTCGGCTTCACCCACATCCTCCCGCGCGGGCTGGACCACGTCCTCTTCGTCCTCGGCATCTTCCTTCTGTCGGTCAGGCTGAAGCCGGTGCTGTGGCAGGTGTCGGCGTTCACCGTGGCGCACACCATCACGCTGGCGCTCACGATCTACGGCATCGTCTCCCTTCCCTCGAGCGTGGTGGAACCGCTCATCGCGCTGTCGATCGTCTACGTGGCGGTGGAGAACATCTTCACGGCGAAGCTGCACGCGTGGCGGCCGGTGGTGGTGTTCTGCTTCGGCCTCTTGCATGGGATGGGATTCGCCGGCGTGCTCAGTGAGATCGGCCTGCCGCGCTCCGAGTTCGTGCCGGCGCTGCTCTCGTTCAACCTCGGCGTCGAGTGCGGCCAGCTCGCGGTGATCCTCGCGGCGTTCCTGGTCATCGGTCTGCCGCTGCGCAACAAGCCGTGGTACCGGCGGCGGATCGTCATTCCGGGGTCGCTGATGATCGCGGCGGTGGGACTCTACTGGGCGATCGAACGATTGGCCGCTACGTGAAGCGAGGGAGCGCCGCCGTCCCGGCGGCTGGCGCGGCGGCGTCTCGCCGCCGCTCGAACGCAGGCGGGACGCCTGCGGGCCAGCCGGCGAGGACGCCGGCGCTCCACTCATGAACTACGGCCGGTACTCGGCGGCGGACATGAAGCGCCCGTCGCTGGTGGCGTTGTCGACGACGACGGCGTAGCACACCGCCGCTTCCGCCGGGTCGAACTGCACGTAGCCGTTGCTCACGATCGAGTTGACCGCGGTCTGCCCCCAGGCGTTCGCCGGGAGGCTCAGATTGGCCGTGCCGATCACCTGCGTGCCGGTCTTGTCGAGGATGGTGGCCCTGATGTTGTTGGGGACGTCGGCCTGATTGAAGCACCCGACGTTGGTGCGCACGGTCGAGTCGACCGTAATGCCCGCAACGAACGAGCGCGAATTCGAGCCGGCAAACTCCAGCGCCGGGATGGTCGTGCTGAACCGTGTGCCGCTGGTGCGGACCTCGGCGCTGATGATGAAGCGGTTGGCTGATCCGGGACTCTTGAAGGTCACCGCGCCGCCGCCGGTGAATCCGAAGACCTCGCCGAGGAAGTTCGCGTAGGTCTTCTGCTCGCCGGCGGCGAGGGAAATGGAAGCCTCGTGCTTGACGCCTGCGGCGTCGTACAGCGTGGCCTGCACCGCGAAGGCGGAGGCGGTCGGATTGAGGATCGCCACGTAGGTCTGGAACGTCGCGCCGCCGAAGCCGGGCGTGTTGCCCATGACCGGGACGGTCTGGAAGTCCGACGCGAAGTCGTTCGCGGCCGGGCGCCGCTGCGCGAGCGCAGGGAGCGCAGGGAGCGCAACGACGGCCAGAATCAGGATGCTGAGAATGAGTCGTTTCATGATCGTTGTCCTTTCTCCCTCACGTTCAGGGCTGCGGTAGGTTCGGGTTCGGGATGTTCGGCACCGTCGGAACGTTCACGCCGCCGTGTCCTTGCAGCAGGCCCTGATGCGCGAGAGCGAGAAACGGGAAGCGGTCGAGGAAGTTCTTGTCGTTGACTTCCACGCCTTTGGCCAGACCGGCGCTCGGATCGCCCGCGGCGATGAGGCTGATGAGCACCGTGTTCACGTTGACCTGATGGCGGTTCGGCGCGCTGCCGCCGCCGAGGCGACGGCCGTTAGGGAACTGCGAGTCGACCGAGGCGTCGAGGGTGATGACGTCGCCCGTCGAGCCGTCGGCGATCGGGATCGGCCGGCCGAGGTTGATGGCGTTGATGATGTCGAGGCGCGGTCCCTTGAGCGTGGTGACCGCGCTGGCCGGAACGCCGAGCGCTTTGTAGACGCCGAGCGCGTCGAGATCGCGCACCAGCACGGGGAAGAGCACGTCGTTGCCGAAGCGTGTGACGTCCTTCATCGGATCGGTGCGGAGATAGAGCGTGTGGCGCTGCGTCCCCACCAGTCCGGCGTTGAACAGCGGCAGCGCGTTGCGGCCGACCTGCGCGTAGTTCCCCGATCCGCGAAGGCCGGTGATGATGTTGGTGGCGTCGACGGTCTGCGTCGCCGGGCGGCTGATGCTGGACCAGATCCGAAGCAGGCTGTCAGTGGAGGTGGCGACGAGCTGGCCGTTGTGCGGGATGCCGTTCGGGAACAGCTCCGCGGTCGGAATCTCCAGGGCGATGGAAAAGACGTTGAACCCGGTGAAGACGTCTTCGATCGGCGTGTTGCGCGCGCCCTCGATGCCCCCGAGATCGCCGCGCCCGAGGTTGACGAGGTCGAAGATGCCCTTCTCGTCGAGCTGGTAGGGATCGTCGAACTGCCCGGCGATGATCCGGCCGCCGCCGGTGAGGTTCTGGATGAACGTGTCGACGAAGGTCTGATCGTACAGACCGGTGTCGCGGCTGGTGGAGACGCCGGAGTCATAGCCCTGGAAACTGCCGAGGCCGTAGATGAGCCGGTCGGTCTGCGGGCCGTGGTTGTTCGGCAGGACCTTGAGGTTCTCTCCGATGACGGTGGGCGCCGGTTTGCCGGGAGCCACGACGCGGGTGACGGTCATGGTCTCGGTGCCGCCGGTGAGCTGCCAGAGCAGCTCGTTGCCGCCGCCCAGCGCATCGGTGGCGCTCGGCGCGGCCTCGGGAACGATGGTGTTCTTGAACTCGATGCGATAGACCGCTTCGTCCTTGAGGCTCGTTCCTTTCCCGATGTGGAACTCGTAGCGGTATCCGTTGCATGCGCGGAAGCCCTGGTTGCCCTGACCCGGCTCGTGGAGCGGGTTGAAGTTCATGATCAGGTAGAGCTTGTCGTGCGATTGGTTCGACACCCACGCGTAGGTGTCGGTGTTGTCGGCGCACGGCTCGTTGAGGACTGCCAGCGCCTCGCGGTGGCTCGATGCGAGCGCCTGCGGGACGGCGGCGGCGGCTCCGAGCAGGAGCACGCCGGCCAAACGACGTATGGGAGAGAGTTTCATGGATCCTCCTTAAGTTGTGTTGCGGGTTCGGGGGATGTACGGCGCTCGGTGGGAAGCGGACGTACCGGAAGGGTTACGCGGTCTCGGGGTCTCGGGGTCTCGAAGCCCCACCCCGCCGAGACCACGAGACCCCGAGACCGCGAGACCTCTCCAGCAGCAGCTCGCGCTCCCGAACATTCCTCGTGAGCGACGCGGCGCGCTCCAGCTCCGCGCGGGCCTCGTCGAACCGGCCGAGCTTCGCCAGGAGGTCGCCGCGCACGCTCGGCAGGAGGTGGTAATTCGCTAGCGCCGGCTCCTCGGTCAGCTCGTCGACGATCTCCAGGCCGGCGGCGGGACCGAAGGCCATGGCGATGGCCACGCCGCGATTCAGCTCCACCACCGGCGACGGCACGAGTTGCGCGAGCGCCGCGTACAGCGCGGCGATGCGCGGCCAGTCGGTCTCCGCAGCGGTCCGCGCCCGGGCGTGACAGGCGGCGATGGCGGCCTGCAGGGCGTACGGCCCGCGCGCGCCGCCGAGTTGCTCCGCGCGCTCCAGGGCCACCAGGCCGCGGCGGATGAGAACGTGATCCCATCGCACGCGGTCCTGATCGAATAGCAGGATCGGCTCGCCCGACGGCCCGACCCGCGCGTGCGTTCGCGAGGCCTGAATCTCCATCAGCGCCACGAGGCCGTGGACTTCCGGCTCCTTCGGCATCAGCTCGGCCAGAATGCGGCCGAGGCGGAGCGCGTCCTCGCAGAGCGCGGGCCGCATCCAGTCGTCGCCGGCCGTCGCTGCGTACCCTTCATTGAAGATGAGATAGAGCACTTCCAGCACCGACGACAACCGCGCCGCCAGCTCCGAGCCGCGCGGGACTTCGAACGGCACGCCGGCGTCGGCGAGCGTGCGCTTGGCGCGAACGATCCGCTGCGCCACCGTCGGCTCCGGAACCAGGAAGGCGCGCGCGATCTCGTCGGTGGTCAGACCGCCGAGGAGGCGGAGCGTCAGCGCGACGCGGGCCTCGGTCGACAACAGCGGGTGGCAGGAGATGAACACCAGGCGGAGCAGGTCGTCCCCGACGGGATCGTCCAGCGCGGCGTCGACATCCGATGCAGCCATCTCCTGCCGGGCCTCCATCTCCCGTCCCAGTTCCTCGTGCTTGCGCTCGAGCAGCTTGTCCCGGCGCAGCAGGTCGATGGCCCGATGCTTGGCGCTGGCCATGAGCCAGGCGCCCGGATTGTCCGGCACGCCCGACTCCGGCCACCGCTCCAGCGCGACGACCAGAGCATCCTGCGCCAGCTCCTCGGCCAGGCCGACGTCACGCACGATGCGCGCGAGGCCGGCGATCAACTTCGCCGATTCGATTCTCCAGACCGCGTCGATCGCGCGATGGGCATCGGTGGCCGTCACGGCCACCGATCATCGCATGCCGTCGTCCCGTCATCCTGAGCGAAGCGAAGGATCTCCGGATGCGCGCCTGAGATCCTTCGCCGTCTCCGCGGCTCAGGATGACGAAGTCACTTCTTCCCCCAATCCTTCTCCAGCTTCCTCGCCTCCTCGACCGCCGGGCTGTCGCCGAAGTCCTCGAGCTCGAAGAGCTGCCGCAGCTCGATCTCGCCGTCCTTCCCCGGGCCGGCGGGGTTCGGGGCGCGCTTGGCCCACTCGATAGCCTCCTCGCGCGACTTGACCTGGATGAGCCAGTAGCCGGCGATCAGCTCCTTGCTCTCGGTGAACGGGCCGTCGACGACGGTTTGCTTCCCGCTCGCCGAGTACTTGACCCGCGCTCCCTTCGAGCTCGGGTGCAGGCCGGTGCCGTCGAGCAGGACGCCGGCCTTCATCAGCTCTTCGTTGTACTTGTTCATGGTCGAGATCAGCTCGTCGGAGGGCATCACGCCCGCCTCGGACTCCTGGTTGGCCTTCACAATCATCATGAAACGCATTGTTCGTTTCTCCCTTTTTCGATTGATTACTTCGCGGTCTGAGGAGTCGTCGACCGCCAGCGGCTGTATGCGACGAACGCGGAAAGGAGCCCCACCACCAGCGGGACCAGCGCGGGGACGACCTTACCATCGGCCAGCGTGAGGCCCGTCGCGCCGATCATGATGATGACCAGGCCGGCGGCGGCGAGCGGCGTCAGCTCCCGGTGAATCCCGGTGGCGGCCGGCAGAATCAGGCCGATCACGCCGAGCACTTCGACCACTCCGATGAACCGAAGGAAGGCGCCGGGCAGCGTGCTTTGGCTCGTCAACGCCTCGATCGGCATCATCAGCTTCATCGCGCCGGCGAACAGGAACAGCGCGGCGAGCAGCCCTTGAATCACCCACAGCAGAACGTTTGTTTTTCGCATCGGTGTCTCTCCTTCTACCTACACGTCGAACGACGGAGAGCCGAATCGACACGCGGAGGAAAATTTTTGGCGATTATCCCTTTCCCAAACCAACTGAAAATGCGGCAAGGGAAACCACTCAGATTCGTGGTGCGTTCATGCCGACCTTCGCGTCAGGGTCGTATGTGTAGCGAAGCCGCCGCTGCAAGGTGTTGCGCGATCGACTTCCGCTCCGACTTTTCGTTCGGCCATCCGATCACGTTGGCGTGAAGCGGTGGGTTGTCGTCGCGGTCGATTCTTAGTTTCTGGTGCAAAACCGCCTGCGCCGCGATCACTCCGTAGGCTTTCGGCGGCTCGCCTTGCCTAGGAGCATGACGCTCGCCGTGTTCGTGGATCTCCGTCGTGCTCAGCCCATCCGTCACGAATACGGATAGCAGTAGACTCGATGGCGGCATGAATGCGCCCGACAACAGGCAGTTTTGGGATGACGAGAAATGACTGCTGTCGTAGCAAAACCGCGTCAGCTGATTCGGTAGCGCCGGAGTTGCAGGATCAGGCGTAGACCCGCTGAATGCCCGCACGAATCGCGCGAGGAATCGCATCACCCATGTGCGTTTCCACTCCATGCACTTTGCTGCCTCCGAAGAGGCCAGCGTACGTCAATTCGCCGAGCGGACCGACGCTTACGGAGAATACCAGACGGGGCGCTCGGTGCCATTCCAGCGCCACCTCACCGTCGGGATCGATGGAGATATCCGGCTCCGGTGCTTCTGGCGGAAGGCGCTTTAGGAGACCGATCGCATACATCATCGAGGATATGCTTGCGGGTTTCGCTCCGTAGCCGTCCCAGTCCGCGAAGCGGCGTTCAGAAACAGCGGTTGCTAGGGCACGAAGCGATGAGCGCAACTTCGCGCCAGACAACACGGCCCGGAGAATCTCTTCGTCGATGCTCTCTTCCTCGCGTTGAATCTCCTTAGCTTCGTCGCCAACCGCGCCGCTGCTGGGATGAGGCAACCTCACGACATCGATGCAGACGCTCATTCGTCAAACTCCTTCGCGGCGGCCTCGGTGATGCTGCCGAAGAAGATACGGTTCTTCACCCGGCGAAGTTCCTCCAGGGTGGTCCACAATTCGCTCGAATCCTGATGAAATTCCTTGTTCAGGAATGCATCGGTGTCGATAGTGATCCAGGTATCGGATTCATCCACGTCCATCGTGCTGATAACCCGGGCGATAATGCCTGACTCGTTATGATGAATGACAAGACGCGAGAGTGCGTTTACAACCTGCTGAGGCTGTACAGTTTCGGGCACGGATGGCGGGTTCGCCAAGTAATCGGCAATCCGCCCACGACGGACAGGGAAGCGGTTGATGTACCGAACTCCGAGGCGGTTCACGGTGTCGATCTCGACGGTGCTGCGGTAGGTCACCCAGAAGCGACGCGCCGAGTCGCGTACGTCCTCCCAATTGGTGTAAGGGCGTAGCTTGCTGAACGCAAAGCCGTTTTCCGAAACCTGAATAGCTTCCTTGCCCGAACTAGACTTAAACACGAGACCGCGCACGCCGCGATCCACGGCGCTCTGTGTGATGGCCGCTCCTGGTATGACATGGAAGAAGCTCTCCATCGTTCGTTGCTCTTCCACATGTTCGAATGATTCTCCGAATGCCGCCCGCAACGGGGCGAGGTAGGTTGAAAAGTCCGCCCGCGCTTTCACCTTCAGGTCGATAATCGCCTCAGTGATCGGTGCGTGTTTTAGAAGACGTTCCGTCGCGTGAGCCATGTCAGTCTTCGCGATGATCCGTGCTGTTGCCTCGGCGCTAGATTGGGCGAGAGAGAGTATCACCGCGGTGATTCCCCACCCCCCGACATGTGAGCCCAACTCGGGACTTCGATCTCGCGTAGCTTCTGGCGAAGCAGTTCCTCGGCGACTTCGGTCCCATTCTTCCCGTATAACCCGGTCGAGGCGAGGGTATCGAGCCGCGCTATTACCTGGGGGGTCGTCGAAAGCTTAAGCGGCGCGGTTTTGACTGCATTCGGTCGTCGTGCACGAGTCGACATGACTAATTGGTATCTAACAAGATACTTCTTAGTCAGATGCGTCGCAAGCGGGTTCGCAAGGTGTGATTAGCGGAAGAGACGCTTGATAGCCGCCGGCGTGAAGTCGGCGAGGAGATTGGCAGGCGCGCACCCGAGGCCGTTGGCGAGTTTTCAGTTCCGAGATTTTTTTACCGGCGTAGAATTGCGGCCTGCGCTCGGGGCGCAACCAGTCCGCGGAAAGGGCCGTGCCCACCCGTCGAGAAGTCGAAACGAAGGCTAACGAACCTTCTTTCAGCCTGATCGTGCGGACTCCAGGCAGCGATGAAAGGAGCTTCGTTTTGTCAGACGCCATCCCCATCCCGCCTCGTCCCAACCTCGAACACTACAAGAAAGACGCGAAAGACCTTCTGAAAGCCTGCCGGGCGTCCGACCCGGCGGCGATCCGGGCCTGGATCAGTCGTTGGGCTAAGTTGTGGCCGGACACGGGCCACATCGAGAGACGCCTTCGCGCGGCGAACATCGAGCGGCTTGCCGACGCGCAGTTCTTCATCGCCCGCGCCCACAATTTCGAAAGCTGGCCGAAATTCGCAAAGCACATCCAGTCGCTCCAGCGCGCGGGCTCTCCCGACGCGATGTTCGAAGCCGCGGCGGATGCCATCGCCTCCGGCGACATCGCCACCCTTCGCCGCCTCCTGCGCGACAACCCGGAGCTGATTCGACAGCGCTCGAGCCGCACTGAGAGCTCCACGTTGCTGCACTACGTGTCCGCTAACGGGATCGAGGACTTCCGCCAGAAGACGCCCACCAACATCATCGAGATCGCCACACTGCTCCTCGACGCCGGCGCGGACGTGAATGCCGAGTCCGACGCCTACGCCGGCCGCTCCACCACCCTCGGCCTGGTCGCCACCAGCGCGCATCCTCGGCAGGCGCGCCTGCAGATTCCGCTACTCGAATTGCTGCTCGCGCGCGGCGCCGTCATCGATGAAGGCGCTGTGCGCGCCTGCCTGGCGAACGGATGTCCCGGGGCCGCGGAGTTTCTGGCGTCGCGCGGCGCGGAGCTCGATCTCGAGGGCGCCGCCGGCCTCGGATCGCTCGACGTCGTGAAACGACTGGCTCCAGACGCGACGACGGAGCAGAAGGAAACCGCCCTCCTCCTGGCCTGCGGTCACGGCCGGCACGACGTCGTCGCGTACCTGGTTGAGCAAGGCGTCGATCCGAGCGTCACCGATCGCAACGGAATGACCGCTTTGCATTGGGCGGCGCACGCCGCCGACGTCGAAAGCGTCAAGCTGCTGCTCGCGCGCAACGTTCCGCTCGAAGGGCGAAACGTCTACGGCGGCACGGTCCTCGGACAGGCAGTGTGGGCCGCCCTCAACGATCCGCGGCCCAACCACCTGAAGGTGATCGAGATGCTGATCGCCGCCGGCGCGAAGGTCGGCGATGACTGGTTCACCGGCCGGCCGGAAATCGACGAGGCGCTGAAGCGCGGGCACACTAGGATGTCGCCGTGAAGCTTCCTATCGACCCGCCCCTCGCACCCATGCTGTCCACCGCGGCCGCCGAATTGCCGGACGGCGAGGGCTGGCAGTTCGAGCCGAAGTGGGACGGCTTCCGGACGCTGATCTTTCGCGACGGCGACGAGATCCTGCTGCAGAGCCGCGACGAGAAACCGATGAACCGCTACTTTCCGGAGCTCGTCGCGCCGCTGCTCGCCGCGCTACCGGAGCGCTGCGTCGTCGACGGCGAAGTGGTGATCGTCGGGCCCAACGGCCTCGACTTCGAGGCGTTGCTTCTGCGCATCCACCCGGCCGCGTCGCGCGTGAAACTGCTGGCCGAGCAGACGCCGGCGTCATTCGTAGCGTGGGACCTCATCGCCATCGGCGATGAAGACCTGCGCGACGTGCCGCTGGAGACACGGCGCGCGCGTCTCGAGCAGGTCCTCGGCCACGAGGTTCATCTCTCGCCGGCGACGCTCGATCGCGCCCTCGCCGAGGATTGGTTTCATCGCTTCGAGGGCGCGGGGCTCGACGGCGTGATGGCCAAACGTCTGGATGCGCCGTACCGCGCCGGCGAGCGCACCATGATCAAGGTCAAGCACTCGCGCACCGCCGACTGCGTGGTCGCCGGATTCCGGTGGCACAAGAAGGGGCCGGGCACGATGGTCGGATCTCTCCTCCTCGGCCTCTACGACGACGACGGAACGCTGCACCACGTCGGCGTGACCGCAGCATTCACCAACGCGGCGCGCCAACAGCTCGTCGACGATTTGGCCCCGCTGCGGGAAAACGCGCTCGACGGGCACCCGTGGCGCGACTGGGCCGAGGCGCAGGAAGAGGCGGGACAGCGCATGCCGGGCGCGACGAGCCGGTGGAATCGCGGCAAGGACCTGAGCTGGCAACCGCTGCGGCTGGAGCTCGTTTGCGAAGTTGCGTACGACCACATGCAGGGCTCGCGATTCCGGCATGCCGCGCGGTTCGTCCGCTGGCGTCCGGACAAGCGTCCGCGCGACTGCCGCTACGACCAGCTCGAAGTCACGCCGCCTTACGAATTGGAGCGCGTCTTCGGCGGCGGCTTGAAGCCGCGCCAGGGGTCGTAGTCGGGATCCGGCGGCTCCTCGGCTGGACGCTCGTCCTCCGGAACGTGGCGCAGGTTGACGCGGATGCGCGTCCACGTGCTCGAGCGGCCGCGCATCGCGTCGACCAGCACGTCATCGACCTGCAGCAGCGCCGCGGCCTTGGGATGCCGCGCCTTCCATCGCTCGAGACCCGCCATCGCCTCGTCCTTGTGCTGCGCCTTCGACACGGTGATCAGCGGCTGCGTCGACTGGCGACGGCTCGGCGCCACGCGCGGTGGCTCCCCGCGCTGCTTCCGGTAGTGCGGCGGCCACGGCGCGTCGCCGAGACCCGCGGCCTCCTGCTGCGCGGAAAGCTCGAGCAGCTTCTCGAGCGAGCCGGCAGCGTCGTCGATGCGCGCGGAGGCATCGGGTCGTTGCGGCGCGGTCACCAACGTGAACGCAGCCGGATCGCAGTCGGGCACCTCGTCCCACTCGAGCGGCATCGACACGCGCGCGTCGGGCGTGGGGCGCACCGACCAAGCCGAGGCCACGGTGCGATCTTTCGCGTTCTGGTTGTAGTCGAGGAACACGCCGTGGCGCTCCTCCTTCCACCACTTGCTCGTCGCCAGCGCCGGCGCGCGCTTTTCCACCTCGCGCGCCAGCGCCAGCGTGGCGCGGCGAACCTGATCGAAGCTCCAGCGCCGCTCGATGCGCACGTTGACGTGCATGCCGCGCGACCCCGAGGTCTTGGGCCAGCCGCGCAGCTCGTGCTCATCGAGCACGTCGCGGACGATCAGCGCCACGCGGCGGACGTCGTCCCACCCCACGCCAGGGCCGGGATCGAGGTCGACGCGCAACTCGTCGGGGTGATCGAGGTCGTCGGCGCGCACCGGATGGGGGTTCAGATCGATGCATCCGAGGTTGACGACCCAGAGCAGTTGCGCGGCGTCGCGAATGACGATCTCGCTCGCGGTCCGCCCCGATGGAAACCGCAGCTCCACCGTCTCGATCCACTCCGGACGCTGCTCCGGCGCGCGCTTCTGGAAAAACGGCTCGCTCTCGGCGCCGTTGACGTAGCGCTTCAGCACGAACGGCCGTCCGGCGATGCCGCGCAGCGCACCCTCGGCCACAGCGAGGTAGTACCGCGCGAGGTCGAGCTTCGTGTACCCGGCGCGCGGGAAGAACACCTTGCCCGGGTTGGTGATCACCACCTCGCGGCCCGCGGCCTCCAGGACGGTCGACTCCGCTTTGGGCATCGGCGAAGTCTATCGAAGACGGTCCCCAGCCTCTGTCTATCGGACGCGGGGAACAGGAATAAGAAAAAGCTTGCATGTGATTAGGTGTTGTAGTTAACTACATCACCAGATACCCGGAACGCAGAAATGGACCGTGAATGGAACGACAGTCAGCCGATCTACCGCCAGCTTCGCGACCGTGTCGTCGCCCTGATCCTCGATGGCGTGCTCAAGGAAGGCGATCCGCTGCCGTCCGTGCGCAACGTGGCGGCCGAATACCGGGTCAATCCGATCACCGTCCTGAAGGGCTATCAACAACTGGTCGACGAGCAGCTCGTCGAGACGAAGCGAGGCCGCGGCATGTTCATCAATGCCGGCGCGCGCGATCTGCTGCTGCAGGGCGAACGCCAGAAGTTTCTCGAGGAACAGTGGCCGAGGATCTCGGCAACCATTCAACGGCTCGGCCTGACGCCGGAAGAACTGCTGGATGCGGCGGCGGCCACCCCGCCCTCGCCGGATGCGGCAGAGGAGGAGCGCTGAAGCCATGGCATGCATAGAAGCACGCGGGCTCCGCAAGACCTTCGGTAGAACCGTCGCCCTGGACGGCATCGACCTGCGCGTCGAAGAGGGCCGCATCCTCGGATTGATCGGTCCCAACGGCGCGGGCAAGAGCACCGCGCTCAACGCGATTCTCGGCCTCACCCCGTATCAGGGCGAGCTGAAGGTCCTCGGACGCGACCCCTGGACCGAGCGCGATCAGGTCGTGCGCGACGTCGCCTTCATCTCCGATGTCGCCGTACTGCCGCGCTGGATCCGAGTTTCCCAATTGCTCGACTACGTCGGCGGCGTGCACCCGCGATTCGATCGGGCCAAGGCGGAAGGATTTCTGGCGAAGACCAACATCAAGCGCACCAGCAAGGTGAGGGAACTGTCGAAGGGCATGGTGACCCAACTACACCTCGCTCTGATCATGGCCATCGACGTGAGGCTGCTGGTGCTGGACGAGCCGACGCTCGGCCTGGACATCCTGGTTCGCAAACAGTTCTACGACTCCCTGCTCAACGACTACTTCGATCGCAGCCGCACGATCGTGGTGACGACGCATCAGGTCGAAGAGATCCAGGACGTTCTCACCGACGTCATGTTCATCAACCGCGGTCGGATCGTCTTCGACAGCAGCATGGAAGACTTCGAGGCGCGCTATGTCGAAGTGATGGTGAATCCCGAGCACGTCGCTGCAGCGAAGGCGCTCGGGCCGATTCACGAGCGTCAGGTGTTCGGGCGCAGCATCCTGCTCTTCGACAGGGTGGACCGCCAACAGCTCGCCGCACTCGGCGACGTCCGCACCCCGAGCATCGCCGACCTGTTCGTCGCCGTCATGGGCAATCCCGCCGGGCAGGCAGAAGGAGTGGCCAGATGAGCTCTCTATCGGACCATCGCATCGATTCTCCGGCCATGGCACCCGCGCCCATGTCGGAGCCCCGTCCGATGTACTGGTCGATTCGACGGGAGCTGTGGGAGAACCGCTCGATCTACCTCGCGCCGCTGATCGTCACCGCGGTCGTGTTGTTCGCCACGTCGATCAGCATCATGGTCGGTGGGCACAGGATGCGTCGCGCATCGGCGCTCGACCCGGCGAAGCTGCGCGCGTCGGTTGTCCAGCCGATCGGAATGGCGCCGGCTCCGATCATGCTGGCCACGCTCCTCGTCGGGTTCTTCTACTGTCTCGACGCCCTGTACGGCGAACGCCGCGATCGCAGCATCCTGTTCTGGAAGTCGCTGCCGGTTTCCGATCGCACGACCGTCCTCGCCAAAGCGAGCATTCCGCTGGTGGTGCTGCCGCTGATCGCCTACGTCCTCAGCGTCGTCACGCAAGTCCTCCTGCTGGAGCTGAGCACCATGGTCTTGCTCGGGAACCATATGAGTCCCGCCACTTTGTGGGCCGAAGTCCGGTTCTTCGAGGGGCTGCTGATCATGTTCTACGGCCTCACCGTGCATGTGCTGTGGTTTGCGCCGATCTACGGCTGGCTGCTGATGGTCTCGGCCTGGGCGCGGCGCGCGCCGGTTCTCTGGGCCGTGCTACCACCGCTGCTGGCGATGACCGCCGTCGACGGTGCGATGCGCCTGAAGGTTTTCGCTCCTCTGCTGAAGTACCGCCTGACGGGCGCGATGACGACGGCGTTCACGCGCGGCGACGGAAACATCGATCGGCTGTCGCAACTCGATCCGGCGAGATTTCTCAGTGCGCCCGGTCTGTGGGGCGGGCTGATATTCGCCGCTGCATTCCTCGCCGCCGCGGTGCGTCTTCGCCGCAATCGCGAGCCAATCTGATTCAAATCCACGGAGAGGAGAACTGACCAATGTTTCTAACGTCCCTATTACTGCTGCATGTCTGTTCTGCCGCCGTGGGATTGCTGTCTGGTTTCACGGCAATGATGCTCCGCAAAGGCTCAGGCCTGCATGGCGCGGCCGGAACCGTATTTTTCGTGTCCATGCTCAGCGCGTCCGGGGCCGGTGCGTACCTCGCGGGATTCGTGCACCCCAACAGCGGCAACGTCATGGGCAGCACTCTGACTTTCTATCTGGTTGCAACGGCATGGGTGGCCGCCAAGCGTAGAGATGGTAAACCGGGCATCTTCGATCTGGGCGCGCTTCTGTTTGCATTGGCGATCGGCGCTGCCGGCGTGACCTGGGGCTTCGAAGCGGCGAGTAGCCAGGCTGGCTTGAAAGATCGATATCCCGTCGGCATGTACTTTGTCTTTGGCTCGATAGCGCTGCTGTTCGCCGCCTCTGACATTCGCATGATCGTGCGCGGCGGTGTTTTCGGTGCGAAACGAATCGCTCGACATCTGTGGCGAGTGTGCATGGCGCTGTTGTTCGCCTTAGCCTCCTTCTACCCTGGCCAAGCGCTGAGGTTCTTCCCCAAATGGCTCCGCGCAACAAACCTTCCATATGTGCCGCATGTTCTAGTCATTGGAGCGATGCTTTTCTGGCTGTATCGCGTGTCAGTTCGCAAACGGGTGCCACAAAACAAAGTAATCGTTGCCAGGCACGACGACGCGATCGTCACGAGAGTGGTCGGCGCCACAGAACCGGTTTCAGTGCGGCTGCGCCGCAATCGCGAACCGATCTGATTCGCCGCCAGGCTCTCTCACTCGCGCAAGGAGAACGCTTATGAGCACAGCTGTCTTGATGGAACGGGTTGTCGAAGCGTCGCCGCAGTCGAAGGCCAGGGCCGCCGGCTTCTTTTGGTTGATGACCTTCTTGACGAGCACATTCGCCATGGTCGTCGGCGGCAGGCTTGTGGTATCCGGCGACGCCGCGGCCACGGCGGCCAACCTCCTGGCGCACGAGGCGTTATTCCGGTCGGGTACCGCCGCAATCCTCATATCGACGGCCTGCTATATCGCGGTGACGCTGCTCGTCTATGAGCTGCTCAAGCCGGTGAACAGGACCGTCTCCTTGCTGGCCGCGTTCTTCAGCCTGGTGGGATGCGCCGTTGGCGCCCTTGGCTGCCTCTTCGATCTCGTCCCGTTCGTGCTCTTGAAAGGCGGGCAGTACCTGAGCGTATTCACGGTGGAACAGCTGCAAGCGCTGGCACTCATGTTTCTCAAAGTGCGTGTTCAGGTCAACGACAATATCGGCCTCGTATTTTTCGGGCTGCATTGCCTGCTGATCGGCTACCTCATTCTCGGGTCGACCTTCCTGCCGCGCATCGTCGGTGCGCTGATGGTATTTGCCGGTCTGGGTTGGCTGACCTTTCTCTCACCGCCGGTGGCAAAGAGCCTGTTCCCCTACATCATGCTCCCCGGCGCCCTCGGGGAACTATCGCTGACCCTGTGGCTCCTCGTGAAGGGCGTGAACGTCCAACGGTGGAAGGAGCAGGCCCAGTCGTGAGCACAGTTGTCCTCACCGCCGGCGTGACGCTCAATTCCTTTGCGGACAACGCCCTGAGAGCTGCCGCGCGGCTTTGGTTCATCGTGGCCGTCAGCGGCCAACTGATGCTCGCCGTTTACGTGGCCTGGTTCTATGGCAGTACGGCCCTGCAGGGACAGGTAGAAGCATGGAATGGTGTGCTGTCGCGCGGGTACATACGAGGCGATGCCGTCGGCAATCTCGCCGTCGTCGCGCATCTTCTTGCGGCCCTCATTCTCATCGTCGGCGGCGCGATCCTGCTCATCCCGCAGGTGCGCGACCGCGTTCCGGTCGTCCATCGCTGGACCGGGCGGGTCTATCTGCTGACCGCGTTCGCGGCGAGCTTTAGCGGTCTCTATATGACGTGGATCCGAGGAACCCGTGGCGACGTGTTTCAACACGTCGGCGGCAGCCTGAACGCCATCCTGATCATTCTCTGCGGAGTCTTTGCCTTGCGCTCCGCGCTTGTACGTCGATTTGCCGCTCATCGCCGCTGGGTGCTTCGCCTCTTCATGGTCGTCAGTGGAGCCTGGTTCTACCGGGTAGGGCTGTTTCTGTGGCTTCTGCTCAATGACGGCCCAGTTGGTTTCGACTTCGAGACGTTTCAGGGCCCGGCGCTCACCTTTCTGTCGTTCGCAAATTCTCTCGTTCCCCTAGCCGTCCTCGAGCTCTATCTGCGGGCGCAGACCCCTTCCGGCGCGCCGCGTCGCCTGGCCATGGCGGCGGCCCTTTTCGTCCTGACCGTGGCCATGGGCTTCGGCATCTTCGGGGCCACCATCGGCATGTGGCTGCCGATCATCCGCACGGGCCACCTGAGGTTCTGAGGAGGAGCGCAAATGACTGACAAGACGAACGCACGCCTCGCCGGCTTCACGTTTCTCTTCTACATCGCGACCGGTATCGCCAGCATGGTCTTGTCCGGCCAGGCAACCAAGGGCGCCGAGGGGACCGCGGCGAAGCTCGCGAGCATCGCCCAGCACGCGCCGCTCGTGCGCCTGAACATCGTGCTCACGCTGCTCACGTTCGTGATCGCCGTGGTGTTGGCCGTGGCGCTGTACGCGCTGACACGCGATCAGGACCGCGACCTCGCGACGATGGCCCTCTGCTGTCGCGTCACCGAGGGCGTGATCGCCGCCATTTCCACCGTCAGGCTGCTGGGAGTGCTGTCGATCGCGACGGCGGCCGCCGGGGCCGCTGCCGCGGACGCGGCGGCAGCCAACGCGCTCGCTGCCTTGCTGCTGAAAATGGGAGGCTGGACCGGGCTCATCGCCGCAACCTGCTTCGCCGTGGGCAGCACGCTCTACTCCTACCTCTTCCTGCGTGCCCGAAGCATCCCCGTCGCACTGGCCTGGCTGGGCGTATTCGCCTCGATCCTGCTCGTAGTGCTCCTTCCCGCGCAACTCGCCGGATTCCTGACCGGCGCTGTGACTAACTTCATGTGGTTACCCATGTTGGTGTTCGAAGTGTGGCTTGCTCTATGGCTGCTCATCAAGGGAGTCCGTCCAAGCAACTCGAGACCAGTTCTGATCTAAAGGAGAAGAAAAATGCATCTCATCGTTCTGCGTACACTGCTGTTCTGCCTTCTTGTCCCCACCGCCGTCGCGCTGGCCCAGGACAATCCGCTCACCACTCACAACAAGCACGTCTATGGCGGGGTACAGATGATCCTGCTCCGCGCCGCCGAAAAAATGCCCGAGGTGAACTACGACTTCAGGCCCACAGATGCGGTTCGCAGTTTCGGCCAGATCGTCGGACATGTCGCCGATTCGCAGTACGCCTTCTGCTCCGCGGCGCTCGGTGCGAAAAACCCGGCCCCGAAGATCGAGAATAGTAAGACCTCGAAAGCCGACCTCATCGCCGCGCTCAAAGACGCCTTCGCCCACTGCGACAAGGCCTACGACGGCCTGACCGACGCGTCCGGGACTCAAATGGTGAAGTTCATGGGAGGCGACTCGCCGAAACTGGGCGTACTGAGTGTCAATCAAATCCACACCATAGAGCACTACGGCAACCTCGTTACCTACCTGCGGATGAAGAACATCGTTCCTCCGACCAGCGAGCCGGCCTTCATGCAACAGTTGCAGAAGAAGTAATGTGACATGCGAGCCGTCGTATACAGCAGCTACGGGTCGCCGGACGTCCTGCAAATCAGGGACGTAGAGAAGCCTGTCCCCAACGACGACGAAGTCTTGCTCGAGGTACGCGCGGCCTCCGTCAATCCGTTGGACTGGCACTTCATGAGAGGCACGCCGTACCTCGCCCGCATAGCGATGGGCCTGCGCAAGCCGAAGGACACACGACTGGGCGTCGATGTGGCCGGGCAGGTCGAGGCGGTTGGAAGGAACGTCAGCGAGCTCAAACCAGGCGACGAGGTCTTCGGATCATGCCGTGGCGCATTTGCCGAATATGCGTGTACCTCCGAATCAAGGTTGGTCAGGAAGCCCGAGAACCTGACGTTCGAGCAGGCGGCTTCAGTCAATGTGGCGGCATTGACCGCATTGCAGGGCCTTCGCGACAAAGGGCGGATTCGGCCCGGGCAGAACGTCCTCATCAACGGTGCGGCGGGAGGTGTGGGCACGTTCGCCGTGCAGATCGCAAAGTCGTTCGGTGCTGAGGTAACCGGCGTATGCAGCACGCGGAATGTCGACATGGTCCGATCCATCGGCGCGGATCGGGTGATTGATTACAACCAAGAAGATTTCACCAAAGGTGAGCAACGTTACGACCTGATTCTCGACTGCATTGGGAATCATTCCCTGTCAGCATGCAGGCGCGCCTTAAATCCCACGGCGATATGCGTCATGGTTGGCGGACCGAACGTCCGGTGGGGAATCAGTCTGGTGCCTCCTTTGATCACGGCGCTTGTGTCGTCATGGTTCTCTAGCCGGAAACTGGTCATGGTTCTCGCGAAAGGGAGCAAAGCGGACCTGACCATCTTGCGCGAGCTCCTGGAGGCCGCAGAGGTCACCCCGGTCATCGACAGGCGCTACCCGTTGAGTGCGGTCCCTGAAGCGATCCGCTACCTGGAGGAAGGGCACGCTCGAGGAAAAGTAGTGATTACGAATAACCGGACCTGAACAATGCACACATCGCCTTTGCTCATCATTCATATCTGCGGCGCCGTTGTCGGCCTGCTCTCGGGCTTCCTGGCGATGTTCTTCCGCAAAGGCTCCGGCCTCCTCGAGCGCCGCGTACATCGCGGAGTTCATGAGGCCGAGCAAAGGCAATGTTCTGGTCGCCGTCCTGACGTTCTATCTGGTGGCCACGGCGTGGGTGACCGCCAGGCGCAGAGATGGGAAGCCGGGCCTGTTCGATCGGGGCGCGCTTCTGGTCGCGTTGGCGGACGGAGTCGGCGGCGTGATCTGGGGTCTCCAGGCGGCGAGCAGTCCGAAGGGCTTGAAAGAGGGATGCCGGCGGCCTTGTACTTCGTCTTTGGCTCGATCGCTCTGCTGTTCGCCGCATCGGACGTTCGCATGATCAGGCGCGGCGGCGTGGTCGGTGCGAAGCGGATCGCTCGACATCTATGGCGCATGTGCTTTGCGCTGCTCATCACGACAATATCTTTCTACCCCGGCCAGGCAAGACTGTTCTCCGCGGCGTTACGCGCAACAAACCTGCTCTTCGTGCCGCATGTCCTGCTCATCGGATCGATGATCTTCTGGATGGTCCGCGTGCGGCGCTCGAACGTGGGAAACGCAAAACGATCGGTGGCGGGCACGGCGACGCGATCGGATAGAACGGAGACCGTGTGGCGAGGACTTGCGGAGGTGCCATGACCATCAGCACGATCGACGAGTCACAACAGAAGGTCGCAAAGGTGGTGGGCGTCGTCTACCTCTTTGCGATGGTGACCGCAGCCCTTGCCGAGTATTTCATCCGGCGTTTCATCATGCCCGGCAATGCCGCGGAGACAGCGCGAAGTGTCATGGCGCACGAGCGGCTATTTCATTTCAGCATTGCCAGCGAGCTGATTACGCTCGCGTCCACCGTCGCGCTGCTCGCCGCACTTTACGTGATTCTCGGGCCGGTCAACCGACGTCCTGCCTTCCGGGCGAAGGCCTTCAGGGTCGTCGTCACCGCATTTTGTGTCGGGATGAGTCTCACGGGCTTGGATGGTTTGCGGCTCCTGAGCGGCGCGGGATACGTGGGCGCGCAAGGCGCCGGCGATCACGTTGCGTTTGTGTTTCTAGGATTGGGCTCGACACTCTTTACCTCTTTGTGGCTGAACTACATCCCCAGGGCCTTGGCTGCGATGGGAGTGCTCGCGTCCCTGCTGCTGGCGACAGGTTCGTTCGCTTTCATCATTGTCCCCAAGCTCGCGAAGATCGTTTCCCGGAGGTCGTGATGCACCAGCGTTTGCCGGACAGCACGCAGCGCATGTACGCCAGACTCGCCGGCGTCATGTGCCTCTTCAACTATGCGGCCAATGTGTTCGGGGTCCTGACGCCTCGGATGTCAGTGTACCGAGGTTGCGAATTGTCCCTCAGACCCGCCCGGCCCGGACGAACAAGGGGCACCGGACCTCGCGCCGGCGGGCCGGATCCCCCCATGCGCCGGCCAGGTCCGGTGCAATCTCGTCAACTGCGCGCGTTCCTCGCTGCTGGAAGTAGCGCTGCGAAGCAGACCAGGTGTCGAGGAATGCCACGAACTCGCGAAGGTTCCAATCCGCGCTCATCACGAAGGGCGGGACCGCGATCTCGTCGAACGGGAAGGGAAGCGTGGCGTACCGGTCGTGGACGTACTGGATCCGTTCCGGCCAGAAGCCGTCGAGGACCTCGTCCTGAAAGCGGTGCACGATCGGATCGACGGCATCGGCGATGTCGCGAGGCCCGTACGAAAACAGCGCGACGATGGCGCCACTCTTCCCGACGCGCCTGACCTCGCGATAGAAACCCTCCAGCTCGAACCAGTGTGCGGCCGCGCCGGCGGTAATCAGATCGACGGAGCCCGAAGGCAACGCAACGCGGTCGGACGGCTCGTTCCGATACTCGACGCGCTCGTGCGCCACGGAGCGCGCCAGTTGATCGCCGCTCGCGTCGGTGGCCACCACGCAGTCGAAATGTCCGGCGAGCGCAATTGCCACCTGACCGTTCCCCGTGCCTGCATCCCAAGCCAGGGCGCGACCGGGGCTGACCGAAGCCAGCCAGGCGAAGAGCTCGTCGGGGTAGCGTGGCCGATACCGCGCATACGCGTCCGCGTGGCCGGAAAAGTGGTCTTCGAACGTCATCGCCTGTTAGGAGAGACGCTCACGCGGAGGCGCGGAGAGGCGGAGGAACCTCGCGTCTCCTTCGCGCCCTCCGCGTCTCCGCGTGAGCTCCTCGGAAGCCGATGCGCGCGAAAGAATGCCCACATCTGACTCGTTGCGTCGATGCTGCGGCTGGTAGGTCCGGCGAACCACTCCGGCAGCGGCTGGCCGCCGGGCCAGGTATGGCCTCCGCCGCGGATGGTGTAGAGCACGACGGCCGCGTCGTCAGCACAATTCGTGTAATCGCGTCGGGTGACATCAGCCGCCGGAGCCGATTCGACGGGCTTGAGTCCGCACCGGTTTCTTCGAGCCCAATTCGCCGTCCAGATCTCGATGTTCGGAAACGGTCTGGGGGCCACCCACGAGGTACCGCCGTTGTACGGAGCAAATCGATCGGCTGTCCCATGAAACGCAATCATCGGTACCGGCCGGCGGTCTGTACACCAGCTCCACGGCAGTAATTGAGCAGCTCCCACCATCCCGACCGCCGCGATCCGATCGGACAGCGTACAGGAGAGGACGAAAGCCATGCCTCCGCCGTTCGAAAGTCCGTCAGCATAGATCCTGGCCGGGTCGATGTTGTAGGCCGCCTCCAATGTGTCGATCAACTCCGAGATGAATCGGACATCCGTTCCCCGGCTCATGCGCCAGACCCTGGGTCCGCCGCCCGCGAGTCCCGCCGGGTAGACGACGATGAACCCATGCTTGTCGGCCAGGTGGTTCCACTGGCTCAGGTCCCTTTGCTGGACCGGCCATCCCCCCGCGCCGTGCATGCTGATGACGAGCGGCGTCGGCTTGCCAGGCTCGTAACTCTTTGGGACATACAGCAGGTACTCCCGCTTCCGGCCCGAGGAGACGATGGAGCCGTTGGTCCGATTCCGGACGTAGAAGGAGACTACCTCGATCATGACCAAAACCACAGGCAGGCCGAGGAGAATCAGCACGGCGCCGATGACTCTCGTCCTTCTGTTCACCGATGTCGATTCCACGCGAGTGCCAGCGGTGCCGCGGAGAGTCGCGCCAGCGGGATTGCCAGGATCGCGACGAGGGCGAGAAAGTAGCTCCTGAAAAGCAGCGTGGGGAGAAGCCACACGAGCAGACCGAAAAGAGCGAACACGGCGACATCCCAACAGGCCGCGCCGATGACGATCGTGCGGTCGCTGAGCAGCCGGCTGTCATGGAGGCGCATGGCGATCCAGGCAGCGGCGGATAGTTTGAAGCAGACCAGAACCGTGGCGATCCAGGGGATCGCGTACCACAATGCGGCCATCACTTTTCTGTTCTCGAGGATCCACTGGGCGAGCGGCACGATGACGGCGAGCAGCGACAGGGCCACGAACACGCTCGCTTTGACCACCCATTCGCGGCCGCTCATGCCGATGTACAGACTCTGCACGAGCTGCTTCCATGTCGATGCCATGAATCCCATGAATCCGAGCAGCACGATCGCGATCGCCCGCGGCGTCCCTACGGCTTCGATTAACTGACGTGCCCAATCGATCACCACCGGCGAGGTGCCCGAGAGTCGCAGCGCGAGCGGGATGGCGACGATCACCAGCAGCCACGCGGCAAGGGTGCTCCAGATCGTCACCTTCAGCTTGGCGGCGATGAGCGAAGCGCTGGTCAGCGGCCGGGTGGCGATGAACGGCGTCACGCCGTAGGAATCGCTCCCCTGAGGATTCGATTTGCTGACCGTCGCGGCGACGAAGGCGGCCATGAAGGGTGGAGTGAGCAGCACGCCGAGAAGTGTCTCGAAGATGATGACCGGCGTCTCGCTGAAAACGAAAAGCAAGGCCAGCTCGAACGGCAGCAGGATCCCCACCAGCGCCGGCAGCGACCGGCCATGCCGCCGCCACTCGAACCACTCCTGAGCACGGGCGGCCGAAGGAAATCGGTCTCGCCGGCGCGGCAGGACATCCGCGATCTTTCCGAGCCGGGCGGAGATTCCCCGCCAATCGGGCACGTCGCCGCGGCGAGCGCGTGCAACGGCGAAGCGGGCGGCGAGATACGCGAGGGGAACGTGCGGCGCCAGGATGGCCAGCATCACCGGCTCGGGAGCTTTGAATTCGAGTGCCACCATGACGACGGCGTCGATCGCAGTCAGCCACAGCACGGTGACGATCACACGCAGCCCCGGCAACGCGTACGGCATCCACGTCAGCGCCTGCGTCCAGGCGAGAAGCGACGCGGCCAGCAGCGACGGCCAGATCACTGGTACATCGAATTCGGACGGCCACGCCGCGAGAAGCCTCGTTGCCAGCCACAGACTCGCCATGGCCGCCGTGCCGTAAAGCATCGGCCACCCCACCAGCGCGGCGTTCGTCACGGGAAGCGCGAACATGCGGGCGGGATACATCGATTGACGCGCGGCCAGGTCCCCGGCGAGGCCGAAGCTGAAGACCGCCAGGAAATACATGAATGTCGCCGTCAGCGGCACGACCACCGCCAGCGCAAAACTCTGGGCGTCATCAAAGGTCACGCGCCGCCCCGGCTCGAGGAGCTTGTACGTCGCGAGGACGAGCAGGTAACCGGCCACGGCGATCAGTCCCCAGCGATGCCGTTGTCGGAATTCCCAGGCGATTGCGAGAGCGGGTGAACGCATGGTTCACATGCTCGTATGGGCGACGAAGATCTCATTGAGCGACGCGCCGCCGTGCGATTCCTTGATGTCGCTGAGCGGCGCGCTCAGAACGATCCTGCCCTCGCTGATCATCGTGACGTGATCCGCAACCTGCTCCACTTCCTCCAACAAGTGCGACGAGAAGAGGACCGTGCGGCCTTCGTCGGCGATGGTGCGAATGACGGCACCGAGAATGTCGCGGCGAACGATGGGGTCGAGGCCGGACGACGGTTCATCCAGCACGAGCAGTTCGGGCCGATAGGCCAGCGCGATGAGCAGTCCCGCCCGCGCCTTCTGCCCCTTGGAGAGGTTCTTGATTTTCGCCGTGGGGTCGAGTGCGAACGTCTGCCGCAGCTCTTCCGCGTACGCATCGTCCCAGGCGGGATAGAACGCGCGCGAGTAGCGAATGAGCTCGTCGACGCGCATCCAGCCGGGGAGGTCGTTTTCCTCGGAGAGATAGCCGATGCGCGACAGGACGGCGACCGGATCGGCGACGGGATCGAGGCCGAAGACGCGCACCGAGCCGCT
>JBBPII010000009.1:0-239030 GCA_038040385.1 Candidatus Gilichinskyi gelida
CACTTCTCCCGCTCACGCGGGAGAAGGGCAACTTGGCCCCTCTCCCGCTTGCGGGAGAGGGTGGCCGAAGGCCGGGTGAGGGTCACCCGCGCCGCACCACCACCAGCGTCAAGTCATCGCCGCGCTTCCCGCGCGCGTGCTCATCGACTGCGGTGACGATCGCATCGCCGACGGCCACGGCGGTCGTGCCGCGCGCCACGCGCTGCAGTCCCTCGATGCCGAACTCCGCGCCGTCAGGCGACTCCGCTTCGATCACGCCGTCGCTGTAGAGCACGAGCGTCTCGCCGCGGCCGAAGAGGCGGATCGACGAGCGCCACCGCGGGGCGGGGAGGATCCCCACCACCGGGCCGGTGGAGTCGACGAGGTCCGTCGTTCCGTCGCGGCGCACGATGACCGGCGCGGGATGGCCGGCGTTGGCGACCACCAGATGTCCGTCATCCGAGGCGTAGCCGATCACCGCGCTGGCGAACTTGTTCGACGGCAGCACGGGGCGGAGGAACTCGTGGAGGCGGGCCATGGTCGCTGCCGGATCGCACCCGCAGTTCGCGCACGAGGTGATGCGATGCTCGAGCTCGTCCTGAATCATCGCCATCAGCACGGCGGCGTTGATCCCCTTGCCGGAGACATCGCCGACGGCGAACCAAAGCCGGTCCTTGTGTTTGTGCGTGAAGTAGAAGTCGCCGGTGAAGGCGCGTGCCGGCTGCGAGACGGCGTGGACGTCGTACGCCGTCCGCCGCGGGCGCCGCGCCTGGAAAAGGGCCAACTGCGGGACTGTGGTTACGCCGCTGCTACCGGACGGCATCGCTGACATGGCCGGAATCCTTTCTGCGCCGCCTCTCCCGCCCCCCGAAAAGGGACGCGGTTTTCCTCCCGGATGCGCCGGGCGTCGCGGCAAGTGGGGAAGCAATAGATCTTCGTGGTGCGCGAGCCGACGTAGCGCACGCCTTCGCGCGCCAGGGCGTCGAGGGCGTCGACGTCGACGCCTTCGCGCGCCAGCAGGTCGCGCTTGACGCGGCTGCCGTACGCGTACTCGCCGACGCCTCCAGCCGAGGGAACCACGCGATGGCACGGAACGACGAACGGTACGACGTTGCGCGCGCAGAAGCTGGCCACGGCGCGCACGGCCTTCGGACGCCCGATCTGCTGCGCGACCCAGGAGTAGGTCCGCACTTCACCGACCGGGATGCTGCCGAGCGCGCGCATGACCGCGGTCTCCAGCTCCGAGGCGTCACCGAGGTCGATGTGCGGCTTTCCGACGCCCTGGCCGGAGAGGGCGGCGGCCACTTCGCGCGCCAGCGGCGCAGGGATCTCGGCGCGCTGCAGGTCGCGATCGTAGCGTTTGGCGTACCGCGCGCGAAGGTCGTCGATGGTCCGCCCGCTGATCATCCGGATGCCCTCCTCGGAGAACGCCACCCACACCTCCCGCCCACCCGCCTCGACGCGGTCGAACGAGTCGACGACCTCGCGGCAGAGCGTGTCCCTGCAGGATCGGGGCGGCGCGACGGCCAGCGCCTTGACCGCGGCCGCCAGGCGGTCGACGTCGTGCAGCGAGTCGTCGCAGCTTTTGCACGTCTTCAGATGGCTCTCGACTTCGCCGCGCTCGTCTTGCGACAGCTCGCGCGTCCGGAGCGCATCGACGCGCGTCAGCGCTGATCTACACCGCATAGTTGACCCCCTTCTTTTCCAGCGCTTCCCGCAACAGCTTGAGCGACCGGAACACCTTCCCGCGGAGCGCCGCCTCGGACGAGCCGATGGTCCTGGCGATCTCCCCGTACGACATTTCTTCCATGAAGCGCAGCACGATCAACTCGCGCGCGTCGACCGGCAGCAGCGCGATGGCGCGGCGCAGCAGCTCCACCTCCTGTTTGCGCTCGAGATCTGACCCTTCCAGTTGGACGAACGGCCCCATGCGGCCGTCGTCGAAGTCCTCGAGCGGCTGTTCGAGCTTGCTTCTCTTCGAGCGCCGCTTGTTGAGCGAGAGATTGCGCACCGTGCGGAACAGCCAGGGGCGGAGGGCGAGCGCCTCGCAGCGCTGCTCGTCGTACTGGCGGGTCAGCGCGCGGTGCGCGCGCAGGAGGGCGTCCTGCACGACCTCCTGCGCGTCGAAGCGGTTTTGCAGAACGCTCTCCGCGTAGCCGAAGAGCGGCCCCTCGTAGCGGTCGATGAGCCGCTCGAAGGCGCCCGGTTCACAGCGATGGACGGCCAGCGCCAGGTTTTCCACGGATCCCGCAGTGGCGAGGGCCGCTTCGCCGCCGGTCCATGAGTTCTTCATGAAGCTAGTAACACACCGTTCGAGCGTTTCGTTCGGCACGCGTCAGCGATAGAAATATGGATCCAGCACGCTCACCTGGGTGATCATGTCCACCGGCAGCCCGTTCTTCGACGCCACCCGCCGGATGGCCTCGGGGTTGGGGCCGTCATAGATGCAGAACGTCTTCTTCTTGTCGTCGCTGACGTACGAGTGAACCCACGTCACGTGTTCCTCGGTGTTGACGTTGACCACGTTCGAGGCCGCCTTGGCGCCCTCATCGCTGATGGGGATGTGCAGCCCGTCGGGGAATGTCCGTTCGATCATGTAGCGGGGCATTTTCGCCCTCCTTCGATGGTTATCATGCTCTATACAGCGCAGTTGCGCGGTATGCTGTCGCGGTCGAGCAACGATGTTCGACCTTCAGGCCACCTGAGCTAAGTCAGATCCTGGACCCACCCTCTTAGCAAACCACCCATCAGGGAGGCTTCTTGAAGCTCTACGTCGGAAATCTATCCAAACAAGTCAGTGAAGCGCAGTTGACCGAACTTCTCGTCGTGTACGGCAAGGCCGAGAAGATCGGCATCGTCAAGGACAAGGGCACCGGCGAATCGCGCGGCTTCGGCTTCGCCGAGTTCGCCGATGCGGCCGAGGCCAACGCGGCCATCGCGGGCCTCAACGGCAAGGAAGTCGACGGTCAGGCATTGAAAGTCAACGAGGCGCGATCCAAATGACGCGCCTCGCGGCCAAACCGCGTGCGGCGGCCAAACCGCGCGTGGCGCATTTCCCGGTCTCCGAATCGAACGTCCGCAAGGCCGCCATCCGGGTGCTGGGACAGCAGTTGGTGTCGCCCGAGGTGCAGTACGTGCAGCGCACGCTCGGCAACACCGCCTCGCAGCAAGAGATGGACGAAACGATCCTCGCGGTGCGCAAGCTGCCGTGGGCCAGCATCGTTTCGCCCGACAGTCTTTAAGCGCGTCCATGACCTGGAGTGCGGGCGTCTTCGTCCGCACTCCACATCCGCGGTACAGTCGTGCCATGCGTAGACTCGTGCCGCTCCTGCTGATCCTCGCCACCTCGCTCCACGCCCAAACGCGCGAGGAGTTGCTGCGTTCCCCGAAGACCTCCGAGGCGAAGGCTCCCCGCTTCGAGACGCTCACCGCGGACGCGTTGCGCGCCGCGATCAAGGTCTATTCGCGGCGCAACTACGCCGCGTTCGGCTTCAACGACTCTTCGGTGACCGTCCGACTGCCCGCCGCGGCCAACAGCATCTACGCGGCATTCGAGTTCGACGAGCCGAAGCTCACCGACGCGCGCGGCCGCGCGGTCGCCTACGAGGTGGAGCAAGGGATCTTCGACTTCGACACCTGGTCCAACGAGATCCGCCTGAAGCCGAAGGACGGCAGGGGCATCGTCGACTTTGCGCATGCCGTCGGCAAGGCGACGGTCAAATACCCGTTGGTGGTGAAGACGACGTCGATCAAAAAGGGGAGCGACAAGCGCGTCACCATCGACGGCCCGTACGTCTCGTACAGCAAGTCCGCGATGGAGCTTCCCGAGCCGGCGGACTTCAGCAAAGTCGAGGCGTTGCGTGCGTACGACGCCGCGGGCCATCAGCTCGAGCGCGCCGACGCCACCGAGTCGTTCATGGTCGGCGACGCCACGTGGCGCAAGCTCGGCTTCTGGGGCAAGGTGGCCGAGGTGCGCGTAGACCGCGTCGAGAAGTGGGCGACGGTGACGATCGATTACGACCTGCCGCCGTCGCCGAAGCTTCCCGAGTCCGCGCAGGGACTGACGCCGCCGCTCGAGGAGCGGCTGAAGGCCACGGAGCCGCCGGGCGCTCGCGTGACCAAGACGATCCAGTGAAGAAACTACGGACTACAGACCTGACCCCCATCATTCACTCATCGGAAGTCCGCAGCGTCGCCTGCCAGTCACCGTCGCGGTCGCGGGTCAGATCCACCTGCCACGGCTGGCAGCACACCGGGCAATCCTGAACGTACGACTGGCGGCCCCAGCCGTCGTCGACGACGTCCAGCTCCACCTGCGCGCCGCAGTACGGGCACATCACCGGGAGGAATTCGCGCATCAGTGAAAGAGTATCCTGTGTCGACCGGGTCATTTTCGATGCCTATCCGCCGGCTGGCGCTGCTGATCCTTGCGATAGTTCCGTGCGCGTCCGCGCAGACGACCTTCGTGCGCGACGCCTTCACCGTCGGGGCCAATACCATGCTGGAGGCGCACGCGCCGAACGCGGGCGGCGCCTGGACGCGGTTCACCGGCGGCAGCGGCATCATCCTGAACGCCGCCGCCGACAACGCCCGCAACGTCGCCAATAACGACTGGAACATCTACGGAAACGCCACCACCCCGCCGGGCGCCGCCGCCGAGATCGTGGTCGGCATCACTGTCACGTTCACCAACAACACCACCAACAACTACGTCGACGTCTTCGGCCGCGCCTCCGTCGCGCTGCTCAACGGCTACCTGGCCCGCCTCCGCGCCAGCAACGACGGCACGGGGACCAACGTCCAGATCGTCCGCTACGTCGGCGGCGCGCCGCCTTCTCCCTGAAGAACGCCTCGAAGCAGATCTGGATCGACGGCGTCCTCTGCGCCTCCACCGACGACAACACCGTCGCCACCTCCGGCTTGGTCGGCCTCGGCATGAACAGCAACACGGCGGCGCAGAACATCACCGACGACTCTTTCGCCGCGACGTTCGCCCCCACGGCCGTCGACCGCCTCGACGCCACCGCCACGCGCGACGGCGCCCGCACGCTCGTGGAATGGACCACCGCCCGCGAGGCGCAGAACCTCGGATTCCGCATCTATCGCGACGGCAAGCAGATCTCGCGCGGGCGGCCACGCGCACGCGGCCCTGAGTATCGACCACCAGCACGCCGCCGTGCATCGTCTCCAGCAGCCGGTCCGCCACGAAGGACGGGGTGAGATCTGCGAGACGGAAGCGGCTCACCGCCCACGCCGCGAGGACGATGAACCCGAGGATGGGGAGAAAGCCGATCGGATAGATCTCGATGCCGAAGGCGGGGAGATAGTCGACGCTGCCGAGGTAGCCGACGCCGAGCCGCCAGGAACGACGTGTTGCGGCGACGCTCCTGCGACGTTTGCGCCCGCGAGCGGGCGAGAAGAAGCAGGCTGGCGCCGAGGACGACGCCGAAGAAGCACGCGGCGACGAGCCGCGGCCGCTGGCGCCGGGTGGTGCCGGTGAGCGCCGCCGTGAACTGCAGCACCGCCGCCGGGATGAGCGCCACGCCGATGTAGGCAAAGCGCGCCAGATCGAGCGCCGCACGCGCCGACGCCGACATCGCCATCAGCGAGATGCCGGTGAGCCACACTCAGACGGTGGAGGTGAGAATGAAGAACGAAAGCGTGACCGCGCTGGCGCGTTCGCGCGCCAGAACCGTGGCGCCGAGGATCAGCGTCGCGGCGGCGACCAGCAACATCGGAAGCGCCGCTGCCGTGGGATGGAGCTCCAGGGAAAAGGTCATCGGGTCGTCGTTCGGAATGCCCGCACCCAAGAGTCGTACCGTTTCAACAGGAGCGCGTGACGCGCGTCACGTTATAATCGGGCTCATCTTTGACTTGTTGGTTCGATCGGAACCGTAGGGGGAGCGAATGAAAACCCTGGTGACCAGAACCGTGTTGTGCCTCGCCGTACTGACCCTCGCCGTGCCCATCCCGCTTTTCGCTCAGGAGACAGCAAAGCAGCCCGAGCAGAAGACTTCCATGGAGGAGGAAAAGAAACAGAAGCTGACCGAGGAGATGGTGGTCACCGCGCGGAAGCGCGAGGAAACGGTGCAGGACGTGCCGATTTCCGTCGCCGCGCCGACCGAGTCGCAGCTGCGGGACCGCGGCGCCGAGACCATCGAAGACATCGCCGCGAACGTGGCCGGCTTCACCGTCCAGAACCTTGGACCGGGCCAGAGCCAGGTCGCCATGCGCGGCGTCTCCGCCGGCCAGATCGTCCGCGACCAGCCGGGCGTCAAGGAGCAGGTGGGCGTCTATCTCGACGAGTCGGTGATCTCGCTCTCGCTCTTCACCCCGGACATCGACCTCTTCGACATGTCGCGCGTCGAAGTGCTGCGCGGACCGCAGGGCACGCTCTTCGGCTCCGGCTCGCTCTCCGGCACGCTGCGCTACATCAGCAATCAGCCGAAGCTGGGGATCACGGAAACGATCGGCGAGTTCACCGGCAGCTCGATCAGCGGCGGCAGCACGGGCGGCAGCGGCAAGATCGCCTTCAACATGCCGGTCAACGAAACCACCGCCATGCGCTTCGTCGGCTACTACAACCGCTACGGCGGCTACATGGACGCGGTGCAGCCGAATCTCAGCGTGCGCAAGGACGTCAACAGCGGTGAGCGCACCGGCGCGCGCGTGTCGTTCCTCTTCAAGCCGAACCCCAAGCTGACCATTGTCCCGCGCGTCCTCTACCAGGATTTGGAGATGAACGGATGGAACCGCATCGACGCCTACAACATCCTCGGCAATCCGTTCACCACCACGCGCCCGAAAGTGAACCTCGGCGAGCGCGAGCTCTTCACGCAGATTGACGAGCCGACCAGCGACAAGTTCGGCCTGGCCGACGTGAACCTCTCGTACGACCTCGGCGGCGGCAAGACGCTGACCTCGATCACCTCGTATACCCAACGGGACGTCGACGTGATCCGCGACGCCACCGCGCTCACCGCCAGCATCACCGGCGGCTCCATCGGCCTGCCGGCGAAGGCCTTCACCATCGACGCCCCGCTCGACGACCACACCAAGGCGCACGGCTTCACTCAGGAGGTGCGAGTGGCCGGCAGCATTCCGGGTTGGCAGTGGCTCGCGGGCGGCTTCTTCTCCAACAGTCATCGCGATTACGGCCAGGGCCTTCTGGTGAGCGGGTTCGAAGCGGCGTGCAAGACCGGCTGCGGCGGGTTGAGCGGTGTGCCGACCAAAGGAGCGTTCATCGCTCCCACGGACGGCCTGTTCTGGTCCGACCTCCAGTACAAGTTCAAACAGTTCGCCATCTTCGGCGAGACGACCTGGGCGGCCACGCCGAAGCTCGACCTGACCGGCGGCATTCGCTTCTACCGCTTCGACGAGAAGCGCGTCCAGACCTTCGACGGAATCTTTGCCGATCCCGGAACGACCAGGGGCACCTCGAAGGCCGACGGCTTCGCGCCGCGGGTGGTGGCCAGCTACAAGCTGAGCGACGCGCACCGCCTCAACGCGCAGATCTCCAAGGGCTTCCGCCTCGGCGGGATCAACGATCCGCTCAATCTTCCTCTCTGCACCGCGGCGGACCGCGCCACCTTCGGCGGCCACGATGCGTGGGAAGACGAAACGCTGTGGAACTACGAGGTCGGCTCGAAGTCGAGGATCATGGGCGGCCGCGGATCGTTCAACGCCGCGGCGTTCTACGCCGACATCAAGGACCTGCAGGCCACGGTGACCGCGGGCTCCTGCTCGTCGCGCGTCATCTTCAACGTGCCGAAGTCCCGCAGCGCCGGCGTCGAGCTGGAGCTCGAGCTGGCGCCGAACGACGCCTTCGACTTCGCCGTCTCGGCGAGCCACATCAACGCCGAGCTGCAGTCGACGCTGACCTCCACCGATTCGACGGGCGTCACCACCATCGTCGCCGGCATTGAGGAAGGCAACCGCCTCCCGACCGTCCCCGAGTTCCAGATGGCCGCCGCCGCCACGTTCCACTGGCAGATGAGCCACGGCATGGCCGGCTACGCCACCGGTGCTTATCAGCACATCGGCGACCGCTACACCCAGATCGGCGACCAGGCCGCCGGCTTCGGCACGGTCAACCTGGGGTCGTTCGGGCCGACCGGCATCGGCGGTCCGTTCACGCAGAGCACCTTCACCTTCGATCCGAAGCTGCCGGCCTACGACATCCTCAACCTGCGCGTCGGGTTCCTGAAGAACAACTGGGACGTTGCGCTCTTCGTAAACAACATCACCGACGAGCGCGCCTTCCTGGCCCTCGACCAGGAGCGCGGCACGCGCGCCCGCGTCGGCTACCTGACCAATCAGCCGCGAACCATCGGCCTCAGTACGCGCGTCATCTTTTGATCTCCCGGCGAACCTTCTTGGCTGGCGTCGCGGCGGTCCCCCTTGCGGGCCGCCTCGACGCCGCCGGGCCGAAGCCGCGCGTCGCCGTCGTCGGCGCCGGCGCCTTCGGCGGCTGGACGGCGCTCCATCTCCGCAACCTCGGCGCCGAAGTCGACCTCATCGACGCCTGGGGTCCCGGCAATCCGCGCTCCAGCTCCGGCGGCGAGACCCGCGTCATCCGCGCCGTCTACGGACCGGATCGCGTCTACGTCGAGATGGTCAAGCGCTCGTACGAGCTGTGGGAGTCGCTCGGCGAGTCCGTGTACACCGAGACCGGCGTGCTCTGGATGCACCGCGGCGACGACGGATACCTTCGCTCGTCGCTGCCGATCCTCGAGGAGCTCGGATTTCCCGTCGACAAGCTGACCATGGCCGAGGCGAAGCGCCGCTATCCGCAGATCGACTTCGGCGGCATCAAGTCGGTGTGGCTCGAGCGGCGCGGCGGCGCGCTCTCCGCGCGGCGGGCCTGCGCGGTGGTGCGCGACGCGTTGGTGAAAGCCGGCGGGACGTATCGCACCGAAGCGGTGAAGCCGGGCGGCCTGCCGTCCGTGAAGGCCGATGTCTACGTCTTCGCTTGCGGTCCCTGGCTGGGCAAGCTCTTCCCCGACGTCATCGGAGACCGTGTCCTTCCCACGCGCCAGGAGGTCTACTACTTCGGTACTCCTCCCGGCTCGCAGCGTTACCTGCCAGCCAATCTTCCGGTCTGGATCGACTTCGGAAAGCGGATCGTCTACGGGATTCCCGACGTCCACGGCCGCGGATTCAAAGTGGCCGACGACACGCGCGGCGCGCCGATCGATCCGACGCGCGCCAAACGCGTTGCGTCCGAGGCGGGCATGGCCCGCGCGCGACGCCTGCTGGAGGAGCGCTTTCCGGAGATGGCCAAGGCGCCGCTCGTGGCGTCGGAAGTCTGCCAGTACGAGAACAGCCCCGACGGAAACCTGATCGTCGACCGCCATCCCGAGGCGAAGAACGTCTGGCTGGTCGGCGGCGGCTCCGGGCACGGCTTCAAGCTGTCGCCGGCCGTCGGCGAGATGGTGGCGCAGGCCATCCTGGCCGGGAAGGACCTGCCGAAAATGTTCGCCCTCTCGCGCCTCCACGACGGAAAACGGAAGACGCAATTCGAGAAGTAGCACGGCGATTGCCCCTCTCCCGCGACGCGTGAGAGGGTGGCCCGAAGGGCCGGGTGAGGGCCGACCCTCATCCGCCGCTCCGCGGCACCTTCTCCCGCAAGCGGGAGAAGGATCATGATCATGAAACCCTCGGCCCTCCCCTCCGTTGATAATGGTTGGCAATGAAAGCGAAACGGTCGAAGAAGAAGCTTTTCATCATCATCGGCATTGTCGTCGTCCTCGCCGCCGTCGTCATCGCGATGGCCGCCTCGCGCAAGAAGGACAAGCCGATCCCTGTCACCACCGACAAGGCCTTCCGCAAGTCGGTCACTCAGCTCGTCACCGCCACCGGGAAGATCCAGCCGGAAATCGAAGTGAAGATCGCCCCCGAGGTATCGGGTGAGATCGTCGAGATCCCAGTCAAAGAAGGGGAGTTGGTGCGCAAAGGCGCGCTGCTGCTGCGCATCAAGCCCGACAGCTATCAGGCGCAGGTGGAGTCGCAGCAGGCAGCGCTCAACTCGGCGCGCTCGGCCAGCGTGCGCAACCGCGCCGAGCTGTCGAAGGCGGACCAGGACTACAAGCGCGCGCAGCAGCTCTTCCAGGCCAAGCTGTTGCCGGAGGCCGACCGCAACACGGCGCAGACCAACTACGAGATCGCCAAGTCGGCGCTGGAGTCGTCGCTGTTCGAGATCCAGCGCGCCGAGGGGGCGGTGCGGCAGATCCGCGACGCGCTGTCGAAGACCGTCATCTACTCACCGTCCGACGGCAGCGTCAGCTCGCTGACCAGTCGCGTCGGCGAGCGGGTGGTCGGTACCGTGCAGTTCGCGGGCACCGAAGTGATGCGCATCGCCAACCTGGAGAACATGGAGGCGCGCGTCAACGTCAACGAGAACGACGTGGTGAACGTGCACGTCGGCGACGTCGCGCGCATCAGCGTCGACGCCTATCCCGACCGCAAGATCGCCGGCGTGGTGCGGGAGATCGCCTCGACCGCCAGCACCCGCAACGCCGGCTCGCAGGAAGAAGTCACCAACTTCGAGGTCAAGATCAGCATCCCCGACCACTCCGTCCGCCTCCGCCCTGGCATGAGCGCCACCGCCGACATCGAGACGGCCACGGTGCCCAACGCCGTGGTGGTGCCGATCCAGGCGGTGACCGTGCGCAGCAGCGAGAGCCAGCTCTCGCCCGAGGAGCGCGAGAAACAGACCGCAAAGCAGCAGGCCAGCGAAGGCGGCACCGACGTCGACGTCACCAACGAGACTCTGGAGAAGCAGAAGGCGCGCGAGCTGCGCGACAAGCTGCAGCGCGTGGTCTTCGTCAAGACCGGCGACAAAGTGCGCATGCAGAAAGTGGAGACCGGCATCGCAGATAACACCTTCATCGAGATCAAGAACGGCGTGAAGGCGGGGGACGAGGTGGTGTCGGGGTCGTACACCGTGATCTCGCGGCGGTTGAAGGATGGTGCGAAGGTGGCGATCGAGAAGCCGGGGAAGGGGTAGGTCGACGGGATCCCGTCCATGCTCTACGAAATCGCCGACGCCTTCCGCATCGCGTTCTCGATCATCCGAGCGCACAAGATGCGCTCCGTCCTCACCGCCCTCGGCGTCATCATCGGCATCATCGCCGTCACTCTCATGGGCTCGGCGATCTCGGGGATCGAGATCGGCTTCGAGCGCTCGCTGGCGGTCATCGGCGACGACATCCTCTACGTCGAGAAGTGGCCGTGGCATCACGTCGACGACTGGTGGAACTACCGCAACCGCCGCCGGATGGAGTCGCGCTACGCCGAGGATCTGAAGCGGCTCATCCGCGCCACGCCGAACTCGCAGCTCGTCACCGCGGTGCCGACCCTCAACACGATTCGCAACATCAAGTACGGCGACACCGAAGTGCGCGGCGTCTTCACCCAGGGAACCACCGACGAGTTTCTCGTCACTTCCACCGCCGGTTTCAAAGAGGGACGCTTCTTCACCGAGACCGAGTCGCGCGGCGCACATCCGGTCTGCGTCCTCGGGTTCGACGTCGCCGAGGTGCTGTTTCCCAACCGCTCGGCGCTCGACAACACCGTGCTCATCGACGGCAACCCCTTCCGCGTCGTCGGCGTCTACGCCAAGCAGGGCACCTTCCTCGGCCTCTTCAGCTTCGACACCTACGCAGTCGTTCCCATCAGCTCCTTCATGAAGCTCTTCAGCGCGCGGCTCGATACGTCGATCCGAGTAAAGGTGAAGGACAAGAACCGCCTCCCCGCCGCGCGCGACGAACTGACGGACCTGATGCGCCGCGTGCGCGGCCTCGAGCCGGAGCAGAAGGACGACTTCTCCATCAACGAACAGGAAGGGCTGCGCAACTCGATCGGGCCGGTGAAGGCCGGCATCGCCGGCGCGGGGCTCTTCGTCACCGGTCTGGCGCTGTTCGTCGGCGCCATCGGCATCATGAACATCACCTACGTCAGCGTGAAAGAGCGGACGCGGGAGATCGGCACGCGCAAGGCGGTCGGCGCGCGGCGGCGAACCATCCTGCTGCAGTTCCTGGTGGAGGCGGTGTCGATCTGTCTGGTCGGCGGCACGGTCGGCGTCATCCTGTCGTGGCTGATGTCGGCGGCGGTGGCCGCGGCGTTTCCGTCGTTCCCGATGACCTTCTCCTTCGGACTGGTGGTCGTCGGCCTGATCGTCTCCACCGTCACCGGCATCTTCTCCGGCCTGGCGCCGGCCATCGCCGCGTCGCGGCTCGATCCGATCGAGGCGCTGCGATATGAATGAGACCGTCCGCATCGCGCTCACCGCGCTGAAGACCAACAAGCTGCGCTCCGGCCTCACCATGCTCGGCGTGGCCATCGGCGTCTTCTCCGTCATCGGGGTGATGACCGCGCTGAGCGTGATCGCCTCCTCCATCGAGTCGGGCCTCAGCTTCCTCGGCAGCAACCTCTTTCAGTTCGCCAAGTACCCGGCCGTCAACACCAGCGGCGATCCGGAGATCAAGTTCGCCAACCGCCCCAACATCTCGCTGGCCCAGGCGAACGAGTACAAGCGGTTGATGGAAGGACAGGCGGGAGCGATCTGCCTCAAGGTCTTCGACGGCGGCAAACCGGCCAGCTACGAGCGGGTGAAGATCCAGGGGCTCACGCTGGTGGGGACGAACGAGAACTTCCTGATCGCCAACTCCTACACCCTCGGCTACGGCCGCAACATCTCGGCGGAAGACGTCGATCTCGCGCGCAGCGCGGTGGTGGTCGGCGCGCGCGTCGAGAAAAAGCTGTTCCCCAATCAAAGTCCGGTCGGGAAGACCATCAAGATCAACGAGAAGCCGTACCAGATCATCGGCGTGCTGGCGGAGAAGGGCTCGAACTTCGGACAGAGCCAGGACAACATCCTGCTGGTGCCGATCACGCGCTACTTCGCCGATTTCGGGTGGGTGAACCGCACGGTCAACATCGCCACGCAGTCGACCTCCCAGGCGACGTACAACCAGACGCTCGACAAGGCCATCGGCGCCATGCGCGCCGCGCGCGGGCTGAAGCTGGGGCAGGAGGACGACTTCGCCATCTACTCGAACGACACCATGGTCGCCGCGTTCGCGGCCATCGCGGGGACCATCCGCATCGGCGCGTTCGTGATCAGCGCCATCGCCCTGCTCGCCGCGGGCATCGGCATCATGAACATCATGCTGGTGAGCGTCACCGAGCGGACGCGCGAGATCGGAGTGCGCAAAGCGATCGGTGCACGGAAGAACGACATCGTGCGTCAGTTCCTGGTCGAGGCCATCGTGCTGTCGGAAGTCGGCGGCCTGGCGGGCATCCTCATCGGCGTGATCGGCGGCAACGGCATCGCGCTGTGGCTCGACATCGCCATGGTGTTCCCGTGGGGGTGGGCGCTGACCGGCCTGATCGTCTGCTCGATGATCGGCATGGGCTTCGGCTGGTACCCGGCGTGGAAAGCCGCGAGCCTGCACCCCATCGACGCCCTCCGCTGGGAGTAGAGGGGCGCTGACCCTTTGATGCCCCTCTCCCGCGTGCGGGAGAGGGTGGCCCTGAGCGTAGCGAAGGGCCGGGTGAGGGGCGTACGCTTCGCGCGATGTCTTACAAGCTCCACCGCGGCTCCGTCCTTCCGCACGTCGCGGTCCAGCAGACTGCCCAGGGGACGCTCGTGCATGCCCTCCGCCCAACCTCCTCGGAGGTAACGGAGCTGGTGCTCTACGCCATCGCCTTCCTGATGTTCCTCGGCGCGGCCTTGGCAACGAAAGGCGGTATCGCGGCGCAGCTCTTCAGGGCGCTCAACGCCGGCGGAGTCCTGTTGGGATTTCTCGGAATGCTGTCGCACTACCTGCGGCGACGCCGCCTTTTCAAGGGCACGCTGCTGGTACGCCCTTGGCCCATCCGGCTCGGCGGCGACGTCACGTTGAAATACCGCGCCATGCTCAAGAAATCCGCGCCGGTCTCCTCCCTCGCGGCGAAGCTGCAATGCGCCGAGGATGTGACCATCGGAAGAGGGAAGTACCAGGAGAACAAGAGCGGTGCGCTGTTCGAGCTCGACCTGCAATGCTCGAAGCACGAGCGCCGCGTCGTGGAGGAGGAGTGGACCTTCGCAATCCCTCCCACCCTCCCTCCCTCGTTCGAGGTGCCGTGCAACGCCGTGCGGTGGCGGCTCACGACCGTGCTGACGACGTCGGGCGTCGACATTCCGGCCGATTTCACGCTGCTCGTGATCCCGGAGGTCGCGGAGTGATCAGCATCAGGATCGACGACGACACCGTGACGGCAGGGGAGTTCGTCACCGGCCGCATCTTCTGGTCGGCCGAGGGCGACCGCCGCCCGCGCCGCATCATCGCGTCCGCCGTCTGGGAGACCGCGGGCCAGGGCAACAAGGTCCGCGGCGTCGGCCGCGCCATGGAGTACGAGCCGCGCGAGGCCGAGGCGACGTTCTCGTTCCGCTTGCTGATTCCCCACGAGGGTCCGATCACGTTCAAAGGCGAGCTGGTCGCCGTCGTCTGGAAGCTGAAAGTGCGCGTCGAACAGCCTGGCTTCGACGAGTTCGAAGAGTCGGAGTTTCGCGTCGGCGCACGCTCTACCTTGGGAAGGCGTCCGCGTCGATCCCCGGGATGATCTTCAGCGCATTCTTGTAGTAGATCTTCTTCAGCACGTCGTCGGGCAATCCGAGGCCGTACATCTTCCAGAAGGCGTGACGCTTGCGGTAGTAGTCGAAGTACTCGTCCTCGGTCTCCAGGACGCGGAAGTACGCCGCGTACTCCTCGGCGTTCCAGATGTCCTTCCCCATCAGCACGCGGTCCTGATACTTGATGAGGAACGCGCGCGCGGCGCGAGGCTGGCGTCCCAGCTCGTACAGCACGGCGCCCATCTCTGTGTAGACGTTCGGCATCTCGTCGAGCAGCTTGCCGAGGCGCCCGAGATCGTTGCCGAGCCAGGCCAGGTGCGCGGCGATGAACGTCGTCTTCGGATGCTTCCGAAAGACGTTCCACATCTCGCTCATGGTCTGTTCGAACGACGCGAACTTGGTCGCGTCCGAGCGGCGGCGGTTGGGGAACTGCTGCAGCTCGAGCCAGCGCTCGTTGTACTTGTCGACCGGTAGCCAGAACGCCATCGGCTCGCCGGTGTGGATGAGCACCGGGATCCGCAGCTCGCCGGCCTTGGCCCAGATGGGATCGAGGCGCGGGTCGTCCGTCTGCACGCGCTTGCCCGAAGCGTCGACCAGCGACATGCCGAGGTTCTTGAAGATCTTCAGACCGGAGGCGCCGTTCTTGACGTCCTGCTCGAGCTGCCTGGCGGCGTCCTGCCCGAAATTCGGCTCGTCGATCTTGCGGAAGTCGACGTTGGCGAAGGCGACGAAACGCTTCGGATGGGGGCCTTTCAGCGTCGACAGTCCCTGCTTCAGCGCGTCGCCGCTGCCGCCGCTGAGGTTGACCATCACCGTCAGACCGATGCGGTCCATGTCCGCGACGAGCTTCTGCACGTCTGCCGCGGACATGTTGCGGCCCTGATGGTTGTGCACGTCGATGAACGGAAACTTCGCGCGCATGCGCGGATGCTCGGGGACGACGAGCGTGGACTTCGGCTCGTATTCCTCGAAGCCCATGGTCGCGGGCTGCGGCTTTTCTTCCTGAGCGAAAAGCGGAGCAGCCGCGACGAAGAGCAGCAGCGATGCGAGACGCCGCATCAGTGCACGACGACGGGGACCGACGCGCGCGTGTTCTCCCACGTCAAAGTGAGCGCCTTGCCGATGCCGATGGCGAAGGTCTCCACCGTGTCCTTGACCGGCGTGACCGTCATCTTGACGCGGCCGAGGTCCTGCGCGGCGTCGTAGTCCGTGCCCCACTGGCCGGTCTGTTTGTTGACGATCAGCGTCCACTCTTTCTCGCCGGGGATGGTGTAGAGCGTGTACGTCCCCTTGGGAACGTGCAGGCTTCCGATCATGAGGTCGGCGGCCGTGGTCAGGGTGGTGGCCGCGTTGGCGCCGGTGCGCCACACCTGTCCGTAGGGGACGAGCCCGCCCATGATCGCGCGGTTGCGCTTGGAAGGCGCGCTGTAGTCGATGGTGACTTTCTTCCCGTCGAGCGTCGCCGCGGCCTTGGCCGGCGGGCTGAGAGGCTTCTTCGCCGCGCCCTGAGCCAGAGCGACCGCCGCGACGAAGAGAATGCAGAGAGTAATTGTGGTGTGTTTGCGCATGGGCGGGATGATCGCACACGCCCGCGGCGCCAAGCGGGGTCAGGTCTACAGTTTTCAGTTTCTTATTCTGAGCTTGCGGCTCTACTCGTCGGTCACCACCTCTTCCGGCAGCTTGACCACCAGCCCCGCGGTCGGTGCGGTCGACAGATCGAAGCCGTTCATGTTCGCCACCGCCTCGGCGTCGCGCACGTTGCCGGTGGCGCGGCGCGCGAGGTCGGCCCACGAGTCGCCGGCGCGCGCGGTGGCGACGCGGATGCGCGGCGGCTGGATCGATTGTGCGCGGGCGCGATCGATCACCGCGCGGTGAAGGATGTCGGCGAGCGGACTCTGGCTCGCGCTCATGCGCGGCGAGAGAAAGATGAAGACCGCGACGTGGTCGCCGTGCAGGAACTGCGTCGTCTCCACGCCGACCGGGCCGGAGTCGGTCTGTCCCGACCAGACGTCGATCGGGAACCGTTGTCCCGAGCCGGACGTCGTCTCGCGCGATCCGAGGTATTGCAGACCCATTTGCTGGAGCCGTATGCGCACCGCGTTCTGCGCGTTGGAGCCGGACAGCTCGCGGGTCTCGATCTCTTGCGCCATGAACATCGCGTTGTTCGTCCCCTTTCCGCGTGGCGCCATGCCGAAGAGCATCCCGGGCGAGCTCTCAACCCGCCACCCCGCCGGCGCCTGGATGATCATGCCGTGGTCCCGGTCGTAGATGGTGTTGCCGCGCACCACCACCCGCTCCGTGCTGTTGCCGGTGATGACGCCGTCGAGCTGACGGACAAACGGCGTGCGGCGGGGCTCTTGCGCTACGGCCGCCGGATTCGTCGCCGCGATCTCCTGCAATTTCTTGCGCACGTCGCGCACCCGCTTGGCGGGATCGGGATGCGACATGAAGTAGCGGTCGATGTCTCCGGCCGGGTTCTTGTCCAGCCGCTGCAGGGTCAGCAGCATCCGCTCCGCGCCGACCGGATTGAATCGCGCGGCGGCGGTGTACTCGGTCCCGATCAGATCGGCCTGCGATTCCTGCCCGCGCGAGTAGCGCTGGAACAGAAGCCCCAGCCCGATCTCCGCCAGTTGTCCGTACTGCTGCGCCACCTCGGGCCCGGCCACCACCGAGCCGATGACCATGCCGAGCTGCGCGACCTGCGCGCGCGAGATCTGCTGCGCGGCGTGGCGCGCCGTGACGTGCGCGATCTCATGCCCCAGCACGCCCGCCACTTCGTCCTCGGAGTTGATGCGCTCGAGCATTCCGCGAGTGATGTAGATGTAGCCGCCCGGCAGGGCCATGGCGTTGACCATCGGGGTGTCGAGGATGGTGAAGTGCCACGGCAGCTTCGGACGCGCCGAGGTCGCCGCGAGCCGCTGCCCGACCTCCGACACCAGCTTCGTGAGCTCCGGCTTCTCGCCGTAGATCCCGAATTGCTTGATCACCTCGGGGTGCGACTGCTGCCCCATGGCGATCTCCTGCGATTCGGTGACGAGGTTGAATTCGCGTTTTCCTGTAGCGGGGTTGGTGCTGCAGGCGACGAGCAGGAGGAGGAGGGGAGCGAGGCGGGCGGTTCTCAAAATGCAAAAGGAGTGCGGGCGTCATGCCCGGCGACGCTACGGCAGCGCCAGTCCGCGTGTCCGCAGGAACTCGGCGAAGGGGGGGTCGGAGCGGATCGGGTCGAGGAACGGGTCGACGTGCACCAGCGCCATGACGCCGTCGCGCGCCTCGTGCGCGCGCGCGAGCCAGGCGAGGGCGCGCGGGCGATCGCCGGCGGCGAGGAAGCTGCGCGCCATGCCATATTCGGACATGCGCCGCAGCTCCGGCTCCTCGTTCTCCAGCCCGGCCAGGATGGCCCGGGCCCGATCGGTTTCGCCGCGCGCGCACAGCAACGCGATCTCGCCCACCCGTCCCTGGTTGCTGCGCTCGAACTCCTCGGCCGCACGGCCGAGGTCGCCCTTTGCGAAATACGCCCACCCCGGGGGAAGACGTCTGATGGCGGTGAAGATGGACGTCGCCGGCGGCGAGCCGTGTCCGTCGGCAGCCGAGACGCTCTTTCCATTGCAGTCGAACTGGTTCGATGTCACGCGCGACGGGCGCTTCCTCGTCCCCGAGTATCAGTTGAATCCCAATGCGCCGGGGCTGACGGTCATCGTGGGCTGGAACGGCGCCAAATAGGTTTGTGCGTTGCATGGCAGGGAGGGCCTCATGCGTTCCATCCTTTGCTGCGGAGTCGTCGTTCTCGTCGCCATGGCCGCATCGGCGCAACAGGTCGTCGTTGGAGGAATCGCGCCGGATCAATCGTCGGTCTTTCTCGGGCTTGGTCCGCAGACGTTCGTCGATCTGTCCCGCCCCGCGAACCGCGATGGGAACCTCACCACCGCCGCTCTTAACTGGAGCAACGTTCCGACACCGGCCAGTTGCGCGAACGGTGTGAAGATCAAGTTTCTGCGCCGGTCCACCACCACGTTCACCGTGGTTGCCGAACGCGGTCCCTTCGCGGTGCAACCGGGCTATTTCACCGTCACCCTGACGCCTCCCGTCGCGGTGCAGGAAGGCGACCTCCTCGGCGTGGTGCAGATGCAGAATTTCGCCACCTGCGGCGGTCTCGGCTTCGCCCAGGTCAGCGGCCGCGAGACGCTGCTCCGGTACTCGGGGATCGATCTGGCGTCCGGCAATTTCGCCCAGGGAGGCTTCATCTCCAACGGGACGTCGATGATGGCGCGGGCGAGCTCGGATCCGTCCGTCGTCGCCGCCGTGATCCCCGTCGTCGGCTCCACGGCCGGAGGGTCGGCGTTCTTCCGCACCTCGATCCAGGCGTTCAGTCCGGGTGGCACCATCATCACCGGTAAGTTCGTCTTCCATCCGGCCGGCCGCTCCGCACTCCCGACCGATCCCTCAATGGATTACACGTACGGCCAGAGCGCGAACTTCGTCCCCGACATCGTCGCGGCGATGGGACAGACGGGGCTCGGGTCGCTCGACATCGTCCCCGCGACGGGCATACCGCCACGCGTGATCGTCCGGATCTTCAGTGACGCCGGAGCCTCGGGGACTTCGGGATTCACGACCGAGCCGTTCCCGCCCGATCAGGCCCTCGAGTTCGGTGACCTGGTCCACCTCGTCGCGCCGTCCGACCTGACGAACTACCGCATGAACGTCGGCGTGCGTACGCTCGGCGAGGGCGCGACGATCAACATCAGCGGCAGCGGCGTCAACGTCACACGTACGTACAATCCGAACTTCTTCGAACAAGTTACGCTCGCTCAATTCCTCGGCGGCGCGACGCCGGTGGCCAACGGCACGTACAGCGTGCGCGTCGACGTCGGCGGCAAGGCGTTCATCTACTCCACCACCACCGACAACCGCACCAACGACACGGCCATCCGTTTTCTCACCCGGCCGCAATAGGGGGCACGGTATAACGCTCCTCGCATGCCTCCTGCCGTTCTTCTGACTTGCGAGTCGCTGACCAAGTCCTTCACCTCGCGGCCGCTCTTCGAGAACCTCGGCTTCACCATCGCCGAGGGCGATCACATCGGTTTGGTCGGCCCGAATGGCGCGGGGAAGTCGACGCTGCTCAAGATCGTCGCCGGCGCGGAGCCGCCCGACTCCGGCACCCGCGCCGTCCGCAAGGGCGTGCGCATCGGCTACGTGCCGCAGGACGCCGTCTTCACCCCCGGATTGACGGTGGAGGATGTCCTGCTCGACGCGCTACGCGGCGAGACGGCGCTCGACGACTACGAGAAGTCGTCGCGCATCGCCCGCGCCCTCGGCAAGGCCGGCTTCACCGACCGCTCACTGGCCACCGACGCCCTCTCCGGCGGCTGGCGCAAGCGGCTGGCCATCGCCCGCGAGCTGGCGCTGGAGCCCGACATCCTGCTCCTCGACGAGCCGACCAATCATCTCGACGTCGAAGCCATCCTTTGGCTCGAGTCGCTTCTGAAGAGCGAGCCGGAAGCGTTCGTCGTCGTCAGCCACGACCGCTACTTTCTGGAGAACGTCGCCCGTCGCATGCTGGAGCTGAATCGCATGTATCCCAACGGCCTGCTGCAGACCGACGGCAGCTACAGCGAGTTCCTCGAGGCCCGCGACGAGCTGCTGAAGAACGAGGCGGCGTATCAGGACACCCTGGCCAACCTCGTGCGGCGCGAGATGGAGTGGCTGCGCCGCGGCCCGAAGGCGCGGACCACCAAGGCCAAGGCGCGCATCACCGCGGCGGGGAAGCTCATCGATGAACTGGAGGAGAGCCGCGACCGCGCGCGCGTCTCGACCGCCGGCATCGACTTCACCGCCTCCGATCGGAAGACCAAGCGCCTCTGGATGGGGATGGGGCTGCGCAAGCAGCTCGGCGACCGCCGCATCGTCGACGATCTCGATCTCCTCCTCACCCCCGGCATGCGCCTCGGCGTCCTCGGCCCGAACGGCTCCGGCAAGACCACGCTGCTGCGGATGATCGTCGGCGAGCTGGCTCCGGACGCCGGCACCATCGAGCAGGCCGAGCGGCTGCGCGTCGTCTACTTCGAACAGAACCGCGAAAGCCTCGACCCGTCGCTCACCCTCAAGCGCGCGCTGGCGCCGGAGGGCGACTCGGTGCTCTACCGCGACCGCTCGCTGCACGTCGCGTCGTGGGCCAAGCGCTTTCTCTTCCGCGCCGAACAGCTCGAGACCGCCGTGTCGAAACTCTCCGGCGGCGAGAAGGCGCGCATCGTCCTGGCCCGGCTGATGCTGAAACCCGCCGACCTGCTGGTGCTCGACGAGCCGACCAACGACCTCGACATCCCCACTCTCGACGTGCTCGAGGAATCGCTCCTGGAGTTCCCCGGCGCGCTGGTCCTCGTCACCCACGACCGCTATCTGCTGGAGCGCGTCTCGACCAAGGTCCTGGCCCTCGACGGCAACGGCCGCGCCGAGTACTTCGCCGACTACGGGCAGTGGTTGGCGTCGTCGCGCGAGGCCCCCGCCCGCGCCGCGGCGACGACCGAGGCCCGCCAGCGCACCAAGCGCCTCAGCTACCTCGAGCAGCGCGAATTCGACGCCATGGAGCAGACCGTCCTCGCCGCCGAGGCGCGCCTGGACGAAGCGCGCCGCCGCGCCGACGATCCCGCCATCGCCGCGGATGCCGTCGCGCTGCACCAGCGCTTCACCGAGTTGAACGAGGCGCAGGCGGAAGTCGATCGGCTGTATCAGAGGTGGAGTGAGTTGGAGGCGAAGATGGGCAACTGACAGAGTTCTAGACGAGGCGAGGCTGCTGCGGTGACCTTCAAGAGACAGAATGTGTCCGTCTTATGAAGAGTGAGCTGAAAGGAGAGAAACGATGTTTTTAATCAGATTCCAGGGTCTCATGACGCACTATCTCTACAACAACCAGGTCCAACGCGTGATCCTGTATCAGGTCGCGAACCATCCCCACCAACCGAGGTTGACCGTCAACCCCGACGACCTACAGCCTGGCTCATCGCCGCGGGATGACGGCGACGGCATCAAGGTCTCGTGCTTCAATCTAGATGGGAAGGTGGCGATCTCCGGCATCAACGCAGTCAAGCCGCTCTCCCTTCTCGGCGAGCATATCGCCCCGAGTCTCGACGCGGTCTCGGCTGGAGGCACCAAGAACGTGAGAACCGAGGTACAAAACGGCACGCCCGTCCCGGGCGAAATCCCGGTCATCGTGACACTCAATGAAGGGGTTCTGTTCGTCTGGGACTACTTCAAGGAGCTGGCGATCTTTCCGAACTCAACCGTGTACAAGGTACCTCGCGCGATGCCCCGAACGGTCATCTACGGCGCGCCGGCAAGCGGCGACGTCACGATCACCGACGATGGGGGAAAGATAATCATACTCAAGTATCAGGCTGACGTCTGGCTGACGAACCTACCCCGCACGGAGCTCGGTCCACCCATGCCGCACTACGATGCGCAGTCGCAGTTCTTCGACCCGAACAATCCCGTAACGGTCGACAATCCGGTCTCCGACGGCCCTTGCTCGTTCGGCAGCGACGACGAACGGCCAGACTGCGGCGGCGGCTCGGCGGCGGGCGTGGAGTGCTCGAACAGCCAGTATCCGTGATCGCTCACGGCCACTTTGGCGGCTGCAGCAGTCCGGCTCCGACGTACTTGAACTGTGGAGTAGCCAGGCTGGCGGTGGTGGCGGCGTCCACCATCGCCTCCCATAGCTTGGCACCGCGCAACGCAGAATTCTTCCCGGCCCACACTGCGGCGATTCCGCCCGCAAGCGCCGTGGCCATGCTGTTTCCGTATGCCACACAGTGCTGTGAGTTGAGACAAGCCGAAAGGATGTTCTCGCCATAAGCGACTGCATCGACCGGATCACCGCCCGCCACCATGTGCGGTGCGAAGGACGACACCTCCAGGTTCGGTCCGACCGAGCCGATGGCCATGATGCTGTTGCAATTGGCCGGTGGGGTGACGTCGCCGCTCGACCTCGCGCCTGAGGCAATCACCAGGATCCTGTTGACGTCGAGCAACTGGCGGCCGACGCGCTCCAGTTGCGGCGAAGGCTCGTTCGAAAAGGGCCTCCAGTTGAGACTGAGCGTCGCGACGTTCGCTCCGTTGTCGCGTGCCAACTGCAACCCCTGAATGACTCGGGTTTCCGTCGGTGCCTTGTTCTGCGAATACACGCGCACGGACAGGATCTTCGACTCGTCCGCGATCCCGTAGGGCCGTATGCCGCAGGCAACGCCAATGCAATGAGTGCCGTGTCCGAGGTCGTCGTAGCCGTCTTGAAACTCTGAAATCTTCAGCACCGTGGGATGTCGATTCACGAAGTCGGGGTGGTCTTTCGCGATCCCGCTATCCAGCACGGCGACCGTGATGCCGAGGCCGCGATACGGATAGTTGCCGCCGAGGCCGAGCGCAGCGATGATGTCGAAGCCTTGCTGGCCGTCAACCAGGGCTTGCGGAGCGGCCGGCATCGCGGCCACCCGCTCCGGATCGATCGAGATCACTCCCGCGGACCAGAGCCGCCGATGTACTTCCTCATTCCGCACTTTACTGAACGAGTACGGCACGACGGTGATCTTGAACTCGCCAAAAGTGACTCTCTCGCCGTTGATCCCTTGAGTCTTCTGGCCCGGAAGCAACTCCGCGAGGATGGTGTCCGCCGCCTGGAAGTCCTGCTCGCCCGCCGCGAGGTCGAACAGCAGCATCGTTCGTTCCGTGGCGTCGGCGATCTCATGCGGCAGGGAGACATGGAATGTCATGGCGACACCTCAAGTGGGGTAGTCTCAGTCTGTAGCCATTATGACGGAAAGGAAGCGACGAGGCGCTGCGAGGCTCATCGGGGCCTTACTAGCCGCGACGATTCTTGTTGCAGGCTCCCGGATCTGCCGCGAGCGCAGCGGTGATCCGTGGCGACGACTCGTGCGGGCGGTGGCACAGGGCGATGATCGGCCTCTTGAAGCAGCCTTGGCCGAGCTCGAGTACAAGCCGGAACAAACGAAAGCAAGTAGCCGCGCGGTCGTGCTGCAACTTGCGTTGAAAGTATTGGCGCTGAACACGAATGCCCCCGGCGACGCCAGAAAACAACATGAAGCCGGAGTCGCACTCCTCCTGATAAGACGCCCTTTAGAAGCTGTTCCCTATCTCGAACGCAGCGTTGCGCTTTCGCCCGGAAGCGCAACGTACTGGAATGACCTGGCTGCCGCGAAGCTTGAGGCGGGGCGGTCAGCGAATCCGCAGTTCATTCTGGAGGCGCTCACGGCGATCGATCGCGCCATCGATCTGCAACCGCGGGCGCCGGCAGCGTTATTCAATCGGGCGCTGATCCTGAATGCATTGAAACTGCCTTCCCTGGCGGCGCCTGCATTCCGCGCTTGCATGTCGGCCGAGGCTGTGTCCGGGTGGGGAAAGGAAGCGCGCCGCCGATTGGCGAGTGGGATGGTTGCGCCTCGGTCCGAGCAGTGGAAGCGTGAACTGGTTCGTCTCCGCGCCGCTGTTGAGCGCGGGGATGTGCATACCGTGCAGGAGATCGTCGATTCATTTCCCCAGGAGTCGCGCACGTGGGGCGAGCTGATCTTTCTCGGCGGATGGGCGGATGCCGAAGCGGCCGCCACGAGCTCCGCCGGAGACCTCAAAGTGGCGCGTGCCATCGGTGCCGCGCTGCGGCGATCCACCGGCGAGTCGCTGCTCGCGGACGCGGTCTCCGCGATCGATGGGGCGGCTCAGCCGAGACGCGCTGCGCTGCGCGACGGACAGCAGTTGTATGGAAGAGCTCGAAAGCTCTACCGCGACCGCCGCGTAAGTGAAGCGCTTCCGATGTTCGACGCCGCGGCCGGCCGTTTTCGCCAGGGCCGCACTCCGATGAGCGCAGTCGCTGAATACTACATTGCCAACTCGCTGCACGATCTCGGCCGTCATGCCGAGGCGCTGGCACTCATCGATTCAATTCTCGGTCGAGTCCCGAGCGGCCACAGAGCATTGCGCGCGCAATTATTGTGGGAACGCGGCACCGTGCTCACGCGAACCGGGAGACTCACTGACGCGCTGGTGGCTCAACGAAAAGCCGCCGAGCTGTTCGACGCCCTAGGTGAGGTGGTCAATGCCAGTCACATGGTCAACGCCACCGCTTTAACTCTCTCGTTACTCGGCCGTCGTGATGAGGCGTGGATGATGCGCCTCAGCCTCTTCGAGCGGGTGAGTCGCTTCGGCGATGCGGCGCTGCTGCAGACCGTTCTCGATTCAACTGCCCGCACCGAAGCGCTTGCTCAACATTGGCCGGAGGCATTCTCGCTTCTGACCCTTTCGGTGGATCCCGCGGTTCGGGTGAACCCGAGAGTGATGGCAACCAGCTTTCTCTGGCGTGCGCTCGCTGGTACGCGTCTCGGATGGTCAACGGGCGCCGCGGACGTCGAGGTGGCGCGGCAGATGGCTCGCGCAGTCGCCGATCCGGTCCTCCGTCAGAGCGTGCTCAATGAAGCGAATTTCACGGACGGCATCCTCGCCGTACAGCGCGAGCCGCGCCGTGCGAAGGAATTGCTCACGCGGTATATCGATGCGGGATCGGAGGCGTGCGACGCTTACCTGCTGCCTGAGGCGTTCCTTGCGCGCGCCCGGCTACGGCGTGACACGGGGGATGACAGCGGCGCCGTCGCCGATCTGGTTGAAGCATCGTGGTGGCTCGATCAGCGTCGCAATGACAGCAGCGACGAGTATCGTGACGCGTACTTTCCCACCGGTGATAGCGTTCGCCGCGAGCTCGTGGATGTCCTGTGCCGTCGCGGTGAGTATTGGAATGCCTTCCTTGCCGCAGCGGAAACGACGGAACGTTCAGGGATGCCTTCCGATCGGAGGACCGTACTGGCCGGATTTCCGGCGGATACCGTTGCCGTCCGTTACGTCGTCCTTCCGCAGAGACTGGTGGTTTTCTTGTTGTCATCGCGGACGTTCGAGACCGTCGTGGTGCCGATCCCACGCGAGGCACTTGCCAGTGCGGCATCCCATCTAGTGGAAGCGATTCTGGCCGATCGGGAAGCCGAGATCGGAGGAGTCAGCCGACAGCTTTCCGGATGGCTGTTAGAACCGATCTGTCGCCAACTGCGCAATGCCCAACGTCTCGTCGTCGTTGCTGACGAGACTCTCGCCTCCGTTCCCTTTTCCATGCTTCCGTACGGTCCAAAGAAAGAAGCGCTCATCCAGTCCGTGGAGCTTGTCTTTCGCTCGCGCGTCTCTTCCCGGGCTGACCGCCGTGGCAATCCCTCACGCGTTCGCCCTGTGCTGGCGGTGGGCGATCCTCGTTTCGACCCGAACCTTTTTCCTTCGCTCACGCGGCTGAGCGCGGCGGGAGACGAGGCGCGGAATGTCGCGGCCATCTATGGGCAGCATGACATCCTTACCGATACGGCGGCGACGCCCGCCGCAGTGATTGCCGGGTTGAATCGAGCTGCGGTCGCGGATTTCGGCACCCACGCGATCCTCGTGCCGAACGCACCTTCTCGCTCATTCCTTGTTTTCGCCAGCTCAGGTGATGATGCCGGGACGTTGAATGTGGACCAGATTGCCAGGCTGCCGCTCGGTTCACTTCGCCTTGTCGTACTGGCTGGCTGCCGGACCGCGGCGCACACGACCGGTGGTGGTACCGCAACGAGTATCGCTCTGGCCTTCACGCGCGCCGGTGCGCAGAACGCGATCGGGAGCCTATGGGACATGGACGATAGTGTCGCGTGGTCATGGTCAGTTGCATTGCATCGCAGGATCCTCGCGGGTATGACCCCCGCTGCGGCATTGCGAGAAACTCAAGTCGCCATGCTCCATTCACCGGATCCGACAACGCGGCGAACCAGCTCGTGGGCGGGACTACGCATCTACGGTAGCGATTGAGGCCGAGCGCACGCCATCCCTGCGTCCGCAGGCTTGGGCCGAACGGCTCGAACAGAACCGCGAGCCGACGCGGTCGCGCTGCAGCAGCGTCTTGCCGAGCTCGCCGAGGCGCAGACGGAAGTCGACCGCCTGTATCACCTGTATCAATGGTGGAGCGAGTTGGAAGCGAAGATGGGCTAGGATTTGCCCTTCGGAGGAACGATGAGAAATCTCGCCATCACTGTCCTTCTGCTGACCGCTCTTTCCGCGTTTGCCCAGGATCAGCACGCGGACCATCAGATGCCCCAACCGGCCCCCGCCCCCACGCCCGCCCCGACCACCACCGTCGCCCCGATGCCCGCTCCCGCGCCGCCGCCGGTGTGGGCGAAGCAGGCGCTGGAGAAATCGCCGCGCCACCGCGAGTGGGTCAACGTCAAGAATGGCGATCGCACCGTGAGCGCCTTTGTTGTCTATCCCGAGGTGAAGTCGAAGGCGACCTCGGTAGTCGTCATCCACGAGATCTTCGGCATGAGCGACTGGGTGCAACTGCTGGCCGACGAGCTGGCGGCGGCCGGCGTCGTCGCCATCGCCCCCGACCTCCTGTCGGGCATGGGCCCGAACGGCGGCGGCACGAGCTCTTTCGCCGACGGCACGGCGGTGGGGAAGGCCATCCGCGACCTTCCGCCCGACCAGATCACCGCCGACTTGAACGCCGTCGCCGATTACGTCGCCAAACTTCCCGCCGCGAACGGCAAGGTCGCCGTCGGCGGATTCTGCTGGGGCGGAGCGCAGTCGTTCCGCTTCGCCACCAACCGCCCGACGCTGGCCGCCGCGTTCGTCTTCTACGGCAACGGTCCCGACTCGCCCGAGGCCATCGCCAAGATCAAGTCGCCGGTCTACGGCTTCTACGCCGGCAACGACGCGCGCATCGGCGCCACCGTGCCGAAGACGATGGAGATGATGACCGCGGCGAAGAAGGACTTCGACATCGTGACCTACGAAGGCTCCGGGCACGGCTTCATGCGCGCCGGCGACGCCCCGCCGCCGCCTGCCGACGCCGAGCAGAAGGTGAAGGACGCCTACGCCGGCAACAAGAAGGCGCGCGACGAGTCGTGGGTGCGCTGGAAGGCGATCCTGGGCAAGCTGTGATGACCGCGGAACGCCGCCGTCTCGGCGGCTGGACAGGCGGCGTCCTCGCCGCCTTCGGGGAACGCAGGCGCGGGACGCCTGCGAGCCAGCCGGCGAGGACGCCGGCGCTCCGCTCATGAGCTGGCTCGAAACGGAGCGCCTCCTGATCCGCCCGTGGACCGCGGGCGATCGGGAGGCCTTCACCGCCATGGCGTGTGACCCCGAGGTGATGCGCTACGTCCACGGCGGCACGCCGTTCAGCGAAGAGGAGATCGACGAATTCCTCGGCCGCCAGGCGCGCCAGTTCGCGGAATTGCAAGTCTGCATGGGGGCGATGATCGAGAAAGAGCGCGGCGCCGTCGTCGGCGTCGCCGGCATCCAGCCCCTCGGCTCAACCGGCGATCTCGAGATCGGCTGGTGGCTGGCGCGCGAGATGTGGGGCCGCGGCTACGCCACCGAGGCGGGCGGAGCCGCGATGCGTTACGTGCTCGACACCCTGTCGCGCCCGCGCGTGGTGGCCATCATCGATCCCGGCAACGAGTCGTCGAAGCGCGTCGTCGGCCGCCTCGGCATGCGCTACGACCGCCGCGCCACCGGCGCGGAGCTCGGCTACCGGAAGCCGGAGATCGTGGTGGACGTCTTCGTGCGCGAGAGGTCCCCGTCATCCTGAGCCGCGAAGCCGGCGAAGGATCTCCGAATGCGCATACTGAGATCCTTCGCTGCGCTCAGGATGACGGAGGAACCATGACCAGCATCGACGACTTCCACCTCGGCCAGCACGCCTCCTTCACCAAGACCTTCACCGAGGAGGACGTCGAGCGCTTCATCGCCATCACCGGCGACGTCAACCCGCTGCACGTCGACGACGCGTTCGCGGCGCAGACGCAATTCGGCCGCCGCGTGCTGCACGGCATGCTCACCGCGTCGATCTTCTCGACGATGGTCGGCATGCTCCTCCCCGGCACCGGCGCCGTCTATCGCTCGCAGACGCTCACCTTCCTCCGCCCCGTCCACGTCGGCGACACGGTGACCGCGCACTTTGTGGTGCGCGCGATCGATCGCGCGAAGCACCGCATGACCATCGACGCTTGGATCGAGAACGGGGTGGGGGAGCGGGTGGTGGAAGGCGTATGTGAGGCGGGGCTGCTTCGCTGATGGCACTCGCCTCGACCATCTACAACGTCTCCGTCGATCTCAGCGACATCGACCGCGGCGTGTACGAGGCGCTCTCGCTCCGGCTGGCCGTGCATCCGTCGGAGACCATGGAGTACATGGCCACGCGGCTTCTGGCCTACTGCCTGGAGTACACCGAGGGGATCGAGATGACCGCGGGGTTGTCGGATGGCGACGAGCCGGCCATCGTGGTCCGCGATCTCACCGGGCGGCTGACGGCGTGGATCGAAGTCGGGCTGCCGGACGCCGACCGCCTGCATCGCGCGAGCAAACTTGCGGGGCGGGTGGCGGTCTACACCCACCGCGACATCCGCATCCTTCTCGGCCAGCTCGAAGGACGGCGCATCCATCGCGCGGAAGACCTTCCCATCTACACCTTCGGCGCGAGTTTCATCAAAGATCTCGCCGCGCGGTTCGAGCGGCGCGTCAAGGTGTCGCTCTCGGTCACCGAGCGACACCTCTATCTCGACATCGACGGGCACTCGCTGTCGACGGTCGTCGAGCAGCATCGAGTGCCGTGACTATTTCGCCGCTTGCGGGATCTCGCAGGCGTCGATGATCTTCGTCGGATCGACGGCCTCGCTGTCCGCTTGCGCCGCGATGACCTTTCCCTCCTTGTCGATGAGGAACGTCGCCCGGCGCGCCGAGGCGATGGTTGCGCCGCCGATCTGATACTCCTTGGCCAGACCGTACGCCTTGATCGCCGTGAGATTCATGTCGCCGAGGAGCGGGAAGGTGATGTCGTTCTGAAGCGCGAACGCGTGATTGGCGAAGGGGCTGTCTACGCTCACACCCAAGACCTGGGTGTCTGCGCCTTCCAGTTTGGCCAGACTGGCCTGGAAGGCTTTCATTTCCTTCGTTCAGCCGCCTGTGAAGGCGAAGACGTAGAACGCCAGCGCGACCTGCTTCTTGCCCTTGAAGTCGTGCAGCGAGACCGGCGTGACTTTCGTGCCGTCGTACGCCAGCAGCGTGAAGTCGGGCGCCATGTCGCCGACCTTGAGCTTCAGCGGTTCCGGTGCTTTCTTCGTGTCCTGCCCGAACGCCGCCACCGCCATCAGCGCCGTGAACAGCAGGATCGCCGTGAGTCGTTTGCGCATCGATCCCTCCTCGAAGCGATCATCGTACATCGCCCAGTGGCATGCAGCAGCGCGGCCAGGACGCTCATGGATATCGCGGTAGCGCCGGCGCGTCTTTGAGACGCGGCGCCACGGCGTCTTTCGGCGAGAGGATCGGAGACGAGACCGGCCACTCGATGCCGATGTCGGGATCGTTCCAGGCGATGACGCGGTCGCTCGCCGCGTCGTATAGCGCCGTGCACTTGTACGCCAGATCGGCGATGTCGGTCAGCGCGCAGAAACCGTGCGCGAAGCCGGGTGGGATCCACAGCATGTTGCGATTGTCGTCGCTCAGCTCGACCCCGAACCACTTGCCGAACTGCGGCGAACCGATGCGGACGTCGACGGCTACGTCGAACAGCGTGCCGAGGGAGCAGCGCACGAGCTTCCCCTGGGGGTTGGGCTCCTGGAAGTGCAGCCCGCGCAGCACGCCGCGCAGCGAGCGCGACTGGTTGTCCTGCACGAACGTCGCGCCGATGCCGTTTTCGCTGAAGCCCTCGGCGTTGTAGGTCTCCAGAAAAAAGCCGCGGCTGTCGGCGAAAACCGTCGGTTCGATGAGCAGCACACCGGCCAGTGACGTCTCGGAAACCTTCAAAGCGCGCGGGATGATACAGCACGATGCGATAATGGCTCCCGCATGCGCCCGCACCTGGCATTCGCGACCAACACCGCCGTGCAGCACGCCCCCGACGCGTTGCGCGTCCTGGTGGTCAGCTCCGCGCCGCTGGTGCGCGCCGGACTGATGACCATGCTCGGCGCGTACCGCGATCTCGACCTCGCCGAGACGGGGCCTGCAGATGTGATGCTGTGCGATGAGGTGATGCCGGACATCGACCTTCCCGCCGTCATGCTGGTGCGCGACGCCGCCGCGGCTGTCGCGGCGCTGGCCGGCGGCGCGCGCGGCGTTCTGCCGCGGAGCGCGGCGCCGCGGCGGATGCACGCCGCGCTGCACGCCGTGGCCGAATCAGAGCTGGTGATCGACGAGACGTTCGCGCACGCCCTGCTGCGGCGCCCCCGCCCGGCGGTGGCGATGATCGCGCCGCTCACGCCGCGGGAGCGCGAGGTACTGCAGCTTCTCGCCGCAGGCATGACCAACAAGGAGATCGCCTCCCGCCTCGGCGTCACCGACCACACCGTCAAGTTCCACGTCAACGGAATCCTCGGGAAGCTCGGAGCGGTCACGCGCACCGAAGCCGTCGTGGAGGCGGCGCGGCGCGGTCTGATCGCGGTGTGACGGATGGCCGAGAACGCCGCCCATGACAAACGCCCCACGCCGGCGCCGCGGCAGTGGCGCCTGGCCGGCGTCATCTTCTTCAGCGCCATCGCCCTGGTCATCCTCTACGCCGCGCTGAAGATCATCTGGCCGTTCATCACCGCCATCATCATCGGCGCCATCATCGTCACCGTGACCTTCCCGACGTTCCAGCGCGTGCGCAAGCGGATGCGCGGGCGCTCCGGCCGAGCGGCCGTGGTGATGCTGTTCGGCATCACCTTCCTTCTCATCATCCCGGTGTTCTTCATCGGCCTGCTGATCATCCAGCAGGCCAACACCCTCATCCAGCACATGCAGAGCGGCGAGGTGAAGCAAGTCCTGTCGCAGATCGATCTTCCGAGCCGGCTGGCCTGGGTGCAGCGTTTCGCGCCGAACTTCGATCCCTCCACATTCAGCCCGGAACGGATGATTCTCCCGATCGTGCGGCAGGTGCCGGGATTCGTGGCGCGCAACGGCGCGCAGATCGTCGGCGGCATCGCCGGCCTGATCATCGGATTCCTCCTGGTGCTCCTCTCCGCCTATTTCTTCTACACCGAGGGGGAAAGCATCATCGAGGAGCTGGCGTACCTCTCGCCGCTGCCGCCGGCGGCCGACCGGGAGTTCGGCGCGACGGTGAAGGACGTCATCGACGCCACCTTCCGAGGACATGTGATCACCGGCGGGGTGCAGGGGCTGGTCACCATGATCGGGCTGCTCATCGCGCAGGTTCCGGCGGCGTTGTTCTGGGGATCGGTGGCCACGGTGCTGTCGCTGCTGCCGATGGTCGGCGCGGCGATCATCTGGGTTCCGGCGGCGGTCTACCTCTTCATCGCCGCGGCGATGGGGAAGGCGCCGTTCTGGCAGCCGATCTTCTTGACTGCGTGGGGGTTGCTGGTGGTGTCGACCATCGACAACGTCATCCGTCCCTGGGCCATGCGGGGGAAGTCGCAGCTTCCGGCCATCCCGCTCCTCTTCGCCGTGCTCGGCGGGTTGCAGGCGTTTGGCTTCGTCGGCCTAGTGCTGGGACCGCTGGTCTTCGCCTTGCTGATGTCGATCATCGACATCTACAAGCGCTCCTTCCGCATCAAGCGGGGCGCGAGTGAGGTGGCATCATGAACGTTCGTCGAGTCTTCTTTCTGCTTCTCTGCTTCGTTTCCGCCGCCGCGAATGCCGCGGCCTGGCGGCGGTACTCCGAACGCGGCTGCATCGGCGGCTCGGAGTGCCGTCAGAACGGCCGGCGGATCACCATCGGCCTGGAGTCCGCGCCGGTCATCGGGGTGCGGTTTTTTGCCCACGACAACATCGGCCAGCGCGCCGACGGCAAACTGAGCGTGCGCATCGACGGCAATGCCATCGCCAGCTACATCGACGTGCAGCGCAACGGCAAGGTGCACGAGTTCGATGTCGACCGCCTCCGCGGCGACAGGCTGGTGATCGAGGCGGCGAACGACGACGAGGTCGAGCTCCGCGACATCGAGGTGCTCTACGCCGACCGCGGCTACGACCGCGACGATCGCGGCGGCCGTGACTCGGGCGCAGACGGCGGCTGCATCGGTGGCTCCACCTGCGGCGGGCGGCGCGCGCGCATCGCCATCCCGCTGCGCGACCGGCGGGTGCGCTCGGTGAGCTTCCACGCGCACGACAACGTCGGCAACCGCACTATGGGGGAGTTGCGCATACGTATCGACGACTCGGTCATCGAGGACAACCTCGACATCGAGCGTAACGGCCGCGAGTACAACATCGATGGGCACGATCGCCGCGGCCGTTTGCTGATCATCGAGCCGTCATCGGACGACGAGGTGGTGATCAAGGACATCCGCGTGCGGTACGACCGGTAGCGGAGCGCCGGCGTCCTCGCCGGCTGGCCCGCAGGCGTCCCGCGCCTGCGCTCCCGAGAGGCGGCGAGGACGCCGCCTGGCCAGCCGGCGAGACGCCGGCGTTCCGCGGTGGGTAGACTGATCCAATGCAGAGCAAGGCGACGACCGTCGACGAATACCTCCGATCGCTGCCCGAGGATCGCCGCAAGGCCATCGCGGCGGTGCGCAAGGTCATCCTCGAGAACCTGGACGACGACTACGAAGAGGGGATGCAGTACGGGATGATCGGCTACTACGTCCCGCACAGCGTCTACCCGGCGGGCTACCACGCCGATCCGAAGCAGGGCCTCCCGTTCGTCGCGCTGGCCTCGCAGAAGAACTACATGTCGCTGTACCTCATGGGTCCCTACTGCGGCTGCGTCGAAGGCATGAGCGAAACGGCGCTGGTGCGCTGGTTCCGCGGCGCGTGGGCCAAAACGGGTAAGAAGCTCGACATGGGAAAGTCGTGCATCCGCTTCAAGAAGCTGGACGATTTGCCGCTGGAGGTCATCGGTGAGGCGATCCGCCGCGTGCCGGCCCGCGCGTACATCGACCGGTACGAGAAGGCGCGGCGCAACAGCAAGCGGGCGGTGTGACAGCGGTCGGAAATCCGGTTTTCAGTACGTCTACACTACAGACAAAACTGAAACCGAGGTGACCGATGTCCGAAGTGACAGAGGTACGGCCCGCAAAGAAGATTGCGGTCGTCGTGGTCCACGGCGTCGCCGATCAGCAGCAGTCGGAGTCAGCGCGTCAGATAGCTAATCTGCTGGCGGATCTTTGTCCGCTGGGAACGTATTCGACCTTTCAGGAAGAGAAGATCCGCGTGGCGCTGGATCCGGTCACGGTGCCGGAAGTCGAGCCGCTGCGGCGATCGCCTTTCGAAGAGCGCAACCATGACGCCATCCTGCGCCATCGCGGCACGCCGCCGCCGGTCGAGCCTGATCAAGGCTTCATGCGCGATCAGCTCCGCGGCTACTACCCGGAGGGAGGGCCGCGGGTCTTCGAGACGGTGCGCCTCGACGGCGTCCGCAACGAAACCGGATGCCGGGTCCACGTCTACGAAGCGTACTGGGCGGATCTCTCGCGGCTCGGCAAGAGCGCTTTCGCTTTTTTCGGTGCCCTGTATCAGCTTCTTCTCCACCTTCCGAGCCTCGGCCGCAACGCGGTCGACTACGCGCGCGCCGAGAATGGCAACGCCGGTTTGTGGCGGCCCTTCTCGTGGTTTCATCGCTGGTCGATCCGCTGGCTGACGCTCTTCATCGTCGTCTTCAATCTCGTCCTCGCGTCGCTCATCCTTCCGGCCCTCGCTCCGCGGTTGACGCGGCCGCCGGCGCCGCCGAAGCCACCACAGAAGGTCAATGCGGTTCCGGCGTGCTGTGGCTTGAGCGCGATCGCGGAACGGCCCGGGCGCCCGGAGGATCAGAAGCCGACGTTGGTGAACAATCTGGCGCACGCCGCGCTCGCGCTGGCGTTCATCGGAATCGCCGCCTGGGTTCTCCGCAGAAGGCGTCCGCCGGGATGGATTTGGGCGCTCGCTCCGATTGCCGCCGCGGCCGCAGGGTGGGGTGTGGCCGACGTGGTCTGTCGTTGGTGGACGCCGCAGAGGGTTCTCGTTTTCGAAGCGTGGGCAATTTCGGCGCTGTTGATCTGGGCCCTACTCGCCGGATACGAGTCGATGCGCCGCGGCGCGCGGTTGGTGGGAGGGATTGCGCTCCTCGCTACCGGCGCTGCGCTGCTCAAGCAGTTGTCCACCGCGGACGGCAGCGAGGACTCGTTGAGTCACGCCGTGATCCGGACCCTGCAGATCGTCAACATGGCGCTGCAGCTCACGTGGCGCATCCACGTGCCGTGGCTTCTGATCACCATCGTGATCGGATTGCTCTGCTGGGCAACCACGGCCAAAGCGTGGAAGCGACGCGCCTGGAACACGATCTGGACCGCGAGAACCACGCTGACGCTGTCGACCGCGCTCTTTGCCAACCTCACCCTCGCAATCTGGGCGGCGATCTTCACGGGAGTTCAACAGATCCTGCCATCGAACAAGCTCTTCCAGCCCCTTGACATGGGCGAATGCCTCACGAGGTTTTTCTGTCTCAACACGGCAGCAGTGACACCGGCGAAGTATCTCCAGAACACGTTAATGGTCAGCGCCTCGCGCGGGTTCATCAACATCACCATCATTTTCGGCATCTTCGCCCTCGCCGCGATCTGGGCCATCTTCCCGTCGGTTCTGGCGGAGAAGAATCCGCTGAAAAAACAAGATTCGGCGACGAGCCGCATGCGGGCCCTCGGCGTGTGGCTCTCGCGAGGACTGAACTTCATCCCGGCCGCGGCGGAGATCTTCGCCCTGCTGCTAGTCGTCGGCGTCGGCATCGTGTGGTTTCAGACGGTCTCTTGTGACCCGCCAGCCGAGAGCTCATGGAAGGCGATTTCTGCGGCCGGCGCGCTCTTGCTCCTGCTGATCGGTGCCCGTTTCTGGTTGCCGGGCGCCAAAGCCGCGCTCGACGTCATCCTAGACGTCGACAACTACCTGCGGCAGCACCCGAAGAACAACACGCCGCGGGCGCGCATCGCGGAGCGCTGCGCGTCGCTCTTCCGGTTCCTCCTCGATCGCGATCAGTGCGGCCATCAGTACGACCAGGTGGTTATCATCGCCCACAGCCAGGGAACGATCATCACCGCCGATCTCCTCCGCTTCCTGAAGCAGGAGAACGATCCGCTATCGGCCGATCTCCAGGCGAAGAATCCCGCGTTCTTCACCATGGGCAACCCGCTTCGGCAGCTTTACGCGCGCGCGTTCCCCGGGCTGTACCCGTGGGTCTGGCAGCCGCAGGGGCCGCAGCCGGACGATCTCGCCGTGACCGAATGGGTCAACGCCTACTGCAGCGGCGACTACGTCGGCCGCATCGTCTGGCGCGAGCTCAACGATCCCCGGATTTGGGACCGTCGCGATACCGATCCTCAGTGCGAGGGCAATCCGACGGTCGATGCCATCGCCGCCGGCGTCGAGCAGATGTGCATCGGCGAAGGAGCGCATACCCATTACTGGGACCAGCACGGCGGCGACATCGCGTGGAAGCTCGATCAGTTGATCGCCGCGCGCTGCTCACGGTGATGAAACGAAGGCTCTGGTTCGCCGTTCTCGTCGTCGTGGTGTTGGCCGTGCTCACGTTCGGCCGGGGCGTTTGGTGCATCCTGACGCCGCATCGCTGCTCCAAACGGACGAATGAGGCTCTCGCGGCGGTGAAGCCGGAGCGTTTCGCGGCGAACGGAATCCGGCACGACGTCTACGTCTACCGCGGCCCGCGCGGCGGGCCGGACGTCATCCTGCTCCACGAATTGCCGGGATTGAGCCGCGATACCGTCCGGCTCGCGGAACGTCTCGTGGATGCCGGCTACACCGTCCATGTCCCGCTGATCTTCGGCGAGTACGGGCACGCCACGCTGTTGCAGGCGTTGGGCAAATGCGGTGAATTCAACTGCCTCGGCGACGGCGACAGCCGCTTCGCGGCATGGCTGCGGGATTTCATGTCCAGCAAGGGGATGGCAAAGCGCGGCGTCGCCGTCATCGGCATGTGCATGACCGGAAGCGCCGCACTGGAAGTGGCCGACGCGCCGGGCGTGAGGGCCGTGGTGATGTCACAGCCGGCGATGCCGCTGCCGATCAGCCGCTGGCACCGCCCAAAGATCGGCGTGACGGACGAGCACGCGGAGTCGATCAAGCGCGCCGGCACGCCGATTCTGGCGATGCGGTTCTCTAAAGACTGCATGTCGCCGCCGGAGCGATTCGAGACACTTCGCAAGCGCTTCGATCCGAAGAAGATCCACTTGGAGGAGATCCCATCGGGACCTTGCAGGCACGCCCACGCCCTTCTGACCGGCGATTTCTCGCCGGCGGCGTTCGGGCACCTCGAGCGCTTTCTGAACACGAACCTGAAGAATGCACCGCTGCCTCAGGACGCGCGCTGATCCACCTCGAAATTCGACGCCGCCCGCCGCGTTTACCGCTGCATCGTCCCCATTTGTGTCTAACCGTCGGTAACCGAGACTCGTCTAACACGTCGAAACGTCGATGAGGCCTTTTCTTTCATGTGCGGTTGCGTTGCTCCTCGCCGGATGTTTTTCCGGATACGAGAGCGACACGCCCGCGCGCGACAACCTGCGCGTGCGCCGCGGCGCGTTCCGCGGCGACGTGGTCCTCACCGGGGAGTTGCGCGCCGGCCGCGGCGACGACCTGGTCGTCCCGCGCCTCCCGCAGTGGCAGACCTCCATCAAATGGATGACCACCGACGGCGCCGAGGTCAAGCAGGGGGAGCGGGTGGTGGAGCTCGACAATTCCGCCTTTGCCAGCAACCTCGATGCGAAGCGCCAGACCGTGGCGCAAGCGCAGCAGGAGCTGCAGCAGAAGGATGCGGAGTGGTATGCCGACACGCTCCGCAAGATGATCGAGGCGGAGAAGAAGCGCGTCGAGTACGACAAGGCGAAGATGGAAGCGGCGGTGCCGAAGGAAGTGACCTCCGCGCGCGACTTCCAGGACAAGCAGACCAAGTTTCAGCGCGCCGAGGTCGAACTGGCGAAGGCGATGGACCTCCTCAAGTCGCAGCGCATCTCCGTCGCCTCTGACCGCGAGAACCTCCTCATCAAACTGCACACTGCCGAGCGCGAGCTGAAGATCGCCGAGGACGCGCTCGATCAGCTCATCCTCCGCGCGCCGAAGGGCGGCATCGTGGTCATCCGCGATCATCCGTGGGAAGGGCGGCGGCTGCAGGAGGGCGACGGCGTGTGGGTCGGCTTCCCGTTGGCGCAGATTCCCGAGCTGTCGTCGCTGCGCGTCGAGGCGGACCTCGCCGACGTCGACGACGGGAAGATCGGCGCCGGCATGCCCGCTACCGTGATCCTCGACGCCTATCCGTCGGTGACCTTCCCCGCGCGGGTGACGTCCATCTCCGCCGTCGCGCAGGAGAGCAGCCGGCAGTCGCTGCGGCGCATCTTCGCCGTCCTCGTCGCTCTCGACAAGCTCGACGCGGCGCGCATGCGCCCCGGTCTCTCCGCGCGCGTGGTGGTGCATGCCCTCGGCAATCCGGACGCGCTGCTGGTGCCGCGCGCGGCGCTCGACTTCTCGTCCCAACAGCCGCGCGCGCGGCTGGCCGGCGGGAAGCTCGTCAACGTCGACCTCGGCCCCTGCAACGCGCAGGAGTGCATCGTCAAGAGCGGCTTGAAGGAAGGAGACGCCCTTGGCCGTTCGTAGACAGATCCGCACCGTGTTGGCGATCATCATCGCCGTCGCCGCGGTCCTCACCGCGGCCGGCTGGACGCGCAACAAGCTCGCCGCCGACCGTCAGGGGGAGTGGGTGCGCGTCACCCGCGGCGACCTGGTGAGCGGCATCGACATCACCGGCACCCTGGCCGCCGTCGACTCCGGCAGCTTCGGGCCGCCGCAGGTGGCCGACACCTGGGACTTCAAGATCTCCATGCTGGCGCCGGAGGGGGCGGACATCAAGAAAGGGCAGCCGGTGATGGCGTTCGACACCACCAAGCTGCGCGAGCGCCTCGACGAGAAGAGCGCCGAGTCGGAGCAGGCGCGCAAGGAGATCGAGAAGAAGCGCGCCGACCTGGCGCTGCGCCGCGAGGACGAGCGCCTGCAGCTCGCCGACGCCGAGGCGCGGGCGCGCAAGGCGGAGCTGAAGCTGGAGCGCTCCAGCGACATCGTCAGCGTGAAGGAGCGCAAGCAGGTGGAGCTCGACTTCGCCGTGGCCAGGAACGAGGCGAAGAGCATCCGCCTGCGCATCGCCTCGCTGGAGCGCGCCGCGAGGGCGGAGATCGCGCTGCTCACCAGCAAGCAGCAGCACGCCGCGGCCATCGTGACCGATACGCAGGACGCAATTCAGAAGATGACGGTGATCGCGCCGCGAAACGGAACGATCGTCTACGTCACCAACTGGCGCGGCGACAAGAAGAAGGTCGGCGACTCGGTGTGGCGGATGGAGCGGGTGGTGGAGATTCCCGACCTGGCGCGCATGATGGCCAAGGGCGAGGTCGACGAGTCCGACGCCGGCAAAGTCGCCGTCGGCCAGCGGGTGTCGGTGACCCTCGACGCGCATCCGGACGAAGAGCTGCACGGCACGATCAAGGAGACCGCCCGCACCGTGCAGCGGCAGCCGGGATCGTCGAACACGAACAAGCTCAAGATCCTTCGCGTGGACATCGTCCTCGACAAGACCGACCCCGCCAAGATGCGACCCGGCATGCGTTTCCACGGAACGGTGGAGCTGTCGCGAGCCAAGAACGCCGTGCTGGTGCCGCGCAACGCCGTCTACCTCTCGCCGCGCGGTCCGGTCGCCTATCGCCGCGGAGTCTTTTCCGTCACCGCGGTGCCCCTTCGCCTCGGCACGCAAAACGAAAAATCAATTGAGGTGCTGTCGGGCCTCGATTCGAAGGATCGCGTGCTGTTGCCGAAGGCGGATAAGGAACAGAAATCGTGACGGCCGTCATCCGTAGGGGCGCGCTGCAGCGCGCCCGCAGCTCCCGGGGTGCCGGGCGCGCTGCTGCGCGCCCCTACGTGCTCATGGCGGTATTCCTTCTCGTCGCCTGTGGCGAGGAGTCCTCCGTCCCCACCTTTAGAGTCACGGCCGCGCGCTTCTCCCGCCAGGTCACGGCGGACGGCAATCTGAAGTCCACCAAGGCCACGCCGCTGACGGCGCCAAGCAATGCGCCCGGACCGCTGAAGGTCGCCTGGATCGTTCCCGACGGCACGCTGGTGAAGAAGGACGATCTGGTGGTCCGCTTCGATCCGACCGATTACGAGGTGCAGCTCGTCGGCGGGCAGTCGGATCGCAACACGGCGCTCAATGGCATCACGAAACAGAGCAGCGAGACGGAGACGACGCGCACGAATCTCCGCCGCGACGCCAAGCAGGCCGACGCGGAGCTGGTCGCCGCGCGGCGCTTCAAGTTCGACGACGCTGAGGTCTTCTCCCGCTTCCAGCGCATCGAGGCCTCCATCGACGAGACCTTCGCCTCGGACAAGAAGCAGTACGCCGAGGGGGTGCTGAAGGTCCGCGAGAACCTCTCGAAGGCCGACCGCGACCTTCTCGGCATCGCCCAGAAAAAGGCCGACCTCAAAATCCGCATCGCGGAGCAGGGACTAAACGCGCTGGAGATGCGCGCGCCGTACGACGGCATCCTCGTTCTGCAGCGCGACTGGCGCGGCGACACGGTCCGCACCGGCGACACGTTGTGGCCGGGACAGCCGATCGGCGAGATCCCCGACCTCAACTCGATGAAGGCGGAAGTGTTCGTCCTCGAGGCCGACGCCGCCGGCCTGGCCGTCGGCGAGAAGGCGATGCTGACCATCGAGGGGAAGCCGAACAGCGCGTTCGGCGGCAAGGTCTCGCAGGTCGACAAGCTGGCGCGGCCGCGCTTCCCGCGCGTGCCGGTGCAGTACTTCGGCGCCACGATCACGCTGGAGAAGACGCAGGCCACGCTCATGAAGCCGGGTGCACGCGTGCGGGCGGTGCTCGACGTCGAGAGCCGCGCCGGCGCGTTCTCCATCCCCCGCCAGGCGATCTTCGAGAAGCAGGGGAAGAAGCTCGTCTACAAGAAGAACGGATCGAAGTTCGAGCCGGTGACCATCGAGATCGGCTCCTCGAGCGCGGGGCGGGTGGTGGTGACGAAGGGCCTGAAGCAGGGCGACGAGATCGCGCTGCGCGACCCGACGGAGGAGAAGAATGGGTAGCGAGGTTGCGCAGTTGCGAGGTTGCGAAGCTCCGCCCGCCTCGCAACTCCGCAACCTCGCAACCCCGCAACCGCGGCTATGAACCACTCCGAGACGTTGCACACCGCCCTCGCCAACCTCGCCACGCACAAGCTGCGCACGGCGCTGACCATGCTCGGCATGATCTTCGGCGTCGGCGCGGTCATCGCCATGCTCTCCATCGGCGCCGGCGGCGAGAAGAAGGCGCTCGAAGCGATCGGCCGCCTCGGCCTGCGCAACGTGATCGTCAAGGCCAAGGCGGTGAAGCCCGAAGATCGGCAGGAGCTGCGCAAGAAATCGCTCGGCGTCTCGCTGCGCGACGGCGAGGCCATCTCCGAGGCGGTGCCGAACGTGGAGATGGTCCTGCCGCGCCTGGAGGTCAAGCCGTACAAGATCCTGGCGCCGAACGCCAAGACGAAGGGGAAGGTCTTCGGCGTCTCCTCGCGCTACCCGCGCGTGGCCAGCGTCGCGTTGAACGAAGGGCGGATGTTCGACGCGAAGGACGAGGCCGAGTACGCGCAGGTCTGCGTCATCGGCGACGAGATCCGCCGCAATCTCTTCGGCTACGGTCCGGCGGTCGGCAAGCAGCTCAAGGTCAACGACGTCTGGCTGGAAGTGGTCGGCATTTTCGCCGGCGACCTGCCGGGAGTGACGTCGTCGAACGATGTCCCGGTCGCCTCGAACGCGCAGGAGATCTGGATTCCGGTGTCGACGGCGATGCGAAAATTTGACCGCGATCCTTTGGACGCTCCTGTGGATGAGCTGCTGGTGCAGCTCAAGGAAGGCGTCTCCACGCGCGAGGCGGGGACGCTGATCCGCCCGCTGCTCGACCGGCTGCACGGCGGCGCGGACGACTACGAGATCATGGTCCCCGAGGCGCTTTTGGAGCAGAGCAGGCAGACGCAGCGGATCTTCTCCATCGTGATGGGATCGATCGCCGGGATCTCGCTGCTGGTCGGCGGCATCGGGATCATGAACATCATGCTGGCCTCGGTGCTGGAGCGGACGCGCGAGATCGGCATTCGCCGCGCCATCGGCGCGCGCCGCGCGGACATCCGCGCGCAGTTCGTCATCGAGTCGTTCGCCATCAGCCTGATCGGCGGCATGTCGGGGATCATCATCGGCATCGTGCTGGCGCGGCTGGTCGCCGCGTACGCCGGCTGGCCGACGGTGATCACCATCGGCTCGCTGCTGCTGGCCACCGGGGTGTCGATCACGGTGGGCCTGGTGTCGGGGATCTATCCGGCCGCGCGGGCCGCGGAGCTCGATCCGATTCAGGCCCTTCGATACGAATGAGCGCCTCCGCGGTCATGACGCGGGCGTGCGCCGAGGGTGGAATCAGCTCGGCCAGAGCGGGAGTGAGGCCGTCCTCACCTGCTATGAACCACGCTTTGTCGATCTGGTCCGACTCCACGAGATAAAGGATCTCGTGCTGGACGTACTCGCTCACGCGGCGGACGTCGACCACCACCCGCGGCACATAGTCGATCAGCAGGACGACGGAGTGATCCCACAGTTGCGGGCGGGTGCGGAGGCTCCAGATGCGAGGGATGGTCGGATCGTAGAAGAGCCCTTTCGGGTTCCATCCGGTCCGGCTCCAGACCGTCCGTTCCGCTTCGTAGAACGACCGCCCCTGGTCGCTGGTGCGGTCGAGCAGGGTCACCGCCGTCACTCCCCACGCGTGATGCCGCAGGTTGTAAAAGGCGGCGAACGAGTCGAAGTCGGAGGCGCCGAGGAAGAGCCAGGTGGGAGGGCGGATTCTGTCGAGGGTGATGGCGATGTCGACCAACGCCATCATCGATCCGATCGCCGCCGCGAGCGCCCGGCTCGGAATGACCGCGTAGGCCAACACCGCGAGGGCGAGCTGGCGCATGTCGCCGATGACCGGCGTCATGATGAAAAAATCGCGGCGCGGCTGGCGGAGGCGCAGAAGAAGCATCATGGCCATCCCGCGAAGGACGCGGCGCCTTCCGAGCACGCGAGCGCAGGCCGCGTAGTTGCGCACCGAGTAGTAGACAACCCGGACCGTGAAGCGGGCCAGAAAGGCGCTGCCGGCGATCAGCGCGAGCGTCATCTTCCAGCCCGGCTTTTCCCGCGGCTCGGAATCCTCTCCGCCAAGGCTTCGGCTCCACGGCTCGGTGCGTCGCCACGCGCGCCGCAGCAGCCAGACGGCAAGGGGCGTGTAAAGGGCTAGTCCGAGGCCGGCAGCGGAGCTGGCGATCAGGATGAACTGCTTGGCGATAGCGCCGTCGTATTCGCGGCGAGCGCGCGCCACGATGCGCCACCATGTCTCGCAGGCGAGCACGACTGGCGCCGCCAGGCCGACGGCGCCGACAGCGACTACGCCTCGGGCCATTGTGCCCGACCACGAGATCTCGGAGCGCTTCTTCGCCAGGAACTCCGACACCGCGCCGGCGCAGAAAGCGGAAACGCCCCAACCGAGCACCCACCCGAGCGCTCTGATGGCCGGGTGCCACTCGAGCCGCTCGGGCTTTTCGTCCATGGCATTACGATACATCCATGTCCGATCTTTCCCGCGCCGCCACCCGCGTGCAATCCGCGCTCGAAGCCGCCGGGGTCGAGGCCCGCGTGGTCGAACTGCCGCAATCGACCCGCACCGCGGCCGAGGCGGCGCAGGCGGTGGGGTGTGAGGTGGGGCAGATCGCGAAGTCGCTCGTCTTCCGCGATGCGGACGGCGAGGCGGTTCTGGTGATTACCTGCGGAACCAACCGGGTAAATGAAAAGAGGCTGGGCCTCGAGAGGGCGAGCGCGGAGCTCGTGCGGGAGAAGACCGGCTACGCCATCGGCGGCATCCCGCCGGTCGGGCACGCTACGCCGCTGCGGACGTTCATCGACGAGGATCTGCTGCGATTCGAACGGATCTGGGCGGCGGCGGGAACGCCGAACGCGGTATTTCAGTTGTTGGCGGCGGATCTGGCGAGAATCACGGGCGGCGCCGTGATCCCCGTGACGTAGGGCGTTGACCGTTGACCGTTGGCCGTTGGCCGAATCGGTCAACAGTCAACGGCCAACGGCGAACGAAATGGAACTAGGCTGGAAATACCTCACCGAGGAGGACAAAGAGACCGTCCTCCGCGGCATCCGCGACGGCGTCGCTTACGGCGGGCCTTACCACGTCGAGATCCATCCGGCCGACCGCTGCAACATCGATTGCTTCTTCTGCTCCACGGCGACGCTGCGCGGCACGGACGAAGTGCCGCTCACGCGCTTGGAGGAGATGATCGCGGAGCTGAAGGCGAGCGGCACGCGGGCGATTCGTCTGTCAGGGGGCGGCGAGCCGCTCTTTCACCGCAAGGCGAAGGACTTCCTGCGCACCATCGCCTCCAGCGGCATCCCCATCGAGAACCTCACCACCAACGCCGTCCTCCTCGGCGAGGAGGTGGCGTCGATCCTCATCGACTGCTGCGACCAGATCACCGTCAGCCTCAACACCGGCGACGCGGAGACCTACGCGGCGATGATGCAGACGCCGGCGCGCAACTTCGAGCGGGTGCTGACCAACATCCGCGGCCTGATCGCGCAGCGCCGCAAGCGCAACATCGCCACGCCGAAGGTCAACCTGCAGTTCCTGGTGTGGCGCGACAACTACAAGTCCATTCCGCGGATGTACGCGCTGGCGCGCGAGCTCGGCGTCGACACCATCCTCTTCAACGGCCTCTCGTTCCTGCGCGACGACCAGAAGATGTCGCCCGATGAAACGGCGGAGATGATGCGGCTGTACGAAGAGGTGATCCGCATCGACGAGTACCGCCGCATCGCCTCGATCGAGAGCTACGAGCAGGACATCCGCCCGGCGCTGGGCGAGATCAACGCCCGCCTCGACGCGGAGCGCCGCAAGCGCAGCCCGCTGTCGCGGCTGACGCACCTCGTGGCCCGGCGCGACCTGACGTGGCGGGAGAAGCTCGCGCACCGGCGCCGCATCGCCGAGCTGCGGCGCATGGAGCGGGAGACCAAGGGGCTGGACGAGCCGTGCATCATCGGCTGGCACTCGATGTTGATCCGCGTCTCTGGCGTCGTCGCGCCGTGCTGCATCCTGCAGGGAGCGCCGCTCGGGAACGTGTACAAGAACACCATCCGCGAAGTCTGGTACGGCGAGGAGTTCGCGCGCTTCCGCGGAGAGCTGTCGCGGATCATCCACGCCCGCAGCGACTGGCAGCCGGACGCCGCCGCCGACCGCACGGTGGTGCCCATGTGCGGCGGCAAGGGCGCCGAGGTCTGCCCGATCAAGAGCTTCTACTTCAAGCCGGACGTGGCGTTCATGCGGCGCCTAACCTCCATCGCCCGCTGACGTCCAAGAGTGTCGAGGAGACGCTGATGATCGTCACAGCTTTGGTCGCGCTGTTTCTCTCCACTCAGATCGCCGCGCCACCGGTCCCGCCCGAGCCGCCCACCCCGATGACGCCTCTGGCGCCGCTCGCGCCGCTGGCCCCCCACGGCTCGCGCGCGCGCTACATCTTCGTGGACGGCGACTCGATGACGAACCGTGGGACCGGCGGGGAAGCCGCCCGCGCTCTCCGCGCCGCCTACGGGTCGCGCTTTTTCTGGTACCGCTACGACGGCGCGAGCTACCTCGTGCAGGACGAGGCCACGCTGCGGACCATCGGCGACCTTTTCCGCCGGCAAAACGAGCTTGGCCAGCAGCAGTCGGCCCTCGGCCGCAGGCAGTCGGAGCTAGGACGCGAGCAGTCCGAGCTCGGCCGCCAGCAGTCGCAGCTTGGGCAGGAGCAGTCGCTCACCGACTCGCAGGTCCGCATGCGCGAGCTCGGCGACGAGATGCGCGAGCTGGGCGACAAGATGCGCGAACTCGGCGATCGCATGCGCGACCTCGGCGACGAGATGCGCGGCCTCGGCAACCAGATGCGCGAGGAAGGCGACAAGATCGATCGCCGGCTGCGCTCCATGATGCCCGACCTCATCAAGCGCGGCGTGGCGCGGGAGATGATCCGATGAAACGGCTCCTGCTCATCGCCGTCGCGCTGACGATGCTGGCGTCGTCGAAGCCGCGGAGGGACGGGTACATCCTGGCGTACGAAGACAACATGACCTTCAGCGGCGGCGTCGACTTCTCATTCTTCAAGACGCTCCGCGAGCGCCATCCGGGCAAAGTGCTGTGGGTCCGCCGCAATGGGCGGGAGTACGTCGTGCGCGACGAGACCCTCATCATGCGCGCCCGGGCGCTCTTCGCGCCGCAGGGCGCGCTGGCGGGGGAGCAGGTGGCCATCGCCCGCGAAGAGGCTGCGCTCGACCGCGAGGAAGAGCGGCTGGAGGACGCGGCGAAAACCCCGGAAAATCGCCGCCGCCTCGACGAATTGCGCGCCAAGCAGGCGAAGCTCGCCGAGCGGGAACAGGCGCTCGACGAGCGGGAGGAAGAGCTCGAGCGCGCGGCGGAGCGAGAGTTGTGGACGCTCGTGGACGCCGCGATCAGGAGCGGCGCGGCGAAATCAGCGCGGTAGTGGAGCGCCGCCGTCCCGGCGGCTGGCGCGGCGGCGTCCCGCCGCCGCAGGCGTGGACGCCTGCGAGCCAGCCGGCGAGGACGCCGGCGCTCCGCGTTTTGTGACCAGATACACGGCGAAGCTTCCCAACCAGTGCCCGCCCTCGTAGTGCTCGCCGGTCACGGACTTCAGACCGGCCGCGCGATGCGCAGTCGCCGCTGCGCGAATTGCCGGTAGCCGCGCATCGTTTGCCGGCAGCGCCGACGCGATCCCGTCGAGCATCCAGGCCCGGCTGAGGTTCAAGCCGTCGAGGTGGGCGAGCTTCGGGTCGCTTGGGTCCGTCACTACCTCCGGACGTAGTGTTACTCCTAAAAGTAGGAAGTGTCGCAACCAGGACGCGAAGTCCTTTCCCGGCAAGACTCTGCGGACGACATCCGCCTCCGCGATGCACGGCGAGAGGAAATCCTCGCCCGATGGTTCGTACGCCAGAGGGCACGCTTTGTCGCGCAGGTAGAAGCGGCGCACCGCGTCGCGGGCCAGCGTGCGGAGGGCGTCGTCGCGGGTGGAGTCGATGATCAGTCCGAGGGCGAAGGCGGTCTGACTATGCTCGCCGGAGCGCACCGGATGCGACAGCTTCGGCAGCCACGCCTTCAGGCGCTCGTTCGCCGCCTCCTCCAGCGGCTGCAAGATCGGTGAGAGTGGATCGTTCGACTCGCGCAGTTCGGCGGCGAGCTGCAGCAGCCAGGCGAGCCCGTACGGCCGCTCGAAGCTCGCGCGTCCGGCGCCGCGCAGGTACGCGGCCTCCTTCGCGATGTGCTCCGCGGTGATGCTCTTCGCCAGCGCCGCGCGCGCCTTCGGCGTGAACGGCGCGTCGGGGAACGTCCGCGCCAGACGGGCCAGCAGCCAGTGTCCGTGCACGGACGAGTGCCAGTCGTAGCAGCCGTAGAACGCTGGTGTCAGCTCGCGCGGCGGCGCGACGTCGTCGTCGCTGCTCAGGTTGTGCGCGATCTTGTTCGGATACTCCTTGTGCACGCAGGCCAGGGCGAGATCGGCGAAGCGCTCGGCGGCCTTGGCGTCGAAGGTTGCTGCGTTGAGCGGGAGGGCGGCGGCGATGAAGAGAGCGGCGGCGGCGCGAAACATCCTCTACTAATTGTGCATCAGGACGTACACCACCAGGGCGATGGCGATGACCGCGATGACGATGATCGTCACCATGTTGGAGCGCGACGATCCGCTCGATGCGACGTGTTCGACGATCACCTTCTTGCGTACGACTTCATCGTCGTCATTCGGCGGTAGTGACATGCTTCACCGCGCCAGCAAGCGAGGTGCCACTCCCGAGGTGCCTGGAGGTCCAGGCGAAGATGGGAATGGCCAGGCAGCTCAGCGCTGCGGCGAGTCCGAACGCGTTCCCCAACCCGAAGCGCTGTCCGATGGCGCCGATCCCGAACGAGCCGAGGCCGATGCCGGTGTCGAAGGCCCAGACCATCGAGCCGAACGTGCGGGCGCGGCGGGAGGGGTCGGTGTTGCCGAGGATGAAGGTGGCGAACGCGGGGTAGGCGAGGCCGAAGCCGATGCCGAAGAGGATCGCCGACACCATCATCTGCCACCGCAGATGGGAAAGGGCGAGCACGGCGAAGGCCACCGGCACGAAGGCCAGTGAGGGATAGAGCACCTGCTTGACTCCGTAGCGGTCGACGAGGTGGGAGAGCGCGATGCGGACCACGACGATGGTCGCGGCGAAGGTGGTGAGATACACCGACGCCGGCTTGACGTGATGCTCGATGGCGTAGATCGCGGCGTAGCTGGTGATGCCGCCGTAGCCGAACGACATCACGGTGAAGGAGAGCGTGGTCTTGATCACTCCCCAGTCCCAGGCGTCGGTGATGGCCAGCCGTTTTTCGGTCGATCGCGGGGTGTCGCGCGCCGGGAGAACCACCGCCCAGATGGTCATCACCGCCGAGAGTACGGCGAGCTCGATGCAGAGCGTCAACCAGCCGAAGTGGAATACCCACAAGCCCGCAGCCGGCGCCAGCGATACCGCCGCGGTGCTGGAGAGGCCCCAGTACGCCAACCCCTGCGCGCGTCGCGACTCGGGGATGAACTCGCTCATGATCGCCGATGCCGAGGAGAGGATCCCCGACCACATCGCGCCGTGAATCGCGCCGACCACCAGCAGCAGGCGAAGGTTGACGATGATGCCGTACAGCACGGAGAAGACGACGAACAGCAGCGAGGCCATGATCAGCGTCCGCCGGCGCCCGATGTGATCGGCGATCGTGCCCATCACCGGCGCGGCGAACGCGCTGCAAAGGGTGTAGACGGTGAGGAACCACCCCGCCTCGGCCTTCGATCCCCCGAGCTCCAGAATGCGCAGCGGGATTGCGGGGAGAAGCTGGAAGGCGGAGAAGAAGGTGATGAACGAGTACGCCCACAGCATGGCGAAGCGGGGGGTGAGCAGCGGCTCGCGCGCGGGGGCGGGGGCGGACATGGAGGCGGGATTGTAAGTCGTTCGCGGTTGGCCGTTGACCGTTGACCCGAGGCACGGCCAACGGCCAACGGTCAACGGCGAACGATCAGAATGTTCGAGCGCCGAACGGCGTTCCAAGCCCCGTGATCATCAAGCGCGCAGCCAAGTACGGCTTCTGTTCCGGGGTCCGCATCGCCGACCTCAAGGTGAAGCGCTTCGCCGCCGGCGGCGGGCGCGGCGCCATCCTGGGGCAGGTTGTTCACAACGAGCGGGTGGTGGAGGAGATGGAGCAGCTCGGGGTGCGCACCGTCGACGAGATCACCGCCGTGAGCGAGCCGACCATCGTCTTCTCCGCGCACGGTGTGCCGCCGTCGTTCCACGACGCCGCGAAGTCGTCCGGTCTGCAGGTGCTCGACACCACCTGCAAGTTCGTCTACGACATCCATCGCGAGTCGAAGCAGGCCCTCGTCGACGGCTACCATCTCATCTTCATCGGCGATCCGAGGCACCGCGAGGTCATCGGCTACACCAACGATCTCGATCCGGCGGACTATCACATCGTCTCCACCATCGAAGGGGCGGCGGCGGTCGATTGGTCGCGGTACGCGAAGCTGAAGGTCTTCTACCAGACCACGCTCAACGCCGAGGAGTTCGACGATGTCGTCCGCGCCATCGACGCCAGCGCGCGGAAGCTCGAGCGCGCCGACACCATCTGCTACGCGACCAAAGAGAATCAGGACGCCGCGCGCGTGCTGGCCGAGGATCCCGACGTCGATCTCATCATCGTCATCGGCGGGAAGAAGAGCGCGAACACCAAACACCTCTGGGAGATCTGCCGGGAGTCCAAACCGTCGTACCTGGTGCAAGGCGCGGACGATCTCGACCGCGCGTGGTTCGAGGACGCCGGCGTGGTGGGCGTCACCGCCGGATCGTCGACCCCCGATTACGTGATCGACGAGGTAGAGGCCCGTATCGCCGCGCTCGCATGATCTCGTCATCCTGAGCGCAGCGAAGGATCTCCGTCGTGCCGGCTGAGATCCTTCGCCGTCTCCGCGGCTCAGGATGACGTGAATATCGCCCCCTTTCGACACGTTCTCCATCGCGTCCATGTGCCGCCGTCTGTTCGCCTTTGTTCTGCTCGCGCTCGCCGCGTTTCCGCTGCGCGCTGCCGAGCTGAACTGCAACGGCTCGAGCAACGTCGAGTCGTTCCGCTACACCTGGCGGATGCGGGGGGGGTTGTCGTGGATCGCCGGCATCATGTTCCCCACCTCCGGCGTCGGATCGCTGAAGACGACCTACGGCAACGGCCAATCGAACGTCATCAGCAGCGAGCTGCTGATCACCGCACCGACCGGCACGAAAGGCGGCTTCTACGCGTACGAGTCGGAGATGGACGAGGCGGGGCAGAAAACGCTGATGACGTATCACGCGTACGCCTGGCGCGACAAATCGCGCAAGGAGCGGACGTTCTTCGACTACGGGAAGCGCGTGGCCACCGTGCACAAGGAAACGCCGGAGAAGCAGTGGCAGAACGTGCGGCAGATGCCGACCGAGCACTTCCACGACATCCTCACGGCGATCTACTACATTCGCCAGAACGCCGCGAGCATCCGCGGCCCGGTCACCACGACCATCTACTCGGATGGGAAGTCGTATCCGGTGATCCTCCGCCCGTACGATCGCCGCCTCTTCACTATCGAGGGGAAGCAGGTGGCGGCGCTGGGATTCGAGATCGTCGACGCGCCGGGCGGCAAGAAGTGGCCGGGCGGGGTGAAGGTGTGGCTCTCCGACGACCCGCGTCGCATTCCGTTCCGCATCGACATCGTGCAGAGCATGGCGTCGATGCAGCTCGACTTGCAGTCGGTCGATGCGTGCGCGTTCATGCAGGCGGCGAAGTAACTACGTCGCGTTTGCCTGCGCCTGCGCCATCGGCGTCCCCAACCCGCAGAACAGCCCCACCAGATCGAGCAGCTCGGCGACGTGGAACGGCTTCTCCAGCACCACCGCCGGCTTCAGATCGTCCTCGGCTGGATCGAGCTTGTAGGCGGAGATGATGATCACCGGCGAGTCCTTGCGCGATCGGCGGAACCAGCGGAGCCATTCGCGGCCGTCCATCCGTGGCATGGCCAGGTCGAGGATCACCAGCAGGATGTCGGGATTTTGCTCGACGATGGGGACGGCGTCGGTGCCGTCGGGGGCGGTGAGGACCTCGAAGCCGTACGGCGAGAGGAGGTCGCGGTACGACGCCAGCAGCTTCGTGTCGTCATCGATGACCAGCAGCTTGCGCAGCTTGAACGGAGTTCGGCGGGCACGAATGCTCACGCTGTGGTCGCTGCAAATGGCGTACCGTTGAGCAGGCCATGCTGGAAGTCTCTCTCAGCGGCATCTCCGCGCTCGCCCTTCGCGACGTCGATCTCGTGGTGCCGCCGGGAACGCACACGGCCGTGGTGGGTCCTCCGGCCTGCGGCGCTTCGACGCTGTTGCGGGTCATTGCCGGCGACGTGCGGCCCGAAAGAGGCGAGGTGCGCATCGGGACGCGCGTGGTCAACGACCTCCCGCGCCGCGGCAGGCCGCTGGTGTATGTGACCTCCGACCCGGAGGCGCCGGGACGGTGGTCGGTGGAGCATCTGCTGGTGGCGGCGGCGCGCACGCGATCGCTCGACCGCATCGATCGCCGGCGCGAGCTGGAGCTCGCCGCGTCGAAATGGCACCTCGACGCATTGCTCCCGCGCCGTCTCGACTCGCTCTCGTCGACCGAGCGCGCTTTCGCCAATCTTGCCCGCATCGAGCTGCTGCGCCCCGGCATCGTCATCGCCGATCGCCTCCTCGAGCACGTGAGCCCCTCGGCCGTCGCCGCCACCGCCGATGAGCTCTACCGCACGCTCCGCGTCCTCGGCGCAACTGCCGTCGTCGCTCCGTCATCGATGGTCGAGCTGGGGATGATGGACACGCTGGTGGTGCTTGACCGCGGCCGCGCCGTGCAGCACGGCGTGGCGTCGCATGTGTTCGGGCAGCCGGTGAGCGAAGCGGCGGCGCGCGCGACGGGGGAGATCAACGTCATCCCCGTCACCATTCGCGGCCGCGAGGTCGACTCGGTGATCGGGATGTGGACCGTCGATGCGGCGCCGTTCGAGGGAAGCGGTGTCGCGCTGGCGCGTCCCGGCGACTTCGAGGTGGCGCGCGCCGGCGAGGAGTCCGACGTCATCCTCGCCGTGGAGGAGGCGAGCTTCTACGACGGCGCGTGGCACGTGCGCGGAATCCTCACAGGCGCGGTGATGCTTCACGTCGAGCTGCCGCGCGACGCGGCGGTGCACAAGGGGAAGCTGCTCGCGCTGCGGTACGACCCTACGCGGTTCCGATTGTTGCGCGCGTGATTGACGGCCCTCATCCGCCGCTCCGCGGCACCTTCTCCCGCGCGCGGGAGAAGGAACAACCTAGCCCCTCTCCCGCTTGCGGGAGAGGGTGGCCCTGAGCGAAGCGAAGGGCCGGGTGAGGGGTCGTTACATCCGCGGGCGCGGTCGCATCGGGCGCTTCGGCTCCTGCTGCGGGTTCGGGCGGTCCTGGCGCCTCTCGCCCAGGCGGTCGAGCGCGTTGCGCATGCGGTTCCACTGCGCGTCGGTCAAGACGCCGCGCATGTCGACGAGCATCATCAGCTCGCGCTGGAACTGCCGGCCGCGCGCGTCGTTGAGCCGCTGCGCCAACTGCCGGATGGCGTCGCGGTCGAGTTGCGGGCGGTCGATGGCGGCGCGAAGGGCGATGGACTGCTTCTCCACCTCGCCGCGAAGGTCGATGAGGTCGCTGGCCGATGCGGCGAAAACGTTCTCCAGGCGATCCTGCTGTTCCTCGCTGAGGTTCATCTCCCGCACGATCTCCGCGCGGCGCCACCACTTGCCGGGGGGCATGTTGAGCTGCGCGAGCGCCGCCGATGCCACCAGCATCAGCAGCGCCGCCAGCGTGATTCGTTTCGTCATAGTGAGCTCTCTCTCTTGCTGTCGCTCTCGCTGACCCACGACTCCCACTGCACGACGGCGTGGAAGTCCTTCAATTCATCGGATTGCCACGGATCGACCGCCACCTCGGGCGCCGCGGTGGCGGTCACCGGTGTAGAGGCGGCCGCTTCAACCGCCGCCGGCCTGATCTCCGGCCGCACCGTCTCGTACACGATCGCCCCGCCGAGGAAGAAGGCGAGCACCGCCGCCGCGGCGACGCGCCAGGTGCGCGGCCCTTGGGCGGCTTCGCGGCGCTTGGCCTCGACGCGGCGCATGATCGATCCGCGCTGGAAGGCCCAGAACGTCACCGGCTTGGTGGGGCAGGCCGCCGCCTCGCGCAGCTTCCGCTCGAGGCGTTTGTAGCGCTCGGCGCACTCGCTGCACGCGGCGAGGTGCATCATCACCGGCATCGATTCGCCAGGCTGCAAGTAGTACGTCTCCAGCAGTTCGGCTTCGCTAAAGTGCTTGGTCATCGGAGTCTTCCTGTTTTCGATTCATCCAGCCGGCCAGCTCCTTGCGGATCTTGTGGACGGCGCGGAAAAGATGTGCGCGGACGGTGCCCGCGCGCAGGCCGAGGAGACCGGCGATCTCCTCCAGCGGGCGATCTTCGTAATGGCGCAGGCGGAAGATGATCTTCTGCTGTGCGGAGAGACGCCGCTCGGCGCGCTCGATCGCCGTGCGCAACTGCCGGGACATGATCTCGCGCTCCGGGTCGGGGCGGTCGTCGACCGGCTCGAGATAGACCTCGTCGCCTTCATCGATGCGGGCGAAGAGGCTGACGAAGCGGCGCCGCCGCAGCCAGTCGCGCGAGCGGTTGATGGCGATGCGGGTCAGCCACGTCTCCAGCTCTGAGCGCCCCTCGAAACGGCCGAGGTGGGTGTAGGCCTGGATGAAGGTGTCCTGGGTGATGGTGTCGGCTTCCATGTCGTCGCGAACGATGGCGTAGGCCACGCGGTAGATCTTCCGCTGGAACCGCTCCACGAGCACGGCGAACGCGCCGCCGTCACCGGCGAGTGTGCGCTCGATGAGCTCGCGGTCGGTCGGGGCGGATTGGTCGATCTGGCTCAAGCGGAATGCCGCAACGCTACCCACAGCGGTTTGGACGGGGGAGGCAGTGGGAGCGTTTACACCGGATTATCCGCCGCCGGGCGGCCGGAGACGTAGACGCCGGCGAAAATCATGGCCGCCGCGACGATCACCACAGGCCGGAGCGTCTCGCCGAGGAAGAACGCCGCCAGGACCACGGTGATGACCGGCTGAAGGTAGGTGTAGGCGGCGACGAGCGAGCTGTCGGCATGGCGGAGGGCCCAGGCGTTGATGAGGTAGGCGGCGACGGTCGGCCCGGCGATCACCAGCGCCAGGCTGATCCACGACTGCGCTGGGATGGCCGCCCAGTTCTCGTGCGCCAGCGGCCACGCCGCGATGGGCAGCATCAGCACGCAGGCTACGGCGAACATCCGCGCCACCACCCGCCGCGCCGAAAGGCGCGCCATCATCGGCTTCGACAGCACGAGGTAGAGCGCGTACGACAGGGAGTTGCAGATGATGAAGAGATCGCCGACCAGCGACTTCGCCGTTCCCGAGAACCCCTCGCGCCCTACCACCAGCAGCGCGCCGGCTGCCGCGAGCGCGATGCCGCCGACCTTCGCCGCCGTGGGGCGCTCCCGTCCCAGCGCAATCGCCGCGCCGAGGGCGAACACCGGGATGGTGGTGACGAGGATGGCGGCCACGTTCGCGCTGGTGAAGTGCAGGCCCGTCAGAAAGAGCGTCTGATTGATGACTACCCCGAGGATTGAAAACCCGATGAGATGCCACGCGTCGCGCCGCGACAGCACCGCCGGCTCCCGCTCATGGATGATCAGATTCAAAACGATCGCCGACCCCACCACGCGCAGATACGCGAACACCAGCGGGTTGAAGGCGCGCATCGCCAGTTTCGAAACGATGTAGTTCGCTGAGAAAAGTAGCGCGACCATCGTTAGGGCCGCGTGGACGCGAAGTGCTGAGTGCTGAGTACTGAGTGCTGAGTGGCTCATCGCAACGTCTACTCAGCACTCAGTACTCAGCACTCTTTACTCTTCGATCCACGTCTCGTGATACCGCACCGGCGGTGGGACGAGCGACGTCCGCACGCCGCGCACCTGCGGCTTGGTCAGCACGAACAGTCGCTCGTGGAAGAGCGGGACCAGCGGCGCTTCGCGCACCACCATGGCGTCGAGCTGGCGGTAGATCTCCGCGCGGCGCTCGATGTCGTTCGTCCGCCGCGCCTCCATGATCTGCGCGTCGAGCTCGGGGCGGTTGTAGTAGAAGCCGCGGATCGACCCCGAGTCGCTGTGGAAGAAGACGTAGAAGAAATTGTCGGAGTCGGGGATGTCGGCGTACCAGTTGCCGCAGAACACCATGCCGTGGCCGGCGTGCTGCAGCGGTTTGCGCGCCTCCACCGCGGAATGCGTGGTGACATTGATCTCGATGCCGATGGCGGCGAGGTCTTCGATGATCAGCGCGAGCTGGCCGGAGTTGTTGAACTCATCGGTGTCCCACGTGCGGTACTCCACGCGGAAGCCCGCCGCCTGCCCCCCTTTCCGCATCAGGGCGCGGGCCCGCTCGACGTCGTAGTCGTTGCCGCGCAGCGCCGGGTCGTAGCCGAAAAGGCCGGGAGGGAGGAGCGAGCGGGCGATCACGCCGAGTCCGGAGAAGATGCGCTCGTTGATCCGCTCGCGGTTGATGGCGTGGTTGATGGCCTGCCGCACCTCGAGCTTGTCGAACGGCGCGACCGAGCAGTCGTAGCCGAAGTACGACGTGTGGAGCTGGATGGTGGTCTGCAGGTACGGCGCGTAGCGCGAGTCCTCGCCCAGATCCTTCACCATGTTGAGCGGTACGCCGTGCGCGACATCCAGCTCGCCGCGGAGGAACGCCTCGGCCATGTCGCGGAAGCTGCGGAGGTCGAGCCGGAACACCAACTCGTCGAGATGCGGCAGTCCGGCGAGGAAGTAGTCCTGATTCCGACGCAGCCGAAGGCGCTGGCCCTCGGTCGTCTCCTCGACCCGGAACGGTCCGGCGCCGGCCGGCCTGGTGCGGAACCGCTCCCGATCGCGCGTCTCCTCGGCGGGGATGATCGCCGTCTCGTGCATGGTCAGCAGCGACAGGAAAAACGCCAGCGGCTCGTCGAGGACGATGTCGACCGTCGCGCTGTCGCGGACCTCGATTCCGCTGAGGGTGCGCGTGCGCCCCTCCAGGACCTCCGTCGCGCCGCGCACGCTGCGCATCAACCATCCGCTGGGCGAGTGGAGCTCCGGCAGCAGCAGCCGCACCAGACTGTCGTGAACGTCCTTCGCCTCGAGGAGGCGGCCGTTGTGGAAGCGGACGTTGCGCCGCAGGTGGAAGCGGTAGACGTGCCCCCCTTCGAGCACCTCCCACCGCTCGGCGAGGCCCGGCATCAGCTCCGCGCCTTCGCCGTACATCACCAGCGTGGCGTGCACCGCCTTCGACATGAAGCCGAGCGCCGCGGCGCCGATGTAGATTGGATCGAGCGTGAACTGCTGCCACAGCACCGTCGCCGTCACCACCCGTCCGCCTTCGTTGGGCGTCGGCAGCTTGAAGCGGCCCAGCTCCTGATTGAGCAGCGCCGACTCGTGCGAGAGCGTGCTGGCCAACTGATTGAGATCGGAGATGGAGATGTTCGACTCGCGCGTGGCGAACTGGATGACGGCCATGGCCTTGACGATGGCCGCGCTCTCGGTGGCCAGGATCGACGTCGACTCGAGCACGTTCTGCACGAGTCCCATCACGTTTTCCATCGCCTTGCTGATGGCGCGGCTGCCGCTCTCCTGCTCGCTCATGGCGCGCTTGAGGTGCTTGGTGTAATCGCGCACCACCGTGGCCTGCTCGCCGACCTTGCGCGCCGTCTGCGACTGCTGCTGCGACGCGGTGGCGGTCTGCTGCACCATCTTGGTCACTTCTTCGATGGCCGCCGTGGCGCTGGCGCTGCCGCGCGACTGCTCCTCGGTGGCGCGGGCGATCTCGCCGATGGAGTTGGTCGAGCGCGCCGTGAGGTCGAGGATCTTGTCCAGCACCTGCTCGGCGCGCGCGGTGAGATTCACGCCGTCGGCGACGCGGTCGGCGCCGATGGTCATCTGTTCGGCGGCGCGCATCACCGCCTTCTGCACGTTCGAGATCAGCGTGCGGATCTCGTCGGTCGACACCGAGGTGCGCTCGGAGAGGTCGCGGATCTCGTCGGCGACCACGGCGAAGCCTTTGCCGCGCTCGCCCGCCTGCGCGGCGATGATGGCGGCGTTGAGCGCGAGGAGGTTGGTCTGCCCGGCGATCTCGTCGATGACGCGGACGATCTCGCCGATCTCCTCGGAACGGTCGGCCAGCTCGGCCAGCGCCGTCTTCGCCTCGTCGACGGCGACCTCGATCTTGCGCATCCCTTCCACCGTGCCGCTGACCGCCACCCGCCCTTCGTTCGCCGCCTCCTTCACGTACCGCGCGAGCTCGGCGGAGCTCTTCGCCGATTTCCCGATCTCCTCGGTGGTGGCGTTCATCTCCACCATCGAGCTGGCAGTCTCGGTGGCGAACGACGAGAAGCTCTCGGTGTTGGTGGCCACCTGATTGATCGACGCGCTCATCTCCTCGATGGCGGAGGAGGTCTGCTCCACGAACTCGGCGAGGGTGTCGGCGATGCGGCTGACCTCCTCGATGCTCGCCGACATCTCCAGCACCGAGGTGGAGGTCTCCTCGGCGTTCGCCGAGAGCTCCTCCATGTTCTTGCGCACCGTATTGATCGATTGATCGATCTGCGTGACCGAGGTGGAGGTCGATCCGGTCGACACCACCTGCTCGGCGGCGCTGCGCGCCAGGATGCGCGAGCGTCCGCTGATCTCGCTGCTGACGGTGGTGACGTCGGTGGCGAGCTGGCCGAAGCGGCGGATCGTTCGCTCCAGGTTCGCCACCAGCCCGCGCATGGCGTTTCCCATCCGCTCCGATCGCGTGGAGCTCTTGATCTCCGCCGCGGTGGTGGAGAGGTCGCCGGCCGAGAGGCGGTTGAGGAGCACGGTGGTCGACTCGCCGCGCCGCAGCGTGGTCCGCAGCCACAGCTCGAAGAGCGCGACGCAGAGGGCGGAGGCGATGATCGCGGCGAGCATGACCCGCCAGTACATCGGCCGCGTCATGTCGGGAATGATGAGAAGCGCTGCGGCGAAAAGCGAGATGCAAACAACGATCAGGAGCCACATCTGTCGGGCTCTGGACCACCGGACGAAGGTCATCGCGCCTCGAAGTTTATCCCGCGCTGCTACCATGCAGGTCATTGAACGACTACTTTGCGGCGCGGCGTGCGCTGCTCGACGAGTATCTGAAAAACGTCGCGGCGCGCACCGGAGCGCCGAAGCCGCTCGCTGAACCGCTGGCCCGCGCGCTCTCCTCGTCCGGCAAACGCGTGCGCGGCGTGCTCACCCTCGCCGCCGGCGAGGCCGCCGGATGCAAAGCGGAGAGGCTCCTCGACGCCGCCGCGGCGATGGAGATGATTCACGCCTCGTCGCTGATCCTCGACGACCTGCCGGCCATGGACGACGCACTGCTCCGCCGCGGCGCGCCGGCGCTGCACCGCGAGTTCGGCGAAGACCTGGCCATCCTCTCCGCTGTCGCGCTGCTCAATCATTCGTACGGACTGGTGGCGCGCAATCACGCCGCGCTCGCGCCGCGGCAGTGGCCGATGCAGCAGGTCATCCGGCGCGTGGTCGACGCGGTGGGGTGGGACGGCACCGTCGCCGGCGAGGCCGTCGATCTGCACAGCGAAGGATCGGCGCTCGACTTCGACACGCTGGAGTTCATCCATTCCCGCAAGACCGGCGCGCTGTTCGTCGCTGCCGCCGCGGTCGGCGCCATGCTGGGCAACATCAGCCCCGCCGCGCTGGCTCGCATCGAAGTCTTCGCCAAGAACCTCGGCCTCGCCTTCCAGATCACCGACGACATCCTCGATGTTGTCGGTACACCCGAGCAGCTCGGCAAGGACGTGGGGAAGGACGCGCAGCGACTGACGTTCGTCAAGCTCGCCGGCGTCGACGGCGCGAAGAAGTTGAGCGACGAACTGGTGGAGACCTCGCTCGAGGCCATCGCCAACCTCGGCCCCGCCGCCAAACCGCTGCGCGACCTGGGGATGCTGGTGCGCGACCGGGTGCGGTAGCGGGGAATGTCCCCGTGGAGGCTGTGTTATCTTCTCGCGCCGCAGTTCCCGCCTGATTTGCCCAGGTAGCTCAGTTGGTAGAGCAGAGGACTGAAAATCCTCGTGTCGGCGGTTCAATTCCGTCCCTGGGCACCACTTAAACCCTTCCTTCCAACACCTACGGCCTTCGACGCTGTGCGGCAGCAGATCAGAAATGAATGGTCTGATTCGAAAGATAAATGGTCTAATTATCTAAACCCATTTGATAACTAGTAGTTAGCTATTTCAATTTGATATTTGCGCCCCGAAACGTTGAGCGAAATGGACCAATTTGAATCAACATGGTCTAATTTGATTTGACGATATGGCGAATTCGTTCAAATCTCGACGTGCGTTCGAGCCCATTCCGAATCATCTCATCGGGCAGCTAACTGCGATTTACGAGTTCAAAGGCAAGGAGAAGCTCTACCAAGTCCAAGCGCCTGAGTTACTTGCGGCACTTCAGAGCAGCGCGATCATCGAGAGTACCGAGTCATCAAACCGCATCGAAGGGGTCGTTGCTTCGCCGGAGCGCGTTCGGCAAATCGTGGGGAAAGGTGCCGCACCCTCGAACCGTTCGGAAGCTGAGATCGCTGGATATCGTGATGTTCTCGGGCAGATCCACGCATCAAATCAATTCATTCCGATCACGCCGAACGTGATCCTTCAACTTCATCGAGACATGTTCAAGTACACCCCGGCGCGGGCCGGGATGTGGAAGCCAGTTGAGAACACGATCGAAGCTACGACCCCCGATGGCGGGAAAGAGGTGGTGTTCCAGCCGGTCTCGCCTTTCAGCACGCCGACGGCCATGGAGGAACTGTGCACTGACTTCGCTCAGACTACGGCAACCGGAAATCCCGATCCGCTTCTGGCGACTGCCGCTTTCGTCCTCGATTTTCTTTGCATTCATCCCTTCCTGGATGGCAACGGCCGTCTTGCTCGCCTGCTCACCACGCTCCTGTTTTACAAAGCCGGCTTCACGGTTGCGAGATATGTCGGTGTCGAGCGTCTCGTCGAGAAAACGAAGCCCTCATATTACGAGAGTCTTCGCGCGTCCTCCGAACACTGGCATGAAGGGCAGCATTCGTTGATCCCATGGTGGGAGTACTTTCTGGGGATCACGTTGGCGGCATACGTACAGCTCGACCAGAAGCTCGGCGGCGGTGATTTGCCATCCAAAGCAGATCGCGTGAGGTTAGCCGTTCAGGTCATGCCATCCGTTTTCTCGAAGGCAGAACTGGCCGGTGTCTGTCCGAAGATCAGCGACCGAACCGTAAAGCGCGTATTGGACGAGCTTCGCGCAGAAGGAACAATCGAAGTGGCGAAGCGCGGACGAAACGCGATGTGGCGAAAGATCTAGGTTGCCACATCCGCCACTCCCCACGACCACCACGCCATCCCCATCGCCGAAGAGCACGCGGCGCTGGTCGGCCCGCCAGGCGACATTGGGCCTGACGGCCCTGTCCTCATTGCCTTCGAGCACCCGAAGATAGCGACCCGTCTCCACCTCCCATAGCCACGCCGTGCTGTCCTCGGAGCCGGAGAGGGCATATCGCTGATCGGCGCTCCACGCGACGCTCACCACCCACTTCTCGTGCCCTTCGAAAACGCGCTGACACTCGCCGGTTTGCGCGTCCCACAGTCGCAGAGTGCGATCCCCGCCGGAGAGGATGCGGCGCTCATCGGTTGCTCCACACCACGCTCGAAACTCCGCCGGTGTGGCCTTCGAACACGCGAAGGCAGTTGCCCGTCGCGACGTCCCACAGCCGCACGGTCTGATCCCCGCCGGAAGGCGCGTGGGTCTGATCGGCGCTTCAAGCGACGCTCCGTCCCGATGTACGACTTGTTGTCGAGCAGCATGATCATCTCGGATTCCTGCTCGTCCGCGCTCTCTTCTTCAGCCGGCGCGCGCGTTCCCGCCGGCGCGCAGGCCTCCAGGAGTTTCGCGTACTCCTCTGTTCGCGCTGTTCGGGGAGCCAGTTGATGTACTTGAACTGCGCCAGCGAGCCTTTGATGGGCGCCTCGTCGAGCCGCAGCGGAATGAAACGCCGCTCGCTGTTCAGCGGGTCGCGAAACCGGAACGTGCTGCTCTCCAGTTGCGCCCAGTCGGACCCGAACGCGTTCTGCGACATGCAGAGCACGAGCCCCCGCGAGCTCTCCATCCCTTTCTCGATCTCATGCGGGATGTTCGAGCCGGGTTTCAACGCCCAGTCGTCGAGCCACACGCGGACGCCGTCACTCCGGAGGCGCGCGGCGACCTCATGCACGGCCGCCTTGTCTTTCGAGCTGTGACTCAGGAACACGTCGAACTGGAAGTCGTCGGACATTGCTCGGAGTTTAGCCGCTCGAACGACCAGCCTCATCCGCATCATCTGTCTATTGACATCCCTTCCCCAGAAACTAGACTGTCCCTCGCCGTCGCCATGGCGGCGGCTTGCCAGCCTAATCCTCGGCGCCGAGGAGCGGGGGAACCGATCAGCGACGGCTTGCCACCGTCCGGGGTGAATGAGGCCAAAAGCCTCTAGGGCTTCCAGCCCGAATCCGACAGCTAACCTCGTAGGCAGCCGGAGGGCAGGCCACGCAAACGCCGCGAAAATCGCGGCGTTTGCCATTTCTGGGCTTGCCAATTGTCCCCGCAGCACGATTCTGTTACGCTCCCGTCACCCGCACGTAACAGCACCTGACCGAGAGACCCTTTCGTGATCTGACATCAGTTGGCCAGTCGCCTCAGGCCGTGGCGCCCGGCTGTGTTGTTTCGAGTCGAACACCGAACGAAAGGAGTTGTCCATGAAACGTTCCGCTCCAGGTTTTCTGGCGGTTCTTGCCGCCGCGCTGTGCGTTGCGCTGATTGCCGTCAGCGGGTACGCCCAGTTCCAGACAGGGAACATCTACGGCAAAGCTCAGGCGAAGGACGGCAGCGTCCTCCCAGGGGTGACGGTCACGATGACCGGGATGGGGGCGCCGCAGACGGCGGTCACTGACGGGCAGGGGAACTTCCGCTTCCTCAACCTCTCGCCCGGCACCTACACGTTGAAGGCCGAGTTGGCGGGATACGGAAGCGCCATCCGCGCCGGCGTCGGCGTACGTGTCGCGCAGAGCGCCGACGTGACGCTGACGCTCAACCCGTCGGTCTCCGAGTCGATCACCGTCACCGCCGAGGCGCCGCTGCTCGACATCCGCAAGACGGGCACGGGCACCAGCGTGGCGAAGGTCGAGTTGGAGAAGATCCCGACCTCCCGCGATCCGTGGACCGTCCTGCAGTCGGTGCCGTCGGTGATGGTCGACCGCATCAACGTCGGCGGCACCCAGAGCGGCCAGCAGTCGAACTACATCGCCAAGGGCGCCCTCGGACGCGACAACTCCTGGAACGTCGACGGCGTCAACATCACGGACATGGGCGCTACCGGCTCGTCGCCCACCTACTACGACTTCGACTCGTTCGAAGAGATGCAGGTGACCACCGGCGGCTCCGACCCGCGCATTCAGACGCCGGGCGTGCAGCTCAACATGGTGACCAAGCGCGGCACCAACGATTTCCGCGGATCCGGCCGTTACTTCTACACGCCGGGCAGCTTGTCGGCCGATGCGACCGTTCCGGCCGAAGCGACGGGTTATCTCTCGCTGACGAACAAGGTCAACTATGTTCGCGATTACGGCGTCGAGCTCGGCGGCCCGATCTGGCGCGACAAGATCTGGTTCTGGGCCGCGCGCGCCGACCAGAAGATCTCCGCATGGCAGTCCCTTTCCAGGCCCGCTCCGGCGCTGTTCATTCCGGACGACACCGTTCTGCGGAACAAGAACCTGAAACTGAACGCGCAGATCCTTCCGAGCAACAGCGCGGTCGGCTTCTACACCTACGGCGACAAGTACCGCAACGCGCGCGACCTGTCGCCGACCCGACCGTTCGAGACCTCGTACAAACAGACCGGTCCGACCGAGGTCTACAAACTCGAGGACACCCAGAACGTCGGCTCCAGCCTCTACCTCACCGGGATGTGGTCGAAGGTGAAGGGCGGCTTCGGCCTCTTCGCCAACGGTGGGCGGGGAGAGAGCGCGCCGTCGCGCTGGCGCGATGCCGCGGGCGTCAACCACGACAACTACTTCACCTACGAGACCATCCGGCCGCAGAAGCAGTACCGGCTCGACGGCTCGAAGTTCCTCGACATCGGCAAGATGAACCATGAGCTGAAGTTCGGCTTCGGTTATCGGCACACGCCAGTGAACTCGGGGAGTTCGCTGCCCGGACCGTCGCACGGCTTCCTCGATTACTCGATCACCGGCAACAGCGCGACACTCTGCGCCACTCAGGGGCTTCCCGCCGGCTGCTTCACCGCGACGATCCCCCGCGACGTCCAGGTCGGCTATGACGAGAAGTACAACGACTTCTACCTCGGCGACACCATCCTCATGGGCAACCTAACCCTTCAGGCCGGCCTGCGGTGGGATCGCCAGCAGTCGAAGAACTTCTCGCAATCCATCCCCGGAAACCCGCTGTTGACGACGCCGCTCACTCTGCCGTGCATCAGCAGCGTCTGCAGCGGAACGTTGAACGCCACGCTGCCGAACGTGAGTTTCGCCGGCGATGCCAAGGCCTTGCGGTGGAACAGCGTCAGCCCGCGCATCGGCGCGACGTACAGCCTCGGTGCCGACAAGCGCACGCTGCTGCGCGCCGGCTACAACCGTTACGTCAGCCAGTTGGGCTCCGCCGTTTCCGGCGCCAATCCGCTCGCGTACTCCGCCTTCTATTTCTACGGCTTCGACGCCAATGGTGACCACACCGTGCAGCGCAGCGAGCTTCTCAAAATCCGCGGCTACACCGGCGTCGACCCCACCAACCCCGGCTCGGTCGCCGTGACGCGGCGCATCGATTTCGGGATGAAGGTTCCGCACTCCGACGAGCTCCTCATCGGCGGCGAGCGCGAGGTGCTGACCGACTTCTCGGTCGGCGTCACGTACACCTACCGCAAGTCGCATGACCTCTTCACCACGCGCTTCGAGAAGACGCCGGGCGCGGGCGACTACTACACCGCGGCTGACTACGTTCCAGCTACGAAGGCCGGGGTGCCGGTCGTCGCAGGCGGCACCGTCACATTGAAGGATCCGATCACCGGTGCGGTCATCACCACGTTCCCAACTTCCACCCGCCCGGTGTACATGCTTTCACCCAGCGTAGCCGTTCCGGTTTACCGCGTGCTCACCACTCGCCCGAACTACTCGCAGAAGTTCAACGGATGGGAGATGACGGCCACCAAGCGGCTGTCGCATAAGTGGATGCTGCGCGCCAACGCCAGCCTCAACGACTACACCGAAAGCTGCGGCGCGGACGCCGTCACCGGCAGCGCCGCCAATCCGACCCAGATCCTCGGCTCCTGCCCCGGCGGGCAGGTGGCGCCGCAGTCGGCCGGATCCGGCGCGTTCGCCAACGACTTCATCAACGCCAAGTGGCAGTTCAACCTGACCGGCTTGTACGTCGCGCCGTGGGACATCAATCTCGGCGGAAGCCTTACTGCACGCCAGGGCTACCCGTCGCCGCTTCGCGACAACATTACCGGCCTGCGCGGCGGGACCCTCCCGGTCGTTCTCGATGACATGGGCGAGATCCGCTTCGACAACGTCTACGAGCTCGACCTCCGCATCGCGAAGGACTTCCGCTTCGCGAACCGCGTCGGGATCACCGTCTCGGGCGATCTGTTCAACGCGCCGAACAAGCGCACCGTCCTGCAGCGCAACACCATCGTCCTGCAGAACGAGGCGCCGCTGGCGTCGGGTTGGCGCATCACCGAGCTTCAGGCCCCGCGCGTGTGGCGTCTCGGAGCCAAGCTCAACTTCTAACGTTCAATCCCGTTGTTTGGTCATGCCCGCCGGGTCCTCCCGGCGGGCATTTTTGTTTCCGGGCCCATTCGCCGGACGGACGTGGTTCGAGGCGCAGCGATATCCGCCGCCGCGCACGATGCTGTTGGTCAGCGGAGGATGGAAGACCAGCCGGTAGCCGCTCGCGGCAAAGGCCTTTCGCGCGAAGTCGTCGGCCTGCGCCAGCAGCGACGCGAACCCTTCCGCGCGCCGGGAGCCGGCGCGATCCTCGAGCACGACGTTGTTCCATGTGATCAGGAAGCGGAAATCGGCGGGCACATCCTGCCGCGCCAGAAGCGCGGCCGGCACGCTGAGCAGCGGCAGCCTTCGCACGGCCACGCCGACGCGCGCCAACTCCTCTGCGATCTGGTCGAGGAGCTTCTGCAGCGCGACGGCTTCGGCGTTTTTCTGCGCTGCGACCACCGCGTGGCGCACGCTCTCGGGCTCGCCGCGAAAATGGTAGGCGCCGCGCACTGCCGACCATTCTGCTGTCGAGGCCCGGCGAGCCTCGGAGACGCCGAGCGCGATGTCGCCGACCAGCGCGTCGACGCGCCCGTCGGCGCGCGGAAGGAGGGTGAGAATCGAGTCGAGGTCGATGCCGGCGCCGCCGCCGATGACGGTCATGACCTCCGCCCCGTCCGGTCCCGCCGGCAGCGGATGAACGAAGCGGACGGGGAGGCCGTAGAGCGCGCCGAGCTCGGAGGCGGCGGTGCGGGCGGCCTCGAGGTAACGCGACACCACCCGGGGGCCGCCGAACGCGTCCGCCGGCACGCGGTCGAGGCCGAGGATCGAAAGGATGCGCGGCTCGAGCGCGTGGATGGTGATCCAGAGGTTCGCCGGCGTCACCAGGATGTGCCCGTTGTGGAACGGCGTGGGCGCCACCGTCCAGCGCGCGTTCTTCCACGCCCGGTCCGTCGCCGCGGGAAGTTGCTGCACGATCGTTCGCGCCATCAGTTGATCGTCTTCGCGGCCGGGCTGCGGATTCGGACGATTGACCAGGACCACGCCATCGTCCGCGGAGCGGCCGACGACGAAGGGATCGCGCGTCCACGGGGTGAAGGGGTGGGCGGTGGCATCCAGGAAGTCGACTCGCAGATCTCGTAGCGCGGAGCCGAGCGCGTCGCGCATCGCCGCGTCGCCGAGCACCAGGATGCGACGCTCCGGCGCGGCGCGGCGCACCGACTGCAGGAAGCGTTTCGCTTCGGCGCCTGTGAAGAACGACGTGCTGAGCGAGACGATCGACGCCTCGATCGGGCCGGAGAGATCATCCTGCAATCGCAGCTCCGGTTCGTACGGAACGCGCCGTGCGCCGCTTGCGCGCGGGATCAGATGCGCGGCTGCGGCGACGGCTTCGCCGGTGTCGAAGTCGAGCGCGGCGGATTCGGTGAGCTTCGCGAGGACGGCGTGTGCGATCGGCGCCGGCACCTGCGTCAGCGTCCGCGGAAGCCAGGCGTTGATGCGCGCGCGGAATGAACGGTCCTCCTGGTAACGCAGCGGATCGACGACCGCGATGGCCGTCAGGCGCTGGACGTCGTTCGGAATCGCCGACGCCGAGACATGCGCGACGGCCGCGAGATACGTCTGCAGCGCGTCGTGCAACGCGCGGTCGTTCGTCATCACCGCGGTGCCGAGGTTGCGCAGGATCGCCGGGGCCAGCTCCGGTTGTCCGGCCAGAGTCCGCGCCAGCGCGGCGGCGGGCACACGGGCCATCAGCTCGCGGGCGAACGGCTCGGCGGCGGCGGGCGAAGGCCAGCTTCCTTCAGGCAGTGGAGGAATCGGCGGGAGCCCGGGCGCGGCGAGGCGCAGCAGCAGGATCGCCAGCAGTTGGATCATCGCTGCCGCCGCAGGTAATCGATCCATCCCGCCAGGTTCGACTCGTGGAACGGCAGGCGAAGAGCGTTCGTGAACTGCAGGTTCGCGGATGCTGGATTGATCTGCAATGCCGTCGTCGCCTCCCGGATGGCGTCCTGGTTTCGTTTGTTTCGCGCGTACATCAGAGCGAGGTAGATGTGCGGCTCCGCCGATTCGGGCCGCTCCTTTCCCGCGCGCTCGAACCAGGCCACGGCCTCCTCGTTGCGATTGAGACGGGTGAGGGCCGCTCCGAGATTCATCTGGGCGTCATATTGATGAGGATCGATCTTCAGCGCCGCTTCGTATTCGGCGAGCGCTTCCCGTTCCCGGCCGTTCTTCGACAGCACGGCGGCGAGATCGTTGCGGATCTCCGCCTTCTCCGGATGCGCGGCGATCGCCTGGCGATACAAGACGACCGCTTCCTCGATGTCACCCCGCGCCGCGGCGAGCACGGCGCGGGTGCTCGGATCGCGGTTGATCGCCGCGGAGCGCCGCAGCAGCGACTTCGCGTCCTCCACGCGGCCGTCGGCCAGCGCCAGATCGCCGAGGCGGCGGAGGGCGACGGCGTTTTGCGGATTGATCGACGCGGCGGTTTCGAGCTCGCGCCGCGCGCCGGCCGGATCGCCGAGCTGCATGAGCGCCATGCCCAGCCCCACGCGCATGCCGTCGTCGCGCGGCGCCTGCTGCAGCGCGGCGCGGAACTCCGCCGCGGCGCGGGCGTAGTCGCCCGCCCCCAACAGCTCGCGCGCCAATCCTTCGCGCGCGTGGCGGTTGTCGTTCACGCGGAGGGCGTGCTCGAAGAGGACGACGCCGTCGCGCCAATATCGGAGGTGGTGGAAGGTCGACGCCGCCAGCGCGGCGATGGCGATCGTTGCGGCCGCCGCCAGCGCCGCACGGCTCTGGACCGCGCGCTCGGACAGCCAGACCGCGGCGATGAAGATCCCGATCAGCGGGATGTAGGTGTAGCGGTCGGCCATCGCCTCATGACCCACCTGCACGATCCCGATTACTGGTACCAAAGTACCGAGGTACCAAAGCCAGCCGGTGAGAAGATAGGGAGCGCGCCGGCGGTAGACGAAAGCAGCGGCGGTGATGGCAACGAGAAGGACCACGGCGAGGGCGACGGCGGACGCGGAAAGGCGATCGGGAAAGGGATAGACGATCGCCAGGTCGTCCGGCCAGATCGCTTTCCGCAGGTAGCCCGCGTAGGAAAGCAGCGCGTTTCCGATCCGCAGCGCCAGCGGCGACGCGCCCATGGCCACCCGCTGTGCGCGCAGGGTGATGAGGATCGAGGCGAACGTCAGCGCGAAGAAAGGCCACTTCTCGATGACCGCCTGGCGATCGATCTTCCGCTGGAACGGCCACCAGTCGAGGAGAAGAAGGACGAACGGCGTGGTGACCAGCATCGGCTTCGCCATCAGACCGGCCGCGAACGCGGCCACCGACCACCAGTAGCGCGGCCGCGCGCGGCGCTCCACCCATCCGATCCATAGCCACAGCATGACGAGGAAGAAGAACGTGCTGAGAACGTCCTTTCGCTCCGACACCCAGGCCACCGATTCGACGTGAAGCGGGTGGAGGGCGAAGAGCGCCGCGACCACGGCGCTTTTCCAGAGCGCGCGCGTGGCGCGATGGAGGACGATGAACAGCAGCAGCGTGTTGAGGGCGTGAAACGCGACGCTGACCAGGATGTGCTTGCCGGCGTCGAATCCGAACAGCTCGACGTCCGCCATGTGCGAGATCCACGTCAACGGATGCCAGTTGGAAGCGTGAATCGCCGTCAGGGACCAGGCGATGTTGGAGGCCGACAGGCCGCCCGATACATGCTCATTGTCCAGGACGTAGTCGGGATCGTCGAGGCGGAGGAATGGGTGCGAGACGCACTGCCCGTAGACGGCGAGCACTGCGACGACCAGTGCGGCGCCGATCAGGATCGCGTTAGCCCTCGCCCCCAGCCCCTCTCCCGCAAGCGGGAGAGGGTGGCCCCTGAGCGTAGCGAAGGGGCCGGGTGAGGGCCGGCGCTTCTTCTCGCGCGATCGTTTTCCCACGGCGGGGGAGTTTCACCGAAGCGCGACCAATCCGCAACGCGGCAGCGTCTGCTTTGGGGGCGATTTCCGTTCACTCTTTGTTGACATCCGCTTTTGCGGTGCGGTACGGTCCCCCATCGGCGGCCGAAGTTCAAAGAACGGAACGCTTCTCAACGTCTCCTTGAATCCTGCATCTGATTAGGAAACTCCTCGACGAATTCAACTCTCACATTCAGCGATAGTTAGCGGATCTGAGTCAATCGGGCCAAGATTCGCATCCTCCGTCTCAGCAACAATTTGGAAAGGAGCCGCTCTATGAAACGGTGCCCCAATCTCAGTTTTCGCGCGGTCATCATCGCCGCGACCTGCATAGCGCTGTTTGCCGTCAGTGGTTTTGCACAGTTCCAGACCGGAAACATCTACGGCAAGGTCCAGGGGAAAGACGGGTCCGTACTTCCGGGCGTAACCGTCGTGCTCACCGGAATGGGCGCCCCAGCGACGACAGTCACTGACGCGCAGGGTAACTTCCGCTTCGTCAATCTCTCCCCGGGCACGTACACCCTCAAGGCGGAGTTGGCCGGATACGGGACGGCAACCCGCGCCGGCCTCGGCGTGCGTATTTCCCAGAGCTCCGACGTGACCATGACGCTGAACCCGTCGGTGTCGGAGTCGATCACCGTCACCGCTGAGGCGCCGCTGCTCGACATCCGCAAGGCGGGTACGGGCGCAAACGTGCCGAGAGTGGAGTTGGAGAAGATCCCCACCTCGCGCGACCCGTGGACGATCCTTCAGCAGGCCCCCTCGGTGCAGGTCGACCGCCTCAACGTCGGCGGCAACGAGAGCGGTCAGCAGTCGGTCTACCTGGCCAAGGGAGCCGGCGGCCGCGAGAACACCTGGAACGTCGACGGCGTGAACATCACCGACATGGGCGCCGTCGGCGCGTCGCCGATGTATTTCGACTTCGACTCCTTCGAGGAGATGCAAGTCACCACCGGCGGCTCGGACCCCCGCGTCCAGACCCCCGGCGTGCAGCTCAACATGGTGACCAAGCGCGGCACGAACGACTTCAAGGGATCGGGCCGCTACTTCTACACTCCCGGCAGCCAGCAGGCCGACGCCACCGTCCCCGGCGAGGCGACGTCGTACCTCGATCTGACCAACCGCATCAACTACGTGCGCGACTACGGCGCCGAGCTCGGCGGACCGATCTGGCGCGACCATCTCTGGGGTTGGGTTGCTGTCGCGAAGAACAGCATTTCCACCCAGACCGCGCAGGCGCCCGGCGCGGTCGGAGCGTTCGACAACATCCTCCTCCGCGACAAGAACGCCAAATTGAACGGACAGATCACCAGCAGCAACAGCGCCGTCGGCTTCTACACCTTCGGCGACAAGGTCCGCAACGCCCGCAGCCTGGGACCCGATCGTCCGTTCGAGACCTCCTGGATCCAGAGCGGTCCGACCAAGGTCTACAAACTGGAAGACACCCAGATCTTCGGATCGAGCCTCTACCTGACCGGCATGTGGTCGAAAGTGTCGGGCGGCTTCGGGCTCGTTCCCAACGGCGGCAGCGGTCCCGGCGTCAACATCGTGTGGGACACGCGGCCGGGCTCGAACATCTGGCACGGCAGCTTCCTGACCTACCTCACCGACCGTCCGCAGAAGCAGTATCGCCTCGACGGGTCGAAGTTTTTCGACGCCGGGACGATGAACCACGAGCTGAAGTTCGGGTTCGGCTACCGCGACACGCCGGTCAACTCGCTGACCACCTGGAGCGGCACCACCAACGGGTACATGCGCCTTCGCGCTGCTTCCTACTGCACCGCGCGCGGCGTCACGCCGACCGGTCAGTGCTTCAGCACGCAGCTGTCACGCGACAAAGTGGTGGCGTACGGCGAGAAGTACAACGACTTCTACCTCGGCGACACCATCCTGCTCGGCAATCTGACGTTGCAGGTCGGCGCGCGGTACGACATTCAGAAGTCGAAGAACCTCGCGTCGTCGGCGGCGGCGAACCCCATGATCGGCACTCCGACGGCGCTTCCCTGCGCGCCTTCGGCGGCCTCGTTCTGCGGCAGCAATCCGACCTTTACCACCTCCGAGCCGGCCCTCAATTTCGCCGGTGACTCCAAAGAGTTCAAGTGGAACTCGATTGCCCCGCGCATCGGATTGACCTGGGCTCTCGGCGCCGACAAGAAGACACTGCTCCGGGCCGGTTACAACCGCTACGTGAGCCAGATGGGTCCGACGGTCTCCGCCTCGAACCCCCTCAGCTACACCTACTCCTATGCGGTCGGCGATGACGTCAACAACGACAGCATCGTGCAGAAGAGCGAGCTGAGAAAGTGGACCGGCTTTTCCTACTTCGATCCGAGAAACCCGACGGCCATCACCGGCTCGACCCGCGTCGACTACGGTGCCAACGCGCCGTACTCCGATGAGTTGATCGTCGGCTTCGACCGCGAGCTGATGACCGACTTCGTCGTCGGCGTCAACTACTCGTATCGCAAGTACAACGACTTCATCACCACCCGCTTCGAGAAGACCCAGGGCAAAGGCGATTGGTATTCGCCGGCCGACTACGTCCTGGTCGGAAAAACGCCCACCTCGTTCCCGAACCCTCCGTACACAGTCACCACGCCGTCGGCTCCTTATTACGACCTGAAGGCCGGCGTCGATCCTCCCACTTTCGGCGTCATCACCAACCGCCCGGGCTACACCCAGAAATTCAGCGGTCTGGAATTGCTGGCTACGAAGCGGATGTCGAACCGCTGGATGCTCCGCGGCAACTTCTCGCTCAACGACTGGAAGGAAGACTGCAGCAACGAGTCCTTCTACGCGGGCGATCCGACGCCGGCCCGTTTCGGCTTCGGCATCCTCAACTGCGCCGGCGGCCAGGTGGCCGAGCGGTCCGGTGGATCGGGCAACAAGGGCAACGTCTACATCAACTCCAAGTGGACGTTCAACCTGACCGGGCTCTATCAGCTCCCGTGGGACTTCAGCCTCGGCACCAGCCTCACCGGCCGCCAGGGTTATCCCCTGCCGTTCCAGATCCTCGCCAGCTCGGTCAACGGCGATCAGCTCGCCGACAAGTCCATCATCCTGGAGCCGGTCGGCGACACCCGGATGCCGAATGTCTACGAGCTCGACATCCGCGCCGCGAAGGACTTCCGCTTCATGAACCGCGTCGGCCTCACGCTCACGGCCGACCTCTTCAACGCGCCCAACAAGCGGGCCATCCTTCAACGCCAGACCGATCTGACCAATGAGACCGGCAACCGCATCATCGAAATGCAGTCTCCGCGCGTGTGGCGTCTCGGCGCGCGTTTCAACTTCTAGCAGTCGGCATCACGTCCATGGTCAGCCGCCGGGGGAATTTCCCCCCGGCGGCTTTTTTTTGCATGCCCCGAAACATCTCAGGAGGCTCGACTTGAAAAGAGTGTTGGCCATCGCCCTCGGCGCTCTCATCTCTGCGGCGACGCTCGTGGCGTCGGAAGACTGGCGCGGCAACAACCGCCTGGCGGGCAGCGTCGTCGACAAGAGCAACGGCAAGCCGGTCGCCGGTGCCAAGCTGAAGCTGCGCATTCAGAAAGGCGAGAAGGGCGGTCCCGACGTCACCTCCGACGGAAATGGCCGCTGGGCCATCCTCGGCATCTCCTACGGCTCCTGGAACATCGACGTCGAGGCTCCCGGCTACGACCTCCGACAGATCGGCCCCATACAGCTCGCCGAGGGCCAGCGACTCCCGCCGATCAAGATCGAGCTCGACCCGCACGCAGCTCCCGCACCCGTCGCGGCGGAAGCCCCCGCTGAGCCGGCGCACGAAGAAGTGAAGATCGGCGGCGTCGCCGTGAGCAAAGACGTCGCGGATGCCGTGGAAGCGGGCAACCGCTTCATCACCGAACAGAAGTACAAAGAGGCGGTCGCCGAGTTCGAGAAGGCCTATCCGACACTCTCCTCCAACATCTCCCTCAAGATCGCCCTGGCGCGCGCCTACTACGGCGCCGGCGACCTGAAGAAGGCCATCGTTCTCCTCGACGAGGCGTACAAGGCCAATCCGGCCGACGCGCCTGTGGCCATGCTTCTGGCGAACATGCTGATCGAGGACGGCCAGACCGACCGCGGCAAGGAAGTCATCGAGAAGCTCCCGACCGGCTCGATCACCGATCCGACCATCTACATCAACATGGGCATCGCAGCCATGAACAAGAAGCAGCCGGGCGTCGCCGTCGAGTACTTCACCAAGGCCATCGGCCTGGACGACAAGCGCCACGAGGGCTACTACTACCGCGGCCTGGCATCCCTTCAGATGGGGAAGACCAAACAGGCCAAGCCCGATCTGGAGAAGGTCGTGCAGCTCGCGCCGGAGAGCGCCGAGGCGAAGGACGCGAAAGAGTATTTGAAGTCGATCAAGTGACGTTGCGCGTAACGCGCGCGACGTCATCCTGAGCGTAGCGAAGGATCTCAGGTTGCGCATTCTGAGATCCTTCGGCGTCTTCGCGCCTCAGGATGACGAGAACGGTGTGGTTACGGCGAGCCGCGCGCTCGCCGGATCGCGTCCTTCACCTGCTCCACCCGCGGCGAGCTCTCCGCGATGTGCGCCAGCGCGTCGTCGGCCTCGTCGAACCGCCGCAGCTCCGCCGCCAGCATGGCGATGATGAGCCAGTCGTCGTCATCGGGAGTCTCGAGCGCCGCCGCGCGGCGCGCCGCCTCCAGTCCCTCGGCCGCGTTGCCCATCGCGCCGGAAAGCCGCGCCAGCGCCCGCAGCGCGACCACGCTCCTCGGGTCGATGGCGATCACCCGCCGATACGCGGCCGCGGCGCCGGCGAGATCGCCGTTTTGCGCCAGAAGCGCCGCCAGGTGCTGATGGGCGGTGGCAAAGTCGGGATTGAGCGTCACCGTACGGCGAAACGCATCCGCCGCCTCAGCGGTTCGTCCGGACGCGCCGAGGATCGAGCCGAGAGAGCTCCAGCCCGACGGATTCGAAGGATCGATCAGAGTTGCGCGGCGCGCCGCGGCCTCCGCCTCCGCCAGTTGGTTCTCCCGCAGCAGCGACTCCGCCGTCAGCGCCCACTCCTCGGCGAAGTTGTGCGCCGCGGGGACCGTCACGATGCGCGTGCACAGCGCCGCGATCACGCCGGCAATGGCTGCCACCGCAAGCTTCCGCCGCGACTGCGGCACCGCCACCGCGCCGCCGAACAGCGCCAGACCGAGCGCCAGCGGGATCCGATAGCGCGCGCCGACCACCAGCGCGATGCAGGTGGCCGCGGCGAGCGCGGTGCAGATGGCGACGATCCGCACGTTGCGCTCGCGCCAATTTGCGGGGACCGCCCCGGCGACGGCGAACGCGAACAGGATCGTGAAGCCCGGCAGCCAGCGCAGAACGGGCACGAGCTGGCGAAAGAAATAGAACGAGTGCGTGTCGCGCACTTCCTCGTTTTGAAACGTCAGCAGCGCCTTTCGGAGGAGAAGGCCGGCGAACGCTGAGGGATGCGCGCGAATCTCACCGAGGGTCTTGCGCGTGAAGTACTGGTCGTCCCCTTCCGCCTCCAGCCGCTCCCACTCACCGCCCGGCCGCGCCGACGCCATCCCATCCCGCAGCGGCGAGTCGCCGAGGTAGACGTTCATCCCGCCGAAGGCCTGAATGGGGATGAAGGCGTGCGAGGCCCTCCAGTTGGCGATGGTCACCGGAATGATGACCGCGACGGCCGCCGCGACGATCGCCGTGCGCCGCTTCATGGCGCGGGCGCCGATCCACACCAGGAGCGGCAGGAAGATCAGCGCCGTGGGACGGGTCAGCGCGGCCAGCCCAATCAGCGCGCCGGTGAGGATCGGGCTTCGCTCGCTGACGCCCGACCAGAGCGCGGCGGTCAGAAGAAACATCAGCAGCCCTTCCGATCCGATCGACGCATCGAGCCAGATCAGCGGCGCGTAAACAGCGAGCAGCGCCGCGGTCACGATTCCGGCGCGCGCACCGAAGAGCCGCGCGCCGACCGACCCGGCGATGCAGCAGGTCGCGGCGCCCATCACCGCCTGCACCATCCGCGCGAACATCAGCGATCCGTGGCCGGCGGCCAGCAGCCCGGCGAGAAAGAATGGATATGCGGGGCCGTGCGGCGGATTCGGCGGCCATCCGAAGTCGCCCCCCGCAAGGCGCTGGGCCCACAGCAGGTATTCGAGCCCGTCGTACTGCGGGGTGCGTCCGAGGGGAAGTCGTCCGACGCCGATTGCGGCGGCGACGCGCAGCGCGAGCGCCGCCGTCGCAACCAGAATAGACGCCGCGGTCACACTCGTTGAACGTTGGCGCGCGCGGAGTCCGGGCGAGCGTTTCTTCGGACGGGCGCTCAAACTCGGCTAGTCTACTCTTCGCATGATCCTTCGGAATCGCGCCTGCGTGATCGTTGCCGCCGTCATCGTGTCGATGACGGCCGCGGCCTGCCGGCGCGGCACACCGGTGGTCGGCGCGGACAACTCACCAGTCATCGTCATCTCCATCGACACCCTCCGCTCCGACCACCTTCCGGCCTACGGCTACAAGGGGGTCGAGACCGCTGCCATCGACGCCCTCCGCGCCGACTCGGTCCTCTATCAGCGCGCCTACGCCCCCTGCCCGCTGACGCTCGTCTCGCACGCCAGCATGTTCACCGGCCTGCTCCCGGCCGATCATGGCATCCGCGACAACACCGGCTACGTGCTCAGCGCGAAGGCGAAGACAGCCGCCGAGATCCTGAAGGCGAAGGGATACGCGACCGGCGGCGCGGTCTCCGCGATCGTCCTCCGCTCCGAGAGCGGCATCCGGCGCGGCTTCGACTTCTGGGACGACGACATCGACGTCGATCCGAACTTCATGAGCCTCGGCCGCGCGCAGCGCAAAGGCGACGAGACCCGCGAGATCGCCCAGCGCTGGATCGGCGAGCAGAAGTCGAAGCCGTTCTTCTTCTTCCTCCACATCTACGAGCCGCACACCCCGTACGAGCCGACCTACGACGCCGACATCGCCGCCGCCGACGGCGTGGTCGGCCGCTTCCTCCAGTTCCTGCGCCAGGAAGGGATCTACGACCGCGCCACCATCATCCTTCTCTCCGATCACGGCGAAGGCCTCAACGACCACGGCGAAGCGGAGCACGGCATCCTGCTGTATCGCGAGGCGCTGCAAGTCCCGCTGCTGCTCAAGTTTCCGAAGTCGCAGCTGAAGGGGAAGAGCGTCGAGGCGCCGGTGTCGCTGCTCGACGTCTTCCCCACCATCACCAATCAGCAGTCGCTCCAGGCCACGTCGCTCACCGGCGACGTAAAAACCGACCGTCCGATCTACAGCGAAACGTACTATCCGCGGCTGCACTTCGGCTGGAGCGATCTGCACTCCATGATCTCCGGCGACAACCACTACATCCATGCGCCGAAGCCGGAGCTCTACCAACTGGCGAAGGACCCGGCCGAGACGACGAACGTCCTGCAGGACAACCGAAGAACGTACGTCGCGCTGCGCAACGCGCTGCTGCCTTTCGTGAAGGCCGCCGAGGCGCCGGCTCCGATCGACCCGGAGAAGGCCAAGCAGCTCGCGGCCCTCGGCTACGTCGGATCGACCGTCTCCACGTCGAATCAGACCGAGCTTCCCGACCCGAAGGACCACATCGGCAAATCGGGGAAGATCAAGGACGGCTTCGTCGCCTTCCACGAGCGGCGATACGCCGACGCGGTGGCCATCCTCAGCGAACTGCTGCGCGAAAACCCGAACATGCTCGACATCTGGAACCTGCAGGCGCACGCCCTGGCCAAGCTGGGGCGCTATGACGAGGCCATCGAGGCCGCCAAACGCGGGCTGCGTCTTTCGCCGAGCTTCTCGCAACTGGCGGTGCTCATCGCCAACGTGGCCATCGAGCAGAAGCGCTACGACGAGGCGGAGAAGCACGCGCGGCTCATCGAGGATGAAACACCGGTCGAGGCGCACAGCCTGCTCGCGCAGGTCTACCTTCTCAAGAAAGACTACGCGCGCGCCACGGCGGAGGCGAAGGAGGTCGCCGGCAAGAACAGCGACCGCCCATTCGGCCTGATCCTCCTCGGCCGCATCGACATGGAGCAGGGGAGACTGGACGAGGCCCTTCGCCAGTTCGACGCCGCCATCGCCATGAACGAGGCGAAGAAGCGCTCGCCGGTCCCGAAGCTCTACTTCTTCCGCGGCGATGCTCTGGCGCGCATGGGCCGCGGCGACGAAGCCGAACAGGCCTTCCGCGCCGAGATCGCCGCCTTCCCCGACGATCCCAAGGCCTACAAGAACCTCATCCTGCTCTACGCCGTCGAAGGGAAAAACGATGCGGCGACGCAATTGATTTTCAGCCTGGAAAAAGAGGCGCCGACGCCGCCGTCGTACGTCGCGATCGCCGAGACCCTCAAGCTGATCGGCGACGTCCGCGGCGCGAGGTTCTGGGCTACGCGCGGCCTGCAGCGCTATCCCGGCGATCGCCAGTTGCAGGCGCTGCTACGAGGATGAGGATCGCCTCACCCGTCGCCGATGTGGAGTGCGGGCATCCCGCCCGCACCCGGCGGCCGTCCCGGCCGGCGGCAATCCGCGATCGGGCGAGACGCCCGATCGGTGCGGGCGGGACGCCCGCACTCCTGTTGCTCGTCCTTCTCGCCTGCCGCGGCGAGCAGCCCGCGCCCCCGCCGCCGGCCAAGCCCGACATCATCCTCGTCACCATCGACACCCTGCGCGCCGACGCCCTGGGCTTCGCCGGAAACGCGGACGTGAAGACGCCGTTCCTCGACCGCATGGCGTCCGAGGGGATCGTCTTCAACAACGCGCACGCCCAGAACGTCGTCACCCTGCCGTCGCACGCCAACATCCTCACCGGCCTCTATCCGTATCAGCACGGCATCCGCGACAACGCCGGCTTCAAGCTCGACGCGCAGCACGAGACCGTCGCTACCATGCTGCGCCGCGCCGGCTACGTGACGGGAGCGTTCGTCGGCGCCTTTCCGCTCGACGCGCGCTTCGGCCTCAATCAGGGCTTCGACGTCTACGACGACAACTACGGCAAGGGCGCCGCGTCACTCGACTTCGTGATCCAGGAACGCCCGGCGGCCGCGGTGCTCGATTCAGCGGTTCACTGGTGGGAGACGAATGAGGGGCGGAAGCGCTTCCTCTGGGTGCACCTCTACGATCCGCACGCGCCCTACCGCCCACCCGCCCCGTTCGATGCGCAGTACGCCGCCGATCCCTACCTCGGCGAGATCGCCGCGGTCGACGACGCGCTGGCGAAGGCGCTCGATCCGGTCATTAGTACGAATCGTACTATTTTGCTCATCGTCACCGCCGACCACGGTGAGGCCCGCGGCGATCACGGCGAGCTGACCCACGGCCTCTTCGCTTACGAGCCGACGCTGAAGGTGCCGCTGATCGTTCGACCCTCACCCGGCCCTTCGGGCCACCCTCTCCCGCCTGGCGGGAGAGGGGAAAACGGATACGTACGCCACATCGATATCGTGCCGACCATCCTCGAAGCAGCCGGCATCGCGAAACCGAAGGAGCTCCCCGGCGCGTCGCTCCTCGGCCCCATCGGCGCGCGCGACACCTACTTCGAGTCGCTCTCCGCGTCGATCAACCGCGGGTGGGCGCCGCTCACCGGCATCATCCACCGCGGCGCGAAGTACATCGACCTTCCAATCGCTGAGCTGTACGACCTTCCGCGCGATCCCGGCGAGAAGAACAACCTGCGCGCCGAGCGGCGCCGCGACGTGGAAGCGGCGCGAAAGCTCCTTCCGCCTCGCGGCGTGGCGAGCCGCAGCGTCTCGGCCGAGGAGGCCGCGCAGTTGCGCAGCCTCGGATACCTCGGCGGGAGCGGCTCGACCAAGACCACCTTCACCGCCGCCGACGATCCGAAGAGCCTCGTCGCGCTCGACAACAAGATGCACGACGTGGTCGCCGCCTACGAGAGCCACGATCTCCCGCGCGCGCTGAAACTGGCGAAGGAAGTGGTCGCCGCGCGTCCCGATATGGCGGCCGGCCGCGAGCTGCTGGCGTTCGTCCTCCAACAGCACGAACAGATCGGCGAGGCCATCGCCAACCTCCGCGCGGCGATGAAGAGTGGGCAGCAGACCGAGGGCATCCGCGTGCAACTCGGATTGCTGTTGACCGAGACGGGCAAGACCGACGAGGCGGTGAAGATCCTCGCGCCGCTGGCGAGCGGCACCAACCCCGACGCCCTCAACGCGTACGGCGTGGCGCTGGCCGACCAGGGGAAACTCGACGAGGCCACCGCGCTGTTTCAGCGCATCCTGCAGCTCGACGCGAACAATGCCCCCGCGCTGCAGAACCTCGGCATCGTCGCCCTGCGGCGCGACGACGTCGGCGCCGCGCAGGCGAACCTCGCCCGCGCCCTGGCGCTCAACCCGCGCCTGCCGCTGGCCCTAAACACCATGGGCGTGGTGTTCGCGCGCCAGAACGACTTCGCGCACGCCGTGGAAATGTGGAACCGCGCCGTCGAGGTCGACCCGCGCCAGTACGACGCCCTCTTCAACACCGGCCTGGTCGAAGCGCGCGCCGGCCACGCCGCCGAGGCCCGCGCCGCCCTGGAGCGCTTCATCGAGACCGCGCCGAAGTCCAGATACGGGAAGGACATCGAAACGGCGCGGCAGGCGTTGGCTACGCTAAACTAACCGCGATTGCCGGATCTGATCGACGACTTCGAGACCCGCATCGGATACCCATTCCAACGCCGCGACCTCCTGACGCGCGCTCTCACCCACAAGTCGTACTCCCACGAGGCCAAGGGCGACGAGGTCCGCGACAACGAGACCTTCGAATTCCTCGGTGACTCCGTGCTCGGCTTCGTCGTCGGCGACATCCTCTTCCATCGCTTCCCGACCCTCGACGAAGGGGCGTTGTCGAAGATGAAGGCCTATCTGGTGAGCGCCACCAGCCTCGCGGCGAAGGCGCGGCTCTACGGCATGGGCGACGTCATCCGCCTCGGCGTCGGCGAGGAGAAATCGGGCGGGCGGAAGAAGGACTCGCTGCTGGCGAACCTCTTCGAGGCGCTGATCGCCGGTGTCTATCTCGACGGCGGCATCGTCGCCGCGCGGCATCTGATCGAGCGCTCGTTCGTGCACGACCTGGCGTCGCTCAACGCAGACGACCTCCTCTTTCACGACTACAAGACCGCGCTGCAGGAGCTGGCGCAGGGGATGGGGTTGCAACTTCCGGAGTACACGGTCATCGCCGAGCAGGGGCCCGATCACGACAAACGCTTCGTCGTGGAGGTGAAGGTCGGCAGCCGCGCCGCGCGCGGCGAGGGCTCGTCGAAGAAGGAAGCGCAGCAGCAGGCGGCGAAGCATGCGCTGGACGCATTTGCGACCTGACGCGGAGCGCGGGGACGACGGCGTTCCGCGCGCTCTGCTCGCCGCGCTGGTGCTGATCTGCGTCGTCGTTCTGCCCGCCCTTCCCCAGACCGGCAACAGCGACCTCGATCGCATCCGTGGCGAGATCACCCGCCTGCGCCGCAAGCTCGAAGACGTACGCGCGCAGACCAAAACCGCGGAGCGCGAGTTGGAGGAGGTCGGCATCGAGCTCGACATCCGCACCCGCGAGCTGCAGATCGCCGTCGACCTGCAACGGCAGATCGAGCAGGAGCAGCAGAACGTCGCGGCGCAGGTCGGCGAAGTCGGACAGCGCATCGTCCGGCAGAAGGAGTTCCTTCGCCACCGTCTCGCCGCGCTCTATCGCCTCGGCGGCTTGAGCTATCTCCGCCTGCTGATGTCGATCGACGAACGGCGCAACCCGATCGAGGCGATGTCGATGCTCAGCTACATGGTGGAGCGCGACGCGCGCGCGGTGACGGCGTTCCAGAACACGCGCGCGCAGCTCGAGGCGCGCACCGCGGACCTCGCGCACAAGGGCCGGCGCGTCGCCGACATCCGCCGCATCGTCGAGGAGCGCCGGGCCGCCGTCTCCGCGACCTTCGCGCAGCGCGAGCGGATGGTGGCCTCGCTGCGCACTGCGGGAACGACCTCGGCGCGGCAGATCTCCGAGCTGGAGGAGAAGGCCAGGCGGCTGGAGCGGCTCCTCGATTTCCTCTCCAAGCAGCAGGCGGGCGTGGTGGCCACCGTCGACGTCCGCAGCTACCAGGGGGCGCTCGACTGGCCGGCGCAGGGGAAGATCGTCGAACAGTTCGGCCTGCAACGGAACGCGAAATTCAGCACCGTGACCTTCAACAACGGAATGAAGATCGCGGCGCCGCCCGGGGCGGAGGTGCATTCCGTCTTCGTGGGAACAGTTCTTTTTTCGCAGTGGTTCAAGGGATACGGTAATTTGATCATCCTGGACCACGGAAACCGCGTCTTCTCGCTCTATGGCAATCTGAAATCGCCGTCCGTCGCCGTCGGCGACCGCATCAACGCTGGACAGACGATTGCAGGAGTCGGCGAGTCGGAAGAGGCCAAATCCGGCTACCTCTACTTCGAGATCCGGCAGGACAACAAGCCAGAGAATCCGCAGAAATGGTTGCGATAATGAGCAAAAAGAGAGTCGTCTTCCTCGCCGTATCCGTCGCGTTGCTCCTCTCGCTCCTCGGCGGGGCGCTGTTCGGCCAGGCCGCGCAGAAGAACAACGTGTTTCGCTACCTCAGCATCTTCACCGAGGTGTTCGACCTGGTGCGGAACAACTACGTGGAGCAGGTGTCGTCCGATCAGCTCATGGACGGCGCCTTTGCCGGCGTGACCGACGCGGTCGACGAGTTCAGCTTTTACGTTCCTCCCGCCCAGATCCCGGCCTACCGCACCTTCAGCGACATCGAGGACAACGGCGTCGGCCTCATCGTCACCAAGCGCTTCGGCTACGCGTTCGTGATCGCGCCGGTGGCAGGATCGCCGGCGGCGAAGGCGGGCATCGAGCGCGGCGACTTCATCGAGAAGATCGACGGCCAGCCGACGCAGCGAATGGCGGTGTGGCAGGTGCGCAACGCCCTCCGCTCGGCGAAGCCCATCCACGTGCAGATCCTGCGCGGCGGGCAGACCAAGCGCGACGAGTTCACCATCCAGCAGGCCAACTTCCATCCGCTGGCCATCACCACCCAGCAGTTCGGCCGGGTGGCCTACATCAAAGTCCCGTACTTCGAGAAGGGGACCGCGGCGCAGCTTCGCGCAGCGCTGGAGAACGTCCGCAAGACCGGCTCGCGGCAGCTCATCATCGACCTCCGCGGCAACGCCGGCGGCGACGTCGAGGAAGCCATCGCCGCCGCGGACGAGCTGCTCACCAGCGGCCTGATCACCTCCCTCGAGGGGCGCAAGACCGAGCCGAAGCGCTGGCAGGCCGACCGCAACACCGGCTTCGACGGCGAGCTCGAAGTGCTTCAGGACAACGCCACCGCCTCCGGCGCCGAGATCTTCGCCGCCGCCATCCACGGCAACAACCGCGGGAAAACCGTGGGTGTGACCTCCTACGGCAAGTCGATCGTGCAGCGCCTCATCACCCTGCCGACCGGCGGCGCGGTCTACATGACCATCGCCCACTACACCACCCCCGACCTCAAGCCGATCAAGGACGGCGGCGTGAAGCCGGACGTCGTGGTCGACCTCTCGTCGCAGGCGCTGCGCGAGCCGGGCGCCGAGAGCGCGACGCCCGCTAAGCCGCGCGAGGACCTGATCCTCAACAAGGCGCTGCAGCTCTTCCACGAGGAACCGGCGAAGAAAGCGGCGTGATCGTTCGCTGTTGACAGTTGGCCGTTGACCGTAAGGAAACTCTCGGTCAACGGCCAACTGCGAACTCCTTTCGTAACCTTTTCGTAAAAACAAACTACGAATCTATTCGTATAGTGCCGGGCATGCGCCTGACGACGACTAACTTCCGCCGCCGCCAAACGTCTGTGCTCGCGATGCTTCATCGCACCTCTGCCATCGCTCTCATCGCCGTCGCGGTCGCCGTCCCGCTCCGCGCCGCCGACCCCGAGCCGCCCCTCAACATCACCAGGACGGCGACTCCCATCTCCATCGACGGCGACCTCTCCGACGCCGGGTGGAAGGATGCGCTGCGCTTCGACACCTGGTACGAGACCAACCCCGGCGACAGCGTGGAGCCGCAGGTCAAGACCATCGGCTGGATCACGTACGACGACCGCTTCTTCTACGCGGCCATCGAGTCGCTAGATCCCAACCCGTCGCAGATCCGCGCGCAACTCGGTGACCACGACGGCATCAACGGCAACAGCGACGACTTCTCCGGGGTGATCATCGACTCGCGCAACGACAGCAAGACGGGGCTGGAGTTCTTCGCCAACGCCGCCGGCACGCAGTACGACGCCTCCCAAGACGACAGCAGCGGCGAGGACTCCTCGCCCGATTTCTTCTGGGACTCCGCCACCAAGAAGACCGACCGCGGCTGGATCCTGGAGATGCGCATCCCGTTCTCGTCGCTCCGCTACGAGAAGAAGGACCCGCAGACCTGGGGCATCATCCTCTACCGCAACATGCCGCGCGAGCGGCGGTATCAGATCTGGACGCACAAGCTGCCGCGCGGCGTGAACTGCTTCGTCTGCAACTTCAACAAGGTCACCGGCTTCACCGGCTTGCCGAGCGGCGGGCACTACGTCGCCGCGCCGTACGTCACCGCGCGCGAGATCGGCCAGCGGCGCGGCGGCTTCGGGACCGATCTGCGGAACAACCCCGTCGGCCTCGACGGCGGTCTCGATCTGAAGTGGACTCCGAACGAGAACACCGCCATCGACGGCACCATCAACCCCGACTTCTCGCAGGTGGAGTCCGACGTCGCCGTGATCTCCACCAACGAGCGCTTCGCCATCTTCTTCCCCGAGAAGCGGCCGTTCTTCCTGGAGCGCGTGGACCTTTTCTCCACGCCGATGCAGGCCGTCTACACGCGGACCATCACCTCGCCGCGCTTCGGCGCGCGCGGAACCGGAACCTTCGGCAAGAGCAACTACACGCTGCTCGTGGCCCAGGACCGCGGCGGCGGCTCGGTGATCATCCCGTCCGCGTTCGGCTCCGGTTTCGGCGACCAGGAATTCGAGTCGACGGTCGGCATCGGCCGCTTCCGCCGCGACCTCGGCAAGAACTCCTCCATCAGCTTCCTGGGCACGACGCGGGAGAGTGAAGGCGGCGCGCACAACCGCGTCCTCGGCCCCGACTTCACGTGGCGGCCGAACGACAGCAACACCGTCACCGGCCAATTGCTCTTGAGCGACACCCGCACGCCCAATCGCCCCGAACTGGCGGACGAATGGGATGGCCGCAAGCTTCGCGGCCATGCCGCCGATCTCTGGTGGTCGTACTCCAATCCGAAGTTAGACGTCTTCGTCGACAACAAGGACATCGGCAACGACTTCCGCGCCGACAACGGCTTCATCCCGCAGGTCGGCTACCGGGCGTCGTACGGCGAAGTCGGCTACACCATGCGGCCGAAGGGCTTCTTCAACCGCGTGCGGTTGTACTTCTTCACCGAGTACGACTCGCTGCAGGACGACTCCGCGCTCGATGGCGCGCTGCTCTACCGCCTCTTCTCCGCCGGCTTCGGCGCCGATGGAAAGTTCCGCTCGTTCAGCCGCTGGCGCTACGCCGTCGATGCCGTGCGTAACGGCGAGGACGTCTTCACCCGCAAGCGCGTCTACTTCCAAGAGCAGTTCGCCATCAGCAAGATCATCCCCTCAGTCTCGTTCGACGGCTGGCTCGGCGACGAGGTCGACTTCGGTAACAACCGGCTGGGCAAAGGGGCGAACGTCAACTTCAACGCCAATCTCCGCCCGAACTACCGCCTGACCATGAGCGTCACCAGCGGCGTTCGCTGGCTTCGCGTGCGCCCCGAGGATCGCGAAGCGCAAAGGCTTTTCACCTCGCAATTCGAGCGGCTTCGGGCCCAGTACATGTTCAATCCGCGGATGTTCGTCCGGGCCATCGTGCAGAACGAGCGGACCCGTCGCAATCAGGCTCCAGTCGAGCGGCGCCACGGCGGCGCGCTGTCGTCGCAAGTGCTCTTCGCCTACAAATTGAATTGGCAGAGCGTCTTGTACCTCGGGTACGGCGACGCGCGCGACGTGGCCGGCCTCGAAGGCGACTTCGACCTCGGCGAGCGGCAGGTGTTCCTGAAGTTGAGCTATGCGTTGCAAAGGTAGGAATGTAGGACGGGCTTCAGCCCGTCAGACGGGCTAGATCGGCAAGCTAACGGTCGTACTCTGGTTTATCGCTTGGACCCTTCGAACCCGTTCTCGCGAACACATCGCGAGACCCTCGTCATCAAGGTCAACGGCGTGGAACAGACCTTCTCCCTGCCACTCTTCACGGAGCCGGTCGGTGGGAACGCAAGTGCAGTGACGCCAAGTGATTGGGTGATTCTGCGTCCGACTCAGGATCGCGGTCCGAATCGACCTGCGAACCAACCGAGCCACTCTCTTGCGGCGAGGGAAGGCCGACTTAGCGAAGGAACGTTGGCTGGGTCATCGCAAGAGAGCGAGAGTGTCGCACCGCTTCATACCCGCCCAGCGACGAGCGTCGGAGCTGATGCGCAACGGAGCGTGAGCTGCGATCAGCGCGCGAACCGTACTGTCCTGGCACTCAAACAGGGTGCGGCGATAGAGCGTGCCGGTCAGCGCGTAGTCGAGAGCGCGATTCCCGTCACCGTCGGCCCGGGCCGGATCGGCGCCGCGGCGCAGCAAGAGCTCCACGATGGGCGTATGGCCGTAGCCGGCGGCCATCATCAACGGAGTGACATCTCGCTGCATGGTCCTCGGCTCCGACTCGTAATTGCCGGTCCGGTTGACGTCCGCGCCCGAATCCAGAAGCGCCTTCACGGAACCGATCTGATTCTTGTAAATGGCGTGCATGAGCGGCGTCCAGTTCAGAGCCCCATATGCGGCGTTTGGGTCACCTCCGCTCTTGACGATCTCGCGTATCGCGGTTGCGTTCCCATCACGAGCGGCGGCGACGAGCGGAGGCATGTCTCGCGGCCCTGCGAAGCAACCCGTGAGAAAGACGGCGCAGGCAGAGAGGGTGAAGTGTCGCATGTTGGCCTCCGTAGGCTATCGTATGTCAAGTACTTTGCAAGTACAAGTAAGACGCGCACTAGAATGGCGCGCCAATCATGCGCCGCGCTTTCGTCCTCGCCCTTCTCCTCGCCGCCTGCCGCACCGCCACCCCGCCGCCCGCCCCGCGCGACGAGGCGCGGGCAGCCTGGCCGCGCATCCGCAAAGAACGAGTGGAGACGCTCCTGCCGAGTGCCATGCAGGCGGTGGACGTCGACGCCTGGGTGGTGTTCGTTCGCGAGAACCACAACGATCCGTTGGCGATGCACGTCGGCGGGGAGAACGCCGGCGGCACGGCGGCCATCCTCTTCTTTCGCGACGGGCGCTCGCTTGCCCTCTCGCCCGCGGGGGAGGCGACGGCGCTGGCGGACATCGCGCTGCACGACGAGGTGCGGCCGATCGATCGCACCGCGGACGTCTTCGCGCTCGCTGCCGACGAACTGCGCAAGGCGAATCCGAAGCGGATCGCCATCAACTCCTCGCCGCGCGCCGCGGCGGACGGCCTCTCGTTCACGCAGCGCAAAGCATTCGAAGCCGCCCTCGGCGATCTCACAGAGCGGGTGGTGTCGTCCGAGGAGCTGGTGATCCGTTGGCTGTCGGTGAAGTTGCCGGAGGAGGTGGCGATCATGCGCCGTGCCGCCGTCCTCACCGCGCAGCTCCAGGAAGAGGCGTATCGCATCGTCGTTCCGGGCGTCACGCGCGACAGCGACGTCGCCGCGTACCTCAAGAGGCGCATGCGCGAGCTGGGGGTGGAAGACGCCTGGGCGCCGGATCAGAATCCGAACGTCAACTCCGGCGTTGACCGCGGCCACTCTCACGCCACCAATCGCGTCATCCAGCCGGGCGACATCATCCAGACCGACTTCGGCATCAAAGTCGGCGGCGTCTGGTGCACTGACATCCAGCGCTTCGCATACGTGCTGCGGCCGGGGGAGACGGCGCCGCCCGCGGACGTCATTCAGAAATGGGAGAACGGGAAGCGCGGAAGCCGTATCGCCCTGGCGGCGATGCGGCCGGGAGTGCGCGGCTATGACGTCGACGCCGCGCAGCGCGCCTGGATGAAGCAGCAGGGATCGGAGTACGTCCCGTGGAGCACCGGCCATCCCGTCGGCTACTGGGCGCACGACCTCGGCCCGGCGCTCGGCGGAGCGCAGCGGGCCACGCCGCCGCCCGACTCGCTCCGTTTGCTGGAGCCGGGACAGACCTTCGCCTTCGACGGCTTCTTCGCCTGGAAAGTCGGCGAGAGTGACACGAAGACGATCTCGGTCGAGGAGATGGCGGTCGTCACGGCGACCGGCGCGGAGTACCTCATCCCGCCGCAGGAAGAGCTGATCCTTATTCGCTGAGAGCTATCGCAGCAGGCTCTCCAACTCGGCTCCCGAGCTGCGGCGCGCCCTATAATCGCCACACACCCGATGAGCGTCGCCCCCGGCAGCCATCTTGGCCCCTACGAACTCCTCGCGCCTCTCGGCGCCGGCGCCATGGGCGAAGTCTGGCGCGCGCGCGACACTCGCCTCGGCCGCGAGGTCGCGGTCAAGATTCTCCCGCCGGCGTTCGCTGCGAGCGCTGAGCGCCTGCAGCGCTTCGAGCAGGAGGCGCGCGCCGCCGGCTCGCTCAATCATCCGAACCTGGTCACCGTTCACGACCTCGGAACGCACGATGGCGCGCCCTACATCGTGATGGAGCTGCTCGACGGCGAGACTCTCCGCGACCGGATCGAAGGAAACGGCACGCCCGGGATTCCGCAGCGCAAGGCGATCGACTACTCGATCCAGCTGGCCTGCGGACTGGCGGCCGCGCACGAACACGGCGTCGTCCATCGTGACCTGAAGCCGGAGAACGTTTTCGTCACTCGCGACGGGCGGGTGAAGATCCTCGACTTTGGGCTGGCCAAACTGCGCGGCCAGTCCGATTCGTTGGGCCATATCACCACCGCGGTCACCGAGGCGCGTGCCACCGCGCCGGGGACGGTGATGGGGACGGCGGGCTACATGTCGCCGGAGCAGGTCCGTGGTCAAGATGTCGACCATCGTACGGACATCTTCGCGTTCGGCGCCATCCTCTACGAGATGCTCTCGGGCCGGCGCGCCTTTCATGGGCCGTCGTCGGTGGAGACGATGAACGCGATCCTCAAGGACGATCCGCCCGACCTCGCGTCGGACGGCCCGCGGGTCGCGCCGGCGATCGATCGCGTCGTTCGCCGCTGCCTGGAGAAGAACCGCGAGGAGCGATTCCACTCGGCGCACGACGTCGCCTTCGCGCTCGAAGCGGTCACCACCGGCAGCAGCACCGCCAGCGGACCGCGAGTCGCGGCGCCGGCGCGACGAGCGTGGCGGGTGGCGGCGATCGTCGCGGCGTGCGCAACCGCCGCCGCGGTTGGATGGCTGGCCGCGCGAACGTTGACGCGGCCGGTGCCGCCGCTGGAGCGGCATCTGACTCAACTCACCTTTGATGCCGGCGTCGAGTCCCAGCCGACCATCTCGCCCGACGGCAAGTCCGTCGTCTACGTAGCGGGAGCAGGAAGCAATCGCGATATTTTCGTGCAGCGCGTCGGGGGTGCAAACGCCATCAACCTGACCAAGGACTCGCCGGTTCACGACGACGAGCCGGCGTTCTCGCCGGACGGGCAGCAGATTGCCTTTCGTTCGGAACGCGACGGCGGCGGGATTTTCCTCATGGGCGCCACCGGTGAATCGGTCCGCCGCCTCTGCGACTTCGGATACAACCCCGCATGGTCGCCGGACGGCAAGTCGATCGGCATCGATACGGAGAAGATCGCCGATCCTTCCGCGCGCGTCCTCATCAGCCATATCTGGACGGTGAACGTCGAGAGCGGTGCGCGGAAGGTCCTCTTCGATCGAAGCGACGCCGTGCAGCCGGCGTGGTCGCCCCACGATCATTCCATCGCTTTCTGGGGCGTGCTCAAGGGGCGGCGGGTCATCTTCACCATGTCCGCGCGCGGCGGTAAGGCCACGCCGATCATCGACGACGGCTCGATGAACTGGAATCCGTTCTGGTCGCCGGACGGGAAGGTCCTCTATTTCTGCAGCGATCGCGCCGGCATGATGAACCTCTGGCGAGCGCCGATCGACGAGCGAACCGGGCTGCTGCAGAGAAAGGCGGAGCCGGTGACGCTGTCGACCGAGTGGAGCGGCCCGGCATCGATCGCGCGCGACGGGAGGAGCATCGCCTTCGCCGTGCAGCGCGGCGAGTGGCATCTCTACGAGATCCCGTTCGATCCGGTGAAAGTGGCGTTCACCGGCTCGGCGACCGAGCTGGTGCGCGGGTCGCGCCGCATCCAGCGCGGGGAGCTGTCGCCCGACGGCAAGTACATCGCGTTCAACAACCTCGGCGCGCAGGAGGACATCTACATCGCGCGGCGCGACGGCACCGACCTCCGCCAACTTACCAATGACACGTTCAAAGACCGCATGCCGCGCTGGTCGCCCGACGGCTCGCGGCTGATCTTCTACTCCACGCGCGGCGGCGACTACGACGTCTGGACCATCCGCGCTGACGGCAGCGGACTGCAACAGTTGACGCACGGTTTCAATCTGATCGAGGCCACCTGGTCGCCCGATGGGAAGCATGTGGTCGCGTATGACAACGCGCGGCGGCTCGGCGTCATCTTCGAGCCGTTCGCCGGCCGAACGCCGGAGCAATTGCCCAGGCCGAGCCAGACCGAGGGATTCTGGCCCACCGCCTTCTCGCCGGACGCAAAACGCATCGCCGGCATCATCACCGACCGCTTCGGCCAATGGTCCGCGGTCGCCGTCTACGATCTCGCCACGCGCACCTACCGCAGGCTCACCGATTGGGGCACCGGCCCGGTGTGGCTCGACGACCATGTTCTGCTGATGCCGCGCGACGTCAGCGTGATCGCCTATGACCTGCGCAGTGGGCAAACGCGCACTGTCGGTCTCCTTCCGAACGGCCTGCCGTTCCTGCGACGCATCTCGCTGACCGGCGATCGCTCGTCGATCCTTTTCGTCTCGGGGCCGACGGAGTCGGACATCTGGCTGGTCACGCTGTCTCGCTGATCCTCATCCGCTGAGAGCTATCGCAGCAGGCTCTCCAACTCGTCCGGCCGCGACGATCGCACGCGCGCATCGTCCACCGTGATCATCCCTTGCCGCACCAGCCGCGCCAGCGAGTCCTCCAGCGCGATCATCCCCTGGCGCTTGCCGAGGGTGATCTCGGTCATCAGGTTCTGCAGCTTGTCGTAGCGGATGTGGTTGCGCACCGGGAGGTTGGCCAGCAGAACCTCCACCGCCACCACCCGCCCCTTGCCGTCGGCGCGGATCATCAGTTGCTGCGAGATGATCGCACTGAGGCTCATCGCCAGTTGGTGCTTGATCTGCGTCTGCTGAGACGGCGGGAAGACGTCGACGATGCGATGGATGGCCTGGATGGCGTCGCCGGTGTGGAGCGTCGAGAGGATCAGATGTCCGGTCTCCGCGGCGGTCAGCGCGGTGGCCACGGTGTCGAGGTCGCGCATCTCGCCGACCAGGATGACGTCGGGGTCTTGCCGCAGCGCGGCGCGCAGCGCGGCGGCGAACGACGGCGCGTCGCGCCCGACTTCCACCTGCTCGATGACCGACTCGCCGTTGCGGTGCTCGTACTCGATGGGGTCCTCGATGGTGATGATGTGCCGCTTCTCGGTGCGATTGATCTCGCCGACCAACGCGGCGAGCGTGGTCGATTTCCCCGCCCCGGTCGGCCCGCAGACGAGCACCAGTCCGCTCGCCGGCTTCACCAGATCGGCCAGCGACGGCGGCAGATGGAGGTCGTTCAGCGTGGGGATGGCCGTGGGGAGCGCGCGGATCGACGCGGCGAGCGTCCCGCGCTGCCGGTGCAGGTTGACGCGAAACCGCCACCCGCGACGGTCTTCGTCGCCGGCCGGACGCGCCAGGCGGAGGGAGAAGTCGGCGGCGCCGTCGCTCTCCATCCGCTCCCGCACGCGCGCGGTGAGCAATGCGGCGAAGACGTTGTGCAGGTCGTCGCCGGCGAACGGTACGGCGTCGGTCTGCACCAGCCGCCCTCCCACCCGGAAGATCGGCGGCGCCCCGGCCATGATCAGCAGGTCGCTCGCCCCGCGCCGGGCCATCTCCAGCAGCAAGCTTTCCATCGGGTTGCCGCTCGGCACGTCGGCAGGAGGCCAGGTCGCGGCCTGCGGCTCATCGCCAGGGTCGGCCGGCGCGCCGCGCTCGTTGATCGTGCGGACCAGTTGATCGAGCTCCGGGTCGCGGGTCAGGCGGCTCATGACGCGAGTGATACGAATGAATCGTGCCACAGGTTCGGCACCCGCCGTTCACGCCAACGTTGCACGACTTGGTTCTCACGCGCCCATCCTGGGGTCGAACCTCTCACAGGAGGATCGATCATGTTCGAAACATCCGTCATCAGCGTCCAGACCCGCGCCGCCGATCGCCGCTACGGCTTGCTGACCCTTTCCGTCGCGGCGCACGCCGCAATCATCATCGCCATCGTCGCGGCGAGCATCGCCCAGACGAAGCTGCCCGAGAACGCGCCGAATCAGATGATCATCCCGTTCATTCAATCGATCCCGCCCGCCTTGGGGACACCCGACGCGAAGCCGGCGCCGAAACCCGCTACTCCCCGGCTGCCGCAGGCGCCGCGCGTGCCGATGCCGCAGACGGTCACCGCGCCGCAGACCATCCCCTCCACCACCGAAACTGCCGCCGCAAGCAACTCCTCGGGAGACGCGGCGACAACCGGCACGGGCGATCCCGGACCGGTCGGTGTGCCCTGGGGTGATCCGACTGGCGTCGGCGTCGACGGCCCGCCGGCCGGACCTGCCACGATCGAGCAGAGCGACCCGCTGCCCGTGCGCGGCGACGTGAAGGCGCCCATCGTTCTCCGGCGCGTGCAGCCGGTCTATCCGAGGCCGGCGCTCTTCGCGCGGATGAACGGGTTCGTGATCGTGGAGTGCATCATCGACCGCACCGGCGTCGTACGCGATGCGAAAGTCCTCCGGAGCAGCTCGGCGATGTTCGAGCCGCCGGCACTGGAAGCGGTGCAGCAGTGGCAGTTCTCGCCGGGCTCGCTGCACGGACGGCCGGTGGACACGATCTTCAACCTGACGGTGACGTTCACCATCAGCAGGTAGCCCGCTACCGCGCGGCATGTCGTGGCGCGCCGCGCGGTATCATGAAGCGACGATGCAGCAGGTCAAACCACGCTACACGGTTGAGGAGTACTTCGATATCGAACAGATGTCGAACGTTCGCCACGAGTATTACGACGGCGATATGTTCGCCATGTCTGGCGGCACCCTCAAGCACAACCAGATTGCGCAGAATCTCGGCATCTCCTTGATGCCCCTTCGCGAACGTGGTTGCCGGGCTTACCTCAACGACGTTCGAGTTATGACACTTGGCGGGCTGTACACCTATCCGGACGTGTTCGTGATTTGCGGGCCTCCTTCCTACAGCTCGGATCCTTTGCCGACTGTTACGAATCCTCTTTTCATCGCTGAGGTCCTTTCAGCCTCCACGCGCGATTACGATCGGGGCCTCAAGTTCGACCTCTATCGCACGATTCCGACTCTTCGCGACTACCTGCTCGTCGACCAGTACGCGATCGACGTCGAGCACCGCTTCCTCGATGGCGCCAGATGGGAGGCGAAGCGCTACACGAATCGTGCAGACGTCGTTCGGCCCACGGGAATCAACGCGGCGCTGCCGGTCGACGCGATCTACGATCTCGTCGACTTCTCACCGCCCCCGCACAACCAGTAGCCGGTCCTCATCCTCCGTGGCCACGATGACGCTGCGGCCGGCGATGGTCACGGCGTGTGGATGCGGCATGACCTTCACGCTGGCGGTCTCGCGCGGTCCGCTGCGGGAACCGTAGACGATGGTCACCGTCGCGCCGTTGCTGTTGGCGAAGACGGCGTCCGCGAAGCCGTCGCCATCGATATCGCCGGCGGCGATGCGTGAGCTGTAGTCGCCGGTCGTTACCCGCTGCGCGAACGGCGTGAAACGCCGCCCGCCGTCGTTGCGGATCCAGGTCAGGCAGTCGGTCGCGGTGTCAGCCGCGTGGCCGGAGTAATTGGCGATCACGATGTCGGGGCGCTTGTCGCCGTTGACGTCGCCGATGGCCGCGGAAAATGGCCCCGGTCCGGCGGCGAAAGGCGAAGCGGCGGCGTGGGCGAAGTGCCCGCGCCCGTCGCCCAGCAGGATGGAGAGCGTGCCCTTGCCGGCGTTGGGGGTGACCAGATCGACGTTGCCGTCGCCGTCCATGTCCGCCGCGGAGATCGTCCAGTACGGATTCGTCCCGAGGTCGATCGGCGTGCCGGGGCCGCGCCATCCGTCGCGCCCGAAGAGGAGCATGATGCGCTTCTCGCCCGCGCTGTCGACGGCGAGGTCCGGCCTGCCGTCGCGATCGAAGTCGCCGACGGCCACGGCGTGCGGGTGCGGCTTCGAGTGCAGGTGCAGCGTGCGCGGCGTGAAACCGCCCTTCCCGTTGCCGGAGAGCAGCGTGACGTAGTCGGTCTCGTGGTTGGCGATGGCGATGAACGCCTTCGTCGCGTCGATGTCGGCGGGATTCGCTCCAGCGGCGATCGCCGGCGTTGCGCGCAGCCCGCCGCGGCCGTCGCCGAGGAAGACGATCACTTCGCCGCGGCCGAGGCCGGCGACCGCGACGTCGGCGTGGCCGTCGCCGTTGAAGTCGGCGGAGGCGAGTGCGGTCGGACGGAAGCCCTTCGGAAGTGGAATGCTCGTCTGCGCGGCGGCGCATGTGGCGAGAAGTGCGGCGAAGACGATCGCGGGTCGCATGATGGGTCCTACGAGGTCCGCGACGCGAAGTTCTTGGCGTGTCGTCACGCCTCCGGCACCACTTCCACCGCCGCCGCCGGCCGCCGCGGCGCCGCGAGCGAAGTCACGTACGTCACGCCGGCGACGCCGCCGATGGTCAGCGCCGCGCCGATCGCGGCGGCGAGGGTGATGCGGTCGCCGAGAAAGATCGATCCCAGGGCCATGGAGACCAGGACGGCGAGCTGTGAGATGACGCCGACGGTCATGGCATCGACCCACCGGAGGCTGAAGGTCATCAGAAGCTGCGCCCCCATGGCGAAGACCGCCGTAGCGCCGATGGCCAGCCATTCTGCGCCGCGCGGCGTCTTCCACTGCGCGAGCGCAAACGGCAGGTTCACCAGCATACCCAGGAGGCAGAAGCTGGCGTAGACCGACCAGGAGTTCTCGCCGCGGCGCGCGGCGCGCATCGCCGTCACCGCGAAGCCGGAGGCGATGGCCGAGCAGGCGCCGACGATCTCCCACCGCCCGAAGCCGAAGACGTCGCCGGGCGCGGCGTGGGCGTGCACCACCAGGATGATGCCCGCCAGGGCGATGGGCAGCGGGATCAGCACGCGCGCACTGAAGCGCTCACCGATGAAGAGTATGGAAAATAGGCCGCTCCAAATCGGCGCCGTGTAATTGAGCAGCGTGGCCACGCCGACGTTGGTGTGCTGTATTGCTAAAAAATATAGCATGACCGCCAGGCCGCCGAAGAAGCCGCGGTAGAGGATGAGGTCGAGCCGGTGGAAGGTCATCGCCGCCCGCCGCCAGCGCGTCACGAGCAGTGCCGGCAGCAGCCCCACCGCCATGCGGATCGTCGCCACCTGCGGTCCCGACAGCCGCCCCGTCGCGATCTTCGCCGCGAAGGCCATCAGACCGAAGAGCGTGGCCGCGGCGCCCATCAGCAACAGCGCGCGATGGGTATCGTTTTTTGTTACTGTCACCGTCCGGAGCCTAGCAGATGGAAATCCGAACTCGCGAAGCGGACGTCACAGACGCCGGCGACATCGCCGCGTTCCAGGGTGCCATGGCTCGGGAGACCGAGGAGGTCGAGCTGGACGCCGCCGTCGTCGACCGCGGCGTGCGCGCGGTGTTTGAAGACCCCGCGCGCGGGCGCTACTTCGTCGCCGAGGGGGAAGGGAAGGTCATCGCCTCGCTGCTCATCACCTACGAGTGGAGCGACTGGCGGGACGGGAACGTCTGGTGGATTCAGAGCGTCTACGTGCGGCCGGAGTTCCGGCGACGAGGCGTCTACGCGCGGATGTACGAGCAGGTGAAGGGCATCGCGCTCGTGGATCCGAACGTCCGCGGGATTCGTCTCTACGTGGACCGCCGGAACGCCCCGGCGCAGGACGTCTACCGCCGCTGCGGCATGGACGGGGAGCACTATCTGGTGTTCGAGTGGATGAAGTAGGCGCCATGCATCCCAGCAGTCCGCAGTCGAAGGAGATGGCCGACGAGTCGATGGTGCGCAACCTCGCCGCGCAGGCCGAGGCCATCTGGCCGCAGGAAGAAGCGATCTTCGATCGGTATCCCGTCGGCGGCGGCGCGGTGCTGGACGTCGGCTGCGGGACCGGCGAGATCGTGGCGCGGCTGGCGGCGAAGTATCCGCGCGCGTCGTTCGTGGGCGTCGATCTGGAGGAGCCGCACCTGGCGCGCGCCGCCGCGCGCTGCGCCGCCTTCGGAGAGCGCGTCCGGTTCGAGCGCGGCGATGCGATGGCCCTGCCGTTCGCCGATGACGAATTTGATCTTGTCGTCTGCCGCCATGTGATCCAGGCGGTGCCGGACGCCCGGCGCGTCCTGTCCGAGATCCGTCGCGTGGTACGTCCGGGAGGCCGCGTCCATCTGATCGCCGAGGATTACGGGATGCTCTGGTGCCATCCGACGGATCTCGACGCCGACGGCTTCTGGCAGGTGATTCCGCCGCGCTATTCCGCCGCGGTGGGCTGCGATCTGCACATCGGGCGGAAGACGTTCACGCATCTGCACGACCTCGGCATGGCGGACATCGCCGCCGACTACATCGTCGTCGACACGCTGCGCGTGGAGCGCGAGGTCTTCGCCCGGATCTGGGAGGCGTGGCGCGACGGCTACACCGACTCGATGGTCGAGCACAGCGGGTTGACGCGCGACGAGATCGAGCGGCGGTGGCGGGAGATGATCGCCTGCGTGCGCGACCCACGCGGCTACGCGCTGTGGCAGGTGCCGGTGTGGACGGCGCGGAAAGTGCCTATGTCATCCCGAGCGTAGCGAGGGACCTGGGGGCACGGGCGGCGCCAAGAATTCGGCGATGCGCGCCGCCCGCCCCCAGGTCCCTCGCTCACGCTCGGGATGACACGGGGCTACCGCGCCGCTCGCCGTCGCGGCGTTGGTGTTTGCGTGCTCTTCCACGCCCGCAGTAGCGCGCGCAACGCCTCGGGGGCATTCTGCGGCCCTGCGTCGCCGAGCTGATCGCGCGAGTTGACGCCGTGGCACGCGCTGCAGACCCGCACCTCGCCCGGCTGGAACGTCAGCCAGTAGCGCTCCCGCACCACCGGCGTGCCCACGCCGTCCGTCAACTGCCAGCTCATCGCGCGGCGCGCCGGAACGAGGGCGGCGATCGAGCCGTCGGCGGCGACCTGCACCTTGTCCGATCCCGGCGCGTCGTGCATCGGGCGGGCAAGGACGCGCCGGCCCGCCTTCGGCGACGCCGTCCCGCCGAGGCCGCGGAGCTGGTCGGCCTGGAGGAGCTGCAGATGCGCGACGTCGAAAAGCTTCGCGTTTCCCTTCACCTTCTGCGTCGAGCTGCCGGCGACGCGGAGGTTGTACGGCTGCTGCTTGTCCGCCGCGTCGCGCGAGGTGACGTTGCGGCTGACGATGACCGCCAGGTTGCGCGCGGCGATGTTGGCGCGGAACGCCGCCGGGTCGACGCCCTCCTCGCGAAAGACCTTCGCCTCCGGCTCCTCGAGCGGCGTCGTCCGGCGCGCGGGACGCGTTCGCGCGCGCACTTCCACCGGACTGAGCTCCCACATCTCGCCCGACCAGGTCACCAGCACGTCCGGATCCCAATACGAAACGCTGCCTTGAATGCCCGGGGTCAGAGTCTCGCCGGCGATGGTCTTGATGCGAAACGCGTAACGCGACTTCGGCGCCGCGCGCGTGCCGTCGTTTTCATCGCCGCGAGTCTCGCTCGTCTGCACCGCAAGCAGAGTCCCGTCGGCGAGCGGCAGCGGCTCGCGGTAGTGCCCCGATGAATTCGACCGCGGCGTGATGTAGGTGACGGCGATCTTGTCGGCCGGCAGCGACGGCGCCGCCGCGAAGCGGACGATCTGTCCCGCCGCGTGCGTCTCGAACTCCGGCGCGTCGACGGCGTAGTAGACACCGGGCTGCGTCGGATCCTCGCGGAGCTGGAAGAGGTTGTTGACGACGTTCGAGTTCGCGCCGATGAATTCAGACAAGCCGCTGTCGTTCATGCTGCGGTCGAAGTAGCTGTGGAGCTCGTGCCGCCCGATGTGATTCAGCGTCTCCTCGGACGTCCCGTCTTCGTTGATCTCCCACGGGAAGAAATGATTGATGCTGATGCCCTGCAGGTTCGTGCCGGCCAGGAGATCGGTGCGGCTGCTGCGCGGCTCCGGAAAGACCTCCACGCGCTGTTCGCTCCGCGCGGCGTTTGCCGATTCGTTCGCGTAGTCGAACGTCCCGTACGTGCTGCCCTCGGTCGCATCGGCGTCGGCCTGCTGGTCGCGCTGCAGGTGGTCCCATCGCGTAAAGATCACGCGGCCGAAGCTGTCGATCGACGGGGAGAAGAGTCCGGACGGCGTGTGATTGAGCAGGCGCAGATCGCCTGACGCTGGGTCGAGGCTCCAGAGGCCGGTCACGGTCGGCGCCTCTTCGTATTCGTCGAGCTGCGGATAGAGATGCCGCTCGCCGCCGCGCGGCCGGTCGGAGGTGAAGAGGATGCGGTCGTCGGTGCCGTAGATCGGACTGACGTTGTTGTAGCCGGCGGGCTGATTGGCGATCTTACGGATGACCGGCGTGTCGTTCGCGCCGAGGCCCGTGATCTCGTAGATCTGCCAGGAGTAGTCCTGCCAGAGGTACTGCTGCGGAGGCGCGCCGATGACCATGCTGAAGAGCGCCTTCGTGCCGCTCCAGTGCACCGACGGCTCGCGGACGGCAATCGATGACGGCCCCTGCATGCCGGTCCCGCCGAAGCCCGCGGCGCGGGTGAGGTTCTTCGTCGCGCCGTCCGGATAGCGGATCCAGAGATCGCCGCCGCGCGGCGCGGCCTCCATGGTGCCGAGCTGATTGCCGAAGGTCGAGACGACCGTCGTGAAATCGGCCGGGACCGGCACCTGGGTCACGAAGAGGATCGGGTTCTGGAGTTGGGCGGCGGCTACGACCGCGGCGAGCAGGATGTTCATGGTGGGCCATTATCCGCGGTGGGGGAAAAGGGAACGTGCGTTGGGTCACGACGCGTCCTCATAGCCGCTTCTTGTAGTTGACGCATCGATCGACTTCTTCGAAACCCAGCGCTCGATGAGCGCTTTGCGCTTCTTCGTTGTCCAACCACGTGTCCGACGCCATCTCCAGGCATCCCCGCTCGCGGGCCCAATTCTCCGCGGCGTTCACGAGCGCTGCCCCGATTCCTCGGCGTCGCGCTGCCTCGGCGACGAACCATCCCTCGAGGTAACCGACAGGCTTCGCGGGGTCACAACCATCGGCATAGGAGCGGAGACTGACCTCCGCAAAACCCGCCAACAGGCCATCGTCCGTCTCGGCCACCAACACCGCGTACGGCAAAATCCCCGGCGGTTTACCTGCGAGATGCCTGTCGAGGTCTTTGGCGTGCTCCTCGGGCGTTCCTTCAGGCCACAGCGCGAGTCGCATTCGAAGGAGCTCCGGTCGATCCTCCCGACAAACGGGACGCACCAAAACCATTCGTCAATGGCGGTGGAAAATCTTCCCCACCAGTTTCCAGCCGCCGTCGAAGCGGTATAGAGAGATGTAGTCGGTGAAGATTTGCTTCCCGTCGCGGAACAGGTTCACCCGCGCCACGGCCGAGTCGCCCGAGCGATCGAGAACCTGGATGTCCGCCGTCGTCTTCGGCTTCGGTGCGTCGTCCTTGCGCGCCGCGTTCGAGGCTTCGATGCGCGCGATCCAGGCGTCGCGGGTCAACTGCGTCACCGCGTCACCGTTTCGAACGAACATGATGAACGACTCGTGCATGCCGCTCCTGATCTTCGCCGGGTCCGCGTCGATGTGCACTCCGTGCACGTACGCTCGATCGACCACTTCCTTGATCGCCGCGTCGTCCTGGCTGTCCGCCGCCACGACCGTTCCCGCGAACAGCGCGCCGACCAGCATCAGCCACGCTCCGATTCTCTTCGCCATGGTTCCCCCTTTCCGAACCGCGATGAAATGAGGATTGTAGGGTGTCTCGGCGGCGCACCGCGTCATGATCGGCAAAACGATCGAGCACTACCGCATCAAGGACCGTCTCGGCAGCGGCGGCATGAAAGTGGTCTACCGCGCCGACGACCTGAAGCTCGGACCGACGGTAGCGCTGAAGTTCCTCTCGCCCGAGCTGACACTGACACGCGATCCGGAGGCGAAGAAGCGTTTCGAGCGCAAGCGCGGGCCGCCTCGCAGCTCGATCACCCGAACATCTGCACCATTCACGAATTCGGCGAGGCCGATGACGGCCAGATGTTTCTGGCCATGGCCTGCTATGACGGCGAATCGCTGTCGCAGATGGTGGAGCGCGGGTCGATGAGCATCCGCGAGGCGATCCCCATCATCGAACAGATCGCCCGCGGGCTGGCCAAAGCGCATGCCTCCGGAATCGTCCACCGCGACATCAAACCGGCCAACGTTGATGGTCACCACCGACGGTGTGGCGAAGATCCTCGGCTTCGGTCTGGCGAAGCTGACCGTCGGCGCGACCATCACCAAATCGCACACCACCGTCGGCACCGCGATGTACATGGCGCCGGAGCAAATCCGAGGGAAGGCGGTGGGGCCGCAGGCGGACATCTGGGCGTTGGGCGTGGTTCTCTTCGAGTTGCTGACCGGCAGGCGCCCCTTCAATGCCGAATATCAGGAGGCGCTCCTCTACTCGATTCTCAACGAGGAGCCGCCGAGCCTTCCCAATCATCCCGAAGTCGATCGGGTTATCAAACGGATGCTGTGCAAGTCTCCGTTTTCGCGGAGTGGCTGGAGCGGGAGGTGCCCCGGGTTTGCCGGCGATGGTCGCTCCTCTGCCATCCTCGTCCGCCGATCTGCACGCTGCCGCCCCGCAACTCGTACCGACGCGCCGCTGACGATCCTCACGCGTCGTCGTCATCGTCATAAATGTCGTCGAAGAGGCGATCGCCGCGCCAGTCCTTGCCGCGCTTCCTCTTCCGCTCGATTCCGCTGGTGCCGAAAATCGAGTCCATGACCTCTTTGGTCAGACGAAACGGCGGCAGTTTGACCTTTTCGTTTTGGAGGTCTTCAAAGATTTTTTGGAAGCTGATCCCCAGCTGCTCCGACTCCGACCTTTCGCCCACGTGCATTCCGACCACGCGCCGCTGTTCATCCACAATTGGCGAGCCGGACGAGCCGTTGAGCGCGGTCGTCTTATATCGAAATAGATGAGGAAACTCGCGATCGTCGTGCTTCGCTGGTATGTAGCCCTCGGCAAATCTCTGGAGACCGCCGATCGGATGCTGGACCACGAAAACCGAGCCTTGGGCCGGCACGTTGGCGCGGCTACAGTTGTTCCATCCGCGGATCCGATGTGAATAGGGGAGAAACGTGAGGCCCATCGGGCGATCGAGTCTCACCAGAACGTAGTCCAGATCGTTGTCGTCGTGTCTTCGCCGGCATTTCGGATCGGTCTTGATCGAGGAAGCGACGACGTCCGGCTGGTCAGTAAAAGGAATGCGCCGGAGCTTGCACGAGTCTCCGAATGCCAGGGTGCCGGTTCTTGCGTTCCATACGAATCGGTCGAAACGGATCGTCACCGTATCCGGATCGGCGAAAATCCCGGAAGTTCCCATCAACGCGTGCGCGGTGGTGAGCATGAGATCCGGACCCACGAGAATGCCGGTGGCCTCCGACGCATCATCGCGCTCGATGAGGCAGACTCGCCGCGACAATTTCATGAACTCGACTTCGCGCGGATTGACCAGGCGCAGCTCGTCCTTCAACTGGTCGAAGATATCAGCCTCGCCGTCGGCCGAGTGGTGCATGTGTGTGTGTTCGCTGGTGTCCATCATTTTCTCAACTCTTTGCCGGCTTGCAGCCGTCGCCTGATGTCTGATGCGGACCGGCCTGTGGCAACGGACGCCCCACGCCGCCGGGAATGTTCAGAAGGTCGTAATGCAAGAAGAAGTCGTCGTCACGAGGCCGCAGGAGCGGTCTGCCGTCTTCCGTTCGAGCACGCGCATCGCAGCGTTTGAAGGACGTCGCCAGACGCGCTTCCAGTTTTGTGTCATTGCCCATGCGCACGACGAGCGGTCCTTTCTCCGGCCATCGCAGAACCAGTTCGTTCACGCTGATGCCCGTAATGGGCGCATCCATTCTCAATGGTCTCAATTGCAACTTCACCTGCGGGGTAGTCTCTGGGTACGACATGTCGATGGAAAACTCGGTTGCGAGAACGCGTTTGAGTCGCGGTACCGTTTTGCCGTTGGCCGCTTTGAACGTCTTCGGCTGCACCGACTTACACGAAAAGCCTGCTCGAAGAGTTCCGCCGCTCAGCTCGACGACTGCGGCCACCTCCGGCCCCGGCGCACTCGGATCGCTCTTGAGCTGCACGTGTTTGGGCAGCAGGTCGCGGATGTCTGCCAGCCATCGGATGTCGTGCTCATTCGCGACGTCGTCCGAGCCGGGCCGTTCGCCCAGACCGTGCTTTTCATCCATGTAATAGTGGACGCCGGGCAGTGGCGGCGGATCGAAGACGACTCGGGCGTTCTCAAGGTAATAGATGTAGCACCTGCCGAACTTTTCGTCGTCGACCCATTCCGCCGGATCGGAAATGAGGCCGCCCAGGAGAGACAACGGTACGTACACGAACGGAAAATGCGGCTCGACCGTAGCGTCCCAATCGTTCTGTCGCTCCTCGCGGTTTGCCGCCATCAGCACGAATGCCTTCTTCGGCGGCGGTTCGCTCTTCTTTCGAGGCGGACCGGGGTGCAGCGTGGAAATCCCGTTGAAAATGACCCTCAATATCTTGTCAGCCATAGCTCCTCTCTCATTTGAGACTGCTCGCGGACTCAAACTCCTGCTCCGATTACCCGCAATGTGGCCCATTCACGAAACTTCCAACCTTGCGACGCAAGACTCAACTGCGCCTGGCGAAGTGACTCGGCAGGCGTGTCGCCTCTGAGCAGATGCCGATGGAACGTCTGTGCGGCGAGCCGCGCCGCCTCGTCGTCGATGGGCCACAGAGTCCCGACCACGACAGGAACGCCGGCGGCAAAGAACGAGCGGGCGATGGTAATGCTCCCCTCGGATTTGAGAATCGGCCCGCGGTCCGTTTCGCATGCCGAGAGGTACACCAAACGCAACCTCGGAAGCGGCGCGGCGAGGATGTCCCCCATCCCCAGCCGCGACTGCTGTGTCTCTCCGAGGCGGAGCGTTCGAGATGAGGGGTCGGCGTCCACGACCGTGTGCCCGACGAACTGGAGGATCGACCCTTCCCTGATCTCGCTCAGCAGCGAGCCGCCCGTGGCGCGCGAGCCGTCGATGATCCGCGCGTCTCGATACAGTCCGGCAATCGATTGCGCTTCCTTCGCCGCCTCGGGAAGAGCAGCGACGTTCGCGCCGCCCGTCGCGGCTTCGACCACCACCACGCGATCGTCGCGCTTGGAACGCTCGCTCCAGCGCAGCCTGCTCTGCGCAAAGAGTCTGGCGCTCGGCGCCACGACCGTGGCGTACCTTTCCAGCAGCGATCGGCGCTGGACGCGATCGTAAAGCCCACTGTACGCAACGCGCTCCAATTCATCGTCGGGCACGATGACCAGAATCCTGGAGTCCTTCAACAGAGGCTCGATGTGTCGAACGAGGGCGTCGTAAAGGAACGACGCATTCGCCCTCAGCGCCGGCTCCTGCGCCTCGGACTCGAGGACGGCAATGGCCGGCTTGATCTCGCCGAGGGAGACGGGAAGAGTGAAGGCGGTGAACGCGTCCGGCGTCACGACCCAGGCCACGATGGCCGTGCCCAAAACGCGGTACTCGACCAATGCCGTATCGAGCGGCAGAGAGGCCTGGATGTCGGGGAGGGCCGCGCTTGCACTCGCGGTGCGCCAACGAGCGGTCGGAGAATCGACGAGCTCGCGAAGGCGCCGGCGATCGGCCACCTCGAAGGCATCGTGCTCGCGATGCTGCCGCAGCAGAAACTCGACGTAGCCGTCTTCGATCTCGTCCGCCGTCGCGGTGAACGAAATTCGGAGCTGGCGCTCATCGATCTTCGCCCGACTGGCGTCGCCCTCGTCGAGGGCGGCCCGGAAGTCGCGCTCCGCGGCGGCCGCCTCGCCGCGTTTCGCCAACCGGCGCCCCCGAGCGAAATGCGCGGTTCTCAGCCATACGTGACTGTTCGTTTTCTGGTAGTAGCGGATCGCGTCGTCCAGTCCCGTCAGCGGCCCGGTGGAGGACTCGTCGGAACCGAGCGCTGACTTCGCGAGCTCGAGATTCGCGAGCGCGCGCTCGCGCACCGATGGATCGGGGATGGAGTCGCAGAGCCGCTGGGCGTCATCGAGGTCGACCTGCGCCGAGTCGAACAGGCGGCGGCGATTTCGGTAGGCGCTGCGCCACATTAACGATGTACAGGTCGTGACGCGATTCCCAGCCGCCGTGTCGTTCGCGACCAGCGCGTCGAGAAAGAGATCGGCAACCGCGTGCTGATCTTTTCCGATTGCCGCTCGCGCAGCCCCGTACATGGTGTCGTGGATGTGTTTGGAATCCCCGGTTCGTTCGAGGAGCTGCAGCGCCCGCTGCCGATACGAGTGCGCCTGTACGGAGTCGCCCGCCCAATCGAGCGTCTCGGCCAGCCGGCTGAGAAGCGTGGCCTCATAGTCTCGCTCGCCTGCGCTCCGAAACGCCTCGACCGCGCGCGCGAAATGATCGGCCGACTCTTTGTAGGATCCGGTCTGCATGTCGATGATTCCGATCAGCGCGTGGATGAGACCCTTGCAGGCATTCGAAAGCCGGCCATCGTCGGTCGCCAGTCCCTGCAACTCCTCGCGCGCCCGCGAGTAATCGTTGGACATGTAGACCATGCCCGCATGTTCGATTCGCGCCCGCCATGCGAACGGCGTCAATTCGGGGGTCAGCACGGAGACGGCGACATCCATTTCGCGAATCGAGTCTGCGACTCTGGAATTGCGGTCTGCGAGGCGACTGGCGCCGTATGCGATGTGCCCTTCGGCGAGTCGATGCAAGGCAGACAGCTCGGCCTTCCGAATCGCCTCGACCGCCTCGGCGACCTCGCGCTCGCCGCTCACTCGTTCGAGCGCCTGTCCCAATGCGCCGATTTTCGCCAGCCGCGTCGCGGCCGAAGGATCGCCTTTCAAGACCGCCTCGCCCCACGTCGGCAACAGCTCGTCCTCGCACCAGAGGCGAACTTCCTGGCGAAATCGGTCGACGCTGCGCAGTAACTGCGGATCATCGTTTCGGTAGGTCAGAAGACGGTCGCGTACCGCCGGCCAGAGCTCGGTATCGGTGGGTTGCTGGAGATCGTTCAGTTGCCGGCGCGCGAAATCACTCCATTGAGAGCGGGGCTCCAGCGCCAGATAGTCGCGCCACGCCGAGATCGACCGTTCACGAACGTGGTACGACCCGATGATCACGGCGCGGGTCCATGCGATTTGCGGAGTCTTCTCGAGCTTCCAGGCTTGTTCCGCGGCCTCGAGAGCGAGGGGCTGAGCGTTCTGATCGCCCTGTCGTTCCACGAGCGTCTGGTACGCGGCGGCAAGGTCGTTGAGAAGCGCGGGATCATGAGAACGTCGAATCGCCTCCACCACCTCGCCACGCTCATTCGTCGCGCTCTTGATGGTTTCTTCGAGAGTCTCTACGGCCGGCTTCACCTTCCCGACGAGCAGATAGGCGACGCCCAGCGCGTGACGCCGCTCGGGGGATGCCGGTTCGCGTTCTTTCTGAAGCCGGCCGATCACGCCCCAGACTTCAGCCGATCCGAGGTCCTCGGCTGCATCCGCGTCGGTTCCCCGAACCGGCGGCTTCGCTTCGCGATACGGAAAATTCGCGCTGAGGCGGGCGAGCGTGGGGCGGACATCCAGCCGCGCACTGGCGGCAACGACAGCCTCCATATCGCTCTTCTTCACGAACCGAGGCCGATACCACAACGTCAACAGCACCCCGGCAGCCAGCGTGGAGACCAAAGCAATCCGCCGTGGGCTGAATCTCTGTCTCCCGCCCGCCGGCAGTGTCGCAATGCTCAATGTCTGTATGCCTTCAGCCGCCAAAACGAGCTCCTTGCAGGCGCCGCACACCGCCAAGTGCGCAATCACCGCGCGGCGGTCTTCGACACCCAGTCGGTCCGCGGTGAAGGCCGCAAGCGTTTCGTGACTTGGACAGTTCGTCCTACCCATGAACATGCTCGCAACCAACGCCACCGCATCGGAACCGCCTTTCGTGTCGAGAGACGGACCGGAACACGCGATTCCGACCACGTTCAACGCGAATCGCGTTTGATGCGTTGCTTAGATCGCTTCGATTTGGGGAAACGGGATGAGTGTACCGCACCTGGTCGTCAGTGCCGTGACGTTCGCGGTGTCAGAATGCGGAACGAGGAGGCCGTACAATCGCGACGTCGGTCGTGACACACACCTATGGAACCGTTCGGCCTTTTGCTCGTCCTCGCCGTCGTTGCCGGCGCGCTCAACGTGGCGTGGCGCGGCTCGAAGCGCGTCGCCGCTACGCGTCGTGCGCCCTAAGGAACGTCTCCGGCTTACTGAACGTCTTCGCCATCCCTAGCCCGCGCTGCACGTTCTTGAGCGACACCTTCCCGGTGGCCAGCGCGGCGCCGAGCTGCACGTACGTCCGCAGTTTCCCGCGGAGTTTGTAGCGGACGTCGAGCGCGTGGCGCCAGAGATGCGAGTACTCGGAGTAGAAGTCGTCGAGCGACAGCTTGGTCGGCAGCACGGTGTGCACGATGTCGTACATCTCCCACTCGTGCGTAGTGACCTGATTCTTCGCCGCGTCCCACAGATCGGTGCCGGGGAGCGGGGTGAGGATGGAGAAGCCGCTGTTGTAGGCCCCCATCTCGTCGATCCAGTCGCGCAGGCGCTTGAAGTCGTCGCGGTCCCACGCCGGGTCGACGATGAAGTTCGGCGTGAAGCCGACGCCCAGCTCCTGGAGGATCTTGATGGCCTGGATGTTGTTGTCGGCGGTGTTCTTCTTGTTGACCGCCTTCAGCCCCTCGTCGGTGATCGACTCCAGGCCGAGGAAGATGGCCAGCTTGCCGCAGTCCTTCCACATCTCGATGAGGTGGGGGAACTTGCAGATGATGTCGGTGCGGGTCTGCACGGTGAAGAACTTCTTGATGCCGGCGGCCTTGATCTGCCGCGCCATCTCCTCGCCGCGCTTGACGTTCATCCAGAAGATGTCGTCGGTGATGAAGATGGCGTTCGCCGAGATGTCCTTCAGCTCTTCGACCACGCGGCCCGGCGACTTCTCGCGGAACGTCGACTCGTGGAACTTCCACACCGAACAGAAATTGCACTTGAACGGGCAGCCGCGCGCGGTCTCCATGAGCGCGAGCGGCTTGTGGAAGTTGATGTAGTAGTGGTCGGCGTAGCGCTCGATGAGATGGCGCGCCGGCTTGGGATAGAGATCGAGATTCGGGCGGGCGTCGACGTGGCCGGTGTAGATCCAGCCGTCGCCGTCGCGCATCTCCAGGCCGCGGATGGCCTTGACGTCGCGCGACTCGCAGAGCGCGTTGGCCAGCGCCGGCATCACCTCTTCGCCGTCGCCGATGGCGATGAAGTCGACCGCCTCGTGGCGGAACCAGTCGGGGTCGCGCGACGCGTCGTGCCCGCCGACCACGACCAGCGCCTTCGGGTTCTCGCGCTTGATCCGCTGCGCCAGCCGGATGGTGCGATTGCGCTCCGTGGTGAAGTTGCACTGCAGCCCGATCATGTCGGGCGCGAAGCGGCGGCAATCGGCGAGGCCTTTTTCCTCCCCGTCGATGCGGAGGTCGATGACCATGCACTGGTGACCGTCGGCCTCGAGGCATGCGGCGACGCAGATCGGCCCGAGAGGCTCGACGAAGGTGAGCATCTCCAGCCCGAGGATCCCGCCGACCGGCGGCTTGATGAAGGCGACTTTCATTGTGGGCGAAGGAACGGGGAAGTGTAGCGCGGTAATCCCTGATACGGAAAGGGTTGCGAGGTTGCGCGGTTTCGAGGTTGCGGGGTGGAGGCTTACCGCGCAACCCCGAAACCGCGCAACTTCGCAACCCTCCACCGAAAGCGCCGCAAATCGATCCTACCCGCGCCATCGAACACCACCCCCTCCGCCCGCAACAACTCCACCTGCAACTCGTCCGAATCCGAGTCCGACCTCTTGCTGACCTCGCCGAACGAGTTGACGACGCGGTGCCACGGCACATCCACGCCGCTCGGTAGCGCGTGCAGCGCGTAACCGACTTGCCTTGCGTGTCCGTCGAGGCCGGCGAGCGTGGCGATTTGCCCGTACGTGGCGACGCGTCCGCGCGGGATTCGGCGGACGGCGGCGTAGATCACTTGGTAGCGGGACATGTGGGTCGTTCGCCGTTGACCGTTGGCTGTTGGCCGAGGACTCGGTCAACGGTCAACGGTCAACGGCGAACATGTTAGACTGCACAACTTTCAGGGCACAGTTGACAGAAACTTCAAGGAGCCGTCAATGCCACGTCCCTTTGCCTCCGGCCAGATCGCCTTCGGCCTCGTCTCCATTCCCGTGAAGCTCTACTCCGCCACCGAGGCGACCGAGAAGATCAGCTTCAACATGATCCACAAGGACTGCGGGAGCCGCATCCAGCAGCAGCTCTTCTGCCCCAAAGACGAACGGACCATCGGCCGCGAAGAGACGGCGAAGGGCTACGAATTCTCGAAGGGCCAGTACGTCCTCTTCACCGAGGACGAGCTGAAGGCGATGGAGGAGAAGTCGACGCAGACCATCGAGATCAGCGAGTTCCTCCCGAAAGAAGCGATCGATCCGATCTACTTCCAGAAAGCGAACTACATGACGCCCGACAAGGGCGGCGACCGCGCGTACAAACTGTTGGCGAAGGCGCTCGAGGAGACCGGCCGCTGGGCGCTGGCGAAGTACGCCGCGCGCGGCAAGCAGTACCTCGTCATCCTCCGCCCGCTCGGCGACGGCATCGTCATGCAGCAGCTCTTCTATCCGAACGAGATCCGCTCGTTCGCCGAGCTCGACCTCGGCGACGCCATCGTCAAGGACAGCGAGTTGAAGATGGCGGTGCAGCTCGCGGAGATGGGGGCGGCCGATGAGTTCCACCCCGAGAACTATCGCGACGAAGTAGCCGATCGCATCCGCGGCATGATCCAGCAGAAGATCGACGGCGAGGAGATCACCTCGCTGATGGCCGAAGAGCCGAAGGCGCAGGTCATCGATCTGATGGAAGCGCTCAAGAGGAGCCTCGGCGGCGCGCGAAGCAGCGGCAGCGGCCGCGGCGCGAAGCAGGCTGCGACGCGCATGCCGGTCAAGGCGGATTCGAAGCGCAAACCGGCGAAGACGACGGCGGCAGGAAAGCCCGCAGCAAAGCGCGCGACCCGTTAAAATCACTTCATGTCCTACACGGTCCGGGAGGTGGCGGCGATGCTCGGCCTCTCGGCGTCGCAGATCCGCGCCTACGCCGCGAACGGGGTTCTCAAACCGGAGCGCGGCGTGCGCGGCGAGCTGCGATTCGGCTTCGAGGACCTGGTCATCCTTCGCACCGCCGGCGAGCTGGCCACGCAGGTTCCCGAGCGGCGCGTGCGCCGCGTCCTCAGCCGGCTGCGCGAGCGACTCCCTGACGAGCAATCACTGACCGGCGTCCGCCTGACCGCCGAGCGCGAACAGGTGGTGGTGAGGGAAGGGGAGAGCGTGTGGAACGCGGAGTCGGGACAGAAGCTGTTCGATTTCGGGGTTGCGGGAGACGGGGTTGCGGAGTTGCGCGGTTCCGAGGTTGCGCAGCGCGAAACGCCGATGAGCGGAGCACCGCGCAACCTCGCAACCTCGCAACCCCGCAACCCCGCCGACGATGCCGAGGAGTGGTTCGACCTGGCCCTCGACCTCGAAATCACCTCCAACGACGAGGCGCGCGCGGCGTACGAGCGCGTGGTGGCCATCGATCCAAAGCACGTCGACGCGCACGTCAACCTCGGCAGAATCCTGCACGAGGGGGGCGTGCCGCTCGCTGCGGAGAAGCACTACCGCGCGGCGCTGGCGATCGAGCCGGACCACGCCGTCGCCGTCTTCAACCTCGGCGTGGCCCTCGAGGATCTCGGCCGCATGACCGACGCCGTCGCTCTGTACGAGAAGGCCATCGTCCTCGACCCCGACAACGCCGACGCGCACTACAATCTCGCGGGCATCTACGAGAGGCGCGGCGACAGAGCCGCGGCAGTGAGGCATTTGAAGGCTTGTAAGAGATTGCAGTCGTGAGCGCCGACATCGAAGCCCCGCGCGAGCGCCTCATCGCCCTCGACGTCTTCCGCGGCGTCACCATCGCCGGCATGCTGCTGGTCAACAATCCCGGTTCGTGGAGCGCGATCTATCCGCCGCTGGAGCACGCGCCGTGGCACGGCTGGACGCCGACCGATCTGATCTTCCCCTTCTTCCTCTTCATCGTCGGCATCACCACCGAGCTGTCGAAGAAGGATCCGAAGCGGATCATCCGCCGCGGATTGCTCATCGTCCTGGCCGGACTGCTGCTGAATGCCTTTCCCTTCTTCTGGTGGGGGAAGATCGCCGGGAACGCCGATCCGGGCTTCTGGGAGCGCGTGGTCTACCGCGTCGAGCATCTCCGTTTCGCCGGCGTGCTGCAGCGGATCGGCATCGCGTACATGGCGGCGGCGCTGCTGACGCTGCGGACGTCGAAGCGGCAGCAGGTGATCATCGTGGCCACGCTGCTCATCGGCTACTGGATGGTGATGACCCTCGTCCCGGTGCCGGGCGCCGGCGCGATCGGCGCCTTCACCCTCGATCAGCCGGACAAGACGCTCGCCGCCTGGTCCGATCGCATGATTCTGGGCACGAACCACATCTGGGCGTCGAGCAAGACGTGGGACCCCGAGGGGCCGCTGACGACGCTGCCGGCGATCGGCACGGCGATGCTCGGCGTCTTCGCCGGAGGGTGGCTGATGCAGAAGCGGCGGCCGCTCGCGGAGCGCGTGGTGGGGTTGTACGGCGCGGGCTCGCTCGGCATGATCGCCGGCTCGCTGTGGGGGGCGTTCTTTCCGATCAACAAGAATCTCTGGACCAGCAGCTACGTGGTCTTCACCGCCGGATTCGCCTGCGTGGTGCTGGCGACGTGTCTTTGGATCATCGACATGCATGGGATGCGGCGGTGGACGCAGCCGTTCGTGGTCTACGGCGTCAACCCGCTGGTGGCGTTCGTCGGATCGGGAATCATGGCCCGGCTGATCGGTTCTCTGATCAAAGTGAATTTTCGCGGGAAGGTGGTCTCGCTGCAGCAGGCGAGCTACCAGCTCGCGTTCCAGCCATACTTTCCCGACAGGCTGGCCTCGCTCCTGTGGGGCCTCTCCTTCGTCGCGTTCTGGCTCGGAATTCTGTGGTTGCTGTACCGGCGTAACATCATCGTGAAGGTGTAAACGCGCACCGCACGGCGCTCGTCTGAGGAAAAGCATGAGAGCGATCCTGTCCCTTGTCATTTCGTTGCAGCTCGTCGCGTTCGCGGCGCCCGCGGAACAGCATGATCATCTGGCGATGCTCAAGGCGTATCTCGAGGCGCATTCCAGTCACGGCGTGGTGATCCCGCAACCGGAGAGCGTCAATCCCACCCAGGCGAGGACCTTCAACATGGTGGCCCGCAGCTTCGCTTTCGACCTTACGCCGTCGGCGTTCACGGTCGAGCAGGGCGACGTGGTGACGATCAACCTCAGCGTTCCCTCGAACGACCAGGCGGTGCAGCACGGTCTGCTGATGGAGACCTATGTCGAGAATGCCGTAACCGTGAACAGAGGTCAGACGCGCCAGATCATCTTCACCGCCACGACGGCCGGCAACTTTCAATTCGCCTGCAGCGTGGTGACCTGCGGCACGGGCTCGCCGGGTCATTTCGACATGTTTGGCACCTTTTTCGTGCGCGCCGTCGTCACCCAAGCGCCGCAAGTCTCGTCGTTGAATCCGAACAGCGGTCCGACCGCGGGCGGCACGACGGTGACCATCACCGGAGCGACCTTCCAGAGCAACGCCACGGTGAAGTTCGGCGGTGTCGCCGCGACGAGCGTTACGGTCGGTTCGTCGACGACGATTTTTGCCACGACGCCGGCGCATGCCGCCGGAGCGGTGGACGTGCTGGTTACCAACCCCGACGCGCAGAGCAGCACGCTGACCAACGGCTTCACCTACGTCGTCCCGCCGCCCCCCGCTCCGACCATCGCCTCGATCACGCCCGGCAGCGGCTCGACCTCGGGCAACACGCTGGTGACCATCACCGGCACGAACTTCCGCGCCGGCGCGACGGTGACCATCGGCGGCGTCCCCGCGACGAATGTGACCGTGGTCAACGCGACGACCATTACCGCCATGACCCCGCTCGGGCCGACGACCGCGCAACTCGCCGACAAGGACGTGGTGGTCACGAACTCCGACACCACCAAGGCGACGCTCGCCGCGGCATTCGACTACACCATGCCGCCGCTGGCCGTGGCGTTGATCACGCCGTCGGTATCGCTGCCGGCCGGAGGATCGAAGATTTCCATCTCCGGCGCTGGTTTCACCACCGCGCTGCCGACGACAATCACCATCGGCGGCGTGGCGGCGACGAACGTGCAGGTGGTCGACGCCGTCACCCTCACCGCCACCGCCCCCGCGCACGCCGTCGGTCCCGTCGACGTAGTGGTCAACGTCGGCGGAACGGCGGTGACGGCGAAGGGAAGCTTCGCGTACGTCAACGCGCTACCGAAGCGGCGGGCCGCGAGACACTGATCGTGCCGAGACGGGGTCGGAGCTTCACTTTTCACTTTTCCTACGCCACGTAGCGAAAGTGAAAAGTGAAGCTCCGACCCCACTAACAACAAACAACATGTCCTTCGTTTTCGTCGCGTTCTTCGCTGTCGCGCCTTGCACCCCAACGCTCGGCGCCGATCTGACCGACATCTCGCACGCCGCCCGGCGCACGCGCGGCATCCCCGACTTCGTCGCCGGCGCGCTGGTGCGGGTGGTGTGGGCGGGCGGTCCGGCGGGGCGGGCGGGGGTGGCGGTGGCGGACGTGATCCAGGGCGTCGGCGGGGATCTGGTGCAGAACGCCTGCGACGTCCGGCTGGCGATCGCGAAGCACGGCTGTGGCGACGTCCGGCTGGCCATCCGCCGTGGGCGGGACACCATCGCGCTGGACGCTACGCTCGTCGACGGCGCGCGTTTTCGTCGTAAGAAGACCGACGACGCGACCGCGTGTCAGAACGGCGACGGCGCGGCGTGCACCGCGTTGGCCAAGGGGCATGACGACGACATCGTCCTCCTGCGCCAGGCCTGCGACCTGGGCGACGGCGAGGGCTGCTTCATGCTCGGCCTGAAACTCGGCAACGGTAAGGAAGGCGCGACCGCCTACGAGCAGGCGTGTGACGACGGCAATCCGCTGGCGTGCACGAACCTCGGCTGGATGCACCAATACGGCCACGGCGTCGCGGTCGACCTCGATGCCGCGATGCGCCTCTACAAGCGCGCCTGCGACGGCAGCCGCTGCTCCGGCCGCAACAATCTCGGCTGCGTCAACCTCGGCCGGCTGTACCGCGACGGTATCGGCGTCAAGGCCGACCCCGAGCGCGCCATCGGCTTTTTCCGCGAGGTCTGCGATCGCCCCGCACGGCTCGGCGACGCCGAGGACGCCGGAAACATCGCCCGCGCCTGCTCCGCCGCCGGGACGACGTGGCTCTACGGCAAAGGCATCGCCCGCGATCTCCCGCGTTCGTTGGGCCTTCTGGAAAAGGGATGCCGCGCCGGCGACACCCTCGGCTGCTTCAACCTCGGCGTCCTCTACGAGTTCGGCAACGAGGTGCCGAAGGACCAGCGCCGCGCCGCCGGGTACTACAAGCAAGCCTGCGACCGCGGCGACGCCGAGGCGTGCCAGCGCGGGGCGGCGCTTTCTCCGTCATCCTGAGCGCAGCGAAGGATCTCAGGCTGCGCAACTGAGACCCTTCGCTGCGCTCAGGGTGACGGAACCGCCGGCCTCATCCTGCTGGGAACTCCTCTTGCACCGGGGCCAACAGTGGTGTCTGTAACGATCACTTGTGCCGACTGCGGGAGCACGCAAAGCATCCCCGCCCTTCCGCCCCACTCCACAGCCGAGTGCCATCGCTGCGACCGGCTGCTGGCGCGGCGGACGGGGGTGGGATTCGACATCCCGCTGGCCTGCGCGGCGGCGATTTTCATCCTCATTCCGCCCGCCGTGTTCATGCCCCTCATGGACTCGACCATCAAGAATCTCGTGTTCCAGGAGAGCCGGCTGGTCTCGAGCGTCCCGGTGATCTATAGCGAGGTGTGGTTCCCGTTCGCCTTCGGCTTCCTCTTCTTCGCCTTCCTCTTTCCCGCACTGCGCGCGTTGTTCCAGGTCCTCGTCCTCGGCTCGCTGCGATGGAACTGGAGGATCTGGCAACGGGGACGCCTCTTCCGGTGGAGCGATGAACTTCGGGTGTGGAGCATGACCGACGTGGTGGTCATCGCCGGTTTGATCGCCTATTTCCGCGCCAATATCTCCGCCGACGTCCAGGTGCGCGTCGGCGCCTGGTGTTACTTTGCCGTCGCCATGCTGGTCCTCATCGGCGAGCGGACCATCGACCGGCGCGCGGTCTGGAACGCGATCCTTCCCGACCTGACCTCGTTTCCGGACCGCCACGTGGCGTCGTGCGACTCGTGCGAGATGGCGGTGGTCTCGCGCAGGTCGGGCGATCCCTGCCCGCGCTGCGGCAGCAAGCTCGATCGCGACGTCGCGCCGCGCTTCACGCCGGCGCTCGGCGCCGTCGCCGCGGTAATCCCGCTCTGCGTGCCCGCATACGCCGCGTCGATCATGATCAACGACCAGCTCACCGGCGTCCTCGAGCACACGGTCATCGGCACCGTGCAACTGCTGGCCGATCGCGGCTACTGGCAGTTCGGCGTCATCGTCCTCTTCGCCGGCATCGCCATCCCGTTCCTGGAGATCGCGGGTCTCCTCTGGCTGCTGGCGCGCGTGCGCTTCCCGAAGAAGGAGGGTCTGGTGCTGCGGACGAGAACCTATCGCGTACTGCACCGCCTCGTCCGCTGGCCGATGATCATCCCCTTCATCGCCGCCATCGCCTCGCCGATCATCGACTTCCGCGGCATCGACGACATCGTGGCCGGCCCGGGCGCCACCCCGTTGTTCATGGTCATCACCCTGCTCATCTTCGCGGTTCGCCTGTTCGAGCCGCGGTTGATGTGGAAGACAGCCGGAGAGTCGGCATGAGCGAGTACGACGAGCACGACGGCGAGCGGCGGAAGGAAGAACATCCCGAGGCCAGCGTCCACGTGGCCAAGTGGTCGCCGTGGATCTGGATCGTTCCGGCGGTGGCCATCTTCTTCGTCGGCTATCTGATCGTGCGGTACGGATTCTTCGGCGGGGGAGACGTCACCGTTCGCTTCGCCGAGGCGCGCGGACTCGATCGCTACAGCCCGGTGACGTTCCGCGGCGCGAAGGTGGGCACGGTCCAGAGGATCACCGTCGACGAAAAGCTGGGGCAGGTCGTGGTCCGCCTCTCGATGGACGCGTCAATGAATCACGCGCTGCGCAAGGGCACGCGCTTCTGGATCGTGGAGCCGGGACTCGAAGGCGGCGGCCTCGGCGGCCTCCTCTCCGGGACGACCGTGGGCATCGCGCCGGGCGAGGGCGAAGAGACGCGCGAGTTCCTCGGCCAGGAGTACGCGCCCGTGGTGTCGGCGCCCGAGGCGGGGAAGACGTTCCTTCTCGAAACGGAGGGACTCGGCTCCGTCGCCGTCGGGTCGCCGGTGACCTTCAACGGCATCCGCGTCGGCCGCATCCTCGGCACCGAATTCAATGACGCGCGCCGCGTCACCACCATCCACGCTTTCGTCGTGCAGCGATTCGCCGGTCAGGTGAAGCAGAGCACGCGCTTCTGGCGCGCGGGCGGACTGTCGTTCTCGCTGACCGGCGGCGGGCTCTCCATGGGCGGCGCCTCGCTCGCATCGCTGCTGAGCGCGCCGATCGCGTTCTACACGCCCGATATCCTCGCCGGACCGCCGATGGCGAACGGCACGCGCTTCGATCTCTACGAATCGCAGGCCGCGGCCGAGGCGGCTGCCGATGGACCTCAACTGACATATCTGACGTACTTCCCCGGCTCGGTGAGCGGACTCATGCCGGGAACTCCGGTGCAGATGAAGGGCGTGCAGATCGGGCGGGTGCGCGACGTCCGGCTGCGATATCGCCGCGACACCGCCAGCCTCGAGACACCGGTGATGCTGGAGGTCGATCCGCGCCGGCTAGAGCTCGAAGTCACCGCTTCGACGACGCGCGAGGATCTCCGTCGCGAGATGAACGGCGTGCTCGCGACGCTGGTGCAGAAAGGATTGCGCGCGCGGCTGGCGACGAGCCTCGTCCTGCCGGGAGCGAGCGCGGTCGGACTGGACATGGTGGCGGCGCCCGGCACCGGCCGGCTGGTGATGACCTCCGATCCGCCGATCATCCCGGCGGCGAGCGGCGGCAGCGGCGTCGAAGGGGCGCTGGCCGCCGTCGGCGACGTCGCGGCGAGAATCCGCAACCTGCCGATCGAGCAGATTGCCGGCCACCTGCGCAGCACGGCGCAGCGTCTCGACACGCTGGTGCACGATCCGGCGCTGAGCGAGAGTGTGCAGCGCCTGAACCGCTCGCTCGCCGAGATCGAGAAGGTCGCGGTCACCACGCGGGAGAACGTCGGGCCGATCGCGGACAGCCTGCGCAACGCGGCGACGGCGGCCGAGGGCGCGGCCAAGCGCGCCGAGCAGCTCATCGGCACCTCGCAGAAACAGAATTACGACCTCGCGGAGTTGATCCGCGAGCTCACGCGCGCCGCGGAAGCCGTACGCGCGCTGGCGACGTACCTCTCGGAGAATCCCGACGCGTTGCTCAAGGGGAGGGGCAAATGACGACCCGCCGGACGATGGTCCTTCTGCTACTCCTGACGGGCTGCTCGTTCTTTTCCCGCTCGAAGAGCAAGATCTTTTCGCTGGAACGAATCGATGGCGCTGTCGCGGCGGTTCGCGGTCTTCCGATCGGGATTGGCGCCATCGAGCTCCCGCCAGGCCTCGACCGGAAAGAGATCGTCGTCCGGCAGGCTGATCATCAGCTCGAAGTGCGCGGCACCGAGCTATGGTCGGCGCCGCTGGAGGCGTCGGTTCTGCACACGCTGGCCTTCGACCTCGCTTCTCGGCTGCCCGAGGGAATGGTGATCCTTCCGGGACAGTCGCAGCCGGGCGCCATGCGGACGATCGACGTGGTCTTCGGCGATCTCGCCGCGGGCCCCGAGGCGAAGGTCATCCTCGACGCGCGGTGGATTGTGGCCGGCGTCGCGCACCGCGAGCAGATCGCCGTCGATCTACCGTCGCTCGACAGCGCGAGCGTCGCGTCGGGCGTGAGCCGGGCGTTGGCGATGCTCGCGGATCGGATCGCGGCGCAGTTGTAGTGGAGCGGCGGCCTTTCAGGCCGCCGGCGGACTTTGCCGCCAAACCCAAAACGTCGCCATCAGTTACTTAGATAGGCGGGGGCCGACGGGACTCGAACCCGCGACCTCCGGCGTGACAGGCCGGGTGTCTAAACGCTTCTCTCGTGGTTTCTCTCGAGAGCACCTCTCGTGAGTTGTTGATAACCCGAGGATCTAGCGTCCGATCGGCGGCTACTACCACAGTTCAGCGCCTTTTTCGCTCGCCGCGCATTGCGCGAGGAGGCTCGGCGCGACGAATGCCAGGCCGCTCATCAACTGCGTGAGTCGTTACGACGCGTCCCGGCGCTCTCCTGAGGAGCGCCGACGACGTGACGCCCCCACTGCGCGGAACCAACGGTATGACGGCAATCGTGTGAGAGCGTACAAAACGCCGAATCAAGCACGTCGTTCGACCGCCTCCTTCCATGGCGCGATCTCCGCCGGCACCCCTGTTGTTGTTACGCGCTTCAGAAAAAGGACGTTCCCATCGTTGATCACGGCCACGGCTCTCGCCGATGTTTCGCTCGTGGAGTCGAAGAGGCCGAAACGCTTCGAGATCTTTCCGCCTCGATCCGACAGTAAGGGAAATGTGATTCCGATCTCGCGTGCCCAGACAACGGTGTCGCTCGGATCGTCAACGCTTATGCCCAAAACTTGGACATTCTGTCTGCGATAGTCGGCGAGTTTCGCCTGAAACGCAGACAGCCGCTTCGCTCAGAATTCGGAACCGTGTCCATCGTAGAACACCAGGATTGTGGGGCCTCTCGAGTAGGCTTCGTCGCTTGACAATACACACACTGCCGGGAGGGAAAAGGTCGGTGCTTTAGCCAGTGCTTTCTTGTGGATCACGTGGTTTCTCCTTTTCACACTCACAAACTACCTTCGAAGCTTGCTCATAAGCCCGCATTTGTTAAAGGATTCCACCTCAACATATATCCAGAAAAACGGTTTGTCGATACGATGGTCGAAATCGAATCGTTCCCACGACGGCGGAGCTTGCGGAACTAAATCATCACCAACAGCGAAGTCACATGTCGTGCGTGGCCCACCCCGGCGCCCACCTTCGTTTGCCAGCTCGTCACCAGTTTCGGAAACCTTCCATAAACGAGGGTGAAGGTTTCGCCGGAGCCGACACTCCTTGTCTAGAGGAGGGCCCGAGGATGAAGTCAACAGGATTTCTGATGATTGCACTATCTTCCGTGTCGGCCTACTCGTTCGCGCAAAATCCCGATTGCCGACAGTCATGGATGCCGCCGGATGCGCCGGCGTTCTGCGCGTTCGAGGCGGAGCCGTCGTTGCCGGAAGCGAGGACGTATCACGCTGTGGCGACGAGCGGAAACTACGATATCTATGTCCTCGGCGGGTACCGGTTCGACGCGGCGTCGGGGAACGTCATCTACTACAACAGCGTCGTGCGCTCGACCATCGGCACGAACGGGCGCTTGAGCGCGTGGACTGCCGAGACGGCGTTCACCAACGCGCGCTCGGGGCCAGGGGCGGTGCGCTCTGGCAACTGCATGTTCCTCGCGGGCGGAAGCTCGTCCACGCCGACGTCGCAGACGTACTACGACGACACGCAGTCCGCGAAGGTCGACGCGAGCGGGCGCCTCTCGGCCTGGGTCACCAGCCCGAACAAACTGAAGACGCCGCGCTCGAATCACACCCTCGTCGCCGTGCAGACCGCGCAGGGGACGTTCCTCAACGCCGTCGCGGGCGTCACGCAGATCGGCGCCGACACCGTTCATCTCGACACCGTCGAAGTGGCCAAGGTCAACAGCGACTGCACGATCGGTCCGTGGACGTTCGCGAACTTCCACCTCAAGGGCGGCCGGAGCTCGCCGCAGGCCGTCACCATCCGCGGCAACATCGTCGTCATCGGCGGATGGGGAGACCTCGATCTGATCGACGTGTTCGACGATGTGCAGATCAGCGCGGCCCGCGCCGACGGCACGCCCAGTCCGTGGCGGACGTCGCCCGGCCCGCTCACGTCGGGGATCTACGGCCACGCGACCGTCTTCGCCAACATCGAGGCCCAGCCGGTCTCGCTGCTGCTGGCTGTCGGCGGCCAGCCGGGGACCGGCGCGTACGCGAACTGGATCAGCTACTCGTACGTCCTGCCGACGCTTCCGGTGTCGGACTCGATCGGCATCTGGCGTATTGCTCCGACCGGCAAGCTGCCCACCGGCCGTGCCGGCCTCGGCGCCGCGGAGTCGAAAGCGCGGTTATACGTCATCGGAGGGAACGACGCGGCCGGCAAGTACTACAGCGAAGTGCTCTCCGCGCGATTCGACGCGGGACGTCCGTAACTCCGGCTCCCGCTTGATGTTGTTCGGAACGGTGCTGTACCCTGTGCTCACTTCCGGACGAGCGCGCCGCTCGTCCTTCTTTCACAACTTACGTTCGGCTTCACATGGGAAGACGGTGTGAATCCGTCGCAGGCCCGCTACTGTGAGCGAAACGAAATCTGCAACAGGCCACTGACCGCCGTCGCGCGATTTGGGAAGGCGCAGAGAGTAGGACGTCGCAAGCCAGGAAACCTCTGAGCACGAACGACTGATCAACCCCTTCGTGGACTGAGGAGGTTTCTGTGCAGCGCTTCGCCATTCTTTCTTTTTTGCTGTTTTTTTTCGTCTCGCCCGCCGTCTCGGCGCAGGATGATCTCGCGCCTGTGCGCGTCCCCGGAGAGACGATCGTCGTCACCGCCGACCGTATTTCCGAGCCGATCGAAGATGCGACGGACTCGGTGTCGATCATTACCGCCGAGGACCTGCAGCGGTCGCAGGCGGTGACGGTGGCGGAGGCGTTGCGAGACATCGCCGGGATGAACATCGTCCGGAGCGGCTCGCCCGGACACGCAACGTCGGCGTTTTTGCGCGGCGCGAGCTCGTCGCAACTGCTGCTGCTCATCGACGGCGTCGAGATCAACGACCCGTTCTTCGGCGGCGCGGACATCGGCTCCCTCGTCACGAGCGGCGTCGAGCGCATCGAGATCGTGCGCGGCGCGCAGTCGCCGCTGTACGGCAGCCAGGCCATGGCAGGTGTTGTCAACATCGTCACCGCCTCCCGCGCGACCGTCACGGACGGCGTCGACGGCACGCTGTGGGCGGAGACGGGAAGCATGTCCACGCACACCGAATCGCTGCAGCTCACCGGGGGCTCGGATGCGCTGCAGTGGAAGGCCGGCGGCTCGTTCCTCCGCACGGCCGGACAGTTCGACAACGACGAGTTCCGCAACGTACAGCTCAACGGGCGCCTGCAGCGGAACCTCACCGCCGACTCGACCCTCGCGCTGCATGCCTTCGCCGGCGACACGCACACCGGCATTCCGTTCAACGGCCCCACGCCCGCGCTGCGGCGCAACAGCGAATCGCAGCTCGCGGTGGGCGGCATCGAGTACGTGGTGCAGGCCTCGCCGCTCCTCGGCCTCGAGATCCGCGGCAGCGTCACCGACCGCGACGACGCATTCGAGGACCCAGAGGATTTCTTCTCGACCAGCTCCACCTCCGAGTCGAAGCTGTGGCGGGGCATGATCCAGAACACAATGACCCCGCGCGGGCAGACGATCGTCTTCGGCGTCGAGCACAAGTACGAAGACGTGCTCGCGACGTCGAACGAAGAGGTCGCCCTCGATGAGACGATCCGCACCACCGCGTTCTACGCGCAGGACCGGGTCGAGCTCGGCGCCCTGCGCATCACCGGCGGCGCGCGTCTCGATCGCCACAGCCGCTTCGGCAGTCACACCAGCCCGCGCCTCTCGTCCACGTATCAATGGAGCGAACGCTGGCGCCTGCGAGCCGCGGCCGGACGCGCATTCCGTGCCCCTTCGGCCGGCGAGCTGGCGTATCCGTTCTACGGCAATCCCGACCTCGATCCGGAGACCAGCCGCTCCGTCGAGGCGGGCGTCGATTTCGAGACGCCGCGCGCCGGGCTGTCGCTGACGGCCTTCAACAGCAAGTACGACGACCTGATCTCGTTCGACCCGGTGACGTTCGTCGCCGCGAACATCGATCGCGCGACGATTCGCGGCGCGGAGCTGAGCGCCGGCGCGCGGTTCGGCGAGCCGTGGCGCGTCGCCGCGGCCTACACGTATCTGCAGACGCGCGACGAGGGCACGGGGCTGCCGCTCTACCGCCGCCCGCGCAACGCCGCCTCGGTGACGCTCTCGTACTCGCACGCGGCCTGGACCGCATCCGCCAACGCGAACGCCGTGGGGCCGCGCTTCGAGCGCGACTTCGAGACGTTCAGCGATCGCTACAACGACGGCTATGTGAAGTTCGATGTCGGGGGCTCGTATCGGCTGCGCGCTGCGCTGCAGCTCACCGCGCGGATCGAGAATGTGTTCGACCGCGAGTATACCGAAGTGCTCGCGTTCCCAGCGCCGGGACGCACCGTGCACGCCGGCGTGCGGTACGGATTCTGATGACGCCGCTCACCACTGCCGATCCCATCTTGCTGCGCGCGCTCGACGAGATCCGTCCGCTTGACCGCGATGCCGCGGCCGCCGCGCGCCGGCACATCGACTCACTGACGAAGCCGCGCGGCAGTCTCGGCCGGCTCGAGGAGCTCGCCGAACATCTCGCCGCGATCCAAGGGCACGCGCCGTCGGTCGACGGCAAGGCGCTGCTGATCTTCGCCGGCGATCACGGCGTCGCGAGGAGGGGAGTCAGCGCCTATCCCGCGGACGTCACTCCGCAGATGGTGCTGAATTTCCTCCGCGGCGGCGCGGCTGCGAACGTGCTCGCGCGGCATGCCGGAGCGACCGTGACGGTCGTCGACATCGGCGTCGACTACGACTTCGGCGAGGTGCCGGGACTCGTGTCGCGCAAGGTCCGCCGCGGGACGCGCGACCTCTGCGCCGAAGATGCGATGACTGCCGAGGAGTGTTTGCGTGCGATCGATGTCGGAGTCGAGCTGGCGCGCGAGCATGTGGGGCGCGGCGCAGGCTGTCTCATCGCCGGTGAGATGGGCATCGGCAACACGACCGCCGCCACGGCGATCTTCTGCGCGATGTACGACCTCGCGCCGTCCGACGTCGTCGGCCGCGGCACCGGCGTCGACGATCCGGGGCTGCTGCGAAAGTGCGAAGCCATCGAGCTCGCGCTGGCGCGTCACGCTGCCCGGGCGAACGGCGGGCCGCTGGACATTCTCGCGTCGCTGGGTGGCTATGAGATCGCGGCGATCGCCGGACTCGCGATCGGCGCCGCGGCCACGCGCACGCCGCTGATCGTCGATGGCTTCATCGCCACGGCCGGCGCGGCGGTCGCAATCGCGCTCGATGCGCGCGTGCACGACTTCCTCTTCTTCGGCCACCGCTCCGACGAGCGCGCGCACCACACCGTGCTGCAGCGGCTCGACGCCCGTCCGTTGCTCGATCTCGACATGCGCTTGGGCGAGGGCACGGGCGCGCTGCTCGCGTCGCATCTGCTCGAGGCCGCGTGCCGCGTGTACGTGGAGATGGCCACGTTTGCGACCGCCGGAGTGTCGGAGCGGTCCTGATGCTGCGGAGCGCCATCGTCGCCGCGCAGTTTCTGACGCGCGTGCCGCTATCACGACGCGCGGGGGAGACGCGCGAGCTCGCGCGCGCAGTGGCTTACTTCCCGCTCGTCGGCGCCATCGTCGGCGCGGGTGTCGCGGGCGCGGCGATGGTGGCCAAGCCGCTCCTCGGCCTCGACGTTGCGATCGTGGCCGCGTTGATCTTCGGCGCGCTGCTGACCGGCGCGTTTCACGAAGACGCGCTCGCCGACACGTGCGACGGTCTCGGCGGCGGCTTCACGCGCGAGCGCGCGCTGGAGATCATGCGCGACAGTCGCGTCGGCACGTACGGCGCGATCGCGCTGGTGCTGCTCTACGCGGCCCGCTTCACGATGTTCCGCACCTTGGGCCTCCGCGATCTCCTGCTCGCGCTCCCGCTGGCGGCGGCGCTCGGAGGCGCGAGCGGCGTCGCGCTCATGGCATGGCTGCCCAATGCGCGCAACGAAGGATTCGCGGAGGACGTCGCGCGATCGCTCAGCGGCGGGACGATCGCGATCGCGATCGCCACGCCGCTGATCCTCGGCGCGATTCTCTGCTCCGTCGCCGCGCTGCTGTTCATTACCGCCGCGACGATCGTTACCGCCGTGGCCGGACTGCATTTCCGGAAACGCCTCGGCGGCGTTACCGGCGACTGCATCGGCGCCACGAACGTGGCAGTCGAAGTGACGGTGCTAGCCTGCGCCGTCGGCTGGACGCGTTTCGCGCCGCTCGAGGTGCTGCGATGGCCGTGATCCTCGTGCGTCATCCGGAGACCGTCGATCCGCTCGTCATTTCCGGACACAGCGATGCCGCGGTCGCGCCGCATGCATTGGCCGCGCTCGACTCGCTGGCCGCGTCGCTGCCCCCCGTGCGGCGCATCGTGAGCAGCGACCTGTCGCGCTGCCGCATCCTCGCCGAGGCCCTCGCCGCGCAGCGAGGCGTCGCGTGCACCTACGACGTGCGCTGGCGTGAGCAGTCGTTCGGCGCGTGGGACGGCTTGCGCTGGGACGAAGTCGACGGCCGCGAGTATCTCGAGCAGTGGACGACGGCGACGCCGCCGGGCGGAGAGTCGATCGTCGATGTGCAGACGCGTGTCGCCGCCGCGCTTGCGGAGGCCGGCGACGACACGCTCGTCGTCACGCACGCGGGACCGATCCGCTGCGCGCTCGCGATCGCGCGCGGTCTCAGCATCGAAGACGCGTTCGCTGTCCCGATCCCATTCGGAAGCTGGAGGTCGTTATGAGCATCGCCACGAAACGGGGCGACAGCGGCGAGACCAGTCTCGTCGGCAACGTGCGCGTCTCGAAAGGCGCGGAGCGCGTGGAGGCGTACGGCACGATCGACGAGCTGATCTCGTCGATGGGCTTCGCGCGCTCAATCTGTGACGACGCCGAAGTGCGCGAGCGGACGAAGTCGATCCAGCGCGAGCTGTTTGCGGTGAGCAGCGCGCTGGCCACGCCATCGGAGAAAACGAAAGAGCCGGACGTCACAGCCGCGATGATCGACGCGCTCACCGCCGATGTGCATCGCCTCGAGGCCATGGACGGCGTGCTCGGCGACTGGTCGATTCCTGGCGAGCACGTTGCGTCTGCGGCGTACGACGTGGCGCGCACCATCTGCCGCCGCGCGGAGCGCCTCACCGTGCGGCTCGCCGAAACGGAGCCGGTGGCGCCGGAGGTGATCGCGTATCTCAACCGGCTCTCCGATCTCCTCTGGCTGTTCGGCCGGATCATTGAAGTGCGTGCCGGCATCGACAGCTCGCTGCGCGGTCCGGAACATCGGGGAGGACGGTGGTCGCGTGCCTGGTAAGAACCGCACCCCGGCATTGATGGTCCTCGGCACGGCGTCGCACGTCGGCAAGTCGGTGACGACCGCCGCGCTGTGCCGCATCTTTCGCGAGGACCGCATTGACGTCGCGCCGTTCAAGGCCCAGAACATGGCCCTCAACTCCTACGCCACTCGCGACGGACTGGAGATCGGGCGCGCGCAGGCCACGCAGGCGCACGCCGCGCGACTCGAGCCGAGCGTCGACATGAATCCGATCCTGCTCAAGCCGAGCAGCGATACCGCGTCGCAGGTCGTGCTGAACGGCCGCATCCTCGGCAACCTCTCGGCCGCGGAGCTCTACGGACGGCGCTCGGAGCTGTTCCACGAAGTGCAGAAGGCGTACGACCGCCTCGCTGCGCGGCATCAGTTGATCGTGCTCGAGGGCGCAGGCTCGCCCGTGGAGATGAACCTGAAGCAGGTCGACATGGTGAATCTGAGCATGGCCGAGTACGCGGACGCGAAGTGTGTGCTCGTCGCGGATATCGATCGCGGTGGCGTGTTCGCGCAGATCGTCGGCACGTACGCGCTGCTCGAGCCAGAGGAGCGCGAGCGCTTCGGCGGTTTCGTCATCAATCGCTTCCGCGGCGATCCGAAGCTCCTCGGCGACGCGGTGCCCTACCTCGAGCGCCGCACCGGCCAGCGCTGCCTCGGCGTGGTGCCGCATCTGCGCGACCTCGGCATCGAAGAGGAGGACAGCCTCGCCCTGCACGAGGCGCCCGGCCGGCGCAGCGGTCTGCGCGTCGGCGCCATGCTGTTGCGGTCCCTATCCAACTTCACCGACTTCGACGCCCTGACGCGGATCGACGGCGTGGCCTTCTCGTACGTGCGCGATGCCGCGGAGATCCGCGACCTCGACGTCGTGATCCTGCCGGGGAGCAAGAACACCGTCCGCGACCTCGACGATCTGCGCGCACGCGGCATTGCCGATGCCGTGCTCGCGCACGAGCGCGCCGGCAAGCCGGTGGTCGGCATCTGCGGCGGGATGCAGATGCTCGGCCGCTCCATCGACGATCCGCACGACGTCGAAGGCGGTGCGCGCGACATCCCGGGCCTCGGGCTGCTCGACCTGCGCACGTCCCTGAGCGCCGTGAAGACCGTGCGCCAGGTGACCGGCTCCTTCGCGGACCGGCCTCGTTTCGGCGACGCCGCCGTCGCCGGTTACGAGATTCATGTCGGCGAGACCAGTCGCGGCGACGCCGATCCGCTGTTCGTCCTCACGCGCACCGGCACTGGGGAGGTCATCGAAGACGGCGCGATCCGCCGCGACGGACGCGTTCTCGGCACGTACATGCACGGCCTCTTCGACGAGCCCGCGGGCGCGCTCGCGCTCATCAATCATCTCCGCGCGCTGCGCGACCTTCCGCCGCTCGGTGCCGACGCGATCGAGCCGCGCGGCGATCCATACGCGCGCCTCGCCGCGCACTTTCGCGCGCACCTCGACGTGGGCGCGCTCTACGAGAGTCTCGGCATGAAGGTGCCGGCATGAGGTGGTTCCTCGCGATCCTGCTGTCGATCGCCGCATCGGTGGACGCCGCGCCGGCGACACCCAAGCGCGTCGTCGCGCTCGCGCCGAGTTGCGCCGAGATCGCCGCCGCCCTCGGCCTCGGCGACGCGATCGTCGGCGTCACGAATTATACCGACTGGCCTCCGCGCACGAAGAACCTGCCGCAGGTGGGCAGCTACGTGAACATCAACGTCGAGGCCGTGGTCGCGCTGCGTCCCGATCTCGTTCTCGCGACCGACGATGGCAATCCGCCCGCGACGCTGCGGCGGCTGGAGCATCTCGGCCTGCGCGTCGTGACGTTGCAACTGCGCGACTTCGACGCGATCCAGCAGTCGATTCTCTCGCTCGGCACGATGGTCGGCCGCGCGGCCGAGGGGCGGCGGGCGGTGGCGGAGATGAAACGCGTGGCGACGTGCGTTTCGCAGCGCACGCGCACCGTCGCCCGCCCGCGCGTCCTCTTCGCATATCAGCTCGGTCCGATCGTCAGCGCCGGCAAAGGCACGTTCACCAATCAACTGCTCGCTATGGTCGGCGCGGACTCGATCACGAAAGACGTGGAACAGAGCTACCCGCGCCTGAGCATCGAGAGCGTCGTCGCGCGTGCCCCCGAAGTCATCGTCGTAAGCAGCATGAATCCGGCTGCCGAAGCGGAACAGACCGATACATGGCTGAAGAAGTGGCCACCGATGCCGGCTATCCGGAACGGCCGCGTGCATCTCATCGACTCCACGAATCTCGATCGCCCGTCGCAGCGCGTCGTGCACGGGCTCGTGCTGCTCGCGCGGACCATTCACCCGACGCTGTTCGCGCGCGGCGAATGTGCGGCGGATCTCCCATAATGGCACGTGCGACGGGATGGCGGCGGACCGTCGTGACGTCGCTCGTCGCCGCCGGGGCACTCGCGGTCGGAGCGGCGGTTTCGCTGATCGTCGGGCCGTACGCGATCGAGCCGCGCACGCTGCTCGACACGCTCTCCGGCGCGCGTCCGGACACGATGGAATCGCAAGTCATCTTCACCATCCGCATGCCGCGCCTCGTCGCGGCATGTATCAGCGGATGGGCATTGGCGATCGCGGGCCTCGTCTTCCAGGCGTTGTTGCGGAATCCGCTCGCCTCCGAATACACCCTCGGCGTCTCCAGCGGCGCCGCCCTCGGCGCGGTCGCGGCGACGCTGCTCGGCCTCGGTGCGCCGCTCGCCACTCCCGCCTTCGCGTTTGCGGGCGCCGTGGCGACGATCGCCCTCGTGCTGCTGCTCGCGCGCGCGCGGCTGGCATTCGAGACCAACGCCGCGATCATGATCGGCGTCATCTTCACCGCGCTGGCAAATGCGGCCCTGAGTCTGATCCTCAGCATCGTCTCGCCCTACCAACTGCAGGCGTTCTTCTTCTGGTTCATGGGCAGCTTCGCGGAGGCGGAGTGGCGCACGCTCGTGCCGGCCGCGGTGGCCATCGCCGTGCTGAGCGGCATCATCTACGCGTTCTCGTGGAACCTGAACGCGATCGCGGTCGACGAACAATTCGCGGCGCAGATCGGCGTGAACGTCGAGGTCGTGAAGACCGTGCTGCTCATCGCCGCCAGCTTCCTCACGGCGATCGTCGTCAGCCTCGCCGGCACGGTCGGCTTCGTCGGGCTGGTGGTGCCGCACATGGCGCGTCTGGCGATCGGCGTCGATCACCGCGCGCTCATTCCGGTGACGGCGCTCTTCGGTGCTGCGCTTTGCGTTGCGGCCGACGTGCTCGCGCGGACGATGCTCGCGCCGAACGAATTGCCGGTCGGCGTCGTCACCGCGTTCATCGGCGTGCCGGTGTTCGTGGCTCTGATGAGGAGGCCGCGGGCGTGATCGAGTTGCGCGACGTGGAGGTGAAGTACGGCGGCTCGAGCGTCGTCGAGGGCGTGTCGTTCCACGTGGAGCCGGGCGCGTTCGTCGGGCTGGTGGGCGCGAACGGGTCGGGCAAGACGTCACTCCTGAAGGTGATCGCGCGCATGCTCGTTCCCGCGGTGGGGAAGGTGCTGATCGCCGATCGCGAGATCGAGACGTACGGGCGGCGCGAGCTCGCGCGGCTGATCGCCGGAGTCTGGCCGCGGACGCCGCTCTCGTTCGGGTTCACCGTCCGCCAACTCGTGCTCCTCGGCCGGACGCCGCACCTCGCGCCGATGCGCTGGGAGACCAAGGTGGATCAGGAGATTGCGTTCGAGGCGATGCAGGAGACCCAGATTGCCCACCTGGCGGAGCGGCCGGCGTCGCAACTCAGCGCGGGAGAACTGCAGCGGGTCTTCATCGCCACCGCGCTCGCGCAACAAAGCCCGATCCTCCTGCTCGACGAGCCGACGAGTTTTCTCGATCTGCGGCAGGCGGCACGCCTGTCGTCGCTGATCGAGCGGCTGCATCGCCGAGGCGTGACGATCCTATGCGCGACGCATGATCTCGCCCTGCTGAGGCGCCATGCGTCGTCCGTCGTCCTGCTGGCGGACCATCGCGTTGCGGCCGCGGGAGACACGGCAGGCGTGCTCGTCCCCGAGGCGCTGCAGCGCGCGTTCGGGATCACACCGGAGGAGTGGTATGACTGAGCGGCTGATCCTCATTACCGGCGGCGCACGGAGCGGGAAGAGCACGAAAGCGCTGGCGTTGGCCGCGCCGTACAGCGAGAAGGTCTTCGTCGCCACGGCCCAGGCGCTGGACGACGAAATGCGCGCGCGCATCGACCGCCACCGCGCCGAGCGGGGAGAGTCGTGGAAGACCATCGAAGAGCCGCTCGATCTCGCGCGGGCCATGCAGGTCGATCCCGGCGCCGTGGCCATCGTCGACTGCCTGACGCTGTGGCTGTCCAACGCCATGGAGGCGAACATCGACATCGAAGGCGCGCTGGACGACTTCATTACAGTGGCCCGGCAGCGCCGCGCGCCCGTCATTGTGGTGACGAACGAGGTGGGCATGGGCATTGTGCCGATCTATGAATCGGCGCGGCGTTTTCGCGATCTCGCGGGAATCACGAATCAGCGCATGGCGGCCGCCGCGGATGTGGTTTGGCTCATTGTGTGCGGTCTTGGAATGCAGGTGAAACCATTACCCGCTCCGGTCCTTGACCTTTCCTAACTCTGATTCTATATTTCAGTACGGCCATCATCGCCACTGTGCCTTAGGCACCGTCTCGCAGATTCGCGTGTAGGGGATTCTCTTCAAACCTTTCTAGACAGGAGACTTGCCATGGATCACCGAATCAAGGCCCGGCCCGCTGAACTGCATTTGCCGAAATTGCTCGCATGCGCGCTATTGATTCTCTGGAGCGTCGCAGCGGCCGCGGACGACAGCATCACCATTGGGGTCATCGGTGACCAGACGTTCGCCCTCGACCTGCAGGCGGCGTACGCGATCATGGAAGACGGCGTGGGCGAGCTGTCGCGGCAAAATCTCCACGTCGTACTACATACCGGCGACCTGCTCGAGAGCAGCCGACCGCCGGCGGAAGTGCAGGCGCAGTTCAATGAGGCCACAGCCATCCTCGACAGTCTGCCCGTCGACTGGTTTCTGACCGCTGGCGATCATGACGTCAATCCGCCGGGATTTCAGGAGGACTCCAGCGATCGCTCGCGCGAGCAATTGTTCCAGCAGCTCTATGGCGCGCGCGTCCCGGCCGTGCTGCAGAAGCCCTGGTACAGCTTCGACGTCGGCTCGTATCACTTCATCGCCCTCTATTCACATCAGGCGCTGCATTCCGACCCGCGATTCGGCAATATCTTCCTGGCGCAGATCTACAACGACCAGTTCGAATTCCTGAAAGACGATCTGGAGGACCATAAGAACGCGAAGGGCATCATCGTCTTCGTGCACCAGGCCCTCTGGTATCACGCCAGCGGATGGCAGCGCGTGCACGAGCCGCTGGCCCGCTATCCGGTCGCGGCCGTGATTTCCGGTCATCACCATTACGATCAGGACTCGGGGACGACGGACGGCATCCGCTACCTCACCGTCGGCGCGACCGGTGGCTTCACCAAAAACGGCAGCCGCGATGCGGGCGACGTGCATCACGTCACTGTGCTGAAAGTCCTGAGCGACAAAGTGACGTCGGTGAAGCTCATTTCCTTGAGCGACAATCGTCCGCTGGAGCTCACGCCGCGGGTGGACATGGACCGCGTACAGGCGCTCGACGTCCAGCTTGGCAATTTCTTCGACTTCGCACAGCGGAATCCCGTCTTCGTGAAGAACGGCCAGATGGTGGGCAACTGCACCATCAATACGCCGGCGACGGTCCACATCGAACAGATCGGGAATCCGATCGACCTGCCCCTGACCGTCAAAATCGCATTCAGCAGCAGCCCGTCCGGCGTCACGTTGAGCGGCGCCGCGTTCGGGGTCGGCCAGTGCCAGACCAGTTCCAGCACGGAATGCCGGCTGGCGCGCACGGCGCGCACGTTCTTCTCCAATTACTCGAGCGTATTGATCAATGAGTTCACGCCATTGTGGACGAGCGGCCTCGCCGGCACCGCGCAGGCTGGAACGGTCCTCAGATTCAACATCCGCACGACCTTCGCCGGCAGCTCCGGGACTCTGTTCCTGGAGACCGACACGTCGACGGCCGTGCAGGCGTGCCCATAAAGGACCCGTCGCAACAGGGGGCGCCGCCGCTGGCGCCTCCTGTTGCGGCTCGCGCATGCCCGACGAACCACGCCGCCTGCCGTCGGTCCTGCGATCCGAGCTGCAGTTGCACGCGGAAGGAGAGCACGCCGCTCCCGCCGCGCTGCCGATCAGCAATGAAGGCGTGACGTACAATATGGCCCAGTCGATCGGCTGGGTCGATCCCGATCATTTCGCCGTCGGGCGCTGGGACGGCTCGCTCACCGTGTTCCGTTTCTCCGAGTGGCGCGAGAAAGGTCCGCTGATCTCCGTCGCCGCGAGCAGTCCCTGCTCTGAAGGCGTGCAGATGATCACCTGGATCGCGCCACGAGTTTTCGCCACGTCGAACGACGAGCGCTCGATCGCAGTGTGGCGTCCCAATGCGGACTGGACGCGCCTCGAGCTGGCGGCGCGACTCGACTATGCCCCCTCATTCGGTGCGGCCAACAGCGGCGAAGCGTTTCTCGTGGGCGATCGCGTCGTCCTGGTGGCCGGCCATGCCGAGGGGTATGTGACGCTCTGGGAGGGCTCGAAGGAGGGACTGGATCTGCGCCTCACCGGCACGATGAATCTTCGCAGCGAGAGGCCGGTCAATCCGTGGGGCATCCACAATATCCGCGGCGTCGCGCTGGTGCGCATCCAGGACGGTGTGGCGCACGTGGCCACCGGCTCGGAAGACGGCGACATCTGCCTGCTGCGCATTCCGGATGGGCGGGTCGTCGCGCGCGAGGTCTACAATCCCGCCGCCAAACGGGGCATCAATGCCATTGCGGCGCACGAGGGGCGGCTGCTCGTCGCGAATTGCGCCGTCGGTCCGGAGGACTCGAACCTCTGGCTCTTCGCCATCGACGCCGATCGGGAGGTCATCTCCCGCCGCCATGCGCTGACGCTACGGCTCGATCCCCTGGCGAAGCAGGTTTTCAATTTCGCGGTCATCTGGGCCGTCTATGAGGACGGTCTCTGTTTCTTCTCGTCGACGCAAGAAGGCGCACTGTGGATGGGAACGGTCGACGATTGCGAGCAGCTGGTCATCGCCGGTTGCCAGAAAGTCGTGGCACCCCTCGGCGGGGCGATCCGGCAATCTCGCGTTCGTCGCCTATGACCTGCACGAGTTCAACACGAAGCCGCGTGCCACGTTCCGGCATCCCAATCCGCAGCGGCTCTTCTGAGTCTGGCTGCCGCGTCACGATTCTCGCTTGCTGCCCTCGAATGCCATCAGCGTGAGCCCCACTTCGTTTTCCACCGTCTTGAGGCGCCGGGACTGTTCGTCGGACAGTTTGGCGGGACGGGCGTTCTGGTCCGTTACGAACGGTGTCCCTTTCACATTGACGAGCTCATAGGCGACCAGCACCAGCTTCGTTTCCTTCTCGGCCTCGGCGATGCGCTGCTGCTGTTTCCGATTCGGATTCGCCAGACGCAGCGGCGCGTGCGATTCATGCGCGACGAGGCTCACGTCGAGCTCCCGTTCGACCTGTGCCAGACGCTCCGCCTGCTGCTTCGTCAGCTCGGCGAGCTGCGTTTCCGGATGCAGGGCCACGAGCTGAACGCCCAACTCCGTTTCCAGTTCGCGGATCCGCTGCTGGCGCACTCCATCCAGTGGGGCGGCCTTCATCTGCATGCTCATTGTTGCCTCCTTGTTGGCGCTAATCGTCCGGCAATACGTCGCAGAAAAAAAGCGACTCGCGGTACACCACTTCGCCCAGTCTGCAGCGCACCGGCTCTCTGAACAATGGTCCGTCAAAGACGAACGTATGGAACTCGCCATTCTCGCCGCAGACGTCGACGCCGACCGGCAGCGACTCGACGAATTCGCGGTCGACCAGTCGCCCCACGAACGTCTCGGGAAGCGCCGCTGAATCAACGGCGACGACATAGGCCTTGAAGCCGAGGTCGATGATGCGCATCACGTGCTCGCGGGCATTGACGAGCATCAGCGGGAAACAGCCGTCGACCCCCACTTTCTTGAAGATCGCCATCCGCCGCTTTTCAAGGAAGATGTCGCCCGTGGCCGCGAGGAGCGTGCCTTTGTCCTTGTAGTGACGGAGCGCTTCCTCGATCACATATTCGTATTCACTCATGCTCGACTGCTGCGGAATGTACGTCCTGTGCAGCGTCAACCCGAGACAGTCGGCCTGACGGTCCAGCAGGACACTACGCACGCCGTGACCGCTGATCCGGTCATAGCCCTCTGTCAGCGTGGTCATAACGTCCGTGACCCGGAATGCGTTGAAGCGGGGATTCGTCGCGAGCTCGTACAGTGCCATGGCACTGTCTTTACCGCCGCTCCAATACAGAAGCACATTCTTGTCCACTGCACCTCCGGACCGACCGATATCACTCTCATGATCGATATATATCCGGAGAGGGGGAATGTCAAATGTATTCCGCCAGTGGTGGTTTTGGCCGGCCCCGAAGCGAGGGTTGTCCTCGAGGCGCGGTGGATCGTGGGCGGCGTCGCGCATCGCGAGCAGATCTCCGTCGATATACCGTCGCTCGACAGCGCGAGCGTGGCCTCGGGCGTGAGCCAGGCGCTGGGGATGCTCGCGGATTGGATCGCGGCGCAGTTGTCGCAATAACCGCCGGATGAGGGCACCTCCTAATCTTTTAGTTGACAATCGTCGCGCCGCGACCTATCTTCTCCTAAAGAACTAGGAGACCACCGTTGCCCAAACCGAAATCGCCCCTCACCCCGCTGGAGCTGGAGATCATGAAGGTCCTTTGGGAGACTGGTCCTGCGAACGTGCAGACCGTGCAGGAGAAGCTGGCGCGGCCGCTGGCGTACACCACCGTCCAGACCATGCTCAACGTCCTGCACCGGAAGGGGCACGCCACCCGTACCCTGAAGCAGAAGGCGTACTTCTACCGGCCGTCGATCTCGCGCCGCGACGTGGCGAAGCAGGCGGTGGCCGACGTCGTCGACCGCCTCTTCTCCGGATCTGCGAGCAATCTGGTGATGAGTCTGGTGGAGACGAAGCAGCTTTCGGGCGATGAGCTGGCGCGGCTGCGCGACCTGCTCGACGAGGCGGACCATGAATAGCGGCGTCATTGCAGCCTTCCTGATCAACGCGCTGGTGCAGATCCCGGTGATCGTGCTCGTCGCGCTGCTGGCCGCGCGCGCCATGCGCCGCGCGCCGGCTCGCCAGCAGCATCTGGTTTGGGTGGCGGCGGTGGCCGCGTGCGTGATCCTGCCGCTGGTGGCGATGAAACCGCGCAAAGTCGAGCGCATAGCCCCGGTGTCGTTCTCCAACCAACAACCAACGACCAACAACGAACGTTTTTCCCTCGACACCCTCCTCGAACACACCCAGCGCCCCGCGGCGCGCGGCGTGAACGTCGCCGCGCTCCTCGCCGCCGGCTATGGCGCCTTCATCCTCTGGCGCATCGCCGCGTTGACGACGGCCTGGGTGCGGACGCGCCGGCTCCTGCGCGTGGCGTCCATCGACGTCTCGGACGAAGTTCGCGCCCGCTGCGGCGACGCATTGGAGAGGCTCGACGTTCCGATCCTCACCTCGTCCGCGGTCGCCACGCCGGTCACGCTCGGCGCGTTCGCGCCAGTGATCATCGTCCCGCGCGCGCTCCTCGACGAGCTCTCCGACCGCGCCCTCGTCGCGGTGATCGGCCACGAGCTGGCGCACATCCGCCGCCGCGACTACATCGTCAACGCCGTCGTCGAGATCGCCACGCTTCCCATCTCCTTCCATCCGCTGACGGCGCTGCTCAAGCGCCGTCTCGCGGAGAGTCGCGAGCTGGCCTGCGACGAGCAGGTGACGCCGCGCCTGGTGCCGCCGCGCGACTACGCGCGCGTGCTGCTCGACGTCGCGTCGTTCGCCTCCGCGGCGCCGAAGGCGACGTACTCACTGACCATGGCGGGAGGCGCGTTCGAGGACCGCATCCGCCGCATCATCTGGAGGAAGACCATGAAGCATTCACGCGCTCTGGTGGCCGCGGCGTGGGCCGCGCTGGCGATCAGCAGCGTGGGCGCCGCCGCCATCGCCGTCCATCCGCCGCAGTTCACGCAAACCATTGAGGTTTCGGCGCTCCTGTCGTCGCCCGACGCCGAAACGCGCGCCGCTGCCGCCTGCAAAGCCGGCCGCGCCCGCGACGCCGCCGCGATTCCGGCGCTGCTGGCCATGCTTGGCGACGAGGCGCCCATCGCCGCGATGCGCTGCTACGACGGAAACTGGACGCCCGCGCTGACCACCTTCCACCACCCCTCGCCGGGCGAGCAGGCGGCGCTCGCGTTGGCGTCGATCTCCCGTCCGGCGGTCGAGGCGCTGGTCGGCGCGCTCGATGACCGCACGCCCGCCGTGCGCCGCAACGCGGCCTGGGCCATCGGCGAGACTCGCGGCGGCTGGACCGTCGATCGCGACGCCGCGCTCGCGCCGCTGATCCGCCTGCTCGCCGACCGCGACGCCGGCGTCCGCCGCGCCGCCGCCTTCGGGCTGTCGGAACTGAAAGACCGCGACGCCGTCGAGCCGCTGATCGTGGCCTTGGGCGACCGCGACGCGGCCGTCCGCGGCACGGTGGTCTTCGCCCTCGGCGAGATTCGCGCCCGCCGCGCCGTGCAGGCGCTCTCGCAGCTCGTGGTCGGCGATGGAGACGCCGAGGTGCGCCGCGCCGCGGCGTGGGCCCTCGGCGAGATCAAGGACGGGCGCGCCGTCGACGCCCTCACCCGCGCCCTCGACGATCCGCACGTGCGCGCCGCCGCGCAACGCGCGCTCGAAGAGATCCAGGACTAACAACTAACCGCTTCGTCATCCTGAGCGCAGCGAAGGATCTCAGACTGCGCTAACTGAGATGCTTCGCCGTCTACGCGGCTCAGCATGACGGGCAACTGGAGGAGCTCATCGTGATGAGAACGCTATTCGTCTGTCTGGCCCTCGCCGCGTTTGTCGCAACCGCCGCCGCCCAACCCGCCGCCAAGATCCGGCCCTACGTCTTCCAATCCGGGAAAGGCGACAAAGTCGACGCCGAGCTCGGGACGTTCTTCGTGCCCGAGAACCGCACCAATCCGGAAAGCGCGAAGATCGAGCTCGCGTTCGTCCGCTTCAAGAGCACGGCGAAGAAGCCGGGCAACCCGATCGTCTACCTGGCGGGTGGGCCGGGCGGGTCGGGGGTGGGGGCGGCGAAGGGAAGCCGCTTCCCGCTCTTCATGGCCCTGCGCGAAGTGGCCGACGTCATCGCCTTCGACCAGCGCGGCACCGGGATGTCGCAGCGCGACATTCCGTGCAGCGATCCCGTCCTCGTTCCGCTCGACACGCCGACGCGCGAGGCGGTGGTGAAGGCGTATCTGCAGAAGTCGCGCGAATGCGTGGAGTACCACCGCGACTGGCAGCGCGTCGATCTGCGCGGCTACAACACCAACGAGAGCGCGGACGATCTCGAGGCGCTTCGCCGCGTCCTCGGCGCGAAGAAGATCGACCTCTGGGCCATCAGCTACGGGACGCATCTGGCGCTGACCACCATCCGCCGTCACCCTTCGAGCATCGGCCACGCTGTCCTCGCCGGCACCGAGGGGCCGGATCACACCCTCAAGCTGCCGAGCAACGTCGACAAACATCTCGCGGACATCGGCGAGTTTCTGCGGCGCGATCCGGAGTGGAGCGCGCGCGTCCCCGACTTCGTCGCGCTGGTGCGGCAGGTCCACGAGAAGCTGGAGAAGGAACCGGTCGTCGCCGAGGTTGTCGATCCGACCACCAAGCAGAAGGTGAAGGTGCCGGTGAACAAGTTCGTGATGCAGGCCTTCACGGCGGCAAACATGGGCACCACCACCATCCGGCATTACCCGGCGATTTACTACGCCGCCTCGCAGGGCGACTTCACGGCGATGGGGGACTTCTGGCTGGGATTCTCGCGGCAGCCGATCGGCAACGCGATGTCGATCATGATGGACTGCGCGTCCGGCGCGACCGCTGCGCGGCGCGAGCGGATCGCGCGCGAGGCGAAGACGTCGCTCGTCAGCAACTTCGCCGACCAGGTCTTCCCCGACATCTGCGAGGCGTGGGGCAATCCCGACCTCGGCGACGCCTTCCGCGCGCCGGTGCGCTCCGACGTCCCCGCGCTGTTCATCAGCGGCACGCTCGACGGCCGCACGCCGATCTCGAACGCCGAGGAGTACGCGGCGGGATTCAGCCGCGCGCATCACCTGATCCTCGACGGCGCCGTTCACAGCGATCCGCTGTTCCTCTCCACGCCGAAGATCGCGCAGACGATGATGGCCTTTCTGCGCGACGAGTCGTTGCCCGCGCGCACGACGGTGGTCGTCGATCCGCCGAAGTGGGCGCCGGCGAAGAAGTAGTTGCGGCGGGGTCTCGCGGTCTCGAGGTCTCGGGGTGGGCGGGGCCGCGAGACTGCGCGACCCCGCCGAGACCCCGAGACCCTTCACATCACTTCATCATTGCGGCAAGCGCGTCAAGCCGTGCGCTCCAGAACGCTCGCATCCGATCGGCGTCCGCCTTCGAGGTGAGCTTGCGGTGCTGGATGGCCACCTGGCTCTTCGTTTCGCCGCGGGGGAGGAAGAAGATGTCGACCGGCGTCCCGTCCTCCCACCGCACCCGCATCGACTTCTCCGGCTTCGCGGTGCGGACGGTGAGGTTCGCATCGGCCAGCCACTTCGCCCGTCCGCGCGCCGTCTTGAATGCGGCGTACAACTTCTTGACCGGCACGGCGACGGTCTTGCTCTTGCTGACTTCCCACTCGCCGCTGCGCCGCTGCCCTTGCGCGCGCAGGCCACGGATCCGTTCGTAGCCGACGGCGACCATCTGCGTCCACCAGCCGGGCGTGTGGTACTTGTCGTGGATGTGCTGCGCCAGTTCCCGGTGCGACATCTCCGTCCCCTCGGCGTGATCGAGCACGAACACCCATTTCTCCCACGCGCAGCCGGTGGCCTTTTTGACCGACTCGTCGCTCAGGCCGGCCAGCTTCTCGTAGTTGGTTGGCGTTTCGGGTTGCTTCTTGACGAGTTGGAGGCGCGCCGTGGTGTACGACTCGCCCGTCTTCTGCATGCGCGCTCGAACGAGGCGCTTGAGGTCTTTCTGCTTCGGCATCGCGAAAATCTCCTTCGTTCAGTCCGCGAGCCCGCCCCCCAGCGGCAAAGCCCTCGAACGAAGGTTTCGCCGGATACCGACCCGGGAGTGTGCTCCCCTTTGCCTCCGCCGTGGGCCTTCGCTGGGGGAAGGCCGAGGAGGTTCGGCGCGGATCATCGCCGCGCGAGATTGTAGCCGAAGCGGGTATCCTTGGCACATCTCTGTGACATTGCAGCCGGGGTTCCGCTTTGGGCCGTACGAAATCGTCTCGCGGCTTGGTGCGGGTGGGATGGGGGAGGTCTTTCACGCGCGCGACACGAAGCTCAATCGCGACGTAGCGCTGAAAGTGCTGCCGCAGGATTCGCCGGCCGGAATGGAGCGGCTTCGCCGCTTCGAGCAGGAGGCTCGCGCCGCCTCGCAGCTCAACCATCCCAACATCGTCACCATCTACGACATCGGGCAAATCGATGGCGTGACCTACATCGTCATGGAGCTGGTGGAGGGGCGCAGTCTGCGCGATCTGACCGCCGAGCGCGCTCTGCCGCTCAAACAAGTCGCGCGCATCGGCGCGAAGGTGGCGGAGGGACTGGCGGCGGCGCATGAGCGCGGCATCACCCATCGCGACCTCAAACCGGAGAACGTGATGGTCACGCCCGAGGGATTCGTGAAGATCCTCGACTTCGGGCTGGCCAAGCTGACCATTGCCACCGGCGACAGCGACGCCACCGTCCCGCACACCACGCCGGGCGCGATCTTCGGCACTGTTTTCTACATGTCGCCGGAACAGGCCGCCGGCGAGGCGAGCGATTTCCGGTGCGATCAGTTCGCCCTGGGCGTCATGCTTTACGAGCTCGTGGCGCACAAGCGCCCCTTCGATCGCCGCACCGCGGTCGAAACGATGACGGCGATCATCCGTGACGAACCTCCGCCGTTGATCGAAAGCGGCACGCTTTCGCCGCAACTGCTGCACATCATCGGGCGCTGTCTGGCCAAGGAGCCGAGGGAGCGCTACGCGTCGACACGCGACCTGGCGCGCGATCTCCGCGAGGTGCGCGATGAGTTGAGCTCCGGCGTGCCTTCCGGCGGACGCAGCCTCGCCACTCGCAGGCGACCGTCGCGCGCCATGCGACGGTCGCTTGTCGCGGTCGCCGTGGCGCTGCTGGTCCTCGCGGCGGGCGCCGCATGGCGGATCTGGCACACGCAATCCGTGCCGCCTGCCGGAGGGCGGCACGCGCTGTATTTCATGCCTCTGCGCAGCGACGCCGGCGGCCGCGACGGCGAGGTCTTCAGCGTCGGCCTTACGGATGCCATCGCCGCCCAGTTGGCGAAGTCGCCTGCCATTCGCGTCATCCGCCCGCTGGACGACAGCGCCAAGCCGGCGAATCCGGTCGACGCCGCGCGGCGTCACGGCGCCGATCTGATTCTGCAAGGCGTCGCGCAGCGGGTGGGAGACAACATTCGCATCAGCTACACCATCCTGGATGTGAAAACGTCGTCGCAGGTCGGCGGCGACAGTGTGAGCGGTCCGGGCGGCGACGTCTTCGCGTTGCAGGATCGTGTGGCCGCCGGAGTTCTTCGGGCGACGGGCGCGCCGCCGCTCGCGCAGGGTGGCGGCGTCGCCGGACTCGATCGCCCTGCCGACCAACAGAGCTACGTCACGGCACTCGGGCTCATGCACCGCCTGAAGGATGAGGCAGCGCTCGACGAGGCCATCGGCAGGCTGGAGGCCCTTCTGCTCAACGCGCGCGATTCCGCCGCCGTCAACGGCGCGCTGGGCAAGGCACTGCTCACCAAGTACTTCTACAAGAAGGAAAACCCTCTCGTCGAGCAGGCATCCCTGTACGCGGAGCGCGCCGCGAAAATCGATCCCACCCTCGCCGAGGTCCATGTCACTCTTGGGGAGTTGAAGAAGACCAGAGGCGACTACCCTGGCGCGGCCGCCGAGTTCCAGGGTGCTCTTGCTCTCCACGCTGACCTCCCCGATGCCGCGCTCGGACTGGCCGACACATACGAGAAGATGGGCCGCGCCGCCGACGCCGAACGCGAGTACCAGCACCTCCTGGTCCTGGCGCCAGATTGGCACAGGGCGTATTCGAAATACGGCGCCTTCTGTCTTCAAAACCGCCGCCCGGAAAAGGCAGTGGAGTTGTTTCGACGCCAGGCGCAATTGCTGCCCGACAGCGGGAAGGGCTACGGCAATCTAGGCGCGGCGCTTTTGGTGCTCGGCCGTCATGAGGAAGCGCTGCAGGCGCTGCGGAAGTCGCTGGCAATCGGGCCGGACAGCATCGTCTACGCGAACCTTGGCACCTGCGAATACAACCTCGGACTGTTTACCGACGCCGCGACGTCGTTCGAGAAGGCGACCTCCATGACAGGCGGTGACGCCACCCGCTGGATGAATCTTGGCGACGCGCGTCGCTGGGCGCCGGGGCAGCGGCCCAAAGCAACGGCCGCGTACGAGCGCGCCGTGGAGCGTGCCCGGGAGGCGCTGAAGGTCAATCCCGCCGACGGCCTCGCCCACGCCATCATCGCCAGCTCTCTGGCCAAGATCGGGCGCTCAGACGAGGCGAAAACGGAGTTGGATGAGGCGCTCAAGCTCGAAATCACCAATCCGGACGTCCTGTACCAGGCCGCTGTCGTAACGCTGCTGCGCAATGACAAGGAGGGTGCCGCGGCGTGGCTGCGCCGCGCTACTGCCGCCGGCTATAGTCCCGACCTCGCCTCGCGCGACCCGGAGCTGGCGGATCTCAGATGAAACGTATGGTGTGCTCCATACACTACTCGACAGGAGAGAACGCCCATGAATCGACGTCTGCTCGTACTGCTCACCGCGGTCTTGTGCCTTAGCTGCTCGACGATATACGACGACAAGGGGGTCGGACCCAAAGGGAACCCATGCGCGAAGTACACCCCCCTGTCTTCCTCCAACAGGCCGATCATCTGCGTCGACGACCGCAATCTCAGCAAGCTCACTACGAACCCGTATGAGACCTGGGCGAAGAAAAACTCGCCGATCCGGTGGTACACGGTCACCGGCGCCGGCGGCTTGACCATCACGTTCGATGATGCCGCTTGCGTGAACCAGGACAGCCTAAGCAAATGCTACGGCGGAGCGAGCTGCGAAGCGACCCTGACAAGCGGAAAGAAACCAGGCGAAAAGTGCACGTACTCGATCACGGTCTCGCGCGGCGACCAGACGTCGTCGGAGGACCCGATCATCATCATCGACACGGGGATGTACGACGATAAGGCGCTCGAACCGCCTTCTCAGTGATGTGAGTGCCGCAGCACCCGCCCCGGCAGCTTCCCGGTCATCTGTCCGTCGCGCAGCACCGGTGTGCCGTTCACGATCACGTTGCTGATGCCCTCGGAGTAGTGGTGCGGGTCTTCGTAGGTCGAGACGTCGCGGATGGTCTGCGGGTCGAAGACCACGACGTCGGCCTTCGCGCCGGTTTTCAGCACGCCGCGGTCGGCGAAGCCGGCGCGCGAGGCGGCGAGCGACGTCATTTTCCGCACCGCCTCCTCCAGCGGGAAGAGGTGCTCGTCGCGGACGTAGTGGCCGAGGATGCGCGGGAACGTGCCGTAGGCGCGCGGGTGCGCGCCGTACTGGGCCATCGCGCCGACCACCGCCCCCGAGTCGGATCCGACGGCCACCCACGGCTGCTTCATGGCCAGCTTCAGGTCGTCTTCGCTGAGGCCGAAGTAGATGGCGATCGGCGACGACTTGCTCGCCTCGAACAGCCGTAGCGCCGCCTCCGCCGGATCGGTGCCCATGGCGCGGGCGATCTCGTCGAGCCGCTTGCGCTCGAACTGCGGCAGCGCGCCGCCGGGGACGTTGCGCACCAGGATCCCGTTGCCGCCGCTCTTGATGTAGTTGCTGGTGGCGCGCATGTCGTCGCCGATCTTCTTGCGCGCAGTGGGATCCTTGAGTCGCTCGACGAACTGGAGATACCCGCCGTCCAGCGCCCACGACGGGACGAGCGACGTCAGGTCGGTCGACGTTGCGGTGTACGGGTAGATCTGCGATGCGACGTCGAGCCCCGACGCGCGCGCCTTTTCGATTTTCGCCACCACCTCCGCCATATGCCCGCGCATTTTTCCGCCGGCTTTCAGATGGAAGATGTTGACCGGCGCGTTCGCCTCGCGGCCGATGCGGAAGGCCTCGTCGAGCGCGTCCTCGATGCGATCCGCCTCGTTGCGCATGTGCGTCCAGTAGCCGCCTGCGCGCTTCGTCAGCGCGATGAGCTCTTCAGTCGTGGCGAAGCGCCCAGGCGGATAAATGAGCGCCGTCGAAAGCCCGATTGCACCTGCGCGCATCGACTCGTCGACGAGTTGCTCCATCTTCTTCAGTTCCTCGGCTGTTGGCGCCCGGTCGGCGCTGCCGAGGACGATCTCTCTCGCGCTGGCCTCCCCGACGTAGAACGCGAAGTTGATCGCCGAGCCGCGCGCCTCCACCACCCGCATGAAATCGTCGAGCGAGCGCCACGTCGCGTCCGGCATGCCCGGCAGCTTGGTGCGGTTGAACTCCTCCGCCATCGCGTCGTTGATGGGCCCGGGCGAATGGCCTTCGCCCGTCACCTCGGTCGTCACGCCCTGCCGCACTTTGCCCTCGAGCTGCGGATCGATGAGCACCGACCCCTCCGAATGCCCGAGGAGGTCGATGAAGCCGGGCGTCACCACTTGGTGCGACGCGTCGATGGTGACCGCCGACGTCGCGCCCGACAGATCGCCGATCGCCGCGATCGCGTCGCCGCGTATGCCGACGTCCGCGCGGAACCGCGCGCGTCCGGTGCCGTCGATCACCTCGCAGTTGATGATGCGAAGGTCGTAGTCGGGCGGACGGTTGGGGGCGTGGGGGGACGAGCAGGCGAGGAGGAGGAGAAGCGCGAGCGGCCGCGGGGTCACTATCGCGCGACAGCCCGCAACGGCGCCGAAATGACCGGCTCGATCGTCGGGTACATGAAGAACAGCTCGTTGCGCCGCACGAAGGCGTTGCGCAGCAGGAAGACGTACGGTCGCTGGCTCTTGTACGTCATCAGCACGTCGTTCTTGGCCTGCATCACCCGGTCGCTGAGCGCGTAGGTCGTCCAGGAAAACGACTGCATGCGCGGCGGCGGCATCAGCGCGCGGGTGGGCTGGCGCACCAGCGACTTGGCCATGCGGCCGGCGTGGACGAGGTACCCGAGGCGCGAGGGCTGGATGTGCAGATCCTCGAGCGCGATGTCGGTGATCTCCGCGGCGGCGCTGTGGTCGGGATGCAGGTCGAACGGCACGGGCGCGATGACCGTCGTCGGCTGCGCGATGTCCATCACCTGGCGCATGTCGTTCATCAGGCTGTCGTAGGTGTAGGGCGCGCCGGGCGAGAGGGCGTCGTCGTACGGCACGCTGCGCTCGAGCGTTCCGCGGGAGCGCACCACGGCGTTCGGATCGAACATCATCGCCTGCAGGCCGCGGTCGGGATATCCGAGGAAGAAGTAGTGGTCGGGCGCGATGCCGAGGAGCTGCATGGCCTTTTTGGCCTCGCCGATGCGCGTGCGGCCGACGGTCAGATAGTTCGACGCCGTCGGCCCGAAGGTCTTGTTCATCAGCCGCGCGGAGAAGCGGTTGCAGTCGCCAGCGGTGAGGAAGACCACGTAGACCTCGGCGCCGTTGGCCATGGCGTCGATGGCGTACCCCCCGGCGCCGATCGACTCGTCGTCGATGTGCGGCGCGATGATGAGGACACGATCGTGCCGCTCCGCCGTCTGCAGACGCGGGTATTGCACCGTGAGGTCGTTCTGGGGCGGCTTGAGTAGGAACATCGTGACGAACGTGACGAGAGTGAGCAGCATGGGCGTCGGGGCAACCGGGGCGATTATTGCGGCAAAGCTGCAGGGCGGCAAGCGAATTCCCCGCCGTCCGATTGTGACGGCAACGCAATCACGAACGAGCTTCCCGAGGAGTCGGAGCGTTCGAGCGTGAGCGTGCCGCCGTGGGCCTCGGCGATCCAGCGGGCGATCGGAAGTCCGAGGCCGGCGCCGCCCATTGCCGCGCCCGCCGAATCGCGGCGTCGGACGCGGTCCGCGCGATAGAAACGCTCGAAGATGTGCGGCTGATCCTCGAGGCGAACTCCCGCTCCACGATCGCTGATCCGAATGGTCACCATGTCGCCCGAACGCTCCGATCGAATGCCGACGCTGCCGCCCACGGGAGTGAACTTGAGGGCGTTGTCGATCAGGTTGAAAAGCATTCGATGGATCAGATCTTCGTCGGCCACGATCACCGCATCCGAGGTCGTCTCGCACGTCAGCTCGATTTGTCTGGCCTGGGCCACGCTCCGCATGGCGCGGCCGGATTGGCCGATCACTTCGTCGATGTAAAAGCGCGTCTTCTGAATCGGATAATTGCCGGCATCGGTGCGCGCGAGCAGGAAAAGGTTCTGGACGATGCGCGTCAGCTTCCGCGCCGCGTTCTGCATGATTCCGATGCTCTCGCGATACTCAGCCTGCGAACGATCGGCGCGCGAGAGGGTCACATCGGCCTCCCCCTGGATGATTGCCACCGGGGTGCGCAGCTCGTGGGAGGCATCGGCCATGAAGCGGCGCTGGGATTCAAAGGAGCGCTGCAGCCGCTCGAGAAGATCGTTGAGCGTCGTGGCCAGAAAGCCGAGCTCGTCGCGCTCGTTCCCGACGGCGATCCGCTCGTCCAGAGTCTCGGCGCTGATCTGTCTCGCCTTCGCGCTCATCGAGGTCACCGGGGCGAGACTCTTTCTCGCCAGAAGATAGCCGCCGGCCGCCGCCGCGATGAGCGTCACGGGAATACCAAGGAAGAGCGCGCGCGCAGCGCCCCTGAGGCGTGCGCCTTGTTCGGCAAGATCGCGCGCCACCACCGCTGTATATCGCCGCCCCATGACATCGATCGGAACCCCGACCAGACGAATGCCGTCGTTGGCCGTCCCTCCCTGAACGGTCGCCGGGCCCGGGCCGCCGATGCGCGCAAACTCCGCGATGCGCTTTCTCTCCCCGGCACTCCACGGAGATTGTGAGCTGACCACGATCTCACCGCTGGGAGAGAAGACCGTGATCTGGCGGTCACTGCTGCGGAAGTCGAGCAACACCCCGCTTCCGGTCGTTGGCGGCAGCGGCTCGTTGGAGAATGCCGATGCAAATTCACGGGCGGTATTGGCGAGGGAGGCGTCGGTTGCCGCGCGGATCTCTCTCGCCAGAATGAAGTAGGAGATCGTGCTGAAGGTGACGAGCACCAGCGCCAGGATCGCCGTGTACCAGAGCGTCAGCCTGCCGCGGACAGAGTGGAGCATCAGTTGTCGCCGGACGGATTGGTCTCGGGTTCGAGCATGTAACCAGAGCCGCGAACCGTGTGAATCAGCCGGCGCGGCGTCACCCGTTCGAATTGCCGGCGAAGGCGGTTGATGTAGACCTCGATCAGATTCGAGAAGGGGTCGAACTCCTCGTTCCACACGTGTTCGGCGATCTCTTCCCGCGTCACGATGCCTCCGCGGTTGCGAGCGAGGAACTCGAGGACGGCATACTCCTTGGTGGTCAACGTGAGCGGCTTCCCTTCGAACACGACGCGATGCGAACGAGTATCGATCTCCAGATCGCCGATCTGCATCAGAGGCGAGGTCGTCGCTCCTCCGCGCCGCAACAGCGCGCGCAGACGTGCCAGCAGCTCGGCGAACTCGAATGGCTTGGCCAGGTAGTCATCCGCTCCGGCATCGAGACCGGCGATCTTCTCGTCGACGCTGCCGCGCGCGGTGAGCATCAGGATGGGTACTGAAGAGCCCTCCGCGCGCAGGCTGCGACACACGGCCAATCCGTCCGGCGGAGGGATGAGCAGGTCGAGGACGATTGCATCGTACGTGTTGAGGCTGGCCATGTAGAGCGCTTGCTCGCCGTCCTCGACGACGTCGACGGCGTACGCCTGCTCGGTCAGCCCCTGTCGAATGAAACGGGCGACGTCACGATCGTCCTCAACCAGCAGCATGCGCATGAAACGAAAAGACTACACCTGGCTAGTCACCGCCAAAGCTGTATTGCCAGCCCACGAGCACTCCCCAGGTCCCATCATTCTTTCGGAGGAATCCACTCTCCAGACTCTGGAAGGGCGTCATCTGCCAGGAGAAACCCACGGTTGCCTCGGTCTCGTTCGCGGCACCCCTGGCCGGCCCCCCGGTGCCGACGGTGCGAACGACCTCCGCATGCAGGTCGAAGAAATGGTTTAGCGGATAGGCAACCGCCAGCGACGCCTCGACGAGGTTCGGCGCCTCGGGATCGCCCGAGGACGTGTAGAGCACGTTCGAGTCGACCTCGAAAAAGACAAAGTCCTTGCTGGCGATCAGACCGACGCTGTAGTCCGTACCGGTACTGCCAAGGTCTTCATCGCTCGCGGTCGCCCATTTGACCAAACCCAGCGCGGTCAGAGCGGGCGTGTATCGCCGTTCACGGATGGCCTCGTACTCGATCGAAGTCTCGAGATCCTCGAGACCTTTGATTTTGCCGATCTCCGGGTCCTTGCTATCGGCGAAGGCGAAAGCCGATTCGGCGGTCACGCGCAACCTCTGCGTGAAGTTGTAATCGAGCAGCAGAGGGAATGCCGTTTTCTTTTCGTCGTCGCTGCTCTCGAATTCGACACCGGTTCCGATGGTGAGCGCCAGCACTGGATTCCACGTGGAGGACGCGGACTTCTTCGTCCTGAAAACGGTTGATTGTGCGAAGAGCGGTTGAGCGAACGCGATCATGCAGCCAGCGATCAAGATGAAGACGCACAGGGCGGGTGACAAGCCCAGTGAGGCTGTGGCCGCGTCATCGCGGATGTTGATTTCCTTTCCCTGCTCCATGTCGTCCCTCCTCTAGGGTCTTGTGATCGACTGCAGCATCACCACGGCGCCGCCTGTCGCTTCTTCTTTGACCAAGCCCACGCCCTTGGCGTACCACTTGTACTCGTGACCGGATTCGAGCAGCGACCACTCCTTGGTCTTGACGCAGCCGGTGAAGGTGCCGGCCGGTACTTTCACCGTCTCGTTCAGCGCGACGATCTGCCCCATGTCCTCAGCCGCGCCTGGACCGTACTCCTGACGGTAGGGCGTGCCTGGCTGGGGTTGGCCCGGCATGAGTATCCCCGGCTGACCGCCGCTGATGCCGGCTTCCCACGAGCCCAATGTGCTGACCCGGCCTCCCGGGCTGATTTCCTTGGTGTCTTCACCGAAGTACCAGATCGTGCCGTCCTGCTGTGGCGCCAGCCAGTCGTACGTGTCTTCCGCGACGCGGCCGTACCTCATGACCACGTCGTGAACGACCACGCACTTCACGCCCATGACCATCTTCGTGTCGTGCGTCACGGTGACCTCGTTTTCGCTCACCTCTCCCTTGTCGTTCTCGGTGTACTTCAGGGTGGTGCCCGGAACGAGCGGGTAATAGGGGTTGGCGGCGGTGGTCTGGAAATCCGCGGGGTTGATCTGCGGGTGATAGTCAGCGGTGCGCAACCCAAAGGCGACACAGCCCGCGGTGAGAGTCAACAAGAGGACAACAGCGAGTGCTGCCATTGCGAGAGAATGGGAAACGTGATCTCTGTGCATCATTTTCTCCTTGGCCCGCACGGTAGCGAAGCAAAGATGAAGTGGCGTTAAACCGTGCGCACCGTTTGTGTTCATCCGGCGTTTATGTTCGAGGAGATACACAACGGAGACGGAGCCTGACGATGAAACTCGATCGGTGTGCCCGTCTCATGTGTTGGATGACCGCGGCCTTGATGCTTGCGGTGCCGCTCTTCGGTGAGGAGGCGGAAGCCCCTCGCGTTCGCGTCGGCGGCTTTGCCGACCTCGAGCTTCATTCCTCATCGGAAGGCGACCGCGAAGGTCTCGACCTTGTCCAACTCGATCTCTACTCATCGGCAGCGCTGTCGGCGCGCTGGTCGGCCCTGGTCGAAGGCACGGCCGAACGAAGCTTGCGCGGGAGCAATCCTGGAGGGGAGACCGTCGATCTCGATCTCGAGCGTCTCTACATCGCCTACAGCCACTCCGATGCCTTCCGCCTGGAGATCGGACAGACGCACACCGGGATCGTTCGCTGGAACGAGCGCGAGCATCGCAGCCGTTTCCTGCAGACGCCGATCGACGTGCCGGCCATGGCGCGCCGTCCGCAGGCGGATGGTGCCTGGCCGCTCCGCTTCGTCGGTCTCTGGGTTTCGGGCCGCATCCCAGGACCTCTCGGCCTCAGCTACGGATCGGGAATCGGCGCGGGCTCGGGGCGCAATCGCGACGAGACGCCGATCTTCGGAAGCGACCGTTCCATCGCGCTGGTGCTTTCGCTGACCATGGCGCCCGATGCGGTTCCCGGCTTCGATGTGTCGGCTGCCGCATACGCCGGCCGGCCCCGAGCCGCCGAGGAACCGCTGCGCGAGCGCGATGTGACGTTCTCCATCAATTATGTGAGGAGCGGGACGGAAGTCCGCGCCGAGTGGGGGCGCATGAATCACACCGCCTCGGACGTCGTCTACAGGACGACCGGTTACTACGCGCTCGTCTCCAAACGACTGTCGGGACGCGGCGAGCGGGCACGCCCCTATTTTCTGATCGATCGGCTTCGTGTCCCCGGCGATGAAACCTACCTCGCCGAAGTGTCGGAAGAGAATGCGTGGGCGGGTGGCGTGCGGTACGACATCTCGAACCGCTTCAGCATCAAAGGGGAGTATCGGTCGCAGCGCGCACCGAACGGCGAGCGCGAAGCACTTCTCGGCCTTCAGATCGGGCTGTCGTTCTGAGCATGACTTCCGCGGCTCTGGCGATGCTGCTTTTCATCCAAATCGCGGATCCCGCGCCGCCTGTGGCGACCGGGCGACTGGTGATCATCGTTTCGCCCGCGGTGCCGGTTAACGAGCTTTCACTCGCTGATCTTCGCCGCATCTACCTGGGCAGAATCACCCGGTGGCCCGACGGCCGTCGAATCGTACCGGCCGTGCTCCCGTCGAAGTCGGCCGAGCAGCGGGCCTTCCTGCTGCGGGTGGTGCAGATGGGGGAGATCGACTATGCCCAGCATTGGATCGGGCAGGTCTTTCGCGGCGAGGCAGCCGCACCGCCGCATCTGGCATCCTCGTCCGCGGAAGCGCGGCGATTCGTCGCCGAGCATCCGCAGGCCATCGCCTTCGTCTCCGCCGCGGATGTGGACGAGACCGTGCGCGTTGTCACGATCGAGCGAAAATCGGCCGGCCAGCCGGGCTATCCCCTCGCCTGGTGAGCGCGAACGTCATAAGATTTCGCAATCCTTCCGGAGGTCGTGACATGAAACTGACCGTCAACGGGAAGCCGCACGACGTTTCCTCTGCGTCCGACACCCCCCTGCTCTGGGTCCTTCGCGACGAACTGGCGATGACCGGCACGAAGTTCGGCTGCGGCCTGGGCCTCTGCGGCTCCTGCACCGTGCTCGCCGACGGCGACCCGATCCGTTCCTGCAGCACCTCGCTCGCCGACGTCAAGGGGAAGAAGATCATCACCATCGAAGGGCTCTCGCCGACGCTCGCCCACCCGCTGCAGAAAGCGTGGATCGCGGAGAACGTGCCGCAGTGCGGCTACTGCCAGGCCGGCCAGATCATGTCCGCCGCAGGTCTGCTGATGAAAAAGAAGAAGCCGTCCGACGCCGACATCGACGAGGCCATGAACGGGAATCTCTGTCGCTGCGGGACCTACCAGCGCATCCGCAGAGCGATTCATCGCGCGGCGGACGAGGTGTAGCCATGATCGTCAAAGTCAATCGCCGCGATTTCGTGAAGGTCGTTTCCGCCGCCGGCGCGGGGCTCGTGCTCGGCGTGAGGCTCGACGCACAATCAACGAAGAACGACACCCACCCCCTCGGCGCATTCGTCGACATCGGCACCGACGGCTTCGTCACCGTCTACGTCTCCAAGTCCGACATGGGGCAGGGCGTGCGCACGTCGCTGCCGATGATCGTGGCCGAGGAGATGGATGCGGACTGGAAGATGGTGCGCATCCGACAGGCGGACCTCGACAAGAAGTACGGGCGGCAGGGGACGGGCGGAAGCGGCAGCATCCGCTCGATGTGGACGCCGCTGCGCCAGGCCGGCGCCTCGGCGCGCGCGATGCTGGTGGCCGCCGCCGCCGCGAAGTGGGGCGTCGACGCCAAGGAGATCGCAGTCAGCAAGGGCGTCGTGTCGCACGGCGCACACAAGGCAACCTTCGGCGAGCTCGCCGCCGACGCCGCGAAGCTCGAGGTGCCGAAGGAAGTCGCGCTCAAGGACCCGTCGAAGTTCACCATCATCGGGAAGAAAGCCAATCGCCTCGACAACCCCGACCTGCTGAAAGGGAAGTCGCAGTACGGCATCGACGTCCGCGTGCCCGGCATGCTCTACGCGGTCGTGCTGCACTCGCCGGTCTTCGGCGGCAAGGTGGCGTCGATCGACGACAGCAAGGCCAGGCAGGTCAAAGGGGTGAAGCACGTGGTCAAGCTGGAGCCGATCGGGACGGACATGCCGTGGGCCGGCGTGGGGGTGGTCGCCGACTCGACGTGGGCGGCGATGAAAGGCCGCGACGCGCTGGTCGTCACCTGGGACGAAGGCGCGGCGAAAGACGAGTCGACCGAGTCGTTCCGCAAGGAGATGCACGAGCTGGTGACGAAGGAAGGGAAGCGCGTGCGCAACGACGGCGACGTCGACGCCGCGCTCGCCGCCTCCGGCGCGAAGAAACTCGAGGCCACGTACGAAGTGCCGTATCTCGCGCACGCCACGATGGAGCCGATGAACGCCACCGCCAGCGTGACCAAAGATGGCCTGGAGATGTGGCTGCCGTCGCAGTTCCCCGACTGGGCGGCTGGGTCGGCCGGCGGGGCGATCGGGCTCAAGCCGGAGCAGGTGAAGGTGCATGTCACCCTCCTTGGCGGCGGATTCGGGCGCCGTGCGTTCCCCGACACGGCCATCCAGGCCACGCTGCTGTCGAAGGCCGCCGGCGCGCCGGTCCACGTTCAATGGACGCGCGAAGACGACATGACCCACGACTACTACCGTCCGGCGAGCGTCCATCGCGTCGCCGCCGCGCTCGACGCGGACGGCAAGCTTCACGGATGGCATCACCGGATGTCGTCCGCCGGCATCAACACCTACATGGGCAACGGCGAGCCGCACGACAGCGAGACCGGCGGCATCGACGACCTCGGATACGCCATCCCGCACCTGCGCCTGGAGTACGCGCCGGCCAAATCAGCCGTGCCGCGCGGGTGGTGGCGCTCGGTGGAGAACTCCGCGAACGCGTTCGTGGTCGAGTCGTTCATGGACGAGCTGGCGCGCGCGGCGGGAAAGGATCCCATCGAGTTTCACCTCGCGCTGCTTCCGGCGGGCAAAGTGATCGAGCCGAGCAACGCGCGGATGAAGGACTACGCGTTCAAGGCCGACCGCCTCCGCCGCGTGATCGAGACGGTGCGCGACAAGTCAGGGTGGGGGAGGGCAGCGCCGGCGGGACGCGGACGCGGATTCGCGGCGTGGTGGTCGTTCGTCAGCTACGTCGCGCAGGTGGCCGAGGTCTCGGTCGGCAAGGACGGCACGCCGCGCGTGCACCGCATCGTCACCGCCATCGACTGCGGCATCGCCGTCAACCCCGACGGCATCGCCCAGCAGGTCGAGGGGGCCGTCGTCTACGGCCTCTCCGCGGCGCTCAAGGAAGCGATCACCATCAAAGGCGGCGCCGTGGAGCAGTCGAACTTCCACGACTTCGAGCTGCTGCGCTTCGACGAGATGCCGGTGGTCGAGGTGCACATCATCCCCAGCGCCGAGCCGCCCAGCGGCACCGGCGAGCCCGGCCTCCCGCCCACCGCTCCCGCCGTGGCCAACGCCATCTTTGCAGCGACGGGGAAGAGAGTGAGACGATTGCCGTTCACCGCGTCATCCTGAGCCGCGAAGGATCTCGGAATGCGCAGTTTGAGATCCTTCGCTGCGCTCAGGATGACGGGAGTTACGATGCACGAGATCGACCGAATCATCGACGCGGTGCGCGCTGCGAAGCGTGGCGTTCTCGTAACGATCGTTGCCACGCGCGGCTCGACGTACCGCCGCGCCGGCGCGCGCGCGGTGATCAGCGAGGACGGCGAGTCGTTCGGCACCATCAGCGGCGGCTGCCTGGAGCGCGACCTCGCGGAGCGCGCGCATGAGTGGCTCGCCGATTTCCAGCCGCGCGTGATCACCTACGACGCTTCGCGCAGCGACGACGTGATCTTCGGCCTCGGGCTCGGCTGCCGCGGCGAGACGGAGATGTACATCGAGCCGTTCGACCGCGAGCATCCGCCGGGCATTCTGAGTTTTCGGTGGAACGGACGCGAGCCGGTGAGTTGGACGACCGGGCCGCTGGTCGAGACGATCCAGCCGCCCCGCGCCATCGTCATTTTCGGCGGCGGACGCGACGTCGAGCCGGTGGCGCACCTCGCCGAGCAGATCGGCTGGAACGCGACAATCGTCGGCCCGCGCCAGCCGTTTGACCCAGCCGCCTTCGACGCCGCGGTGATCATGACGCACAACTTCATGCAAGACCTCGAGCTGCTCGAAGTTCTGCTCCCCAGCGCGATCCCGTACGTCGGTCTCCTGGGACCCAAATCGCGCGCCGACGACCTCCTGACGCGCGCTGCCCTCCCACCCAGCCGCCTCCACTATCCGATCGGCCTCGACCTCGGGGCCGACACTCCGGAGGAGATCGCGCTGTCGATCGTGGCGGAGATCCAGGCGGTGCTCAGCGAGCGGAGCGCGCGGCCGTTGAGCGATTCGTCGGGTCCGATCCACGACGAGCGGCCCTCATCCGCCGCTTCGCGGCACCTTCTCCCGCAAGCGGGAGAAGGACGCAAATAGGGGTCAGCGCAGGCTGTAGCGCAGCTCCACCGTCAGACTCCGCGCATCGAGATTCGGATCGAATCCCGACTCCTGCGCCGCCGGGCGATCGCCGGTGATCTGCACGAACTCCGCGGAGAGGCGCACCTTCGGCGTCAGGTCGCGCAGCCAGGCGAACGCCCACGACCGGCCGTGCTCGGTGTTGCTCTCCACCAGCGGCGCGCGATCGCGGTCGCTGGTGGCGAAGCGATCGAAGCGGAACGACCAGCGGGTCGGACCGCGCTTGACCGACGCCAGCAGATAACCGGCGTTGACGTCGGCGTCGACGAAGATCGGCGGCGCCCCCATCCCCGTCTTACCCCACATGTACTCGGCGAGGACGGTGATGGGGCTCGACGAGCCGGCTTCCGCGCTGATCACGTTGAACTTGGTGCGCCAAGCGTATTCGCCACGGTACTCGCGGCGGTCGCCGTTGTTGTCGATGTGCGCGAGCTGCAGCATGGCGCGCTCCGGCAACTGCACGCGACCGCGAACGGCATAGCCCGTTCGGCCGTCGAGATCGCGCTCGAACGGGATGGTGCCGTTTCGCTGATCGATGAAGCCGGTCTTCAGCGACATCAGCGGCGGCAGCGGCAGCGCTTCGTCGTACACGCTGAGCCGGTTGCCGACCGACCACCCGCGCCACGCCAGCAACGCGCCCATGGTGTCGTTGTTGCGGAACGCCGTTGCGCCGAGGCTGCCGTAGAAGTTCGGCGACCATTGCAAATCGACGCCGACCGGGCGGAGCTCCTCGCCGATCCAGGTGTTGAGCGCGGAGAACGTCTGCATGTACGGGGACGTCCAGAGCGGTCCGATGTTCTCGCGCGACGTGCCGAGGAAGAACTGCCCGCCGCGCAACCGCCAGTGGTCGTTGTGCAGATCGACGAATGCCTCCACTACGCCGACGCGGCGTCCGCGGCTGCCGGACGGCTCGGCGCGCCCGAGGACCTGCGCATGCGCGGTGAGCCAGGACGTGGGACGCCAGTCGGCGCCGAGCTGCGCGACGGCGTTGCCGCGAAAGGCGTGCTCGCCGGCGCCGTCCGCGCCGATGCCTAGACGTCCGAAGCCGCCGGCGAGCCACGACGGCTGCCCGGTGACGTATCCCTCGCGCGCGGTGAGGAAGCCGTCGAAGGAGAAAGTTTGCGCGCTCGCCGCCGTCGCCGCGAGGAGTCCCAGGAAAATGAATTTCCGCATCAGAATTTGTAGCGCAGCTCGATCGTCACCATCGACCCGCCGGTTTCGGGCGAAAAGCCCGCGCCGATTGCGCTCGGATGATCGCCGGTGACGTGCACGTATTCGATGCCGGCGCGCAGGTTCGCGTTTCGCTCGCGGAACCAGGCCACGGTCCATGCGCGGCCGTCCTCGTCGTCGCTGGTGGAGAACCGCTCGACGCGGACGCTGATGCGGTCGTGCTCGTGCTTGTAGGAGCCGAGAAGGTAGACGGTATCGAAGTCGAGGGTGAACGTGCCGCCGGGGAAGCCGACGGTGGTGTCGCCGGACATCCACTCCGCGGCGAGCGTCCAGGGTCCGCTCATGCCCACCTGCGCGCCGACGATGTCGAAGCGCGTCAGCCATGGCTCCAGTCCGCGGCGGTCGATGAGCTCCGCGCGGTTGTCGAGGTGCGTGACCTGAAGCATGGCGCGCTCGGGGATCTGCACGCGGACGCGCTCGGAATGTCCCCACTTTCCGTCGAGGTCGCGCGTGAACGGCTTGGTCGAACCGTCAGACACGGCGACCGCCTCGTCGTACACCGACAGCCGGTTGCCGAACGTCCAGCCGCGATCGGCGGGAAGGGTTCCCATGGTGTCGTTGTCGCGGAACGCCGTCGCGCCGAGCGTGATGTAGAAGCTCGGCGAGTACTGCAGATCGGCGCCCACCGGCCGCACCTCCTGGCCGATCCAACTGTTCAGCGCGGAGTAGGTGATGGTGTAGGGAGACGTCCAGAGCGGATCGATGTTCTCGCGCGAGGTGCCCAGAAAGAAGTAGCCGCCGCGAAGGCGCCACCGCTCGCTGTGCAGGTCGGCGTAGGCTTCGACGACGCCGAAGCGCCGGCCCTCCGTGCCCGACGGCTCCGAGCGCGCCAGCACCTGGCCGTGGGCGGTGAGCCAGGTCGTCGGCGACCAGTCGGCGCCGAGTTGCGCGACCGCGGTAGTGCGGGTGGCATGGTCGCCCGCGGCGTCGGCGCCGACGTCGAATCGTCCGAACCCGCCGGTCGTCCACGGCGGCGGCGCCTTCACATACGCGCTGCGGCCGGTGAGGTAGCCCAGGAGCTTGAATGATTGGGCGTTTGCGGCGGACGCAAACGTGAGTACGAATGCCGAATGCAGAATGAGGAATGCAGAACGGGAAAGGCCGGATGTTCGTTCTGCGTTCTGCATTCTGTCGGCCTCTCGCCGGCCGTTAGTCTACCGCCGTCAGCGGCGAGTCGACGCGGCGGCGGCGGGAAAGAACGGCCGGTGCCGCACCACGAGGCTTCGCTGCGGCCCCCCGTCGACGTCGCGGTCTGGTTGAGCGGCGGCATGGCGAATTTGAATGTCTGCGCACCGGCGAAGAGACCCTTCGGCGAGATCGTCACCGTGACGATCCGGCCGGTCAGCGTGGATGGGATGGCGAAATAGAACCGGCTGCCGAGATCGAGCTCTTTGCCGCGCAGCAGGGGAATCCGGCTTCCAGTCCGGCCGTCGAGCAGCAGCGGGTACCGCGTCGAGCCGGCGCTCAGCGTCGCGTCGGCCTCGCGGGCATCGACGTCGCTGAGCGCGATGCGCTCGATGTAAAGGCGCTCCGTCGCCGCCGCGCGCGTCTGCGCGAACGCCGAGGGAACGAGCGACCAGTCGAACCGCGCGGCGCGATCCGGGGGGAGCGGCGCCTGCGCCGTCTGGATGATGATCTCCGCGAACCGCGGCGGGAAGCGGCTGAACCGCACGTCCTGTTGGTGGACGCGCTCCGAGCCCTGAAAGACGTCGACGTGTGCTTTGCCGGTGATCAGCATCCCGTAGTACTGCGACGGGGGAAGCACGGCGTAGAAGTCGCCGACGCTGTTCGTTCCGTAGCGTCCCTCGCCGATGCAGACGTCGAAACTGTTCTTCACGAGGCTGCTTCCCTTGAAGACCTGTCCACGGACCGCGAAGTCGCCGCCGATGAGCCGCAGGAACGAGTAGGCGAACAGCATGAACATCATGAAATAGATGATCGACCGCAGCCATGCCGGGAGAGTCGGGAAGTACTTCTCGAGGAAGCGCTCGACGAAATTGCGCGCGGCTGTCCGGTCATCGCCGGACGCCGGGACTGCCATAGCGTCGCTCATGGGGACCTCCTGGTGACGGATACCGATCAATAACTCCGTCAGGGAGGCAGCAACAAGCTATATCGGCGTACGAGGATCGCGCCAGAGGCCCACCTGACGCCGTCCGTAGTCGATGGTCACCAGGAACTTCGACAGCACGCGATTCCCGACGCGGGCCGTCGTCACGTCGCCGATGGCAAGGTCCACCATGCCGAAGTCCACGCCGCCGACGCGCAGCCGCGCCTTGGCGCGATGCGCGCTCTCGCTGCCGCGCGGCAGCACCAGGGTGTCGGGCGACGCGGTGTCGACGATCGCCGAGAACGTCCGCCCATCGACGTCGACGTTGATCTTCGGCGCGCCGGTGAAGCGGTACACCGTCATCGACTCGGGATGAATCCCTTCCTTCTGATAGGTGATCACGCCGGCGTGGTAGTCGACGGTCACCGCGCGGCTGCCCCAGACGTCCGCGCCGAGCATGGCGTCGCCGACGCCGCGGAGGTCGGCGAAGAGCGGTGAGAACCCGAGGCTCTGCTTTTCGCCGATCTGCAACGACAGCCGTCGCCCGCGCGGCAGCGATTGCGCGAACGTTGCATCGACGACGGTGCGCGGCGCCGCCGACCCGAAGACGAAACGGCCGGGACGACCCTGGATCGTGGCGGAGGTGACGACCAGCAGGTTCTTTTCCAGGCTGAACGCGAGATTGACCTCATTGCCGACCGGCTCGTTGCGCCATGGAACGCTGACGCAACCGGCGCAGACTGCCAGCGCACACGTTGCGATCAGAAGACTTTTCGAGTACATACCGCTGCCGTTGCGATCACACTTTATCCTGACGCGAAGCGTCAGGATCTGGCGCCCATGTGCGCTGCGCAAGTGGGCGCCAGATCCTCCGGCGCTTCGCGCCGAAGGATAAATTGGAGCTGCAACAAGGAGACCGAGAATGGCGTCACTACCGGAGTTCCAGAACGAGCCGCTGACCGACTTTAACAAAGCGGAAAACAAATCCGCGATGGAGACGGCATTGCGGACCGTGCAAAACGATCTCGGCCGCGAGTACCCGCTGGTCATCGGCGGCGAGCGCGTCACCGGCCTGGAGACCTTCGATTCCATCAATCCCTCGCACAAGGACCAGGTCCTCGGCCGCTTCTCGAAGGGCTCGCGCGAGCACGTGGAGCAGGCGCTCGACGCGGCGTGGAAGGCCTTCGAGTCGTGGAAGCGCCAGCCGGTCGACGTCCGCGCCGGTTTGCTGGTGAAGGCCGCGACGCTGATGCGCGAGCGAAAGCATGAGTTCTCCGCGGCCATGGTCTACGAAGTCGGCAAGACGTGGCCGGAAGCCGACGCCGACACCGCGGAAGCAATCGACTTCCTGGAGTTCTACGCGCGCGAGGCGTACCGCTACGCCGGCGACCAGCCGATCACCAAGATCGAAACCGAGGACAACGATCTGGTCTACATCCCCCTCGGCGTCGGCGCGGTGATCCCACCGTGGAACTTCCCGCTGGCGATCATGGCCGGCATGACCAGCGCCGCTGTAGTAACGGGTAATACAGTGGTCCTGAAGCCGTCGTCCGATGCGCCGTGGATCGCCTGGCGATTCTTCGCTCTTCTGGAAGAGGCAGGGATGCCCGCCGGCGTGGTCAACTTCGTCAGTGGGGGCGGGGCGGAAGTCGGCGACCCACTCGTCCAGCACCCCCGCATCCGCTTCATCTCCTTCACTGGCTCGAAGGAAGTCGGCCTGCACATCAATGAGCAGGCGGCCAAGCCGCGCAAGGGGCAGATGTGGATCAAGCGCGTGGTCGCCGAGATGGGCGGCAAGGACGCCATCATCATCGACCGCGAGACCGGCAATCTCGACCAGGCCGCTGCCGACGCGGTGGCCTCGGCGTTCGGATTCCAGGGACAGAAGTGCTCCGCCTGCTCGCGCCTGATCGTCGACGCGGCGGTCTACGACACGGTCGTGTCGCTGGTGGTGGAGAAGACCAAAGCGCTGCGGCTCGGCGAGCCCGAGCGCGGCGATTCGCAGATCGGTCCGGTGGTCAACGAAAAGTCGATGAAGAAGATCAAGGAGTACATCGACAAGGGCACCAGCGAGGGCGGCAAGCTCCTCGCCGGCGGTAACGTCCGGCCGGAGAACGGCTTCTTCGTCGAGCCGACCGTCATCGGCGACGTGAAGCCCGACGCCACCATCGCGCAGGAAGAGATCTTCGGCCCGGTGCTGGCGATCATCAAGGCGAAGGATTTCGATGACGCGCTGCGCATCGCCAACGATACGCAGTTCGGACTCACCGGAGCGGTGTTCACCGACAATCCGGAGAAGATCCGCCGCGCCGAGGAGGAGTTCTTCGTCGGCAATCTGTACTTCAACCGCAAGTGCACCGGCGCGCTGGTCGGCGTGCACCCGTTCGGCGGCTTCAACATGTCCGGCACCGACTCCAAAGCCGGCGGCCGTGATTACCTCGGGCTGTTCCTGCAGGGGAAGATGATCTCGCGGAAGGTGAAGCCGGGACAGTCGAAACGCGAGGGTGTGGGGGAGTGAATCCTCACCCGGCGCTTCGCGCCACCCTCTCCCGCAAGCGGGAGAGGCAGGCTGCCCTTCTCCCGCGTGAGCGGGAGAAGGTGCCCGAAGGGCGGATGAGGGTCGTTACTGCAGCGTAAAGTTCACCGTCAGATTGAAGAGCACGTCCACCGGCTCGCCGTTGAGCGTGCCGGGGCGGAACTTCCACTGCTTTACCGCCTCCACAGCCTGGTCGCTGAGTCCCATCTGTAATCCCTTGATCACCTTGACGCGGTCGACGTTGCCGTTTTTGTCGATGGTCGCCTCCACGATGACCACGCCGGTGATGTGCGCCTTACGGGCGGTGTCGGTGTACTTCGGCTCCACGCGCTTGGTCACCTCGGGGGCCTTGACGTCGCCTCCGACGCGCAGCGGGCCGTCGTTCTCCGGCGGTGGTGGAGGCTCGGGCTTCGCTTCGCCCGCGCCGGTTCCGCCTACGGTCCCACCCACCACCCCGCCCGGCACGCCGCCGAGCTCTCCGCCCGTCACGCCGCCCACGGTGCCGCCCACCACCCCTCCCTGAACGCCGCCTGCCACACCGCCCACCACGCCGCCTGCCACACCGCCCACCTCACCGCCCGATGGAAGGGTCGGCTCCGAGGGGGTAGTGTCGACGACGGTGCTGGTGGTCGGGATCTCGACCTTCGGCAATTCGGTGGGGATGATCCGCGGCTGTACGAAGCTGGTCTGCGGGATCTGCACCGGCTTGACCACGGGCGTCGGCGTCGACTTCGGCGCGCTCGAGGCCGCGGGTGGCGGTGGCGGGGGTGGGGGCGGTGGGGCGCCGGCCGAGAGGAACGCGCTGATCGGTTTCGCCGCGTCCACTTTGTGCGTCGCCGACGCTCCCATGAAGATGATGAAGGCGAAGATCGCCCCATGGATGCCAATCGAGGCAAGCGAGGATTTCCAACGTCGCTTGCCCTTCTTCTGGTTGTCGCATTCGATGAGCTGGTCTCTCAAGTCCATAATGCTGGTTATTTGCAAGGTGATAGCCACTATTTTGCGCTAGTGAAATCAATAACTTACAATGCGGTCTCGATGCGATTTTCCATCTTGCTGAGCCTACTCTTGACCACGGCTTGCGCCACAGCGCTGAAGCCGGTTCCCGACGTCTGGCGGACTGTGCCGGAGGCGCCGCGGATCGTCGACCTTTGCGCGCGGGTGACTTGCGCGGAGAGGTCGAAATCAGACGTTCGCGTGGAGGGCGGGAAGCTCGTCGCCGGCGATAAGGCGCTCACCCCTGCCTTCGCCGCGATTCAGTCCTTCGACGTCTCCCTCGACCGGCGTGAGGTCGCATTCTCCGCCAAACGGACAGACAACTTCGACGTCGGCCTCGTCTCGCTCGACGGCAGCGAGATCTCGTGGCTTCCCGGGGAACGCGTCGACGAGACGGACGTGCAGTGGGCGCCGCGCGGGAACAAGGTGAGCTATATCGTGCACACCAATAGAGGGGATATTGTGCGCACGCTGCACGTGCCGACGTCGGCGCAGCTCTCCGTCGACTTCGCCAACGCGCGCGTTGGGGCGCTGGCGTGGGACCCGCCGGCGGAGCGATACGCCGTCGTCGTCGAGAGCGCCGAGGCGTCGCAGAGCGTGGAGTCGACGGAGTACAGCGGCGAGCGGCGGCGGACGGTCGTCCCCGCCGCCGCGCACCTCGACGTCATCAGCGAGCCGATCGCTGGCGCGCTGGTCCTCCGCCCCGTTGCCCTGCAGTACAACGAGACGGTCCCGCTGGTGGTGTGGATCGACGACGACCCGCTGCGCTGGAGCGACGCCCGCGCCGCGCTGATGCGCGACGCGAAGGTTGCCGTGGCGATTGTCAAAGACACGCCGGGCGAGGCCTTCTGGAACGAGGTGCGCAAAATCAAATGGATCGATATGACTCGCGCGGTCATCGTAGGGGCGCCCAGCAGGGCGCCCGCAGCTCACGGTGCCGGGCGCGCTGCTGCGCGCCCCTACACGTCGATCATCGAAGACCCGACCGTCCCCGCCGGCTTTTACCGCGATGACGGCCACGTCATCCGAGTGCGCGGTATACAATCGTTTGCCGCCGGGTACATCGCCCACGAGTTGAAAACGAATGGCATCCGATGAAACGGAAAAGAAATCGACCGCCCGCGAGTATTACGAAGCGCTGCTGATCGCGGTCATCTTCGTCAATTTCGCCCGCATCTTCGTCTTCCAGGCCTTCAAGATCCCCACCGGATCGATGGAGGACAACCTCAAGGTCGGCGATCACATCATCGTCAACAAATTCATCTACGGTCCGGTCTCCCCGCCGTGGCAGAAGCTCTTTCCGCTCAGAGAGATCCGGCGCGGGGACATCATCGTGTTCCGCTACCCGCTTCAGCCCGACACCGACTTCGTCAAGCGCGTCATCGGCCTGCCGGGCGACACCATCGAAGTCCGGGACAAGGTCGTCAACATCAATGGCCAGCCGCTCGACGAGCCCTACGTCATCCACGACGATCCCATGCTCTTCCGCGCCCGCGGCTCGAGCGAGCCGCCGCTGCCCGAGCCTTTCCGCTCTCGCGATCAGTTCGGCCCGTACACCGTGCCGCCCGACGCGTACTTCGCCATGGGTGACAACCGCGACCGCTCCAGCGACTCGCGCTACTGGGGAACGGTGGCGCGCTCGATGATCAAAGGGCGCGCGTTCATGGTTTATTGGTCGTTCAAAGGGAACCCGCCGCCTCCCGACAGCCCCGCCATGGAGCGCGTCTGGGAGCTGGGCCGCGTGGTTCTCTACTTCTTCCCGCGCACCCGCTGGGAGCGGACGTTCTTCATCGTCGACAGCAAGTACCATTTCACGCCGGAGCGGTCGCCCGGCGAAGCCGGCGAAATGCCGTGATGAGCGACAGCGAGCAGCTCGAAGTCAGCAGCGAACCGGATGACAGCGGCGCTGTCATCGATCGGGCCAGCCACTCCATCTCCCGGCGCCGCATCCCGGAGAACGTCCTCAAGGTCCTCTACCGTCTCCATCGCAGCGGCTACCGCGCGTACCTCTGCGGCGGCAGCGTGCGCGACCTGATGATGAACCGGCCGCCCAAGGACTTCGACATCGCCACCGACGCCCACCCGATGGAGATCCGGCGCCTCTTCCGCAACAGTCGGATCATCGGCCGCCGCTTCCGCCTAGTGCACATCCTCTTTCAGGACATGGCCGTGGAGGTCTCGACTTTCCGCCGCGAGCCGGAGCGCGCGGCGCAGCAGGAGGACACCGAGAACCTCCTCATCACCGACGACAACACCTTCGGATCGCCGCTGCAGGATGCCAAGCGCCGCGACTTCACCATCAACGCGCTCTTCTACAACATCGCCGACTTCTCGGTGATCGACTACATCGGCGGCATCGACGACCTCACCGACGGCCTGGTGCGAGTGATCGGCGATCCCGATGTCCGCTTCCGCGAGGACCCGGTCCGCCTGATGCGCGCCATCGAATTCGCCTCCCGCCTCGGATTTCAAATCGAGGAGAAGACGTGGGAGGCGATCGGCCGGCACCGCAACGACATCCTCAAGGCCTCGCCGCCGCGGGTATCGGAGGAGATCCTCGAGCTGCTGCGACGCGGATGGGCGCGCGGGGCGATCAAGCTGATGGTCAACAGCGGGCTGCTGGAGCCGCTGCTGCCGGAAGTGTTCCGCGCCATCGGGGGCGACCGCACGCCGTACTTCTGGAAGATGCTCGAGGTGCTTGACCGCACCGTGCAGGCGGGGCGGAAGGTTTCCGACGCCGTGCTGCTCTCGGTGTTGTTCCTGCCGTGGATCGTGCAGGAGCTGGAGACGGAGGAGGGTCGGCGGAGCACCAGGATGCGCGTCGCCGAAGTGGTGGTCTTCATCCGCGATCTCATCCAGCCGCTCTGCACGCGCATGGCGCTCGCCGCCGGCACGCGCCATCAGATCGAGACCGCGCTGGAGACGCTGTGGCGCCTCCTCGAGCCGCCCGCCGACCGCCGCTCGCAGTTCCGCTTTGTCTACCGCGATCCCTTCAACGACGCGCTGGCGCTGCTTGAGCTGTATGCGCTGTCATCGGGCAAGCACGTCGAGGCGTTCCGACAATGGCAGACCTTCGCTCAGCGCGTGAAGCGCGCGGAGGGGGAAGAGCCGAAGAAGGCGCCGGCGAAGAAGCGGCGCCGACGGCGCAGCTGACCTACCGCACTCGGATCGTCATCACGCGTTCGACGCGGAGGCGCATCGGCTGCACGACGGAAACGACCTCCCACCTCGACGGCGTGACGACCGTGACGTCGATGAGCACATCGCCGATGGCCGCGAACCCGAACGCGACTTCCGGCGTCACGCGGAACTCCTCCATTCTCCCTGGGGCGATGGTCCGCTTTTCCTGCAGCGCCTGCCGCTCGAACGAGAAGCCTCTTTTAGCCGCTGCCAGGCGCGCCGGATCGCCCTGCGATTCGCGGCGCTCGCTGCTGGTCACCACGATCCGTCTGATCTCGACCGGTTCCGTCGTCCGGTTCGTCACCTCGATCGTGAAGTCGATGATGCCCGCCGCGTACCCGTCGACGATGGTCGGACGATTGTTCTGTTTGACGTGAATCTCGACGGCTGAAGCCGCGACGGCCGAGGCTGCGAGGAAGAAGGCGAGGAGAAACATGGAAACACGGTTCATGCAACCTCCGGAGGTCTCGGTATTATCCTCTTCCTCGTGCCCGAGCTTCCCATCTACGTCGACCATCACGCCACCACCCCGTGCGACTCGCGGGTGGTGGAGGCGATGCTGCCGTTCTTCAGCCAGAACTTCGGCAATCCGGCGTCGCTGACGCACGAGCATGGGCGGCGGGCGTCGAACGCCGTGGAAGACGCGCGGATCGCCATCGCCCGCTTCTTCGGCGTGCAACCGAATGAGATCGCCTTCACCGCCGGCGCGACCGAGTCGAACAACATCGCCTTGAACCTGCTCGCGCCCGGCGACCACTTCGTCACCGGGGCGATGGAGCACAAATCGGTGCTGGTGCCGGCGCGGCGGCTGGAGACGCTCGGCGTCGCGGTCACGGTGCTGCAGCCGGACGGCGAGGGATTCATCGGCGTTGACGCGGTACGCGACACCCTCCGTCCGAACACGAAGCTCGTCTCCATCGAGGCGGCAAACGGCGAGATCGGCACCATTCAGCCGTTCGCCGAGATCGCCGCGCTGTGCGCCGAGCGCAACGTCCTCTTTCACAGCGACATCACCCAGGCCGCGGGGAAGATCCCCCTCGATCTCTCCCACGTAAGCCTGGCTTCGTTCTCCGCGCACAAGTTGTACGGCCCGAAGGGCATCGGCGGCCTGCTGGTCCGCCGCGGCGTGCGCACCGAGCCGGTGATCCTCGGCGGCGGTCAGGAGCGGAACGTCCGTTCCGGTACGGTCAACGTGCCGGGGGTGGTGGGGATGGCGGCGGCCTTTGGCGTCCGCGCGGAAGAGATGGCGGCCGAAGCGGCGCGCCTCACGGCGCTGCGCAACGAGCTGTGGGAGCGGCTGACCGCCGAGATCGGCGGCGCTTTCGTCAACGGGCCGCGGGAGCTAAGATTGCCGGGCAATCTGAATGTCAGCTTCGATCGAGTGGAGGCGGAGTCGGTGATCATTGCCATGCGCCGTTTCTCGCTCTCCGCCGGTTCGGCGTGCAGCTCGGGGGAACGGAGTCCCTCGCCGGTGCTCACGGCGATCGGCGTGCCCGATACGCTGGCCTTCGGGGCCATTCGCTTCGGCTTGGGAAAATCGAACACCGCGGATCACATCGGAATGCTCGTCGACGACCTCAAACGCGCCATCGCCAGGCTTCGCGAGATTTCCGCCGCCTGATGAGCTCCGCGCACCGCATTCTCCTCGTCGATCATTCCCGCGGCGCGCTTCTGTTTCAGGAGACCATCCTCCGCCGCCGCCACCAAGCCATCCTCACCGCGCTTTCCGGCGGCGAGGGGCTGATCAAGGCGCGGAGCGAGCGGCCGCAGCTCATCGTCTTTGGCTTCGATCTCTTCGATATGACCGCGCCGGAGTTCTGCCGCGAGGTTCGCAGCGACCCGGACTTGAAGGGCGTGTCGCTGCTGCTGGTGTGCGAGCGCGAGACCGCACCGAACGCCGACCTCTGTCTGTCCGCCGGATGCAACGACGTGATTTTCCGTCCGCTGCAACGGGAGGAGCTGGACGAGAAGGTGTCGCGGCTGACGTCGATCCCCTCGCGCCGCCAGCTCCGCACCATCACCCGCATCGAGGTCTCCCTGGAGAACAACGGCCGCTTCATCCTCGGCCGGAGCCTCAACATCTCCGCGAACGGCATGCTGCTGGAGGTCGACCGCGTCCTGCCCGGCGAGGGGAAGGTGCGCATCCACTTCTATCTGCCGGGTGAGACGAAGCCGATGCAGATCAACGGCGAGGTGCTGCGCGCCGAATTCACCGGCACCATGGCCAAGTACGGCGTCCGTTTCATCGCCACCGACGACGACCAGCGCGACCGCATCGAGAAATTCGTGCAGCGGCTGCGGTCGCGCGAGCTGATCTGATGACCAACCTCGGGCGGCGCATCGACCACGCGATCCTCCTGACCAGAGCCGAGGAGTACCTCGCCGCGCTGACCCAATTCCTGGAGATCTACGGCGGCGAAGACCCGCCGCCGGCGTCGATGTCGGCCAAGACCGCAGCCGGCCTTTCGTACTTCGGTCTCTGCCTGGCGCTGGTGCAGAAGAAGTTCAAGCCGGCCATCGAGCTGTGCAAGCGCGCCATCGAGCTGCAGTTCTACAACGGCGACCACTACGCGAACCTCTCCCGTGTCTACACCGCCGCCGGGAACCGCAAGAAGGCGCTGGAGTCGGTCGAATCCGGCCTCAAGCTGCTGCCCGACTACGAGCCGCTGCTCGACGCGCGCACCTCGCTTGGCGTCCGCTCGCGTCCTTCGGTGCCGTTCCTCGACCGCAGCAACCCGATCAACGTCACGCTCGGGCAGGCGCGGCACGCGAAGAAGCTGGCGGCGAAGGAAACGCGGCGTAAGAAGTGACGGCGCCCGTCACGGTCATCATTCCGACCTTCAATGAAGAGGATTGGATCGCCGGCGCGGTGGATTCGGCGCTGGCCGCCGGCGCGTCGGAGGTGATCGTGGCGGACGCCGCGAGCGTCGATCGCACGCCGCGCATCGCCAAGGCGCACGGCGCGCGTCTGCTGCTCGCGGAGCGACCTCGGGCCAAGCAGCTCAACGCGGCGGCGCGCGCGGCGGAGAACGAGAACCTGATTGTCCTGCACGCCGACACGCGCCTCCCCGTCGGCGCCGCCGAGGCGGTCGCCGTCGCGCTGGAGGAAGTCGACTTCGGCGGATTCCGGATCGCGTTCATCGAGCCGCTGAAGCGCCTCCGATTCGTCGCCGCGCTGATCAACCTGCGCACGGCCGTCAGCCGCGCGCCGTGGGGCGACCAGGCGCAGTTCATCCGCCGGGAGCGGCTGCTGCGCGACGGCGGATTCCGCGAGATGCCGTTCATGGAGGACTACGAGCTCGCGGTGCGGATGAAGCGCGCCGGCCGCACGCGCGTCCTCCCGCTGACGGTGCACACATCGGGGCGGCGCTTCCTGCGCCTCGGACTCGTTCGCACCGCGGCAATCAATTGGCGGATCATTGTTCGATATCGGCGTGGCGCCGATCCGGAAGAGTTGGTGCGGCTGTATCGGAAATAGTGCTGAGTGCTGAGTTCTGAGTGCTGAGTCCCGCCCGGCCCACTCAGCACTCAGCACTCAGCACTCAGCACTCATGAATGCCTACATCCTCATCGGAGGCAGCTCCCTGCGCATGGGCCAATCGAAAGTGGCGATGTTCCTCGATCGTGTCGCCGCCGCGGCGCGCGGCGCGTTCGACGACGTCTTCGCCGTGCAGCGGGCGGGGGGGGAGGGGGCGGGCGGCGTGGCCACGATCTTCGAGTCGCCGCACGGGCAGCAGGCGCCGGTGTTCGGCGTGGCGCGCGCGCTCGCCCACGCGAACGCGAGGTGTTTCATCCTCGGCGTCGACTATCCGCTGATCACCGCGGCTCTGCTGCTGCGGCTCCGGGCGCGATTCGAGTCGTCGGACGCGCTTCTCATGGCTCCGCGGTCGCGCGGAAAGCTGCAGATGCTCTGCGCCGGATACGATGCCGCTCTTCTGCCGCGTATCGAGCAGCGGATCGCCGAGGGGCGTCTCGACTTGCGCGACTTGGTCACCGAGGTCGTGGACGAAGAGAGCTACGAGCTGATGAACGTCAATACTCCCGAGGAGTGGGAGGAGGCGAGGAGACTTTATGAAGCGTGAATTCTCACATCTCGACGAGACCGGCGGCATTTCCATGGTCGACGTCGGCGCCAAGCGCGTCACCGCGCGCGAGGCCGTCGCCGTGGCCACCGTGCGCATGCAGCCGGAGACGCTGACCAAACTGGTGGAGCGCGCGCTGCCGAAGGGTGACGTCCTCACCACTGCGAAAGTGGCCGGCGTCCTCGCCGCCAAGCAGACGCCGGCGCTGATCCCGCTCACCCATCCCGTGAACATCAATTCCGTCGACATCACCTTCGACCTCGACCGCGCCGGCGGAGGGATCGAAGTGCGCGCCATCGTCCGCTGCGACGGAAAGACTGGGGTGGAGATGGAGGCCATGACGGCCTGTGCCGTGGCCGCACTCACCATTTATGACATGTGCAAAAGCGCGGAGAAGGGCATTTCCATCGAATCGTTGCAACTGGCGCGGAAGTCGGGCGGCAAGAGCGGCCTATGGGAACGGACCCTGCTAGACTAACCGCGCCGGAACCACGCGAAAGGAAGTCATGAACCGTGTCGCGTGCGTCGTATTTCTTTTCATTACAGCAGTTGCCCTCGCCGCTCCACAACGGGAAATTACCAACGTCGAGGTCGTGCAGGTGCCGGTCTACGTCACCGCGCAGGGACAGGCCGTCCGCGGGCTGGGACAGGACAACTTCCAGCTCTTCGTCAACGGGAAGCCGCAGCCGATCGACTACTTCGACGTGATCGACTTCGCGCGCTTCGACGCTTCGCGCCCCGACCCCCGCCAGCGCCGCCTCTACCTGCTGGTCTTCGACCTCGTCTTCACCACGCCGGATGCCGTGTACCGCGCACAAGCGGCCGCGGCGAAGTACGTCGATGCGGCGCCCGACAGCGATCTCTTCGCCATCGCTTCGTACACCTCGAATCGCGGGCTCCAACTGGTGGTGCCGTTCACACGCGATCGCCTCGCGGTGCGCGGCGCGATCAACCGCCTTCGGGAGAAGGACACCGGCGACCCGCTCCGCCTGGCGATGACTCTCGGCGAGCGGAGCGCGATCCTCGACGCGAACATGCGCTTCGACGGCGGCATCGCCGCGCGCGACGGAAACCAGGCGATCCAGACCATGCTCCTCGAACCGCTGCTGCGCATCGCCGGCAACGAGATCGACGAGCTCGGCGATGTCGCCACTCGCCTCGCGCCGCTCGAAGGGCAGAAGCACCTGGTGTTGCTCTCGACCGGATTCGACACCTCGATGTTCCGCAGCCCCGCCGGCTTCGGCGGGCGTGATGACACCCGCCGTGCCGGCCTGACTCCGCAGCGTTCCGCCTTCTCGTTCGGCGACCCGAGCATCATGCATCGCCTGCGCACGATGCACGAGAAGTTTACGGCCGCCGGCGTGTTCCTCGACGCCGTCGACGTCTTCGGTCTTGCCGGCCCCTGGGAGCCGTCGAACAACGAAGCGCTCTTCGCCCTCACGCTCAACACCGGCGGCTCCGTCATCCACAATCGCAACGATCTCACCGCGGCCATGCAAACCCTCGCCGACCGGCAGCGCGTGGTCTACGTCCTCGGATTCCACGCCGGCAACACGGGCCGGGAGAAAAACTCCATCTCGGTGAAAGTGCGCAATACGCCCGGCGGCTCGCGGGTCAACTACCGGCCGTCGTACTCAACGACGCTGCCGAAGCCGTCTTCGACGGATGGCCTCCGTCTCGCCGACATCCTGCAGAACGACATCCCGCAGACCGGCATGACGGTCAGCGCGGGCGTCACCAGCGCCGGCCGCAGCGCGACGGTGAGCGTCGACATCCCATCGACCGAGCTCGCCGCGCTCGCCGGCATCGGCAAGGGGGAAGGCGATGCGCTGATCTACATTTATTCAGGCCACGCGGTCGTTGCCTTCGATCAGAAGATGATCACCGCAGACCGCTCGCGCTTCACGCAGACGTTCGACCTCCCGCCTGGCCGCTACACGGCGAAGGTCCTCGTCCGCTGGGCCGGTGTGCTCGGCTTCGCCCGCGCCGCCTTCACCGTCGAGTGAGATGAAACGGCTGCTGCTGCTGTTGGTCGCGCTCCCCGCACTCGCGCAAGTGCGGGAGAGCATGACCGTCGAAGTCGTCGAGGTGCCGGTGTACGTCACCACCTCGGCCGGGAAGCCGGTCCGCGGCCTGACGCGCGACGCATTCGAGCTGTTCGTCGACGGCAAGCGGCAGCCGATCGACTTCTTCGACGCCGTCGACTTCGCCGCGGTCCCGTCTCCAAACGAATCGCCGGCGCGCCCGCTGCGCGAGCGGCGGCTTTACCTGCTGCTCTTCGACCTCAGCTTCGCCACGCCGGCGAAACTGGTGCGCGCGCAGCGCGCCGCCGAGCAGGCCGTGGCGCACGCCAATTCCGACACCGACTTTTTCGCCGTCGGCACGTACTCCGCCCAACGCGGCGTGCAGTTTCTGTCGTCCTTCGTGCGCGATCGCGCTGCGGTGCTGCGCGCCATCTACACGCTCCATTCGGGAAAGGCGAACGACCCGCTGGGGATCGCGCTCTCCAGCGCGGAACGTGCGACGTGGGTCGCCGCGGGGGAGAAGGACGTGGCGGTCGCCTCCGAGCAGGAAGAGTTCGCGTCGATGCTCGAAGGCGAGATGGCGGACGCCATCAGGGGCGGCGAGGCCAATCAGGAAGCGCTCCGAACGCCTGGCAACCGGCTCATCGAATATCAGATCGGCAACCTCGGCGACACCGCCGCACGCCTCGCCGCGCTGGAAGGACAGAAGCACGTCATCTTCTTCACCGAGGGGTTTCAGTCGGCGCGCGTGACGGACATCAAATCGAGGAGCGGTCCGCCGAGGTTCGACGCCAGGATGCTCGATCTGGTCAAGGAGATGCACGACACCTTCGTCTCTGCCGGCGTCATGCTCGACACGGTCGACATCAAGGGCCTGCGCCATTCGTTCAGGGACCTGGAGAACGATGCGCTGTACATGCTCTCGCGCGATACGGGCGGGCGGGTGGTGGTCAACCGCAACGACCTGGTCGAAGCGATCGACTCGGTCACCACCGCGCAGTCGGTGGTCTACGTCCTCGGCTTTCATCCCGCCGACCGCAAGCGCGGCCGGATCTCCGTGCGGGTCAAGGGCTTGCCGCGCGGGTCGGAGGTCTCGTACCGCGAAGGCTTCGGACTGGCGCGGCTGAAGAGCGGAATCGACCCGCTGCAACTCGCCGACATCATCGTCAACGACGTGCCGCAGACCGGCGTCACGCTCGATTCCGGCGTCACGCCGTACGACGGCGGCGCCGAAGTGGCGATGAGCTTCTCGCGCGCCGAAGTGGTCCCGCAGCTCGGGCCGGATGCGGCCGTCGACATCCTCATCTACATCTTCGACGAGCACCGCGTCCCGGCCGGCTTCAAGTCGAAGCGCATCGGTTTCGACTCCGCAGCGCGCATCCCCTCCGGCTACGTGACGCTGCGCGAGCCGTTCGAGCTGCCCAAGGGTAAGTACACGGCGAAAGTGCTGCTTCGCATCTCCGGGACGAATTCGTTAGGCTTCATCCGCCGCGACTTCGAGGTGACCCAATGAAGAAGGCCTTCGCGTTTCTGTCGCTCCTCGCCGTGTCCGCGCTCGGGCAGTTGCGCGAGAGCGTGACCGTGCAGGTGGTCGAGGTGCCGGTGTACGTCACCGCGGACGGTGCGCCGGTCACGTCGCTGACGCGCGAGAACTTCCGGCTGTTCGTCAACGGGAAGCCGCAGACGATCGATTACTTCGACCAGATCGATTTCGCGGCGCTGTCGCCCGAGCGGGCGCGCGATCCGCGGCAGCGACGGCTGTACATGCTGGTGTTCGATCTGAACTCCACGCCGAACGACCTGCACCGCGCGCAACGCGCGGCCATCCAGCTCCTCGACGGCGCGGCCGAGGACCACACCTTCGCCGTGGCCAGCCTCGGCCGCGGCGCGGTCGGCGTCATCGTGCCGTTCACCCGTGACCGGCTGGTCGTGCGCCACGCCATCCGCAATCTGAAGGTCTCGCTGACCGGCGATCCGCTCCGCCTCGGCCTCACGCCCGGCGAGCGAGGCGGCGAGATCGGCCGGCCGGAGCGCCTCAACGATCCGCGCCTCACGCTGGGGCTCGGAGAGCCGGAGGCCGACGTGATCACCATGATCAGCGACGAGATCTACGGCCTCAGCGAGCTGGCGATGCGCCTGGCCGGAATGGAAGGCCACAAGCACGTCGTGCTGCTCTCGCGCGGCTTCGAAGCCTCGGTGCTGCACGGCATCACCGCGCCGCCGCGGCAGGGGGACCTCCGCACCGGTCCGCTGGCCGCGCGGGCGCGACTCAACGACACCCGGGCGTCGGCGCTTTCGTACGCGCCGAACGCCGCGCTGATGGCGCAGCTACGACACATGACCGAGGAGTTCACGAAGGCGGGCGTCTTCCTCCACGCCATCGACACCGCCGGCCTCCGCCACATGCAGACGGCCTACGACAACGAATCGCTCTACGCGCTGGCGCGCGACACCGGCGGTACGGTAATCGACCGCCGCAACGATCTGACCTCCGCGCTGCAGGTCCTCATCGACCGCCAGCGCGTGGTGTACGTGCTCGGCTTCCGTCCCCCCGCCGGCGGCGCGGCGACGAACACGATCAAGGTGAAGCTGGCCGGCGCGCCGCGCGGCGCGCGCGCCACCTTCCGGCCGTCATACAGCGCGACCGCCGATCCGCCCGACACCGCCGACCGCCTGCGGCTGGCCGACATCGTGATGAACGACATCCCGCAAAACGGGGTCACCGCGGATGTGCGCGTCGAGGGCTCGACGGTCGAGCTCGAGATTCCGGGGCGTGAGGTTCTCGCTCACGCCGTCGCCGGGATGGTCGGTGCGGAGGCGATGTTCTACATCGTCGCCGGTCCGGCGGTGGTCGAATTCCGGACGAAGAAGATCACCATCGACGTGGCGCGCGCGGAGGCGGCGCTGAACGAGGCCCCGCTCCGCGTGCGCGAGACCTTCAACCTGCCGCCCGGCAAGTACACGGCGAAAGTGCTGGTGCGCATCGACGGCAGCGGCGCGCTGGGATTCGCGCGAAGGGACTTCAGCGTCGAGTGACGGCCCTCACCCGGCGCTTCGCGCCACCCTCTCCCGCACGCGGGAGAGGGACGCTGAAACGGCCTTCTCCCGCGTGAGCGGGAGAAGGTGGCCGAAGGCCGGATGAGGGTCACCGCCGCAGCCAGGCGGGTCGTTCGTCGGTGACCGGCTCCGGCTCCTTGTCGGCGTTCACGAGCTGTTTGCGGATGGTGCCGAGGATGCGCTGATCGGCGGCGGTGGCGAGATCGACCAGGTGCTGCCGGTCGCGAAAGCCGTTGAAGGCGACGACGAAGCGGTCGATGCGGAAGGCGATGGTGCGGCCGAGATAGCGGTCCTCGCCGGTGAAGTTGTCCTCGCCGAGGTTGGCGATCGGATCGAGCAGCTTCCCATTGCGGACGTAGAGGCCGCGGTAGGCGTCGAGGATCTTCGCTGCCGTTTCCTTGTTCGGCGCGGGAAGCACCAGTCCCTCGATCACGTCGCCGTCGATGTTGTACGTGGCCAGGAACGAATTCGCCAAGTACGGCTGCCCGAGGACGGGCTCGGCGGAGTAGCGCTCGCTGTTCGGCACCCGTCCGTTCTCGGGGAGGAAACTGAAGACCGCCGGGCGGCCGGGGGCGGGGGGCATGCGGTCGGCGACGAAGGTCGCCAGGCGAAGCAGGGCGTCGCCTCGGCTTGCGCCGGTGATGTGGACGTAGAACGGTCCGCGCCAGATGTTGATGGAGCGCGGCTTGGCGAACGACTCGTTCGCGATCGGCAGCACCTGGTAAGGGCCGTTCTTGTGCATTGAGTAGCCGCCGAAGGCCTTCACGAAGTCGGGGAAGCGGTAGATCTCGACGGTGGCGAAGGTCGACGGATCGGGCCCGCTGTACTTGCCGACGGTCGTGTCGAGGATTCCGTAGCGCTGGTAGTTGCGGGCGTCCGCGCCGAGGTAGCTCTCGAGGCGGTCGCCGGGGACGACGATCGGGTCTTCCTCGAGCTTCCAGATGCCGGCCTCCTGCTGCCGCGGCAGGAACTGGAGGCTGGGAGAGTCGATGGACGTGAACGGCTCCTCGGCTGCGGGCGGCGGAGCGGCGTGCACCACCTGGCCGCGACGGCCGTCGCAAGCGGCGAGCGCCGCGATCAGGAATGCGAGAGCGACTCGAGGAAGGCGAGCGTCACGCGCACGCCGGCGCCCGTCGCGCCGCGCGCCTCGCGCGCCGTCTCGTGCTCCGCGTACGCGGTCCCCGCGATGTCCAGGTGTGCCCAGGAAGGACAATTGACGAACTCCTTCAGAAACAGCGCCGCGCTGATCGCGCCGCCCCACCGCCCGCCCGAGTTCTTCATGTCCGCCCACTCGCTGCGGATCAGGTCCTTGTAGTCGTCCCACTCGGGCAGTCTCCAGAGGCGCTCGCCGACGCGTTCACCGCATTCAATCAACTTCCGAGCCAGTTCGTCATCGTTGGAGAAGAGCCCGGCCGCCTCGCTGCCGAGGGCCACCACGCAGGCGCCGGTGAGCGTGGCGTAGTCGAGGATGTGGTCGGGCTTCAGCTCCGAGGCGTAATGGAGGGCGTCGCCGAGGATCATCCGCCCCTCGGCGTCGGTGTTCACGATCTCCACGGTCTTGCCGCTCATCATGGTGATGATGTCGCCCGGCTTGTACGCGCTGCCGCTGGGGAGGTTCTCGGTCGACGGGATGACGCCAGTGATCCGCACCGGGATCTCCAGCTTCGCCGCCGCTTCGATGGTGCCGATGACCGCCGCGGCGCCGCACATGTCGAACTTCATCTCTTCCATCTTCTCCGCCGGCTTGATGGAGATGCCGCCGGAGTCGAAAGTGATGCCCTTGCCGACCAGCGCGACATGATGCTTCGCCTTGCGCGGCGAGTACTCGAGGACGACGAAGCGCGGCTCCTCGGCCGATCCGCGGTTGACCGCCAGCAGGCCGCCCATTTTCATCTTTTCGATCTCGCGCTTGTCGTAGACGGTGCACTTCACGCCAGCGCCCTTGGCCATCTGCTGCGCGCGCTCGGCCAGCCGGGTGGGGGTGAGCAGGTTGGATGGCGCGTTGCCTAGGTCGCGCACGGTGCGGATGCCCTCGGCCAGCGCGCGCCCGTCGGACTCGATGGTCCGGGCGCGTTTGGCGTCGATGCCGTCGACGGGAACGAGCGTCGCGGTGATCGGCGGCGCCTTCTCGTCCTTGTTGCTGGTGATGTATGCGTCGTACTTGTAGTCGGCCTGTGCCAGGGCATCGGCGGCGACGCGCGTGGTCTGGTCGGCGCTCAGCGGCTCGACGACGTACGGAAGAACCACGCCGATGGCGCGATCGCGATTCTTCTTCGCCGTTTTGGCCACGGCGTAGATCGCCGCGCGGAGGCAGCGGATGGAGAGCTTCTCGCGCTTGCCGAGGCCGACGAAGGTCATCTTCCGCGGCTCGCCGCCGAGGATGGTGATCGATTCGTCGCTGCGCCCGGCGAAATGCGAATCGTCGAGCGCTTTGCGGATGGCCTTCTCCGCGACGGCGATGCGCGGCTTGTCGCCCTCCGCGAGGAGGACGAAGAGGTGATCGAGCCTGGAGAGTTTGGGGTCGGCGCTGATGAGTACTTCCATGGCGCGCGGGATTGTAAGCGATTACAGGCCGGCCGGCCGAAGCGCGGTGAGACTCTGCCGTTGACGTCCCTGCTGGTCGAAATTCGAGGGATCGAGCCAGCGCTCGAACGCCGCTTTCGTCTCCGGCCATTCGCGATCGGTGACCGAGTACCATGCCGAGTCTCGGTTGCGCCCTTTGTAGACCAGCGCCTGGCGGAAGATGCCCTCGAAGCGGAATCCGAGGCGCTCGGCCGCCGCGCGCGAGGCGGCGTTGAGCGCATCGCACTTCCACTCGTACCGGCGGTAGCCCAGCTCGTCGAAGACCCGCCGCGTCATCAGCGCCATGGCCTCGGTGGCCGCGATGGTCCGCTGCAGGCGAGGGGAGTAGTTGATGTGGCCGACTTCGATCACCCCGTTGGCCGGGTCGATTCGCAGGAAGGCCGCGATGCCCACCGCCTTTTCGGTTTTCTCGTCGATGATGGCGTGAAACAGCGGATCGTCGCCCGCCGACATCTTCGTCAGCCAGGCGCGGTAGGGGTCGAGATCGCGGAAGGGATCGCTGCTCAGATACGTCCAGTTCCGACCTTCGGGGTCGTCGAGGTTCGCCTCATGCAGCTCGGCGGCGTGGCGCGCGACGTCCAGCGGCTCGACGCGGCACCACCGCCCGGCCATCGGCGTTCGCGGCGGAAACGGTCTTGTGCTCCATCCCTCGACCGGAAATCCGATGGGCTGCCCGAAGGCGTTAGAGCGTGAAGGGTTCATCGTCGGGCGAGTTGATGTCTTCGCGCGAGGGAGGATGATTCTTGGTGAACTGTGAGAGGAACTCCAGATACTCTGTCGGAGTCATCTTGTTCAACTCGCGGACGCGCTCCAATGCGTCGCGTTCTTCCGGCGTAGGTTCCGGGAATTCCGGCAGATCAGATGCTTCGTTCGATTGCATCGAATAGGTCCAACAGCCCGTGACGTGAAAAGTACTCCCGGATTTTGGCACGATCGACTCCGGGCGTGCTCAGAAGAAGCCGAACGTCCTCTCCCTCGTATGGAATTCGTCGCGGCGCGTTCTTCATGGAGAGAGCCTTCATCATCGCCAGGTGCTCTGCGCTGGCGACGGGTGCAGTCACATCGCCGACGACTGGTTTCGGCTGTGCATCTTCGAACACGTCGCCTGCGGTGCGATCGTCCACGTACATGAAATCCACGCGGTCTTCGTCGTTACGCAGATGGTTCGAGAAGGCGGGGCCTGCAAAGAGCGTTTCGTAGCCGATGCTTTCCGCGAAGGCGATCACACGCTCGCGCGCCGTTCGAGGCACCACGATGTCGAGGTCCTTGGTGAACCGCGACCGGCCCCATGCCTGCATCGCCAGACCGCCGATGACGGCATAGGGAATCCGCTCCCGCTCGAAGAATTCTCCGAACGTCCGCAATACCTCGGCGAACTGCATCATCCGAGGTTAGCATTGGCCGAACTCATGCAGTGAGGTGGCGGCAATGCCGTTTCGAGTATTGGTCGTCGACGACGAGACCGCGATCCGCGAAGCGATTCGCATGACCCTGGAGTACGAGAACTACCGCGTCGACGAGGCGCGCTCCGGGCAGGACGGGATCGACAAGGCCACCAAGACGCCGTACGACGCCATCCTCCTCGACATCAAGATGCCCGTGCTCGACGGCATCGAAGTCCTCGAGAACCTCAAAGAGCAGCGCGTGCCGACGCCGGTGATCATGGTCTCCGGCCACGGCGACATCTCCACGGCGGTGGAATGCACCAAGCGCGGGGCGTTCGACTTCCTGGAGAAGCCGCTCAATCGCGACAAGCTGCTGCTGTCGGTCCGCAACGCGGTGCGGCAGCAGAAGCTGGAAGAGGAGGTCGACGAGCTGCGCGAGCGCGCCGAGCGCGACTACCAGCTCGTCGGCGACTCCGCCCCTATGCGCGAGCTCAAGGCGCAGATCGAGCTCGCCGCGCCGACCAAGGCGACGGTGCTCATCCAGGGCGAGTCGGGAACGGGGAAAGAGCTGGTGGCGCGCGAGATCCACCGCCGCTCCTCGCGTGCGCGCATGCCGTTCGTGCAGGTCAACTGCGCGGCGATCCCCGAGGAGCTGATCGAGTCGGAGCTGTTCGGCCATGAGAAGGGATCGTTCACCGGCGCGGTGCGGAAGCAGACCGGGAAGTTCGTCGCCGCCGACGGCGGGACGATCTTCCTCGACGAGATCGCCGACATGTCGCTGCGCACGCAGGCCAAAGTGCTGCGCGTGCTGCAGGAGGGGGAGGTGGAGCCGGTCGGCTCGGCGACGGTGGTGAAGGTCGACGTGCGGGTGATCGCCGCGACGAACAAGGACCTGACCGAGGAGATCCGCGCCGCGCGCTTTCGCGAGGACCTCTTCTACCGTCTCAACGTGATCCCCGTCCGCACGCCGCCTCTGCGCGAGCGGCGGGAGGACATCCCGCTCCTGGCGCAGCACTTCGCGGCGTTCTTCTCGCAGGAGTACAACAAGCATCCGAAGAAGTTCACCGCTGCGGCGCTCAAGGCTCTGGCCGATTCGTCGTGGCGCGGCAACGTGCGCGAGCTGCGCAACATGATCGAGCGGCTGGTGATCATGGTGCCGTCGGACAACATCGACATCACCGATCTGCCGGCGGAGTTCTTTCGCGCCGCCGCCGACATCATTAGCACCGCCATGCGCCTCTCGACCCTGCAGGAGTTCAAGGACGAGGCGGAGAAGGCGTTCATCCTGGCCAAGCTGCGCGAGAACGGCTGGAACGTGTCGAAGACCGCCGAGGCCATCGACACCCCGCGCTCGAACCTCTACAAGAAGATCGAGCAGTACAACATCAAACGCGAGACTGGGGGCGCGGTAGCGGTCGATGTCGCCCCGGAGTAGCTCGCCCATCGGTATTTTCGATTCCGGCGTCGGCGGACTGACCGTCTTCCGCGAGATCGCCCGCGCCCTGCCGCATGAGTCGCTCATCTACCTCGGTGACTCCGCGCGCGTGCCGTACGGGACGAAGTCGCCGGAGACCGTCACGCGATACGCGCTGCAGGCGGCGGCGCATCTGCTCGACCGCGGCATCGGGATGCTGGTCGTGGCGTGCAACACGGCGACGGCAGCGGCGCTACCATCTTTGGTAGCGACGCTACCAATCCCCGTGATCGGCGTGGTCGAGCCGGGCGCGCGCGCCGCGGTCGAGCGCACCCGCGGGCGCGTCGGCGTCATCGCCACCGAGGGGACGGTGAAGTCGCACGCGTACACCAAGGCCATCCACGCCATCGATCCCAAGATCGAGGTGATCGAGTCGCCCGCGCCGCTCTTCGTCCCGCTGGCGGAGGAGGGGTGGGCCAACACGCACGTGGCGCGCGAAGTGGCGGAGATCTACCTCGAGCCGCTGATTGACGCCGGCATCGACACGCTGGTCCTCGGATGCACGCACTACCCGATCCTGCGCGGTACGATCCAGAAGGTGGTGGGGGAGGTGGCCATCGTCGACAGCGCGGAAACCACCGCCCGCACCGTCGCCGCCGCCCGCCCTCCCGCTCCAGACAGCGAGCCGGAGTACATGTTCCTGGTCACCGACGCGGAGGAGCGCTTCCGCCGCATCGCCAGCGAGTTCCTGGAGCGGGAGATCGAGCGGCTGGAGCTGGTGACGCTCTAGTTCATTCGCTTCGCTTCTTTCTCCTTGTCGTCCTGCGCCACGTCATACGCGTTGATGAACGACACGAGGAAGCCCACGAAGACATTGTTGAAGATGTCGCTATGCGCGCTGATCACGCCCTTGTCCGTGGAGATCACGAAGTAAGGTGAGTACGCGTCCCACGGCCCACGCCGCTCGCGCGCCGGAGTCTTGTTCAACTTGTACTGGTCGAAGTCTTTCAGGTCGTTCAGCTTCAGGCCGGACCTGGAGATGAGACCTGCGTAGTTCTTGAAAGGGCAGTCGCAGTCCGGCGCTGTCACGTCGCTGGGGTTGTAGTCGGCCTGTTTCAGTACCGGGTGGCTGAGCGCATGCGTGGTGTGCGGGTTGTAGTGGCCCATGCCGCGCCACTCGCGGGTCTTGAAAAACATGTCCCAGCGGAGGGTGACGAGGAACTGCAGGAACCGGAAGGCCGGAAAGAGTTTGCCGACCGCGCTGTCGGCCTTGGACGCGACCGTCATGAGCACCGGCATCTGCGGGCCGTCGGGCTCCGCGTCCGTGCTGGGATGATCGTTGTAGAGGACCTGTTTGTCGTACGCCATCCGCGCCTTCTTCAGCTCGTCCCGCGAGGCATTCTTGAACTTGTCGTCCGGCAGGTCATTGTCGAACGGCTGCCACTCGATGGCTTCGATGGCGGGGTTGACCAGGACCACGAGATCGCCGATGTCCGCGCGCCGGGCCTTGCGCTGTTCCGGTTTCAAGTTCGCCGCGGCTTCGCGATCCTGGCGGGCGCGGACGATGCGGTAGTCTTGCAGCGTCCCCAACTCCTCGATGTCGAAGATGTTTCCGGTCAGTTGGCCCTTCATTGCCTCATAGAGGAATGCTCCGCCGAGACTGTGCCCCACCGACACCATGATCAGGTCGTCGTTCTGGCGCCAGATGTCGTCGAGCTCGAACATGATCTCTTTTCCCGCCGTGCGGCCGATGCGCTGCGCGACATGCTTTCGGGTCGGAAGGGTGAATGCGTTCAGATAGGGAAGGACCAGCGATTCGCCGCGCCAACCGATGTAGACGCCGACCACGTTCTCGTCTTTCAGCTCCGGGTTCGCCGCAACCCGGGCCAAATGCAACTGGTCGAGGACGCGCCGGAAGCAGCAGAGGTCACGATCGCAGGTGCGAGGGCCGTGATGCCAGCCGTGGATGAAGACGACCAGGACGCCGCCGGGCTTGGTCTGGCGCCGCACCATCTCCAGGACCTGATCTTTCTGAGAAGGATTGATGTTGCCGTCATCGCTGACCTCGATGACGCCGAGGGTGAAGTTCTCGAAGGTCTCGATCGAGCGGTGCTCCATCGTGATCTGCAGAAGCTTTTTCTTCGCATCGTCGCCGGCGAAGGCGTCGAGGTTGAAAAGGCGCTTCGGCACGTGTTTGGCGGGTATGGGCGGAACCGCGTTCGGGTCGGCTTCGGTGATGTAGTAGGCCGCTTCCGTTCCGCGGAGTTGGAAACGGCTGGTGCAAGCGGCAGCAGTCAAAGCGAGCACGACGACGAGCAAACGCTTCATGGAGTTCCTCCCTCCTTAGGAGTGACCGAGAGGAGTCTTCCCTTACCCTGGAATCGATTCGGTTGACCGATGATTCAAGATGACTATAGTGGTATGACCATGGACAAAACGAGGGAGATAGCAGCAGGCGAGTTCAAGACGCACTGCCTCGCGCTGCTCGATGAGGTCGCAGAAACCGGCCGGGAGATCATCGTCACCAAGCGGGGGAAGCCGGTGGCGAAAGTCACGCCGATCGAGCCGCCGAAGTCGCTCAAGGGGAGCGTGAAAGTCATCGGCGACATCATCAACATCATTGATCCCGACGAGTGGGAGATCAATCGGGATTGATCGTTCTCGACACTCACGCCTGGATCTGGTGGTGGTCGGAGGAACCAGACGCGCTTTCCGCGGCTGCTATGCGCGCGATAGAAACCGCTGACGAAATCGGCATTTCAACGCTCTGCTGCTACGAAGTCGCGTTGGCGGAGCGAAGGCAGCGCGTCATTCTGGATCGCGATATCCGTGCTTGGATTGCGAGCGCAGTCAGTGATGAGCGAGTGCGGATCCTGCCGCCGACGGTCGAGATCGCGACACAGGCGGCGGCTCTGGCGTGGGAGCACTGGGATCCCTTCGATCGCGTCATCGTCGCCACCGCGATCGTCCACCGCGCGCCCCTCGTCACCAAAGACGAACGCATCCGCCGGTTCCAAGGCGTCGCCACCATCTGGTAGCTACCGCCACCAGATCGCGTCGAACACCATGGGGAACGTGGCGTGCGTCTGCCCGCGGTTCTGCGGCTTGAATCCGAAGAGCACGATGCGCCCTTTGCCGTAGGTCATGGCCACCGCGGCGGCCTTGCGCGTCAACCTCTCCTCGCCGTTGATCCAGCCGGAGAGGAGGACGTCTTGCGCGTCGTCGGGGTACGTCGCCAGCACCCAGCGCTGCATCTCGTTGCCGGGCGATGTGGTTTCGAAGGCGATGGCGCGGTCGACGAAGATCGCCGTCTCCGCCGGCATGTTCGCCGTCACCGGATGACCAGTGTTGATCTTCACCCGGAGCAGCGAGCCGGGGACGGAGAAGTCCGCCGCCGGCACTCGACCCAGCGCGTTGCGCACCGGGACGTTGAAGTTCTCGATGACGTAGTCGCACGAGGAGCTGAAGGCGATGAGCGTGCCGCCGTTCTCCACGAACGACTTGAGCACCGCGGCGCCTTCTTTCTCCAGCGCGCCGCGATAGTCCGGCGGCAGCTCTTCGTCATACCGCATCGCCCCCTCCTCGGTGCGGCGGCGGCCGGTGGCGATGGTCTCTTTGTCGATGTCGGGAAGGATGAAGACGTCCGTGTTGGCGAGGGCGCCCTTCACGTCCTTCGGGTGGAGCGACTTCGGCGCGAAGCCGTACTGGTCGAGCACCCACCGCGTCCACCCCTCGTCCATCGACCCGCCCCACGGGTTGTACAGCGCCACGCGCGGCTTCTTGTCGTTGGCGTGTTTGGCGATCACGGCCTTGGTCTCGGGGGTGATCGAAGTGACCGGGCGGCCGGGAGCGGCCGCCGCTACACGCTCCACCGTCACCCCCATCGCCAATGGCAGCGTCCACGTCGCGACGTCGTACGGTCGCAGGATCTCTTTTCCGGCCTGCAGGCGGATCTCCGGGTAGCGCTGCGGCTCGAGCATCTCCACCAGGAACTTCGAGTACGGCTGCGCCATCGGGATCCAGTAGTCGCCGTTGCCGTCCTGTTGGATCTCCACGCCGTGCTCGAGGAGCAACGCCGCCAGGAACTGCGCTGTCGGCCAGTCGCGCTGCTGCTTCGGGATGCGGTACGACGCGTTCGCCCCGAACGCCACCGCCGCGCGCGAGCGGGTGGCGATGTCGCGCAGCAGGTCCTCGCGGCGGTCGGCGGCGATCTCCAGCAGCGCATCGGAGGCGATCCGCTCGTAGTCGATGATGTCGCGCATCCGCCATGTGCCGCCCGGCCACGGGTTCGGATGGTTGACGGTCGGCTTGTAGTCGATGAGCCCCTTCGAGCCGCCCTGCAGCTCGCTCGGCGCGACATCGATCGGCGAGGCGATGCGCGCCGACGCCGTCTCCAGCAGTAGGCCGGTGATGTTCTTCCACCAACCGGTGTTGCGCGTGCCGCCCAGCCAGTAGGCGTCGAAGGAGTAGCCGTAGATCAGCCCTGACTTCTTCTGCTGCTCGAGGCGGAACGCCATGTTGGTGCCGATCAGGTTCGCCTCGCGCCAGATCAGCGGATGGACGTCGGGATCGACCGGATCGGAGAACGGCGGGATGAACATCCGCGGCCCGTTCGATCCCATCTGGTGCTCATCGACGAACACCTGCGGGTACCACTGGTGATAGATCGCGCGGCTCATGTTGCGCGTCTCGATCTGGGTGAGCATGAACCAGTCGCGGTTGTTGTCGTGGCCGGTGTAGTGGTGGTACAGCCACGGCAGGCGGCCCCCCTCGTACTTCGTGCCGACGTACTTGCGGTAGTAGTCGGTGATCATGGTCTGCCCGTCCGGGTTGAGCGACGGGACGAGCAGCAGCACCACTTCATCGAGGCGGCGCTTGGTCTCCGCGTCATCGGCGCGCGCCAGGTCGTACGCCCACTCCATGGCCATCTGGCTCGAAGCGATCTCGCTCGAGTGGATGTTGCAGGTGACGAGGACGACGGCCTTGCCGCTGCGCGCCAGCTCGTCGACCTGCGCGTCGGTGAGGCCGCGCGGGTCGGCGAGCTTCTTGGCCGTCTCCTTGATGCGGTCGAGGCTCTTGATGTTCGCTTCGGAGGAGATGATGGCCATGAGCATGTCCTCGCCGAGGGTGGTCTTGCCGAGCGACTGCACCTTCACCCGCGCCGAGCCCGCCTCCAGCGCCCGGAAATACGACGCGATCTGCTTGTAGTCGGCGAGGACGCGGTCCGCGCCGACGTTGATGCCGAGGAACTGCGAAGGCGATTGGATGGCGGCGTGCGCGCTGAAGGCGACGAACACAAGGAGGATCAACGTGCGTTTCATGGCGGCGGATTGTATAAGCTCGCAGCTAGCGGCTCGCAGTTCGCAGCGGTTTTTCGCGAGCCGCTAGCTGCTAGCCTTGTGAGCCATCATGCGAATCCGACAATCAGCGATCTCCGTCCTTCTCGCCCTCTCGCTGGCCGCGCCGGCGCTCGCTGCGGACGGGCACTTCAAGATCCTGCAGATCAACGACGTCTACAAGATCGAAGGACTGGAGAACGGCACGGTGGGCGGGCTGGCGCGCGTGCGCACCATCCGCAAACAGCTCGAGAGCGACGGCACGCCGGTGCTGCTGATGCACGCCGGCGATGCGCTCTTTCCGTCGGTGATGAGCAAGTACCTCGCCGCGCAGCCCATCCTGCGAGTGATGAATGTGCTCGACGGCGACGCCGCGGCGTTCGATCCGAACATGTTCGTCACCCTCGGCAATCACGAGCTGGAGAACCCCGACGCCATCTACACCCTCGGCCGGCTCGCGCAGTCCGATTTCCGCTGGGTGACTTCGAACGTCTTCTACTGCCACGGCGGCAATTGCGAGGAGACGTTCGCCAAGCGCGTGCCGACCATGCACGACACGTTGGTGATCAACGCGGGCGGCGTGCGGGTGGGGATCTTCGGGCTGACCACCGACAGCGGCAAGGCCGATTACTTCCGCATCGATTTCAACGACGAGAAGTCCCGCTTCGCCGCGGCGCGCAAGGCCATCGACTCGTTGAAGAAGCGCGGCGCGCGGGTCATCATCGGTCTCACGCATGAGGACTTCGACGACGACGTGGTGCTCGCGCAGCAGTTCCCCGAAATCACCCTGATCGTCGGCGGCCACGATCATCTGTACGGACGGCGCAAGGTCGGCTCGACGCTCATCACCAAGGCTGATGCCGACGCGAAGAGCGTCATCGTGTGGGACGTCCGCGTTCCGGCGAAGGGAAAGCCCATCGTCACCGCCGATCGGATGATGGTCGACACCACGGTCGCCAACGACCCGATGGTGGCGAACGAGGTCGCCATGTGGCAGGCCGCGCTGGTGAAGAAGCTCGGACCGAACGACACCATCGGTCAGACCACGAATCTGCTCGAGGGGCTGGAGCCCGCGGTGCGCGGGCGGGAGACGGCGCTCGGCAACTTCCTGGCCGACGTGGCGCGCGACTTCATGCAGGCGGACATCGGCCTGATGAACGGCGGCGGCATCCGCATCAACGACAACATTCCCCCCGGCCCGGTGCGGAAGTACGACATGGAAGGGATCTTCTACTACGCGAACCTGCTGGTGGACTTCAACCTCACCGGCGCGCAGCTTCTGGACATCCTTCGCAGCTCCGTGGCGCGCGTCGACGTCGGCGACGGGCGCTTCCTGCAGGTCTCGGGCATTCGTTTCAAATACCGTGCGGGAGGAGTGATCAATCCCGAGGATGTGCAGGTTCAGCGACGGGGCGAGAGCGACTTTCGTCCGCTCGACCTCGCCGGGACGTATCACGTCGGCACCATCCAGTACATCTACGACCGCGGCTCCGAGGATGGCTACCCGCTGTTCGATCCGAAGAATCCGGACAGGCCGAAGCTGCTCCGCAACCGCACTGCGCCCGACTACGCCGCGAAGTACGACTACCGCGCAGCGACCGAGCAAACCATCCGCGCCCTGCCGGACAAGACCATCACCACGGCGATCGAAGGGCGCATCGTGCGCGTGGAGTGATGAACCTTCCGCGAACCATCGCCTGGCGCTACCTCCGCCGTCCTACCGACGCGCTGGTGTCGGCGGTCGGCGCGGTGTCGGTCTTCGGCCTGATCATCGGCGTGATGGCGCTGGTGATCTCCATGGCCCTGATGACCGGCTATCGCGACGATCTGCAGCGGAAACTGCTCGGCGGGAACGCGGAGATTTTCGTCTACTCGATCAATGGGCCGATCTCCGACAAGTCGCGCCTGATCGACACCGTGCGCACCACGCCGGGGGTGGCCGAGGCCGCGCCGGTGCTCTTCCAGCACGCGCTGGTGACGACGGAGCGCAACACCACCGGCACCGAGGTGATGCTGAAAGGAATCGAGGCGGCGCGGGCGCGCAGCTCGCCGATGCTGGGGAAGATCGTCGGCGCACGCGGCGCGTTCGATACGCCGGAAGGCGAGCGCGGCGTGGCGGTGGGGAAGTATCTGGCGACGAAGCTGGGCGTGCGCGCCGGCTCGTCGATCAGCATCACCGTGCCGACCGACGGTGGCGGCTCGTTCATGCCGCGCAGCGCCTCGTTCGTCGTCACCAACGTCTTCGATACCGGTTTCTACGAGTTCGACGCCCGCTGGCTGTTCATCGATCTCCCCGAGGCGGAGCGCCTTCTCAACGCTCCCGGCTCGGCAAACCTCCTGGAGGTGAAGCTCGCGTCCGGCGCGTCGCTCGAGGCGGTGACGCGCGCCATCTCCGACCGCACCGGCCACCGCTACGCCGTCAGCGACTGGCGCGACATGAACCGCCAGCTCTTCTCGATGCTCAAGATCCAGCAGCTCGTGCTCTTCATCGTCATCGGCCTGATCGTCTTCGTCTCGACGTTCAACATCGTGTCGACGCTGATCATGACCGTGCACGAGAAGCGGAAAGAGATCGGCATCCTGTCGTCGATGGGGGCGGAATCGTCGCTGATCACCCGGATCTTTCTCTGGTACGGGACGATGGTCGGCGTGGCCGGCACCGCCGCCGGCGTGATCCTCGGAGTGGTGATCTGCTGGGTGATCACCCGCTTCCACCTGGTGTCGTTCCCCCCCGAGATCGCCGAGGTCTATTTCGTCTCGTCGATCCCGTTCGTCACGCGCCTGCGCGACCTCGCGGTGATCAGCACGTTCGCCATCGTGGTGTCGTTCATCGCCACGGTGGTGCCGTCGCTGCGGGCGGCGAGGCTTTCGCCGGTGGAGGCGTTGCGGCACGAGTGAGGTTCGCCGTTGGCTGTTGGCCGTTGGCCGAGGTAGGATTCTCGCGCTGGTCCACACACCGCTCCCTCGCTGACGCACCCACAAACATATGAAGAGTGCATTTCGCGATCTGCTCGCATGGCAGAAGGCTATGGACTTGGTCGATGAGATCTATCGCACCGTGTTGGAGTTTCCGCGGCACGAGCTGTTTGGGCTCTCATCGCAGATGCGGCGATCGGCGTTACGGATTCCATCCGACATCGCCGAGGGGTCTGGTCGTTGGAATCTGCGCGATTTCCGGCGTCTCTTGCGTGACGCGCGCGGATCAGCCTACGAGCTCGAGACTCAGATCGTTGTCGCTCAAAGGCAGCGCTACATCACGAACGAACGTGCCGATGAGCTGGCGTCGCAATGCGTCAGGGCGACGCAGTTGATCAACGGTCTCATTCGATACATCAACAAGCGGCTGCGACTCGGCCAACGGCCAACGGTCAACGGCGAACGAACTCGTCAATCATCCCCATGAACTCCCCGAACAGATAAAACGAATCATGCGGCCCCGGCGCCGCTTCGGGGTGGTACTGCACGGCGAGGATGGGCTCGCGGCGGTGGCGGAAGCCTTCGAGGGTCTGGTCGTTCAGGTTGATGTGCGTGAACTCGACGTCGTTCTCGCTGAGGGAGTGGGGGTCGACGGCGAAGCCGTGGTTCTGCGCGGTGATCTCCACCCGGCCGTTGCGCAGGTCCTTGACGGGATGGTTGCCGCCGCGGTGGCCGAACTTCAGCTTGTAGGTCTTGCCGCCGAGGGCCAGACCGAGGAGCTGGTGGCCGAGGCAGATGCCGAAAATGGGCACCTTACCGATCATGGCCCGGATGTTTTCCTGCGCGTAGGTGACCGGTTCGGGATCGCCCGGGCCGTTCGAGAGCAGCAGTCCGTCGGGATGGGTGGCGAGGATCTCGTCGGCGTGGGTGGTCGCCGGATAGACGGTCACCTCGCATCCGACCTGCGTCAGTTGGCGCAGGATGTCGCGCTTGCAGCCGAAGTCGTAGACGGCGATGCGCTTCTTGACGTGCTCCGGATGCTCGTCGAACGGGTAGGCGCGCAGGGCGGTGACGCGCTGCACCAGATCGAGGCCGCTCATCGACGGCGCGCGACGCACCTCGGCGACGATGTCGTCGGCGCCGCGCGAGGCGTCGGTGGTGATCATCCCGCGCATCGCCCCCTCGTTGCGGATCTTCCGCGTCAGCGCGCGGGTGTCGACGCCCTGGATGGCGGCGATGCGATTCTGCTCGAAGTAGTCCGCCAGCGACATCTGCGAGTGCGCGTTCGACGGCGTCTCGATCGCGTCGCGCACCACGAATCCCGCCACCTGCGGCTGCTCGCTCTGCGCCACCTCGTGCTCGATGCCGTAGTTGCCGATGTGCGGGTAGGTCATGGTCACGATCTGGAAGCGGTACGACGGGTCGGTGGCGATCTCCTGATAACCGGTGAGCGAGGTGTTGAACACCACTTCCCCGATCGCGTTGGCCGCGGAGCCGAATGCTTCGCCGTCGTAGGTGGTGCCGTCTTCGAGGATGAGGCGGGCCGGAGGCATCGGTTCGCGATTATAGCTGGCGTCTGTCTTCTAAATAACTACAGCTTTACACCGGGGCGAAGGGAGTGCATAATGCGCGGTCATGCAAAAGAGAGATCGCATCGCCCTAGCGCTAGCTGTGTGTCTATTCTCGGTGGTGTCGGCCTGGGCTCAGACCGATACTGTCTACTTCTCGATCACGCCTTCCCAATTCTACGTCTACCAGGCGGAGGTCTTCCTGACCGTCCGGGGTGCCACGCTCGGCACAGAATCGACGGTCGTCACCTACACCAACGGCGATACCGTCATCGCCGTCGAGCCGCAGGTCAATCCCGGGCAATCGGTTCTGACCGACGTCTGGGTTCCGGCCGGGGTGACCAGCGAGCCGGGCCAGTGGGCGGTGCGCGTGATCGCCACCGACGTCGGCGGCGAGCAGCGGATCTCCGGCCCCGTGTATCTGAACGTGGTCGAGCGGCCGCAGACGGATCCGCCGCAGCTCTCCATGCCCGAGGTGGTGGTCTTCGAGGCAACGTCCGCCAACGGCGCGAATGCGACTTATGACGCCGGCGGCGCGGGCTGCTCGCCTAGTTCCGGCTCATTCTTCCCGATGGGATCGACGACCGTGACTTGCTCGGCGTCGAACAGTTTCGGCACGACCACCGGTTCATTCGTGCTGATAGTGACCGACACGACCGTCCCCGTGCTTTCGGGAGTGCCGGCGGACATCGCGACGACAAACCCGGTGGTGACGTTCACCACGCCGACGGCGGTCGACAACATCAACGGCGCGCTCTCGGTCACCTGCGCGCCGGCATCGGGCTCGACCTTCCCTGAAGGCGAAACGGATGTGCAGTGCACGGCAATCGATGCGCACTCCAACTACGGGGTCGCCACGTTCAAGGTGACCATACTGGTGACGCCGGTTCTGCACCTGCCTGGCAACATCAGCGCGGAGGCCACCAGTGCGGCCGGCGCGGCGGTGAGCTACACCGCTACCGCGGACGGCGGACCGATTGCGTGCTCGCCGCTGTCGGGCTCGGTCTTCCCGCTCGGCACGACGACGGTCGGTTGCTCGGCGACGAATGACGCGGGCACCACCACCGGCTCCTTCACCGTTACGGTGGTCGATACCACGCCGCCGGCGCTGACCGTGCCGGGCAACATGACCAAGGAAGCGACCGGTCCGAGCGGCGCGGCAGTCACCTTCACCGCGACGGCGACGGACCTCGGCGCCAACGTGACTCCGGTCTGCACGCCGGCGTCCGGCTCGACGTTCGCGCTCGGCGCGACGACTGTGCAGTGCACGGCGACCGATTCGCATTCGAACCAGTCCAGTGGCTCGTTCACGGTGACCGTGGTCGACACCACGCCGCCGGCGCTGAGCCTCCCTGCCAACATCACGGTCGAGGCGACCGCAGCGAACGGTGCGGCGGTCACTTTCAGCGCGACGGCGACCGACCTCGTCGACGGCAGCGTGACTCCGGCCTGCACGGCGGCGTCCGGTTCGACCTTCGCGCTCGGCACGACGACGGTGAATTGCACCGCGACCGATTCGCGTTCGAACCAGTCCAGCGGCTCGTTCACGGTGACGGTGCGGGACACCACACCGCCTAACCTGACGGTTCCGGCCGACAAGACGGTCGAAGCCACCAGCGCCAGCGGCGCAGTGGTCACCTACACCACCTCGGCGACGGATCTCGTCGACGGCAACGTGACTCCGGTCTGCGCGCCGGCCTCCGGCTCGACGTTCCCGCTCGGTACGACCACGGTTCAGTGCAGCGCGACCGATGCGCACGGGAACCATTCCAACAAGTCATTCCTGGTGACGGTCAGAGACACGACGGCACCGGTCATCCTGGGCATCGACGGCACGCCGCGCGAAGTCCTCTGGCCGAACAATCACAAGATGCAGACCACCACCGTGATCGTCGTCGCGACGGACAACGTCGACGCCAGCCCGCACGCGCGCATCATCTCGGTGACCTCGGATCAGCCGGTCAATGACGGCGGTGACGGCGACACGTCGCCCGATTGGCTCATCACCGGCGACTTGACCGTGCAGCTCCGCTCCGAGCGCACGTCCGGCGTCGATCGTCACTACACGATTACCGTCGAAGTCACGGACTTCAGCGGCAACGTGACGCTAGGAACGCTCGTCGTCGAAGTTCGGCCGGGCGGGTAGCACGAACTCGTTTTCAACCGGCGAGCGCCGCGATCAGAAACCCTGATCGCGGTGCTCGCCGAACGTGTTTTTCAGCGTCCCCACGATCTCGCCGACCGTGGCGTCGCCGCGCACGCAGTCGACGATGCGCGGCATGAGGTTGGCCCCTGAGCGCGCCGCGTCGTCGAGCGCGGTCAGCGCCGCGCGCCAGTCGCCGCGGCGCTTCTCGCGGAACGCCTCCAGCCGCGCCACCTGATCGCGCTCGACGCTCTCGTCGATCCTCAGGATCGGTAGCTGGATCGCATCATCCTCGATGAAATCGTTGACGCCGACCACGATGGCTTTCTTTTCCTCCAGCGCGCGCTGCGCGCGGTAAGAGGACTCGCCGATCTCCTGTTGCACGAAGCCCGACTCGATCGCCGCGCGCGCGCCGCCCATGCCGTCGATCTTCTCGATCAGCGCGCGCGCCTGGCGCTCGATGTCGAGCGTCATCGACTCGATGAGGTACGAACCGGCCAGCGGGTCGGCGAACTGTGGGACGCCGGTCTCATGAGCCAGCACCTGCTGCGTCCGCAGCGCGATCTTCGCCGACTCCTCGGTCGGTAGCGCCAGCGCCTCGTCGCGGCTGTTGGTGTGGAGCGACTGGCATCCGCCGAGGACCGCGGCCATGGCCTGGTAGGCCACGCGGACCACGTTGTTCTCCGGCTGCTGCGCGGCGAGCGTCGAGCCGGCGGTCTGGCTGTGGAAGCGCAGCGCCAGCGAGCGCGGGTCCTTCGGCGCGTAACGCTCTCTCATCAGCAGCGCCCACAGCTTGCGCGCGGCGCGGAACTTCGCGACCTCTTCCAGAAAATCGTTGTGCGCATTGAAGAAGAACGACATCCGCGGCGCAAAGGTGTCGACGTCCAACCCGCGCTCGATGGCGGCGCGCACGTACTCCAACCCGTTCGCCAGGGTGAACGCCACCTCCTGCACGGCGGTCGATCCCGCCTCCCGGATGTGATAGCCGGAGACGGAAATGGTGTTCCAACGCGGCATTTCCTTCGCGCAGAACTCGAAGATGTCGGTGACGATGCGCAGCGAGGGGGCGGGAGGGAAAATGTACGTCCCGCGGGCGGCGTACTCCTTGAGGATGTCGTTCTGGATGGTGCCGCCGAGCGCGGACCAAGCGATGCCGCGGCGCTCGGCGACCACCAGCAGCAGGGCCAGGAGGATCGACGCCGGCGCGTTGATGGTCATGGAGATCGACACGCGGTCGAGGGGGATGGAGTCGAAGAGGCTGTCCATGTCCTCGATGGAGTCGATGGCCACGCCGACTTTGCCCACCTCGCCGCGCGCGCGCCGGTCGTCGGAGTCCATCCCGATCTGCGTCGGGAGATCGAAGGCCACCGAGAGGCCGGTGGTGCCGCGTTCCAGCAGGTAGCGATAGCGCCGGTTCGACTCCACTGCGGTGGAAAAGCCGGCGTACTGCCGCATGGTCCACAGCTTTCCGCGATACATCGACGCCCGCGGGCCGCGGGTGAACGGGAAGCGGCCGGGCTCGCCGAGGTCCTTTTCAGGATCGAAGTGGCGTGCCGCGAGGTCCGTTTCGTCGAAGTACGGCTTGTCGCTCACGGCGACATCATAGTTCGCCGTTGGCCGTTGACCGTTGGCCGAAGCGAGACGGCCAACAGTCAACGGCCAACGGTGAACCCCCGCATATAATTCACCCCCTTCCGATGGGCGTCAGCGGCAATTTGAAGACCATGCTCCCGGGCGATTTGCTCCAGTGGCTCAGCCTGGGGCAGAAAACCGGCACCCTCATCGTCACCAAGAAAGCGATCGAGAAGAAGATCTTCCTGAAGCGCGGCCGGGTGATCTCTTCCGCCTCCAACGACCCCCGCGAATACCTCGGGCAATTCCTCATGAGCCACGGCTACATGAGCGAGCCGGAGCTGATGAAGGCCATGCAGGTGCAGGCCGAGTCGGGCATCTTCCTCGGCAAAATCCTGGTGATGATCGATGTCATCGACGAGGAGTCGCTGCAGCGCCTGATGCGTCGGAAGGCGGAGGAGGCCATCTACGACATCTTCCTCTGGCGCGAGGGCGACTTTCGCTTCATCGACGACGAGCTGCCGACCATGGAGATGATCCCTCTGCAGGTCGACGTCACCGGTCTGATCATGGAGGGGACGCGCCGGGTGGACGAGTGGCAGCGCATCCGGCTGATCATTCCGAACGACACGCTGATCCCCACCATGGCGCGGGCGCTCGACGGCGAGCCGCTCGACGACGCGCAGCGGATGATCGTCAACGCCATCGACGGCCGGCGCACCGTCGCCGACATCGTCCTGGAGAGCCGCTCGTCGACCTTCGTGGTCTGCGAGACGCTCTACCGCCTCGTCCGCGACGGCACGGTCACGCTGGTGGACGCGGAGCCGGCGAAGGCGGCCGCCATCCGCGAAGAGCGTCCAACCACCGGGCAGATGGCGGCGTTTCGCGAAGAGGACGAAGTGGAGTCCCTGGTGCAGCGCGCGCAGCAGGCGCTGCGCGCCAAGGAGTACGAGAAAGTGCAGCGGCTCCTGCGCGCCGCGGAGAACATCGATCCGAACCAGGCCCGGGTGCGCAGCGCGATCAAGGGGGCCGAGGCGGCCATCCTGGCCGACCTGCACCGCCAGGGACTCGTCGAGTCGCGCGTGCCGCGGGTGGTGAAGGCGCTGGAAGACATCACCGAGATGAACTTCACCCCGAACGAGGGCTTCATGCTCTCGCGCATCAACGGGCAGTGGGACATCGGTTCGCTGATCAAGATCAGCCCCATCCGCGAGCCGGACGCGATGCTCATTTTTTACAAGCTTTGGAAGGACGGGGTCATCGAGCTGCAGTCATGACAACCCGACCCTTTCCCGCACCCGCAATTCCAAGTCGTTCATCTCCCCGCCATCCGTTTCATGATCGAACCCCAGCGCGTGAAGGATTCCGTGCGCGATGAGATACCGCACCTCCGTGGCCAGCGAGTGCTTCTCGTCGCGCGCCTGGCGGCGGGCCTGGTCGAGGGAGATCACGATCTCGTCGGGGAAGGTGAGGACGTCGGTAGTCTTGTTCTGGTGACGGAACTTGCGGTTGAGGGCGCGCATGGTGGCGTCGTCGATGAAGGCGATGGAGAGCTCGTCGATCCTGCCGTGCGCAGCGCGCACGACACGCTGCGCGAACGACGCGATCTCGCGCCGGCTCAGGCGCGGCACCGCGGCACCGCCGACGTCGACCTTCACTGCGTCTGCTTTTCGCGGTCGACGCGGTCGTAGGCAGTGACGATCTTCGCCACCACCGGGTGCCGCACGACGTCGCGGTCGGTGAAGTCGAAGAACTTGATGCCCTCGATCCCCTCCAGGATCCGCCGCACTTCACGCAGGCCCGACTTGCGCCCCTCGGGGAGATCGACCTGCGTCACGTCTCCGGTGACCACCGCGCGCGAACCGAATCCAAGCCGGGTGAGGAACATCTTCATCTGCTCCGGGGTGGTGTTCTGCGCCTCGTCGAGGATGATGAAGGCGTCGTTGAGCGTGCGGCCGCGCATGAACGCCAGCGGCGCGATCTCGATCACGCTCCGCTCCATCAGCTTCTCCACTTTCTCGAAGCCGATGATGTCGTAGAGCGAGTCGTACAGCGGCCGGAGGTAGGGATTGATCTTCTCCGCGATGTCGCCAGGAAGAAAGCCGAGGCGCTCGCCAGCCTCGACGGCCGGGCGGCAGAGGACGATGCGCTTGATCCCCTTCTCCGCCAGGAAGCCGGCGCCGGCGGCGACGGCCAGAAAGGTCTTCCCCGTTCCCGCCGGTCCGATGCCGAAGGTGATGTCGTTCTCCTGCATGGCCTGCAGGTAGAACTTCTGCGCGACGTTGCGCGGCGTGACCACCCGCCGCACCGAGGCCTGGATGGCATCGTCGGTGAAGAAGTCGACCAGATTCGACTCGGGGCGGTCGCGCAGCACGCGCATGCCGGTGATGACGTCGGAGCGCTTCACCGGATAGCCCTGCTCGATCAGCTCCTGCATCTGCGCCAGCAGTTTCTCCACCGGCGCGACGTTGTCCGCCGCGCCGTTGACGAGGATCTCGTTGCCGCGCGAAGAGATCTTCACCCGGAACTCGTCCTCGAGCATGCGCAGGTTTTCGTCGTGATTCCCGAAAAGGGTGTGAGTGCCTTCGTCGTTTAATGTCAGTTCCATTCGATCAGTACCTTTGCATCGCCGGCCCGAGCTCCGCCGCCCACCGGTCGATTCCTCCCGCCAGCGACAGCGCGTCGTATCCCTGCCGCGCCAGCCATTCGGCCGCGTAGAGCGACCGGATGCCATGATGGCAGTAGAGCGCGACGGCGCGTTCTTTGGGGATCTCCTGCAAACGATGTGGCAGCGAATTCATGGGGATGAGCAGCGATCCGGCGATCTGCGCGATGTCCGCTTCGACCGGCTCGCGCACGTCGACCAGCAGCGGCGGCGCCTCGCCCGCGAGCAGCTCCCGCAGTTCGGCTGGCGTGATTTCTCTCATCGGGCGAAGAACGTCAGTGCGACCTCTCCATATTCGACGTGGCGGACGGCTCGGAGCTCGTTGGCCGTTGGCCGTTGGCCGTTGGCCGAGGAGCCATCAGCATCGGCCAACGGCCCACGGCCAACCGCCAACCTTCTGTGCTCGATCGCCACCAAGGCATCATCGCTCAAACCAATCTTACCGATCGCTGCAATGAGCTCATCGTACCGCCCGAAGTCGTACGGCGGGTCGGCGTAGACGAGATCGAACGTTCCCTCCAGGCGGGGGAGGGCGGTGAAGACGTCGCGGGCCAAGACCGTCACCGGCGCCTCCCACTCCTTCGCCAGCCGCTCGATGGCCGCGGCGTACTTTTTGTCCCGCTCGACCGCGGTCGCCGGCGCGGCGCCGCGCGAGACCGCTTCGAACGAGAAGATCCCGCTGCCGGCGAACAGATCGAGAAACCGGGCGCCGGCGATCCGTCCGCCGACGATGTTGAAGTACGCCTGCCGGGCGCGCTCCGAGGTGGGGCGCACCTCGTGCGGCGGAACGGGGACGCGGCGGCCGCGCAACGTGCCGGCGGTGACGCGCAGCGCCGGCATTCAGCGGGTGGACGCTCCGGGTGTGCCGATGAAATAGAGATAGAGGTCCTTCATTTCCACGAAGAGCCGCGTCGGCTGGCTGAGGCACTGCAGCTCGACGATGTGGTTGTCGATGATCTGCGACACGCGATACACCATCTTGTCGTCGCCGACCAGCCGGTCGCCGACCTTCGCCAGGTAGTTGGCGACGGTGTTGGAAACCGCGCGGTCCTGGTAGATGGCGCGGAGAAGGTCCTCCAGCGGGAGGATCATGTCCGAGAGCCGCTTCGGCAGCGTCGAGATCGGATCGAACTCCCGCTCCACATAGTCCACACCGCCATACACACGGAGCGCGCTGCGGCGCCTGTCGCGCGGCGCCGCGATGTCTCCGGTCCGCACGTTGCGCAGCGTCGACGTCGTGATGGCCTTCATGTAGTTGTTCAACGCGTCGTCGGGGATGAGCAGCTTCTTGCGGATGGTGCCGCCGGCGCCGTGCGTGTCGACCACCACCAATCCTCCCTCGAAGATCGAGAGGCGCTGGTGAATCGGGCCGTGATCGGTGATGTAGTCGACGATCGGCCTGGGCAGCCGGCCGTCGATGAGCTGTGGGCCGAGGGCCTGGCGGCTGCCGACCAGCTCGGGGATCTCGTACTTTTGCAGACGTTTACGCTCTTTTTCCGGCAGCGGCACGGAGATCGCGCCGCCCAGCGGCGCGGCGTCGACCTGGCTGATGTCGTGAGGTGGATCGTTGGTGGGAGGCGGCTGGGACTGGGCGAATGCGATGGTCGCAACGAAAGCGAGCGGGATCATCCACCTCATTCCCGACTAAGGTACTTCATCGCCATTTCCCGCGCAAAAGCGTGCGCCTGGTCGGGCGTGACCTCGCCGGTAAAGACGGCCTCGCGCGTCCGCTCCAGCGCCTTGGCCACGTGCGGGCCGGGCTCCACATCGAGGTCGTTGCCGCGCAGCGCGAGTGTGAAGTTGACGTAGTCGCGATAGCGCTCCACCTGCGGGCGGTGCGTCTCGGCGAGGACGCTCAGCGTTTCGGGCGTCGCGGTCTTCAGAATCCGGAAGCGCTGCCGGTCCGTCGTCGCCTCCGCCAGCGCGTCGGCGAAGCGGGGCAACTCGTTGGCCACCTGCATTACGTTCCGCGCGCGCTTCTGCGAGAAGCCGGAGCCCTCGAGATCGACCGGCGACGCATTCCCGTGCAGCAGCGCCGCGGTGTACAGCACGTAGCGGTCGAGCTGCGGGTCGGCGGCGCCGGCCTGCCGCTTCATGACCTCCAGGCGGGCGCTCAGCTCACCGTTGTGCTTCGCGAACAGCACTTCCAGCGCGCCGGCCTCGGCGAGCGCCGCGAGCACCTTCGGCGCCTCGGCTTCGTCCATCGCCAGGAACAGCTCGCGCCAGATGCGCTCGCGGGACACCGTCGTCAATGCGCCGTTGGCGACGGCGTCGCGCAGCAGCTCGTCGGTGTGACGTTCGAGCGTGAACCCGAGGCGCGCGGCGAGGCGCAGCGCGCGAAAGACCCTCGTCGGATCGTCGACGAAGCTCTGATCGTGCAGCACGCGGATCTGCCTGGCCTCGATGTCGCGGACGCCGTTGGTCGGATCGTGCACCTCGCCGCTGAGGACGTCGATGGCGATGGCGTTGACGGAGAAGTCGCGGCGGAGCAGATCGTCCTTCAAACGCCCCTGTTCCACCGTCGGTAGAGCGCCCGGCGCACGGTATTTCTCCTTCCGCGCCGTGGCGACGTCGATCTCCGGCAGCCCCTCGGCGGTCACTTTGTACGTCAGGAACTGCGGGAACGACCGCACCCGGCCGGCGGTACGCTTGGCCAGGGCGCTGGCGAAGCTCGAGCTGTCGTCCTCCAGGGTGAGGTCGACGTCGAGGACGTCGTGGCGGTCGAGCAGGACGTCGCGGACGGGGCCCCCGACCAGGAAAGGCCGGCAGTTCTTGTCCGCGGCGACTTCCCGCACCAGGTCGAGAGCGCGGCGTTGTGGGTTGGGGAGGTCGTCGAGGCGGATCATCGGATTCGAGAGTCGTAGAGCTGCGTCAGCGCGCGGAGGCGCTGTCGCGGGCGGTATTTAGAGATCGTTTGTCTGGCAGCCGAAGTTTTTGCTTGACCCAATTCCGGCTTGAACAGGGCGGCCAGTATGGCATGAGCGAGCTCGTTCGCGTCGTTGGCCGGAACCAGGATTCCGGTGCGCCCTTTTTCCAGCCGCTGCACGTTGATGGTAGTGCGCGAGGCGACGACAACGTTTCCCGCCACCAGCGCCTCGGCCACGAAGCCGTCGCGATCGTCGTCGCCGAGGGCGGGGTCGACCCAGACCGCGATGGTGGCCATCTCCTCTGGAGTGACCGGACGCTCGAAAAGACGCCATTCGATGTCGTCGCGCGTGCGGTGGAGGCGGGCGTAGGTCTGGTGGATGAGGTTTGTCAGGCCCGGACGGAGGAAGCTCGCAGCTTGCAGCTCGCGGCTAGCTGCAAGCTGCGAGCTGCCAGCTCCGAACCACAGCTCCTCCACGGCCTCGGGCAGCGCGACCTCGGCATCGATGACGTGCGGTGTCCGCAACTTCGCCCGACCGTAGACATGCGCGATGTCGGCGTCGCGGACCTCGCGCGGGTCGGCATACACTCCCACTTCGTGTTGAGCCTCCGACAGCGCCGCGAAATCGATCCGCTGCGACTTCCGCTCGTACTCGCTCGCGCCGGGAACCAAGATCTGCGCGATCTTCATCGACGCGCATGATCGCACTGCTCTACGCCGCCACCGCCCTCGCGCTGCTGTTTCTCGCCGACCGGTACATCGGATCGATCTCCCGAGGCGCGGCCGCGGCGCTGCTTCTGCTGCCGCTCCTGTTCACCGGGCGCGCGGCGCTCACCGGCGGGGTCTACGCGCCGGTGGAGCTGCCGTACGAGGTGCCGCCGCTGCGCGATTACCGGCAGGAGCTGCGCGTCGAGCCGCCGCGGAACCCGATGCTGACCGACATCGCCTTCATCATGATCCCGTGGCGGGAGGCGGTGCGGCGGTCGGTGGGGGAGGGGGATTGGCCGCATCTCAACCGCTTCGAGCTGTGCGGCGACCCTCTGGCGGCGGCCATGCAGCCGGCCGTCTACAGCCCCTTCACCTGGATTGCCCTGCTGCTGCCGACCGCGGTGAGCTTCACCTACACCGCCTCGATGGCCTTCTTTCTCGCCGGCCTCGGTGCGTTTCTGTTCGCGCGCGACCTCGGACGGACGGAGATCGCGTCGCTGATCGCAGCGGCGGTATTCATGTTCTCCGCCCCAATCGCCCTGCAAATCCTTTGGCCGCTCGGCTTTGCGTGGGGTCAGACCCCACTACTGTTCGTAGGAATGCGGCGGGCGGTGACGGCCCCCAGCATGCGATCGGCCGTTCTACTGATGGTGGTGTTCGCGCTTCAGATCGTCGCCGGGCATCCGGAGACGCTTCTACACTCGGTAATGGTTGCGTCGCTCTACGGACTCTTTCTCCTCCGGAGCTGGCGGGGGGCGGCGGCGGTGGTGGGGGCGGGGGTGGTGGCGCTGCTGCTGACGGCCGTCGCGCTGCTGCCGTTCTTCGAAGTCGCGCCGCACGCCGGCGAGCATCAGGTGCGCTCGGAGATCTACGCGCGCACGTCTCTGAAGGTCGCTCCGGGCTTGGTGAAGGCGGCGGCGCTCAGCGACATTTTTCCGTGGCTTCGCGTCCGCTTCGCCGCGCTCCCGCTGCCGCGCGCGGAGGCGGGAAGCATCGCGCTGGCCCTGGCGCTGGTGGCCATCGCCCGGGTGCGATCGCGGGAGACATGGTTCTTCGCCGGCCTGCTGCTCTTCGCCTTCCTGGCCGGCATCGACGCCTGGCCCGTCGCGCAGCTCCTGCATCGCCTGCCGCTTTTCGACGTGACCATCAACGACCGCCTGGTGTCGCTGGTGCCGTTCTGCCTGGCGGTGCTCGCCGCCTTCGCCGTCGATGCCGGTGGGTGGCGGTGGGCGGCAATAGTACTAATCGTACTATTGGGCTCCGCGGCGCTTTGGTTCGGCTACCCGCTCGATCACACTCGTCTCATCGCGGAGCTCGTCCCCCTCGCCGCGGCGGCGGCGATGGTCACCCGCTGGCGCCCGCAGCTCCTCCTCGGCCTCATCCTCGTGCAGCGCGTCGCCGCCGACGGCGCCCTCGTTCCCACCCACCCGCCCCGTGTCGCCTATCCGCCGCTCGCGCTGTTCGAGCCGCTGAAGGACGTCCGCGAGCCGTTCCGCATCGTCGCTCCCGGTGCGACGCTCGTCCCCGACATCGCCACCATGTACGGCCTCGAGGACGTCCGCGGCGCGACGGCCATGACCTTCGCGCAGCTCGCGGATACCGTCCCGCTCTGGGCCACCATCGACCTGACGCGGCCGATGCTGTCGATGATGAACGTACGCTTCGCCATTCAGGCGATATGGGAACCGGTTCCACCCGGCTGGCGGGAGGTGACCGTCGACCATCAGTCGCGCCTGATCGAGAACCAGCGCGTGCTGCCGCGCGCGTTCGTGCCGCGCAACGTTCGCGGGGCGCAGAACGCGCTCGAGGAGATGCGCGCCGCGACCGATTTCAGCGAGCGCGCGTGGATCGAATCGGTGGGCGAGGGTCCCAACGGCGCCGGCCGCGTCGCCGTCGCCCGCGAGGGCTCCGGCCTCCGCATCGATGCCTCCATGGACGCCGCCGGCTACGTGGTCATCAGTCAAACCGCGTGGCCCGGCTGGCGCGCGTACATCGACGGGCGGCGGGTCCGCACCCTGCGCGCAAACCACGCGTTTCTCGCGGTCTACGTCCCGGCGGGGCGCCACCAGATCCGGCTCCGCTACCTGCCGCAGTCGTTCGTCGCCGGGCGCACAATTTCAGTTGCAGTGGCCCTCCTTCTCCTCGTAACCGGTTTCCGCCGCCAAGTTGTGTAGAATGAGCAGCCTCGGGCTAAATGATGCGGCAAACGATCGGCTTGTACAGCGGCAGCCCGGACCTCGCCGCAATGCTCCGCGAGCGCTGTCCGGATTGCCTGGTCGCGACGTCCGCCGCCGAAGCGGATGGATGCCGCGTTGTGGTCATCGATGCCGACGTCGAACCGCTCGACGACACGCCGCGCAAGGCCGTGGCCCGCATCGTCCTCTACAAGTCCACGGCCGCTGAGCCGCGGCGTACCGGCGACATCCGCGTCTCCCGCGCCGCATTCATCGCCGATCCGATGGAGTTCCTCGACGCGGCGAATGACTTGGCGGAGACGGTCATCCACGCCGCGCGGCTGGAGGTGGAAGTCGCCTACCTGGCGCAGATCCACGAGCTGATGCAGATGACCGATGCGCAGGCGGTCTCGGAGCGCATCATCCTCACCGTGCTCCAGATCCTCGACCTCCGCGCCGGCACGCTCTTTCTGCACGACCCGCGTTTGGAGCGCTACGTGGTCAGCTTCACCAACGACGCCGAGGTCCGCGAGACCGGCGAGTTCCTGCCCGGCATCCCGCCCGACATCCTGCAGCGCGCGCTGGCGTCGGGACGGGCGTTCGCCGCGGACCGCGACGCGGGGATGATCGTCATGCCGATGCAGATCGAGCACGATCTGATCGGCGTCCTCCGCGTCGGCCTCTCGCGCGACGACCTCCTCGAAGAGCAGGCCATTCAAAACGTCACGCACTACCTCAGCGCCGTCTCGTCGGTGGTCGGCAACATCTATCAGCTCACCCGCAGCCGCGACCTGGCCATGCGCGACGACCTGACCAAGGCGTTCAATCGACGCTTCTTCGAGGCCTACCTCGACGAAGAGATCGAACGCGCGCGGCGCTACGGATCGCTCTTCAGCATCATCTTTCTCGACCTCGACGATCTGAAGATGGTCAACAACCAGTACGGCCATCTCAGCGGCTCGCGCACCTTGCAGGAAGTGGCCAAGCGGATCCTCGGCGCGGTGCGCGGCATCGACAAAGTGGTGCGCTTCGGCGGCGATGAGTTCTGCATCATCCTCCCCCAGACTGATCAGGAGCAGGCCATCGCCGTGGCCGACCGCGTGCGCAAGGCCCTCATCAGCGCGACGTTTCACCTGGCCGACAACATCGACGTCTCCATCAGCGCCAGCTTCGGCATCGCCACCTACCCCACCCACGGTATTTCGAAGGATGACCTCATCCGCCAGGCCGACGTCGCGATGTACCGCGTGAAGTCGACGACGAAGAACGCGGTGGGGGTGGCGGTGGTGCAGGACGCGCGCGCCGTGCGGCGGTAACCCCTCACCCGGCGCTTCGCGCCACAACGATAGCCCTTCTCCCGCGTGCGGGAGAAGGTGCCGCGAAGCGGCGGATGAGGGGCGTCACGCCAGCGCGAAATCCACCCGCAGCGTTAGCAGCGCGATCAGCCATCCGAACAGCGTGATGCTCACGCCGAGAATCGCGCGGTCCCACGCCGGCTGGCGGCCGCGGACGGCGAGCCAGAGAAACAGCGGGAAGGCGACGACGGCGTAGCGCGCGATCGACTGCAGCGATCCGCTGCTCAGGGGGAGGAGGGCGGTGGTGAGGGTGTAGACGCCGAAGGCCCATTCGCGGCGGACCAGGAGATGCACGCCGACGCCGATGAGCAGCAGCGCGGCGGCGAGGTTGAGGGCGACGAAGTTCCACGGCTCCGAGAAATTCCGGAGCTGCGCGAGCAGCGTGGACAGCGAAAACGTGCGGCCCCAGCGCGTCTGCACGTGCATGAAGGCGAAGGCGTCGCCGGTGACCCGCTGCAGGTACCACATGTACGCGACGAGGCCGGCCGGCACGACGGCCAGGAACAGGATCCGCGCGCGCGGGCGGTCGTTGCGCTGGAAGAAGATGATGACCAGCAGCGGGATCAGGAGGATTCCGGCCAGGCGCGTGCCGGTCGCCAGCGCGCCGAAGAGGCCCGCCGTCGCCCACCGCCCCTCGAGCGCGCAGAGCACCGCTGCCAGCGACACAGCGAGAAACACCGCCTCGGTCACCGGCAGCGACAGGAAGTAGCTGGTCGGAAAGAACGCCAGATAGAACATCGCGCGGCCTGTGTCCTCCTCGCTCGCGCCGCTCTTCATCGCCACCGCGCCGAGGAGGAGGAGCGCGCAGCCGAAGGCGAGGTTGGAGACGATCATCCCGCCGAGCGGGAAGGACAAATGCGTCAGGCGGACCAGCAGCGGAAACAGCGGGAAGAACGCCACGCGCTCCGAGCGGTCGTATCCCTCCGTGGCAATGGAACGATAGAACCAGGCATCGCCGACCATCGCCACGCGCTCCAGCTCCGGCCGCACCCGCGACGCCTGCAGGTCGATCCGCGTCTCCCACACCGAGCCCGAATAGGTCTTCTGCAGGAAGGCGATCTGCGAACCGGCGACGACGAGCGCGAAGAAGAGAGCGCGGCTCAGAGCGAAGGCGAGGAGGGCGTCGAGTGCAAGGCGACGGCTCACCGCGTCCCGACCGATTTCGCCACCCGCGTGACCTCGTTCTCCATCTCCGGCCCGAACTCGCGCACCTCCACGATCCAGCCGTAGAGCAGCTCGTTGAGCACGTTGTGCACGACGCCGGAGTGATCGTGCGACCCCGAGGAGATGAGGTTGTTCAGGAGCTGGTCGAAGTCGACGCGCGCCTCGTTCACCACCAGGTTCATCCCGCTCAAGTACGGCATGGTCTCCGGCGAGACGCGGAGCACCACGCGGTCGATGAAGTCGTAGGCGTGGTCGCCGATCTTCTTGAACATCAGCGCGAAGAGCTTCTGGAAACCGCTGTTGTAGCGCTCCACCAGCGCGGCCAGTTCGTATTCCGATTCCTCCGCGCCGCGGCGCTCGTCGACCGCATCGCTCTCCGCGTCGCGAATGAGGTCCACGGTCAGCAGCGCCCACAGCGTGCGGCAGGTGACGAAGTTCGGCAGGTAGCTGCGCGCGCAGAGCTCCTCCACCGTTCCCGGCTGGGCCAGGAGGTTGAGCACATGCCACTCGTCGTCGGACAGCTCGATGGCGTAGCCGCGCGTGTCGGCGCCCGCCGTTTGCTCGAAGATGCGCGTCATTCGCCCCAGTCCTCGGGTGATGAGCGACCAGTACTCGATGTGGTGGACGCCGTCGAGCACCAGCCGCTCAGTCGACAGCGGGAGGGAGATGATCTCGTCCGGAAACTCGGTGGTGAACTCGATGGTGTAGCTGCCGGTGCGATACGACATGGCATTCAGCACGATGGCGCTGGCCTGCCGCTCGGCGGCGCGCATCAGCTCGTCCGGCTGCAGGAAGCCGAGCTCCACGAGCAGCGCGCCGATGCGCCGCGACACCACCAGCCGCTCCATGGCGTGGTTGTACTGCTGCAGATCGAGCTCGCCGGTGCGGAGGAGGATCTCGCCGAGGCCCATGTCGGGATCGGAGCTGGAGGCGAAGATGATCTTCCCCTCTTTGAAGTAGACCGCGTCGGTGCGTCCGATGGCGTCGAGCGACACGACTCCCGTCTCGCTGCTGCGGAGCAGCGAGCGGAAGAGGTCGGGGACGGTGGTCTCGGCGAGGGTGCCCTGGATGCTGAGGTCGTCGGACATGGGGGGATTCTAAGGGGTTGCGGGGTCTCGGGGTCTCGGGGTCTCGCGGTGCTCCGCTTCGAGACCCCGAGACCGCGAGACCCCGCAACCCGTACAATAACTGTCCGATGCCTCGCCCCCTCGCCCTACTCCTCATCCTCCTCCTCGCCGCCTGCGCCTCCACCCCCGGCCCGCCCACCGAGCCGAATGACCGCGAGTGGGGGCTGCTGGCCGCGGACTATGCCTGGATCGAGTCGTTGCGGAAGGGGCAGCCGGCGCCGCCGGCGAACGCGTCGCGCAAGCAGATGATCGAGATCACGCTCGCCAATCTGCAGAAGATCGAGCCGGCGCTCAACGCCTTTACCGCCAAGGCTTCCGAGTATTACGAGCGGACCCACGACCCGCGCGCGGCGCAGGTGCTGGCGCGCGAGAAGGTCATCATGGGCGACCACTACTTCGGCATCCTTTCGCGCTACGACCGCGCCCTGCAGGAGTACCGCACCGCCTCGACCATCGATCCCGCGAACGCCGACATCAAGCAGCGCATCGCCATGGCCGAGTCGCGGCGTTTCGTCCTCATGTCGACGTTCGCGACGGTGAAGAACGGCATGAAAGAGGACGATGTCCGCCGGCTCCTCGGCCTGCCGCGCGAGGACTGGATCAAGCAAGTGGTGCAGAACAATCGCGTCTACTCCGTTTGGATTTATCCGAAGGAGGACGGAGGCGCGTCGGCCATCTACTTTGACAACGGCGTCGTTTATCACACAAACTGGAACGCCGCCGCTCCCCCAGTGGCGGCCTCTACCATGTGACGGGAGGGTGTGCATGACCAACGACGAAGCGCTCCACGACGACCAATCATCCCACTACGAAATATCGCTCACCGCCGGACAGGCCTTCATGGCCTTCGTCCTGCTGCTGCTCTCCCTCGCCGCCTCGTTCGCCTTCGGCCTGATGATCGGCCGCGGCCAGACCGACGAACGGCTGGTGGTCCGCAAGGAGCCGGCGATCATCAACGAGGGGAGCGTCATCGCGGCGAAGAAGAACGAAGGGAAGCTCGTGGAGCTGGGCATCGGCAACGACGACTTCAAATTGAAGACCGACACCATGATCGATCCGGCGGCGCTGATCGAGACCGCCACGGCCAGCGTGGCCGGAGTGGCCGCGCCTACACCGACAATCACCGAGCAACCCAGTAACCCAGCACCCCAGCAACCCGCCTACGCGCAAATTCTCTCGACCGTCGATCAGAAGACCGCCGACACCCTCGCCGCGAAACTGATCGACAACGGTTTCAACACCGCGTACGTGGAGCGCGGCACGACCGACAAGGGGACGGCGTTCCGCGTCCGCGTGAAGTTCGCGACCGAGGCCGAAGCGCGCGCGGCGGAAGCGAAGCTGCGCGAGTTTTCGAAGGATGTCTGGATCGTGAAGTGAGCGCCCGGGCCGTCGAGCGGCGCCTGCGCGCCCTCGGCGATCCCGAACGCGCCAAGCACAGCCTCCGCTTCTTCCGCACCGGTCCCGGCGAGTACGGCGAAGGCGACCGCTTTATCGGCCTGACCGTCCCCGTCATCCGCACCCAGGCCCGCGAGCTGAAGGACGCCCCGCTCGATACGCTTGCCGGCCTGCTGCAGTCGCCATGGCACGAGGTGCGGCTGCTCGCGCTGGTCGTCCTGGTGGCGCAGTACCGGCGCGGCGGCGAGGAGCAGCGCGAGGCGATTTACCGGCTGTACCTGAATAGTACGAATCGTACTAATAGCTGGGACCTGGTCGACGTCTCCGCCGCCGACATCGTCGGCGCGCATTTGCGCGACCGCGACCGCTCCACGCTCGACCGGCTGGCGCGATCGTCGTCGCTCTGGGAGCGGCGGATCGCCATCATCGCTACCTTGCATTTCATCCGCCGCGGCGAATTCGCCGACACCCTGCGCATCGCCGCCATCCTCATCGCCGACGCCGAGGATCTCATCCACAAAGCGGTGGGATGGATGCTGCGCGAGGTCGGCAAGCGCGATCGCGAAGCGGAGGAGACCTTCCTGCGGCGGTACGCTTCGCGCATGCCTCGTACTATGCTCCGCTACGCGATCGAGCGCTTCCCGGAGCGGTTGCGCAGGCAATACCTGACATGGCCAGCGACAAAAGCAAGACCACCACGCCGCAGCTAGAGGTCCTTCGCAAGGGGCAGAAGCGGAAGAAGTCGCAGATCGATCCCGCGCACATCCTCGACAAGGCCATCTACCAGCTCTGGGAGACCATCAACGATCTCGACCAGATCCAGCCGGAGCGCGTGGAGCACTACCGCGTCTCGGTTTTCGGCAGCTCGCGCATCCAGCGCGGCGATCCGATCTACGAAGAGGTGAAGAAGCTCTGCTTCGAGCTGGCGAAGATGGGGGCGGACATCGTCACCGGCGGGGGACCGGGCCTGATGGAAGCGGCCAACAGCGGCGCCAGGGAAGGTCAGGTCAACAGCCGCTCGCGCTCCTTCGGGCTGGCCATCCACCTCCCGACGGAAGAATCGGCGAATCCGTTCGTGGACAAGGTCTTTCGCCATCGCACGTTTTTCTCGCGCCTGCATCACTTCATCCGGCTGTCGTCGGCGTTCATCGTCTTTCCCGGTGGCATCGGCACGGCGCTGGAGCTGTTCATGGTGTGGCAGCTCCTGCAGGTGAAGCACGTCAGGGAGCATCCGTTGATCCTGGTCGGTACAATGTGGGACGGTCTGATCGCCTGGATCCAGCAGACGATGATTCAGCGCGGGCTGGTCAGCCCGCCCGACATGGAGACAGTCTCGGTGGTGGGGTCCTCCGAGGAGGCCATCCCGATCATCCGCGCCTCGTTCGAGCGGTTTAAACAGGAGAAGGATTCGAATGCCCACGCAGGAGCAGATTCTCGAGGCGCTTAAGACCGTCAAGTTTCCGGGGTTGTCGCGCGACATCGTGTCGTTCGGCTTCGTGAAGGACCTCAAGGTCGAGGGCGGCGACGTCTCGTTCACCGTCCACTTCCAGACCGAGAACCCGAGCGCCGGACAGCAGATCGCGCGCGACTCCGAGGCCGCCGTGCGCACCATCGACGGCGTGACGAATGTAAAAGTGAAGATCGACGTCGCGTCGCGGCAGGCCGCCGCGCCGGCCGGCGGCGGGCAGGGGGGGCTCCTGCCGGGCGTGAAGTACAAGATCGCCGTCGCATCCGGGAAGGGAGGCGTCGGCAAGTCGACAGTCTCCACGAATCTCGCCCTCGCCCTGCGCGACATGGGCTACTCCGTCGGCATGCTCGACGCCGACATCTACGGTCCGTCGCAGCAGATGATGCTCGGCATCGCCGGACATCCGCAGATCGACGAGACCGACGAGAAGATCATGCCGATGGAGAACCACGGCATCAAGACCATGTCCCTCGGCCTGATCACCGATCCCGACACGCCGGTGATCTGGCGCGGGCCGATGGTGATGAAGGCGCTCGATCAGTTCCTCAGCGACGTGAAGTGGGGCACGCTCGACTTCATGATCATCGACCTGCCGCCCGGCACCGGCGACGCGCAGCTCACCATGACCCAGAAGGTGCCGCTGAGCGGGGCGGTGGTGGTGACCACGCCGCAGGACGTGGCGCTCATCGACGCGCGCAAAGGGCTGGCCATGTTCCGCAAGGTCAACGTGCCGGTCCTCGGCATCATCGAGAACATGAGCTACTACATCTGCCGCCACTGCGGCGAGCGCGAGGAGATCTTCGGCCACGGCGGCGGCCGCCGCACTGCCGAGATGCTCGGCGTGCCGTTCCTCGGCGAGGTGCCGCTCGATCCGAAGGTGGTGGTGGGCGGCGACAGCGGCGAGCCGATCGTGATCCTCGCTCCGGACTCGACGGCGGCGCAGGCCTTCCGCGAGATCGCGAAAACGATCGTGGGACAGATGGAGTCGGGCATGGCCGGCCACACGCACGACCACGAGCACGATCACGCCCACGCGCATTGATGCCGAGCGCCGAGATCCGCTGCCGGTACGACGAGGCTCTGGCGTCGCTGGCGACGCGAGGTTCATGTCGCGCTACTCGCGAAGAAGCTCGCCCGCCGCCTCGGCTACCCCGAGGTCACCGTACGGGTCGACGAGAACGGAATCAGCTTCAGCCTGCCGTCGCAGCAGTCGACGTCCGCGTGGTCGCTGCCCCGCGCCCTCTGGCGCTTCGACGAGTCTGGCTCTTCTTCCCATACGGCGTGACCGCCACGTACACGGCGATGCCCGTGGCGGCAATGACCGAGGAGTTCCGCGAGCTGGTGCTCGCCGGGCTGCGGGCGGGCGGGGCTACGGTTCGGCCTTGAGGAGCGCCGGCGTCCTCGCCGGCTGGCCCGCAGGCGTCTCGCCTGCGGTGGCGGGACGCCGCCGGTCCAGCCGCCGGGACGGCGGCGTTCCGAGTGTTTTACACCGCGGCGATCGCCGCTTGCGCCGGGCGGCCGAGGAAAGCGCGGAGGTCGGCGGCGCGGCTGGCGGCGTCGCGTTCGCCCATGCTGATGAGCAGCTCGAGGTAGCGCGGCTCGAACATCAGCATGGAGACCAGATCGGCGGAGTCTGTCTCGCGCGAGCCGACGGAGCGCATGAACAGCTTCATGGTCCACGGCAGGTACTTCTCATACTCGGCGGCCAGGCGGCCGATGTCCTCCGACGGCCGCAGCACGCAGAGATCGATCGGCTTGAAGCCGTCGCGGTCCTCGTGCGGGAGCTTGCGGATCATCTCGTTCAGCCGCTGCATACGCACCACGTCTTCGTCGATGACGTCGAGGAAAATCGCGTTGAGGAGCTGACCGATGATCTGCGCGGCGGGGGGGTAGCCCCTGACCACCGGCGTGTTGGCCTCGGCGGCGGTGCGCTGGTAGCCGGTGGACATGGCGATGATGCGGCGCGCGCCGAGGTGCACGGCGGCGGAGAGCGGCGCGGAGAGACGGATGCCGCCGTCGCCGTACCAGCGGTCGCGGATGCGCACGGCGGGAAAGACGAACGGGAGGGAGGCGGAGGCCAGCACGTGCTCGACGGTCATCTCCGTCGGCGCGCTGCGGCGGTTCGGCCCTTCGAAGATGTCGAGCGCACGCCCCTGCACCCACCGGACGCTCTGGCCGGTGGTGTAGTCGAGCGTCATCAGCGACACCGCCTTCAACGTTCCCTCTTCGAGATTTCGGCGGACGCCCTCGATCGGCTGATTGCGGTACGGCGTGTCGAGGACACGACGCAGCGTCGCGGCCAGCGGACCGGCATTGAGCATTCCGCGCGGACGGCTGCCGAGGCGCGGTAAGGCGAGCTTGAGCGCGGTGCGGAACGGCACCAGCGCCGCGTAATTGGGGCGGAAGACGTGATGGCACTCCAGCTCGCGCCAGAGGCTCACCAGCCGGTCCGTGCGCGCGCGGAGCGACCCTTGGTGCGCGGCGAGAAACATGGCGTTGATCGCGCCGGCGGAGACGCCGGTGATGATCTGGAATTGCAGGTCGGGGAAGACGGCGGCAAGGCCCTTGAGCAGCCCCACCTGGTACGCCGCGCGGGCCCCACCGCCGGTGAGCATGACCGCGAGATCGCCCGGCGTTTCCTCGAACGTTTTCGGCACGAAGACTTCCGACAAAGCCATTCCAAAGCTCAGCCATTTCAAATGCTTTGCCATCTTTTGCGCGGGGTGAGAAACCGCTTAGGATGCCGGGGTGCGCGTCGCTGTGATCGGGGGTGGCATCAACGGCGCCGGGATCGCGTGGGAGCTGGCGCGGAAGGACTACCGGGTCACCCTCTTCGACAAGGGCCGCTGCGGCGCGCAGACGTCGTCCCGGACGACGAAAATGATTCACGGCGGCATCCGCTACCTCGAGCACCTTCACTTTCGCCTGGTGCGCGAGTCGCTGCGTGATCGCGCCTGGCTGTTGGAGCAGTTGCCGCAGCTCGTGAAGCCGGTGGAGATCCTCATCCCGATCTACGCCGACAGCCCCCGGTCACGGCTGATGATTCGCGCCGGACTGCTCCTCTACGACCTCCTGGCCGGACGCGCAAATATCTCGAAACACAAGCGATGGAGCGTGGCCGACCTCCTCGCTCGCGTGCCGCTGCAGCGCGGCCGGCTCCGCGGCGGCTTCAGCTTCTGGGACGCGCAGGTCGACGACTACGCCCTGGTGCGCACCGTCGTCGCCTCCGCCGCCAGCGAGGGGGCGGTGGTGCGCGAGGAGACGCCGGTGGTCGCGCTGGAGCACCGCCCCGACCGCTGGGTGGTCCGCACCGCGGCCGGCGACGAGTCGTCGCACGACTTCGTGGTCAACGCCGCCGGCCCATGGATGAACGAGCTGCTGGCGTCGAACGCCATCCGGTCGCGCTATCAACTGTCGCTCGTGCGCGGCTCGCATCTGGTGCTGAAGCATCGCGTCAGCGACGCGGGACTGCTGCTGCAGTCGACCAGCGACCGGCGGGTCTTTTTCGTGCTGCCGTGGAAGGGAGCGACGCTCGTGGGGACGACCGAGGTCATTCACCGCGCGCCGCTCGACGGCGTCACGCCCACGGACGAAGAGATCGACTACCTGGTGCAGCGCTTCAACCACTACCTGGCGACGCCGATCGGCCGCGGCGACATCGCCTCGACCTTCGCCGGCGTGCGGCCGCTGGTCGGTCGCGCGGCGAACCCCAGCGCCATCGCGCGCGAATATCGCCTGGTCCGGCGCGGCAACATGATCAACGTCTTCGGCGGAAAGCTGACGACGTTCCGCTCGTTGGCGCGCAAGGTGGGGATGCGCGTCGACAACTACTTCGGCCGCCCGCGTCCGGCGCGCGAAGCGCGGTTCGTCGTCGATACAATGGCCGGCGCATGAGCTACTCCTCGGTCGACAACCTCGAAGGCGAGCGCAAGCCGCGCAAGCCCCCGGCGCGCGAGCTCGACGCAGCGGAAGTCCGCGTCCTGGGCGCGCTCATCGAGAAGCAGCTCGCCACGCCCGAGTACTACCCGCTCACGCTCAACGCGCTGGTGGCCGCGTGCAACCAGAAGTCGAGCCGCGAACCGGTGATGGAGCTGGCGGAGGCGGACGTGCAGCGCGCGCTCGACCGCCTGCAGGATGAGAAGTTGGTGTGGAAGGTTCTCGGCGGGCGCGCCACGCGGTACGACCACAACCTCGACGCGACGTGGCAGCTCGACCGCGCGGCGAAGGCCATCGTCGCGCTGCTCTTTTTGCGCGGAGCGCAAACGGCTGGGGAGCTGCGCTCGCGCGCCGATCGCATGCACGAGTTTGGTGCGATCGACGACGTCGAGGCGACGCTGCAGCGGCTCGCGCCGCTGGTCGCGGAACTGCCGCGCCGTCCCGGGCAGAAGGAAGCGCGCTGGACGCACATGCTGTCAGGTGTGGTGGCCGACTTCAGTCGGCCGGATCTGCCGGCTGAAGCCGGCAGCTATACCGAGCCGCTCTCCGCGCGCGTGCAGCGCCTCGAGGAGCAGGTCGCCACCCTCACCGAAGAACTGCACGCGCTGAAAACGAAGCTCGGCGAGTGACCTCGTCATCCTGAGCCGCGCAGACGGCGAAGGATCTCAGCGGCGGAGATCCTTCGCTTCGCTCAGGATGACGGGGAGCTAGTCCGTCCGGGCCCGCACGAAGACGTAAATGCTCTGCGGCTTGTGTCCGTATTCGTCCGGCAGCGACTTCGTCTTCGTGTGGTAGTCGACATTGGCGCCGATGCCGGCGCGCTTCTTCTCGCCGCGCCAGACATCGAAGATGTACCCGACCGTGACGTGCTGTCGTTCGCGGACGTTCTCCGCGCGCACCATGACCGAGTTGCGTCCCCCGTGGGCGATGGCTTCGACGCCGTAGACCGTCACCGGATCGCGGCGGGTCCAGAGCGCCGACGCGGCGACGACGCGTCCTTCGTAGCCGAGCGACGCGCTGGTGATCTTCTGCTTCGCGTCGCCGAGGCTGCCGTGCGAGGCCTGCAGCGCGACGTGGGGCACGGGGCGCAGCGTGGCCCGCGCGCTCCAGGAGTTGCCATTGAGATCGAAGACGCCTCCCTCGATCGTCAACGGACCGGTCTCGATCGCCGCAGCGGCGACGCGTTTCGCCACGTGAAACGACTCCTGCACCTCATACGCGAACGGCGCCTCGGCAAAGTCGATCGACGAGGCGCGCTGCCGGTAGGGCGTTGCGCCGAGGGGCGGATCGCCTTTCGCCGCCGCGTACAGCCGAAACGCGCGCCAGTGGAGCTGCACCGCGATCTCCTCGATCGACTCGTGGCCGGGCATGTGATCGATGAACGCGCCGCTCTGCTGGAAGAGCTGCGGGTAGCCCTCGCTGGGGACCGTGCCCTCCTCGGCGGTGAAGCGGCCGCGGAAGAGGATCGAGCCGCGGCCGCTGGCGCGCTCGGCGCCGACGATCGTCCAGTTCGTGGAGAAGACGCGGCTCTCCGGCTCGGCCGGCCCGGTCTCGCTGGCGTGGGTGAGAAACACCGCGCCGCGCCCGAACATGCGCCATTGCTGGGCGTGCGCGGACGCGGCGAGGAGAAGGGTGAACAGAAAAGCAGTTGCCCGTTTACGCATTCGCGCGGGCATTGTGCAACACCGCTGCCGAGTCCGTCAGGTCAATGCTTCAGCGGCCTCGATCGCCCGCCGCTGCAGCCGCCATTCGGATCGAACGGCGAGAAGTACGTGAACGCGCCCGTGAGAGCTGCTGACGTGCCGCCCGGGTTGGTGATCAGGATGCGCGGCGAGCCGGCTGCTCCGGCCGGGATGACGATGCTCAGGGTCTTGGCATCGACGACTTGCGTGGCGGTGAGCGTTCCGTCGAAGGTGACCACGGCGCCCGGTTCGAAGCCGGCGCCCTTGATGGTCATCGTCCTGCCGCCGTCTGTGGTGGCGCACGGCGGCATGAGGTTGGTGATCGACGGCCCGGTTGCGGTGATGGTGAACGACGGTCCGATGCTGGCGATCTTCCCCGCCGCGTTGAGCACGTTGAGGGGAACCGTTCCCGGCGCCGCATCGGGAACACGCAACAGGACCCGCGGATAGCTCAACGATACGAGCATCGCGCGTGCAGTGCCGAAGGCGAATGAGTAGCCGGGGCGGAACCCGGTGCCGTCGAGGATGACGTCGGTGCCGGGGCGGCCTGCCGCCGGCGTGACGGTGTTGATCTGCGGCGAGGTCGGTTCGAGCACGGTGAAGATCGGGCCGGTGGTTGTGGAGTGGCCGGCGGCGTCGATCAGGGTGATGGAGGCGTCCCCGGCGGGCATCTCCGGAATGCGGACCACCTCGGCGTTGGGTGCCGTTCCGAGCATCGCCGCGCCGAACCCGTCGAACTTCACGACGTCGTCGCGCCGGAAGCGGATGCCGGTGAGTGTCACCGGCTGTCCCGGCGCGCCGGCCAGCGGCGTGACGGAGTTGATCTGCGGCGACGGCTCCTCGGCCGTGGAGTAGGTGAATCCGTTCGCCAGCGATCCATCGAGGACGCCGCTGCAACGAATGGCGACAGTCACTTTGCCGGCAGCGTGCGGCGGCACCTCGCCGATCATCTCGGCCGAGGAGACGAAGGTGGCCGCGGTCGCGCCGACGTTGTCGAAGAAAGGCCAGCAGCCGCTTCGGAAGTTCTTCCCGTTGATGTTCACCAGCGTCCCGCCTTTGATCGACCCGAACGACGGCGCGACGCCGGAAACGGTCGGCGAGGCGGCGACGAACGTGAAGCCGTTGGCGAACGTGAAGCCGTTGGCGCTGCAGGAGAGCACGAGGTCGACGGTGCCGGCGGCGTGCGGCGGCGCGGTGGCCGTCATCGACGACGCGTTGACGAATGCGACGTCGGTGGCCGGCACGCCGCCGAAGAAGAGCGAGCAGCCCGCTTCGAGGTTCGCGCCATTGATGGTCACATTCGTTCCGCCGGCGACCGGCCCATTGGCGGGGACGATCTGCGTGATGAGCGGCGTCTTGGACACTTCGATCACGTCGGCGAGATAGGTGTTCTGCACGTTGCCGTGACTAGCCGAGGTCGTGGCCATCAGCGCCGTGGAGCCCTTCTTCAGCCCCTTCACCGGGAACGTCGCCGTCGTGCCGGGCTCGATGAGCACCGCCGCCGGCACGTCGATGATGGAAGGGTCGGCGGCCTTCAACTGCACGAGGGAAGCGCTCGTCAGCGGTGGATCAAATGCCGCGGAGACCGTCAGCGTCGATCCCTCGGGGATCTTCAATGCGGACGGCGTCAACACCAGGTTCGCCGGCTCGAAAACCGTGACATCTGCGGTGAAGGTCTTCGAAAACGGCGGTGGGAGAGTGACAGTAATGGTGGTTGCTCCGACGCCGATGGCCGGAAAGTCGAGGACGTTCGACGCGGCCGACAGCATGAGAGACGTGGGGACGTCGAGCACGCCGGCGTTCGTCGAGGTAAAGGTCACGTTGATGGGAGAGGGAGGGGAGACGCCGAGGATGAGAGCGAACGAGGCGTTGTCCCCGAGGGGCACGCTCTGGAACTTCGGGCCGAAGCCGGGATCGTCGTTGAGGATGGTCACCACAGCCGAGGTGTGATCGAGCGTGGCGCCGGTGCCGTTGACGCTGAACCGAACGAAGAACCTTTCGTCCTGTTCCGTCTCGGTGTCGCCGACGATCGGAATGAATATGGTCCTGGTCGTCTGATTGGAGAAGAAAACGGATCCGAAGGGTTGCGCCGTGTAGTCCTGAGGCGCTTTCGCGGTGCCATCCTGCGTGAAGTACTGGATCGAACCGAAGACGGGCGCGTTCGCAGTGAGCGTGATCGCCGCGGTCGTGATGCCGGAGTTGCCCTCCACGACGACAGGATCGGAAACGGTCATGGTGAGAGGCGCGTCGTCGTTCAGGATCGTGCCGACGGCGAAGCTGCGGCTGAACGTGGCGTTACTGGCGCTGAACAGAAAGACACTGAACGTCTCGTTCGGTTCGGGCCGCGTATCGCCGAAGATGTTCACCGCGACGGTTTTCGTCGTTTCGCCGGGGTTGAATGTCAACGTCGGACAGCAGATGAATTGGAAATCGTCGAAAGCAGCCGCGGTGTTGCCGCTCGTTTGGTACGAGAACGAAACCGGCACGGCGGCCGGGAACGACAGCGTCGCGGTGAACACCATGGGCGTCGTCCCGCTGTTTCCCTCCGCCATTTGCACGTCCGCGATGCTGATCGCCGGCGCGGGATCGTCGTCGGAAAGGGTGACCGTCGTCGAGGACGGGCTGCCGAGCGTCGCGCCGCCCGTGGGGCCGGAGAGCGAGAAGGTAAACGACTCGGTTCCTTCGAACGCGGTGTCCTGAAGGATGGCGATGTTGACGGTTTTCGAGGTCTCACCGTCCGCGAAGGTCAACGTGCCGCTCGTTGCGGAGAAGTCGGAACCGGCCAACGCCGTTCCGTTCGCCGTGCTGTAATTCACAGTCGCGGTGCCGATCGAGAGACCGTCAGCGCCAGTGATCCGCCGCCCTCACTGTGGACGAAGCTGTTTGGCAACTGAAAGACGCCGTTCCCCTGAATCGTCGCGCAGGGGGAAAACTCCGACGTATTGCCGTTCGCGTCGACCGCGAGCGCGGTCATGCTGCCTCCCGGCGTGACCGGGAACGCGAAGGTGGTGTTGATGGTCGCGTTGCCGCTGCCGTCGGTGGTCAGCGGAAGGCTGCCGACATAGGTCTTCCCCTGGCCGGATCCGAAGCAGGCGGCATCATTCGAGTAGAAGTCGATGGTGAAGGACTGGTTCGGGCACGCTGTTGAACGAGCCGATGATCGTCGTCGCGCCGCCGGTCGAAGAGGCCTTTGTCAGCAGCGGAAAGTTCTGCAGCGTATTGCCGCCGATATCCGCATCGCCTGAATCATTTGCAGTCGACCCGTTGCCAAAGTTGCCCAGCGCGAGGTCGATGCCGATGGAATTGTGGTTGTAGATCGAATTGCCGCGGATGACGTTTTGTTCAGGTCGCCGACGGTGGTGGAGTTGGTTGTGAGCAGCGAGATCCCGTCCCGTTCGAAATCGAGCTGCCGGTCGTGCCGGTGCCGATGGCGTTGTTCTTGATGGTCATGTTCGACACGAGCATCGTTCGAATGCCGATTGAGTTTCCGGAAATCACATTCGAGGTAATGGTGATGTTCGTAGCGTCGTTGAGGAACAGTCCGGTGCCGTTGCCGATGCTGAAGCTCCCCGAGGCGTCGGTGCCGATCTTGTTGTGGGAAATGAGGATGTTCGAGACGAGGTCGCTCGCCACGCCCGCCGTGTTGTTGGAGATGACGTTGCCGTCCGCGAACGTGCTGCCTCCGATGATCGCTCCGCTGCCGGGGGAGCCCAGGCGAATGCCCGTTCCGTTACCCGTCGCGAATCCTCCCAACAGACTGATGCCGATGTAGTTCGCGGAGATGACCGGCGCACCGAACCCTTCGATGGCTGCGAACTGGCAGCGGTTGATGGCGAGACCGCGCACCGTCCCGCGCGTTCTGATGCACGCCTGAAATCCGGTATTCGGAATCCCGCTGCCCCTGATTTCGATCAAGGGGCTGCCGAGGTAGCCGGGTTGTGTGGTGCCGTCGATGATGACTGTGGCGCTCGCCTCCGGCAGCCCGCTGAGCAGAGTGATGGTGCGCGGGCTGCTGGGGATGCTGAATGCCACCGTCCCTCCGGCCGCCGCGTTGGCATCGACAATCGCCTGGCGGAGAGATCCCGGGCCGCTGTCGGAGGTGTTGGTGACGGTGAAGGTCGCGGCGGAGGCGCAGACGGCGACCAGGAACACCACGGTTGCGGCAGTGACGCGGACTTTGGACATGAGGACCTCGTTAGGGGTGATTGGAAGCGAAAAAGGCGGCCGGAAGGCCGCCTTTGTCACCGCCGAACGTGATACGGGTGCTTTCTATTTCGAGAATACTTCATCCACCGGCACGATCCTCACGTTTTCCGGCTTGATGTTCAGCTTGTAGACGCCGATGAGCTTGTCTTCGTCGACGATCTCCTTCGGCTTCGGCGAGTCATAGGCGATCGACGAGACCGCGTCGCTCGTCAACTGCTCTTGAAACGCGGCCCAGAGCGCTTCGTCGCGGCACGGATACGTGTCGTTTTTGACAGCCGTGCGATTTTTCGCCCGCGCATCACTCCTAAGACAGAATCGAGCGGAGGATCGTCGATGCAAAGATTCAGGAATCTACTGTTCCTATCGTCCAGCCTTGTATTCACTGTTGTTCCCATGTCACCTTCGGCAACGGAGGCGGCGGCGGGACCGCGATTCGTGGCCATCGCGCCGTGCCGGATCCTCGATACCCATGTCAAGCCGGCGAAGAACAGCGGTGAGGAGCTGGCGCGGAGGGTCGACGTACGGGCCACGCGCTGCGGCAGGATCCTGCCGCCGTACGCCACCTCCTACTCCATTCGAGTGACGACCTACGGCCGCACGATGCCGGTGGGATCGAAGCCCGTCACCCACCCCTCCACGGTTCCGGTGCCGCTCGACGGATTGCTCGACGTCGCCATGCCGCCGGAGTCGTATGTCGGCGTCGACGTCGACGGATATTGGGTCGCGCCGGGGACGCCGGTCGATCCGGGAGCGACGGCGGCCGGAGCGCCGGAACCGTCATCAGGGGTGTCGGCGCAGTCGGCGAGCGGCAAACCCGGTCCTCCAACCGCGCTGGAGCTCGATAATGGATCGGCCGGCGACCTTTATCTCACCGGAACAGTGCCGCTGTACTCCACGGTCGGGGTGCTGGCCGCAGCGCGAGCCGCCTCGCCGTGGGTGGTGGCCAAGACCGGGAGCACGACCGCCGGTGCGTTCGGGGTCTACAACTCGGCAAATCAGGAGATCATGCGCGTCGGCTCCGACGGCGCGATCCGGATGGCGCCGAACAGCTTTCTGAGCGGCCGGTCGGACTACTTCGAAACCCCGACCATCGCCGGCAACACCGTCCACGACGTGACGATCCTGAATCCGCGCGACGCGGCCGGAGGGAGCGCCACGCCCGTGGTCTTCTTCAACGCGTGGAGCAGCGATGAGAACGGCTCCCCGGCGTTGACCATGTTCCAGGCCCGCACCTCCGGTTATTACGCGCAGAACAACATCCACTTCGACTCGATGATCCATTACCACCGCGGCAACCAGTCCCACTTCCGGGCCTGGTCGACGGCCGAAGGGAAGGAGACCTTCTCGGTCAAAGCGGTGTCCAGCGTCGGGGACGGCATCCTGGGGACGCGCGCCGACATGTACCTGAGCGGCAAAGCGGCGATCGGCAGGCTGCTCGACTCGCAGTCGTTCTATACCGTCGACGTCCTGGGGGCGATGCGCATCGCGCAGACGCCGCCGAGCGACACCACGCCGGCGCTCGCCTCGATCGAGCTGTCGAATCGTGGTCCGGGAGGCGGCGAGTACCGCTGGTCGGCCAACACGGCGTCGGCGGTGGCCTCGAACGGGATCGCGGCGAACGGCTACGAGATCTGGGAGCATCCGGCGGGAGTGCCAGGGGGAGTGCCCCCGGCCAGCATCCCCCGGCTGGTCGTGAGGAAGTCGCTGGCCGGCGCGGCCGCCGCGCCGGTGATCATCGACCAGTCGGGCAGAGTCCGCATCGGCGGCGGCACTCCCATCGACCCCACGGTCGCGCTCCACGTGCTAGGCAGCATCGAAGTCTCGGAAAACATCAACGCGAAGTTCCAGGACGTGGCCGAATGGGTCGCCGCCACGACCGACATGGCGCCCGGCGCAGTGGTGGTCCTCAATCGCGACAAGAACAACGAGGTCATGCTCTCGGCCACCGCGTACGACACGGCGGTGGCGGGGGTGGTCTCCGCGCGGCCGGGACTGCTCCTGGGCGAAGCATCGCCGTCGAAGGAGATGATCGCCACGACGGGACGGGTGAAAGTGCGGGTCGACGCTTCGAAGTCGCCGATCCGCATCGGCGACCTCTTGGTGACGAGCGACAAGCCGGGCGTGGCGATGCGCTCGGAACCGATCGAAGTGGGCGGGGCAAAGCTCCACCGCCCCGGCACGCTGATCGGCAAGGCCCTCGAGCCGCTGACGGGCGGGGAGGGGGAGATTCTGGTGCTACTGTCACTGCAGTAACTCGGGACAGCAATTGTCCACCCTTGGAGAGACGCTAAATGTCACGATCGGCGCCAACACTTGCAGCAGTTCTCTTCATCGTCCTCGCGGCTCAGGGGAGCAGTGCCGCTGCGGCGGACCCCCGTGTCACGATCACACCGACAAAGATCACCGTTTCCGGGATCACGCCGGGAGGGCGGGTAATGTTCTTCGGCATCGGCTACGAGCCGAAACGGTACTACGCGAAGGTCCATCGTTGGTCTTCGGTGGTGATGGACGGCGATCTGGATGGCGCTGCGGAGTACGTCCTCGATGTGCCCGTGACATGGAACGCGCTGTGGGTCGTAGCTGACCTGACGTCGGGGCGGTGTGCGAGCGCCGCCACACCAGGATACGCAATCAGCAGGCCGCGTTTTGAACGGTATGACATCAAGCGCGATCCCCTCGGAGCGGTCAACCGTTTCGTCTATTCACGGCCGTCGGCCGACTTCCTGTACATCGTTCCAGGCGGCGGGGCGTGGAAACTCCTCGCGCGCGATGGAGACGACACCGACGGCGACGCCACCGGCAATGGCAAGACGACCATCGATCTCTCGCGTCTGGAACCGCTCGACACCGGCAAGGAACGGCCGCGCGCACTCACGCCGGGAGGAACACTCTTCGTCATCGATCCGTCGAGACTCGAGCTTCTCGAGCTGAAGGTCGACGCCTCGCTGCTGGGGAGGGCGCACTGATGCCGATCCGACGCGCGCTCACTCTAGCGATCGCCGCCCTGACCGCCTTCTCCATGGTGTTGCGCGCGGACCAGCATCCCGTCACCGCACGCGGCTTCGACATCGGACGCCCGTATCAGATGAACGGGATCGACAACGTCAATCTCTTCAATGGGAATGTCACCGTCACGCTGCCGATCGGACAGCGCTATCACGTCAACGGCAAGCTCGATTACGGCCTCACGCTCGTCTACAGCGGCAATGTCTGGGATACGGTCGTGATGGACACGGCCACTTGCGGTTCGAGTAATCCCATTACGAGGACGTACCCGAATCGCCTCTCCAATGCCGGCCTGGGCTGGCTGCTGTCTTTGGGAAGGTTGTTCCCGCCGAACCGCTATCCGCTTCTGGAAAGCCCGGAGTGGACGTACGAGACGCCCGATGGAGGGCTGCATCAGTTCCGATCGGTTCTGCATGGTTCTTCCGATTCAACCGACCTAGCTCACCGATACACCCGGGACGGATCGTATCTTCGCCTGACCATTGGGGAAACGGAACATACGGTCGCGTTCCCCGACGGCACCTCACAGGTATTTCGCGAGGTCAGCCCGGTCTCCAACGGCATCTGGCCGGATGTGGCCGGTACAGAGAAATGGCGGTTGCGTTCGATCGCCGATGGTCTCGGCAACACGGTGACGATCGAATACAGCTCGACGCCCGCGTATCCCGAGATTTGGAAAATCACCGACGGTACGCGAACTCAGATGGTGTACTTCGTCGCCCCTCCCTCGACAAGCGAATACGACGTTCTCCTCGATCATGTGGTCCTCACCACTTTTGGTTCCACGACCGGTGAATGGAAAGCCAACTACGAATTTGTCAGTCTCCGCGCCGGTGCGACCAATAGCCAATGCAATGGTCAGCCGGCACCGGCGTACAGCAATATCCCTCTGTTGACCTCGGTCACGATGCCTCTGGTCGACGGCGTGTCGCAGAGCTACTCCATGCTCACTCCGGGGTCGGTGCCACCGTCGCCCTATTACTTCGTGAACAGCACCTCCGTTTCCCCGTTCAACGGCCACCTCAAAGGTCTGCAGTTGCCGACCAAAGGATGGCTGGAATGGGATTACGAGTATTTCATTTACTCCCTGCCATCGACTGAGGATGGGCGGCCGACGAAGTCGTTGGCGGTGACGAAGCGCCGCATGATGGCGGCGGACCGCACTCCGGCTCACACGAGCGAATGGACCTACCAGCGGACAGGTAGTCGCAGACGCAGTTGTGTCAATCCCAACACGATGGAGCGCGAATTCGCCCGGTCGGAACAGCTCGTCGCCTCCGTCACGTCGCCCGAGCAGGTCACATCCGTTCATTATTTCTCGACGTACAACTCGCTCCACAATCCCGGCGGCTGTTCGATTTTCGCCAGTCCGTTCCACGACTTCGACTATGCCCTGCCGTTGACGCGCGGTGTGACGCCGCAAAGCGTCGGCGGAATGGCCCTGTATCTGTCGCGGGAGATCTTCACCGGAACTGTTTCCTCGCTCGCGACCGGACCAGACGAGGGCGATCCAAACGCCCCATTCTCCTATCGCGTCAGCGGCGGTACCCTGGTGCGGTCCGAATGGGCCTTGCATGACTGGGATGGGGACAGCCTCGAAGGCGTGGCGGCTTACAACTCGCGGGAGACGGCTCGCGCGACCTACTTCGAAGACGATCCGAACTGCAGCGCCGCCACCTGTTACGCAGCGATCAAGCGTTATCGCTTCGACGGCGCGGGCCACTTCCGCCAGTCGTCCTCCGAGGGCAATTTCGGACCTTCAGACTTCAAGACCAGCTTCACCGCGTTTCCCGACGTCAACCTGACCGGGACGACGTGGCTGCTGAATACCTTCACCGAGCGCTGCGCCGTCCAGGAGAGCAAGGCAAGAAACTCTGAAGTGACGGCCTGCTCCGGGCTCCTCACTCCGCCGCAGGGTGGGACGATCCTCTCCGGGCCTCTGACCGAACAATTCTGCTTCGATACTCGCGGGTTCCTGACCCGGCGGCGAATGCTGAAGGGCCTCGACGACAACGGAAACTCGATCACGGCCCGGAGAGCCGATGATGTCATCGCCCGTTATTCCGATACCGCCGGTAATCTCACGGCCGAGGACTACTATGGCGGCGATAATCAGGCCATCGGCACGGGCGACTGCTCCATGGCATTGCCGTCGTCGCCCACCTATTCCATCGCCCACACGTACTCTAACGGCGCACTCGCCACATCGCGCTACGTCGCCACGACTTCGCATCCCACCGATCCGGTCTTCAAATCGGTCGACAACACCATCGACGGGAACACCGGCCTCGTCAGCTTCTCTCGCGACGTCGCCGAACGCCAGACCTCATACACGTACGACAAGCTCGGGCGCCTTAGACAAGTTGCGCGGCCGGCGGAAGCAGCGATCGACTACACGTACACCGAGGCGACTGAGACGACATTCCCGCAGGCCACCGCCAAGCAGATCTCGGCCACTGCCGGCTCGACGACGCAGGAGAGAACCGTTCAAAGCACGTTCATCTTCGACAATTTCGGACGGGTGTCCGAAGAACAGCGCGTCATGCCCGCAGGGACGTCGAAACGCCAGATGCTCTATACGGGCTCCGGTTGGACCGAGCGCGTCTCGGAATGGGAAGCGAGTCCCTCTCACTTCACGGTGTTCTCGGAATTCGACGCGTTCGGGCGGGCCAGAAAGATCGAGGCCTCGGACTCCACACCGACAGCACCGAAGGTGACCACCATCGCGTATTTCGGGAGTCGCGAGGTCGATCGCACGGTGAGCGTGGGGACGCAGATCGCCGTCCCGACGGGGCTGACGAACCAGAAGACCAAAGAATTCTACGATGCCCTCGGCAGGCTCAACAAAGTCGAGGAGCCTGGACCGACCAGCAGCACGACGAACAGCATAACGACCTACTCTTATGATGCCGCCGACCGCCTGCAGAGTGTATCCATGGTGGCGGATGGCGTGACGCAGCCGCGAACCTTCACGTACGATGGCCGCGGCTTTCTCACCCAGGAGACTCATCCGGAAAACGGCGCGACGAGCTACGGTGGTTTCGATGCGCGCGGCCATGCCGGCAAGAAGCTCGTCGGCTCCACCGATTCAGCTTTCGACCTTCGCTATGAATACGATGCGGCGGAACGGCTCACGAGGGTCAGCCATCCGCCGACCCGCGCCAGTCAGACCTCGGATACCGTGAAGACCTTCACCTTCGCCACTGCGAACGCCGGCGTGGACTACAAGCTGGGGAAACTGCAGTCGGCTACGCGGCGGAACGCCTCTCCTCTCGGAATCATCGACGTCACGGAAACCTACGCCTACACAGACACCGCGGGCCGCCTCAAGAATAAATCGACGTCCATCAACGGACCTTCCGGCCTCCTGCAGAGCTACTCGCAAACCTATTCCTACAACGACCTCGGCCTGCTGTCCCAGACTGACTACCCGACCTGCCCCGAAATCACCCGCCCGTGCGGCACCTCGGCATCGATGGTGACGTCGGTCGCTCCCACCTACCAGAACGGGCTGCTCAAGACCGTTCCCGGTTTCGCCACCAGCGTTGCCTATGACATCAACGGGATGGTCAGCCAGATCGACCATCCCGGTTCTGTGAGTGATGTCATCACCGGCGACGCCAGCAAGATGCCGCGTCCGACCCGCATTCAATTCAACTCCTACGATCTGTGCACACGGCCTTCCATCGCGCAGCAGCCGGCGCCGGAGACGCAAATCCAGGCGAACGGCTCCACGACGTTGAGCGTCGCCGCAACGGGCGGCTCCACCGGCCCGCTGAGCTACCAATGGTTCAAAGACGGCTCGACGACACCCCTCGGCGGCGACTGTACGGGCGCTTCGTGTCCGACCGGGCCCTTGACCGCCACGGCAACGTATCGCGCTCGCATCATCAACAGTTGCGGAAAGATCGACAGCAACATCGCCACGGTAATCGTGTGCGGCACTCCGGCCATCAACGCTCAACCGCAGAGCAAGACCATTTCCTCAGGAGAAAGCGTGCTGCTGAGCGTCGGGGCGTCCGGCTGTACACCTCTGACGTATCAGTGGTACCGGGGGAATCGCAGCGTGACAAACTCACCGGTCAACGGCGCGACGTCCTCCAGCTTCAACACCGGTCCGCTGACAGCAACCGCCCGATATTGGGTCAGGGTTACCTACAGCGGGAACAGCGTGGATAGCGAGACCGCGATCCTGACCCTCCCGTTGGGGATTCCGGTGAACGTGTCGGCCGTCCATCTTGGGGGCAACGTGATCCAGGTGACGTGGGGGCCTCCCGGCGGAGCGGTTCCCGACCACTACGTGGTGACGCGCGAGTCGGCGGGGGTAGTGCAGACCTTCGAAGTCTGGGGGACGGTCAAGAACGACGACAGCAACAGCGGTCTGGTCGCCGGCAAGAGCTATCTCTATCGCGTCCGGGCGGTCGATGAGTGGAACGGCAGCGCGTCTGGGGAGAGCCCGAGGGATCTGGCAACCACGATGACGTTTGCCGCGGTTCAGAGCGGCGCGCCGATCTTGTTCAGCCACTTCGACCAGGTGCTGGGGGCCATCAATGCCGTGCGCGGGGCGGCATCGCCTCCGCTGGCGGTGTTGAGCTGGTCGCAGGCACTGGCGGAGGCGGGATATCCGGGTGAGCCGGCCCCGCAGCAGTACGGACCGATCAAATCGCGGCACGTGCTGGCCTTGCGCAACCGGATGGACAACGCGCTGCAGGCGCTGGGCCTGGCAACGCCGGCGTACACCGACGATCTCAGTACGCCAACGCGGATCAAGGCCGTTCACATCACGCAGCTCCAGGGGCGGCCGCAATGAGGCGGAGGACCGAGATGAACACGATCAAACGCATGGTTCTCGCCGCCGCCCTTGCCCTGAGCATCACTGCCCCGATGATGGCGGCAGAGGAGGTCCGGTACATCGTCATCCTCAAGCAGCGCTCCGGCGCAGCGCCGGATGTGGGGAGCCTGGGAGGAAGAGTGGAGTGGCGGCAGGAGGAGCAACTGGTGGTGAGCATCCCGGCCGGGGCGGAAGCAAAGCTGAAGGCCGATCCGCACGTGCTGTATCTCGAGCGGGTGGGCGGCGAGGCGGTCGCCGAGGGGCCGCTGCTCGGCACCCCGGCCGAGCCGGAGGCCGGGGTGAGCTCGACGGCGACGCGGCTCAGGCCCCGCGTGCTGGGCAATACGCCGTGGGACTCGGGGACGTACAGCTACGACGGGGCGGGCAACATCATCGGAATCGGCAGCGACACCTACGCCTATGACGAGGTGCAGCGGCTGAAGCAGTCGACCACCATCGGGAGCATCGAGACGTACACGTATGATGGCTTCGGGAACATGAAGAGCAGAACGACCAACGCTGGGACGCAGACGATCGACGTCAACCTCAACACCAACCGCCTGAGCGGGGACGGCTACTCGTACGACGGGGCGGGCAACGTGCTGACCGGCGCGCTGTACGCGTTCACGTACGACGCGCTGGGGCAGCCGCTGAGCAAGAGCTACGACGGGGGGAACCTCGAGTACTACGTCTACACCCCCTCGGACGAGCGAATCGGAGTGCAGAGGGGATCGTGGTGGAACTGGAGCGTGCGGGACGAGGGAGGGAAGGTGCTGCGGCAGTACCGGAGCTCGGCGACGAGTCTGGCGGCGCCGGCGCTGTGGGTGGAGGACTTCGTGTGGCGAGACGGCCTCTTGCTGGGGTCGCAGAGGCCGGTGGAGATGGGAGGGCGGCGGCACTACCACCTGGACCACCTGGGGACGCCTCGGCTGATCACCTCGGAAGACGGGCACGCGATGTCGCTGCACGACTACTACCCGTTCGGGGACGAAAAGACGCCGGTGGTGCAGGAAGGGCCGGGAGGGGGCGGGTTCGACCGGGAAGAGCCGATGAAGTTCACCGGGCACGAGCGGGACTTCGCCGGAGGGTTCGGAGCGGAGGACTCGCACTATGTCGACTACATGCACGCGCGGTACTACTCGCCCACGACGGGCCGCTTTTTGTCTGTTGATCCAGGTGGTTGGGATCTCCTACTGCCTCAGTCCTTGAACCGCTACTCCTATGTTCTAAACAACCCGATTCGATACACCGACCCCGATGGAACGTGTACTAACCCGATTACTTGTGTAGGTGAGGCTCTTGCCTTGCCGACGGCAGCATTGGTGATCATCGATGTTGCGCTCGTCGCGGGCGTAGTATTCAGTATTGGCAGTGTCACGCTCGATCTTCATCCGCAGCCAGTTGTGGTTCCACCAGAACTCGTGAATCCCAGCTATGAAATGGGCCGGGATCGCGGAGGCAGAGATTCGGGATTGGTCAACGTAGGAGCGCAGCAGTTGTGGGATCTCTACAACAATTCCACAGGAAAAGAGCGCGAGCGTTACAAGCGTGAGCTGAAGGTCCGTCGACTGTACGACGACAAGGCTCGTCACGGTGAGCGGGAAAAGAAGAAGCCGAAGAAGGAGCCGGAGAAGCCGAAAGAAGATCCCAAGAAGACGCCGCAACCAGATCCGAAGAAGGATCCGAAGAAGAATAAGGTCGTCTCGGACGATGATTCGATGAGGAAGCGCTGGTGAGGAAGACTGAGTAAATCGAGCCAGCGCATAGAAAGATGAAATGGGTGACGTCCTAACACCTGATGGCCTGTCGTTACTGTGAGGACATATCGTATGTCAGAGACATCGGATCTCGAACATCTCGAAGCGCACCTGGAAAAGATGCGACCTGAAGAGACGCTTCGCGAGGAAGCGGCAGTAGTCGCCGCGTTGTCTCATCCGGAATCCTTTATCCGATCCGCCGCCATTTCTGCATTAGTGCGTGCAAGGCAGAGGACGGACGAAATCCGGCGACGCTTATCGGTCGAGAGCAACGATCTTGTCGTTAGCGATATATGCGATGCGCTAGCACGGCTTCACGATTTGGAGAGCGTGCCACTGATCCAGTTCATCGCGCGATCGAACCCTTCGAGACTTGCGCGTGCATCGGCGATAGCAGCTGTCGTCGACCTTCTCCATGAGGGTGCCGCGTCATTCCTCGCCGAACGCGCGACCGATGAGCGCGATGAACGTGTGAGGCTGGAGATCTACCGAGGGCTTCTTGTCAATGGGGACGACTCGGCGTTCGATCGCATGATAGAGGCGCTTGGCTCAGCCGACTATCAAGTGCGCTGTGCTTCTGCTGCACTCCTCTCAGAGTACACGCCAAGCAGCAACCGCCTTCGAATACTCGAGGCGTTGCATGAGGCTTTGAGTCGAGAAACGACCGAGGCGGCGCGGAGTTCTATTCAGCTCGCCTTGGACCAGGTCACTTCGTAGCCCCACGGAGAAAGGTGCCGATCGTCTTGAGCAGAACCGTTTGCTGATGCCGGCGGGAGGGCGTCGATCCGCTTGAGCCGGCGAAGAATCTTGCGGCTTACCTTCTTCACGGTGCCCTGCAGCTTGATGCCTAGGAGTTCGTCGGCGCTGAGTTCGAGCGGCGAAGCGAACGGCCATCTCGGCGCTGAGGCGCAGCTTGTCGCGTTCGTAGTCGGAGACGAGCACATGGATAATGCCGACCTGATCGGCGAGCTGCTGCTGCGTGAAGCCGCGTGCCTTGCGAATACGAGTGAGCCGCTCGCCGAGGCTCTCGTCCTCGCCGTAGCGAACCGGCTTCATCTTCAGCTTCGACTTTCGCGGCATCGTCTCGGTCATTTTAGGAACGCGTTTTCAAACTGCTTGACCTGGCAACCACGATCACGTTTGCCGTAGTTGAGAGCAACGTGGCGATCCTTTTCAATCACTTCGACCAGATCCTGGGGGCCATCAATGCTGCGCGCGCGGCGGCATCGCCGCCGCTGGGGGCATTGAGCTGGTCGCAAGCACTGGCGGAGGCGGGATATCCGGGTGAGCCTGCCCCGCAGCAGTACGGACCGATCAAATCGCGGCACGTGCTGGCCTTGCGCAACCGGATGGACAACGCGCTGCAGGCGCTGGGCCTGGCAACGCCGGCGTACACCGACGATCTCAGTACGCCAACGCGGATCAAGGCCGTTCACATCACGCAGCTCCAGGGGCGGCCGCAATGAGGCGGAGGACCGAGATGAACACGATCAAACGCATGGTTCTCGCCGCCGCCCTTGCCCTGAGCATCACTGCCCCGATGATGGCGGCAGAGGAGGTCCGGTACATCGTCATCCTCAAGCAGCGCTCCGGCGCAGCGCCGGATGTGGGGAGCCTGGGAGGAAGAGTGGAGTGGCGGCAGGAGGAGCAACTGGTGGTGAGCATCCCGGCCGGGGCGGAAGCAAAGCTGAAGGCCGATCCGCACGTGCTGTATCTCGAGCGGGTGGGCGGCGAGGCGGTCGCCGAGGGGCCGCTGCTCGGCACCCCGGCCGAGCCGGAGGCCGGGGTGAGCTCGACGGCGACGCGGCTCAGGCCCCGCGTGCTGGGCAATACGCCGTGGGACTCGGGGACGTACAGCTACGACGGGGCGGGCAACATCATCGGAATCGGCAGCGACACCTACGCCTATGACGAGGTGCAGCGGCTGAAGCAGTCGACCACCATCGGGAGCATCGAGACGTACACGTATGATGGCTTCGGGAACATGAAGAGCAGAACGACCAACGCTGGGACGCAGACGATCGACGTCAACCTCAACACCAACCGCCTGAGCGGGGACGGCTACTCGTACGACGGGGCGGGCAACGTGCTGACCGGCGCGCTGTACGCGTTCACGTACGACGCGCTGGGGCAGCCGCTGAGCAAGAGCTACGACGGGGGGAACCTCGAGTACTACGTCTACACCCCCGCGGACGAGCGAATCGGAGTGCAGAGGGGATCGTGGTGGAGCTGGAGCGTGCGGGACGAGGGAGGGAAGGTGCTGCGGCAGTACCGGAGCTCGTCGACCAATCTTGCGGCGCCGGCACTGTGGGTGGAAGACTTCGTGTGGCGGGACGGGCTTCTGCTGGGGTCGCAGCGGCCGGTGGAGATGGGAGGGCGGCGGCACTACCACCTGGACCACCTGGGGACGCCTCGGCTGATCACCTCGGAAGACGGGCACGCGATGTCGCTGCACGACTACTACCCGTTCGGGGACGAAAAGACGCCGGTGGTGCAGGAAGGGCCGGGAGGGGGCGGGTTCGACCGGGAAGAGCCGATGAAGTTCACCGGGCATGAGCGGGACTTCGCCGGAGGGTTCGGCGCGGAGGACTCACACTATGTGGACTACATGCATGCACGGTACTTTGCAGCGACGACAGGACGGTTCCTTTCAGTGGATCCGGTGATCGACTTGCGAGCGGCCATTCACTATCCACAAATGTGGAACCGCTATGCGTACGTTCACAACAATCCAATCAATCTGAACGATCCGCGAGGGCTGCTCGCTGCGCAAGCCATTTACAGTGCCGATGCGTTTGACGAAACGTTCGTGTCGTTCACGTCGTCGGATCCGTCGGAGGGAGGTGGTTCTGGCCCCGGTCAACAGCCGACAAACATTCCGGCCCCCACACAGCCAAACGGCCAGCTCGCGCCTCCACCTGTGCCCCCACCTCCGGGTGAATCCGGACAGCCGAATGAGTGGGTATACAGACCGAACAAGAATCCAGCGCCTGGTCAGCGACCTGGTCGGTGGGGACCGCGCGACCGCGTACCCAGCCGGACCGGAGCACAGCCAAATGGGTCGTGGGATGACAAACATGGTCATTGGGATGTCGATATCCCAACGCCGAGCGGTGGCAAGGGTGACAGGCTGAGATTGTTGCCCGATGGCACGCGGCTCGGGCCTGATCACAAACCGCTACCGAATCAAACCATCAGTGTGGTGAGACTACCCTCTCCGACCACGTGGACAGTCCAGGTGCCCTTTACAGTAATGGGTTGGTACATGAAACAAGTCGCAACGTTCTGGTACGGTTGTGGGTGTCCACCGTAAGCCTTGAGTAGGGCGCACAACGTCATGAAAAAAATGGATTTTGACGGACTAGCGAGTTGGTGTGGCGGGAACGGTTATGGTCTCACCGATTGGAGACCTACACTACCATCGTCGAGTGAGCGAGCGAAGATCCCTGTTCCAGGCGATCCGCAGTCATTGACTGAGTTAATAGACACCTTAGTTGGACTTGAGTCGGCTCACGGTGAAACGGTGGTGTGGATCGCCGACTGGACGATATGGAACGATCGCTCGCAGGAGGTCGGTCTTCGGCACCTCACGCTGCTTGTCGACTGCTATGTAGATCGCGCGTTGCATGACGAATCGCACATCTACTTGCTCGAGCCATCTGAGTGGCGTGAAACGATTGCTTTAGTGACGGTGCCGTTGCTTTATGGTTGGGATGCGTATCTGTTCTTTCGTTCTGGTGCTGCACTGGTTGAAGTGTCACATGATGCCTATATCGAGGTCTCGGTGGCACACGGCTTCCCCATGTCAGTCTTAAATGGCTGGCTTTAGTGTGCCGGTGGCTACTTCGGGGCGCCGCGAAGAAATGTATCAATCGTCCTGAGCAGAACCGCGTGCTGATGCGGACCGAGGGCGTCGATCTGCTCGAGGCGGCGAAGAGTCTTTCGGCCTACCTTCGTCGCGTTAGCGTCAAGCAGTTTGAGCGGGGCAAAGTTAAGGAAGTGATTCGCAATGGTCGACCGTAAGAGCGCTCTTGGCGTGCTCGCAATTCTGTGGATCTCGTGTGCGACGGTGCAGCCGACCGTTGCACCGCTTGTGATATTCGTCAACCACGATTCTGGTGGCGACTGGCCCATAATCACAAACGCACGTATCTATGCCGATGGAACATTAGAACTCGGCGATGGTCCCGGACAGCGCCGGAAGCGCGTCTCGGTTGCCGACCCCCTGTTCCAACGTGTGACAGAAGCGATCGAGAGCGAAGCCTTCAGAACGGAACTTGCCGAATCGGCACCCCCCCCAACCGTTTTGGCGGTCATCGGGCGAATGGATCCGTGTTACGCGCGCCGACGTTGTTGGTCTGCTCAAACCACCGTCAATCGGTGTCCAAATGAGGCAGGTACTTTCTGACATTGATACGCTCTTTCGACGAACGTTCGGAAAACGCTACGAACCTGTGCTGTCCGAACAAGCTCATTGAACGACTGCATCTTCCGCATAAGCCCTCCTTGATTGCCGGCGTTCTACGTCAGCAGAGGAGCCTGCCTCGGGTAAGCAGAACCGCGACGGGCGGGGATCTTAAGAGCTGGTGCGCGTTTAGCTCATCGGGATGAATAGATAAGACGCGGCCGGACAGCGGAGAGTGGAACGGGTGTACTCGCGCTAGCTAGCCGGGTGGGAAGCCCATTTTCACGTCCTCGAGGATCCTGATGATGATGTGCTTGATCCTGGACTTCAGATCGTCTCCGCGCCCGTCGCGCGTAGCAGCGAGCGCCGAGCCGTTCGCAAACGTGGTGATCAGCGCTAGTGCCAGCAACGACCTCCGAATCTTCCGCATAAGCCCTCCTTGATTGCCGGCGTCCTGCGTCAGCAGGGGAGCGGCCCTCGGATAACCAGTACCGCGAAGGCCGGGGATCTTGAGATCGGTGGGCGCTTAGCTCGTCAGGGTAAACGCGAGCTGCGGCCGACGGGGGAGGTTCTCCAGGTAGTCACGCACCTTTCGGACGAGCTCAGGGGTGGCATTCTTCTTCGCCAGCGCCTCGTGCAGGTAGGCCAGAGCGAGTCTCGCGTTGCGCATCATTCCCTCGGACTCGAACTCGACCATGATGCTGCGGCATGCCTCCGCGACTCCCTCCGGCTGGTCGAGTGCAAGACGGACCTCGGCCCACTCGAGCGTCGCCAGCGCGTGATCGTGCTTCGATCCCAGCTCGAGCAGTTCGTCTCGCGCGGCCGCGAGCGCCGCCTCGGCTGTCCGGAGTTCGCCGCGGGCCATCGGGAGCGAGGCGAGTGCCCAAGCGATACGCACCTTCTCGGTGGTAACTCCCAGTTCGTCGTAGATCGCGACTGCCTCAGCGAAGCGGAACTCGGCGTCTTCAAGGCGTCCCAACTCGGTGCAAGCAATGGCGGAGTTTTGGAGAACGTAGGCAAGGATAGTCTTCTGGTCCAGTCGTCGCGCGGCCGCGAGCAAATCGTCGAAAACGGCTAAGGCCTCAGCCGGCCGGCGCAAGTAGTGAAGTGCTCCGGCTTCGATCAGACGCGTCTTCAGTTCGCGAACGTCGTCGCCGTATTCGCGGAACACCTCGGCCGCGCGGCGCGCGAGATCTAGCGCTTTGGGCGTTGTCTCGTCGTACTGAATGAAGACCACCGAGCGGATGTAGGCCACGATCGCCAGATCGAGCGGCGCGGTTGCCGCGTCGGCGGGCGCGGAAAAGAGCTTCTCAGCATCGTCGAGATCTTTGAGCGCCTCGCCGAACTTGCCCAAATAACGGAAGGCGTTGGCTCGCTCGCGTAGCGCGACGGCGACCAGGAGACGCTTCAATGAGAGGCGAACGTCTTCGAGCGCGAGCGCGATCTTGTACGCGGTGTCGGCCAGTTCGGCGCTGAACTTCGGCCACCGGTCGTGTAGTTCGGCTGCCTTGCTGAGGAGCATTCTCGCTACGCCGGCGGTTCGGAAGCGCGGGGTTTCGGCGATGTTCGCATCCTCGAAACGCAGCGGCGAGGTGAGGAGAGGATCGAGACGGCGGGCGGCGTCGGCGTTCTCGCGCTCGATCGCTGCCTTCCTGGCCAGTGCCTCGCCTAAACGGGGCGGCCGTTCGACGAGCGTCTCCGCTGCCTGCCAGGTGTCCGCATCGCGAAACGCGGTGTCGAGCTCTCTCGCTGCCTCCAGATCTTCGCGGCAGCCGGCGCATTGGGCGAGATGCTCTTGCATGTCGGCGGTGCCGGCACCGGACAGAAACGCCTGCAGTTGGGGATCGGTCAGATGCGTCACGCGCTCTTCCCCTTGAGATTTCGGAACAGCTCAGTTGCGCGGCGGCGGCAGGTGCTGAGGAGTTGATCGATGTAGCCGGTCGACGTCGAGAGGCGGTCGGCGAGCGCTTGCTTCGGCTCCTCATGGAGGTAATAGCCGCGAAGGGTCTCGCGGCACTTGATCCCGAGCCGCGCCAGCACCGCGGCCGCGGTCATCCTGCGGATCGAGGTTTCCAGGCTGGCTTCAGCGCCGCAGTCGACGGTCTGTTCGTGCTCCGGCAGCAGCGGTGCCTCGCGGTGGCGCGTGCGCCAGTAGTTCATGCAGCGATTCCGAACGGTCGCCGACAACCAGGCCTTGACGTCGTGGATGTAGCTGTGGCGCTCGAGATAGGCGATGAAGCTGTCGTGGACCAGGGCCTCGGCGTCGTCGGGCGGCACGCGGTAGCCACGCATGGCGATCGTCCGCAGCAGGAGGCCGTAGTCGACATACAGCTTTTCGAATCCCTCGTCCGAGGATGACTCAGGTTCCAGCGTCACGAACACTCTCCAGGAACGCCGCGAGAATACCGGAACCGAGGAGTGTCCGCGAATGACCTCGCTGTGATCCGTGGGCATCGCGGGCTCGAGCTTGAACAGCTCCGCGGCGCGGAACGGGCGGCCGGTCAGCGCGCGAATGGCGGCGACGACGATGAAAATCCGTTCGACAGACGCTGCCGCGGTGCCTTGTCGCAGCCGCGTGAGATGAAACCGGCTGATAGAGGGGATGCCGAGCTCGCGTGCGATGCGGTCGGCTTCGCGTACGATCTCGGTCGGTCTGAGGCGGAACGCATGGATGACCCGTTCCAGCAGAGTCGTTGAAGGCCTCGGCATCTCTTACTAGGAGTGCCTGGCGGCGCGTTTCTCCTACCGCCAGCCTGACAGAATTCCGTGAAAGAGGGCGGCCGGGAGGCCGCCCCCTATCAGGTCAGCGCGCGAATACCTCATCCACCGGCACAATCTTTACGTTCTCCGGTTTGATGTGCAGCTTGTACGCGCCGATGATCTTGTCCTCGTCGACGATCTCCTTCGGCTTCGGAGCGTCGTAGGCGATCGACGAGACCGCGTCGCTCACCAGTTGCTTCTTGAGCGCTTCGGCGTCCTTGGTCACGATCACCACGTTGAGGTTCTTCGCTGAGAGGTACTTCTTCAGCGCCTTGTTGACGTCGTCACGCGTCAGCTTCGCGTAGAGGCCGCGCACGTACTGGGTGTACTCCGGCGTCCCGTACCACCAGGAGTCGAGCGCGTAGCCGAGCTGCTGGTCCTGGGTGGAGGTCATCACGAACGCGTTCTTCATCAGGTATTGGCGCGACGCGTCGAAGTCGGCCTGGCTCATGCCGTTGGCAATGAACTTCTCGAGCTCATAGAGCGCGATGCGGAGCGACATGTGTGCGTTCGCCGGCACCACCGGCCGGATCCAGACCTCGAATACCTGGGCGCGGCGCGCGACGTTGGCGCTGGGGAAGAACTGTCCGCCGGGGTTGGTGAAGAACTCGATGTAGGCGTAGTCGCCGTAATTGAGGCCGCGGGTCTCGCGCAGGCGCTGGAAGAGACGTCCCTGCGACATGCGGTGCTCGCCCAACCATGCGCGCGCGACGTTGAGCGCGGCGAAGTCGGCGCCGTCCGCGCGGGTCACCGGCAGCGGCAGGCCGATGGAGATCGCCGTGGCTCGCGTCTCCTTCTGGATGATCTCCACCTCGAGACCATCGGCCTTGTGGCCGGCGATCTTCGGCAGCGACTTGAGGCCGCCGGCCACCGACGCGCCCTGGGGCAGCGAGGTCACGCCGCTCTTGACCGCCGCGAGCAGTTCGGCGGGGTAGTCGCCGCTGATGGCCATGACCAGATTGCCGCGCGTGTAGTTGGCGGCGATGAACTTCTTCACGTCGTCGAGGGTGATCGACTGGATGCCGGCGACCGTGCCGAGGGGCGTGTGGCCATAGGGAGTGCCGGCGTAGATCCGGTTCATCAACTCTTCTTTGCCCAGCTCCTCCTCGTTGTTGTTGCGGAGGTTTTCCTTCAACGCGTTGAGGTTGGCGTCCTTGACGCGGGTGAAGTCCTCGTCGCGGAAGCCGGGGGTGAGGAGGGTGGGCATCACCACGTCGAAGAACGTCTTCCAGTTGTCGCGGTGGATCGACGCGGTGAGCGTGGTCATCTCCTTGTCCACGTGGCCGTACCAGCCGCCGGCGATCGGGTAGAGCGCCTTGCGGATCTCGTCGACCTTCATCTGCTGGGAGCCGGCGTCGGTGATCATCGACGCGGCGAGGGCGGCGAGGCCTTCTTTGCCCGCCGGGTCATTGGCCGAGCCGGCATTGAAGAGGAGCTTCGCTTCGATCTGGGGGATGACGCCCTTCTGCTCGATGAACGGCGGCGTGGACGCCGCCGTGCCAGCCGGCGGGGACGCCGGCGTTCCGAGCGTTAGCGACGCACTCATCGCCGCGGGCATGGGCTCTTTCGACAGCGTGGTCACGATGAGGTTGTTGTCGGTGAAGTACTTCCTGGCCGCCGCCTGCAGGTCGGCGGGGGTGAGTGCGGCCTGCTGGCGGTAGTAGTTGTTGATGGTCCCGTACGAGCGGCCGAATTTCACGAACTCGGCGAGGGTCTCGGCGACGGCCTCGCTGTTGTCGAGGCTGCGCACCAGCGAGTAGCGCATGTACGACTTGGCCTGCTCGACGCGGTCGGCCGGCTCCAGGGTGTCGCGCAGCTTGGCGAAGGTCTTCAGGATCTGGTCGCGCACGTAGACGGCGTCGTCGAGCTTCTTGACGCGGGCGAAGACGGTGTAGGGGAACGGATCGACGTGTGGGTCGTCGGAGTAGAAGAGGGCGTCGACCTTCTGCTCGTCCTCGACCAGTTTCTTGTAGAGGTCCGAGGTCTCGCCGAACTCGAGATTGAACATGGTCTGCATCGCAGCGGCCTCTTTGTCGTTCTCGTTGAACGCCGGGCCGCGGAAGGCGACGGTAACGTACGGCAGGGTGCTGGAGCTCCAGGGAACGTGCGCGTAGACCGGCTTGGACGGCGCCGGCTCGGTGGGGATGTCGACACGGTAATCGCCGCGCTTCCAGCCGCTCCAGTACTTCTCCACCAGGCGGTTGACCTCGTCCGGCTGGACGTCGCCGGCGACGATGATGGTGGTGTACTCCGGCCGGTACCAGCGGCGGAAGAACTCCTTGGAGTACGCGTACTGGTTGGGCATGTCCTCGATGTCTTTGATGAAGCCCATCGTGGTGTGCTTGTAGGTGTGGGTGGCGTATGCGGCGTCGCGCTGCACTTCGAGGAGCTTGCGCACCGGGTTCGCGCTGTTCTTGTTGTACTCGCCCAGCACCGCCTGCGCCTCGGTCTTGAACGCCGGCTCGGGGTAGGCCAGGTTCATGAAGCGGTCGGCGTAGATCTCCATGATCTTCGGGAGGTCTTCCTTGGCGAAGGTGATGTGGTAGATGGTGCGGTCGTCCCAGGTGTTGGCGTTCTCGCGCGCGCCGGCCCGAGTGATGACCTCGTTGTACTTGTCGGGCGGGTAGAGCGGCGTGCCGCGCGACATGATGTGCTCGAAGAAGTGGGCGAAGCCCGACTTGCCCGGCTCGATCTCGTTGCGCGAGCCGGTCTGCACCGGGATGTAGAGGGCCACGATGTTGGGGAAGCCGGTGGGGACGGTGATGACTTTGAGTCCGTTGGGCAGGATCTTCTCGGTCGCCTTGAACGGGAGGACGTCGTCTGCGGTCAGCGTCATGGGAGCGATCAACGCGCCGATGAGCGCCAGGATTCGAAACCGAAGCATGAATTCTCCTTCTGTCACAATTGCTTGCGGATGCCTGAATCTTCGGATCTCGTGAGGTATTTCGACCGGGTGCGCGAGCGGACCATGCGGGTGGTGGCGGTGGTGCCGCCGGAGCAGGTCGACTGGACCTACCGCGACGGCAAGTTCACGCTCGGCGACCTGATGCGCCACCTCGCGTCGATCGAGCGGTGGATGTTCGCGGAGAACGCCGCCGGCCGCCCCAGCCGCTACCCCGGCCACGGCCGCGAGCTCGCCGACGGCTACGAGGCGATCGTGGAGTACATGCGCCGCATGCACGCCGAGTCGATGGCCATCTTCTCGACGGCCGACTTGGACGCGAAGTGCGTCACTCCCGGCGGGGCCGAAATGCCGGTGCGGAAGTGGATCCGCTCGATGATCGAGCACGAGGCGCATCACCGCGGGCAGATTTACCTGTACCTCTCGATGCTCGAGGTTCCCACGCCGCCTCTGTATGGGTTGACGACGGAGGAAGTGCGGGAGCGGTCGCGATAACGCCCCTCATCCGCCGCTCCGCGGCACCTTCTCCCGCAAGCGGGAGAAGGTGCCGCGCAGCGCCGGGTGAGGGCTAAACCATCACGATGTCGAATTCATTCGAGACGTCCAAGGCGTCGAAGCGCGCGCCGAGGGCCTTCACGCCGAGCCAGACCTCGAAGACGATCACCGCCGCCGCGGGAACGGTGGCCACCGCCACGAAGATCGCGTTGCCGGAGAAGAACTTCACCGCAATCCACAACGACGGCAGGAATACCAGCGCCGCGGGGATGAGGGCGATCGCCAGGGCGATGAGGTTGGCAAACAGGACGACGATGCGGTTGCCGATGGTGACGAAGCTGCGCGGATCGTCGGCCGGCCGCATGGTCCAGGCGGGGAAGTAGAGCGGCATGGCGTTCCGGATCAGCAGCAACACGGCGCAGACCGGCAGGGTGAGAATCAGCACGGTGACGACGAACTGCGGCGTGCCGGCGAACTGCGCGAGCCGGCCGGAATGCTCGCCGAGGCGGATCAGGACCGAGCCGCAGACGGCGAAGAGCGCGTTCAGCGCGCCGATGGCGAACAATGGGGCGGCCATCTCCGCCGCCACCAGTTTGTCGCCGGCCAGCGGATAGCTCTTCAGGACTTCGGAGCGCGCGAGGTCGAGGCGCAGGTCGTTGGCGAACATCTGCGGCGCGGCGATGGGAAAGAACGCGGCCATGAAGAGGAACATGCTGCCGATGACGGTGTACGCCGTTTCCTCATGCGACCAGACCGCGATGCCGATCATCAACACCGCCAGGACCAGCATCAGGACGATGATGCCGAAGCCGGTGCGGACCAGGGCGATGACGTTTTTCCAGAAGATGGCCACCTCGGGCGTGCCGGTCTCGGCGAGCCGGAAGAGCGGTCCGAAGCGGCGGACGGAGATCTCCATCTTCCCGCTCTGGCGGCTGCGCATCCGCTCGATGCGCGCCGCGCGTTTCGCGGAGGCGACGATCGACGCCTCCTCGAACGAGACGTTCATCCTCGCCGCGAGAACGAAGAAGAGGAAGCCGAGCCCCGCCAGTCCGGCGACCGAGGTCGCCAGCGTCGCCGGCGTCGGCGCCACCGCCGCGCCGCTGAAGAATCGCGGCACGAACAGCGCAGCGTTGACCGCGCCGGTGCGGAATGGCTTGTCGATCAGGCGCATGACGTCGGCGTGAGTCGCTGTTTTCCTGATCGGATGGCGTTTGATGACGTCCTTGATGGCGAAGTTGGCAAGGGCAGTCAATATGACGCTGACGATCACCAGCCGGGCGATGAATCCGATGTGCATCAGTTTCAGCCGCGCGCGGCCCAGGGCCACGAAGATGAAGTAGATCGACAGCACGGAGAGCGCCGCCCAGACGCCGATCAGCCAGCTCCGCCGCCAGCCGAAGATGAAGAAGGCGATGGCGCTGCCGAGCGCCTGCGGCTGCGCGCGGATGATCTTGTAGAGCAACAGGTCGCGGCGCCGCAGCGGCGCGGGAAAGAGATGGGCGATCTCCGCCTCGCTGAACTGCAGGCCGCCGGAATCCTGCGGCAGCGCCCACGCCAGGACCATCATCGCCAGCACCACCAGGCCGAGGATGTCGACCAGGAGATCGCCGGTGAACGCCGGCCGCCGCGCGGAGAGGCCGCGGGTGTTTCTGAAGAATGCGAACCAGAGGTAGGCGAGGCCGACCACGGCGCCGATGAGGTAGCGCGGGTCGCGCAGCCGCCGCAGCCGCTGCACGATCCTGTTGCGCGTGCCGCGCAGGGTGAACTCGACGAAGGTGGCGATCACGCGCTCGCCTTTTCCTCGGTGATGCGGAGGAAGGCCTCCTCCAGCGAGACGTCGCCCTGGCCGTGCGCGATCTGCCACTTCAGCTCGTCGATGGTGCCGTACGCCAGCCGCGTGCCCTTCTGGATGATGGCCACGGTGTCGCACAGCTCTTCCACCAGGTGGAGGAGGTGCGAGCTGAGGATGACCGAGGCGCCGTCTTTGGAGCGCTGCACGATCGATTGCTTCATCCGGCGGATGCCGAGCGGGTCGAGGCCGGTCAGCGGCTCGTCGAAGATCAGCACGTCCGGGTTGTGAATGAAGCCGCAGGCGATCATCAGTTTCTGTTTCATGCCCCGCGACAGCTCCGACGGCAGCGCCTTGCGCTTGTCGGCGAGATCGAACTCCTCGAACAGGGGGTCCATGCGCGAGCGGAAGTCCTTGACCTGATAGATGCGGGCGACGAATTGGAGGTGCTCCTCGACGGTGAGGTAGTCGAAGAGGCGCGGCTCGTCGGGCATGAAGGCGAGGTGCTGCTTCGCCGCCACCGGCTCGTCGCGCAAGTCCGATCCGCAGATCCTGATCGTCCCCTCGGTCGGCGGGTGAATGCCGGCCAGGGCTCGGAGGGTGGTGGTCTTCCCGGCGCCGTTCGGGCCGACGAGACCGAGGACCTCGCCGCGCTTGACGGCGAAGGTGAAGTCCTTCACGGCCACGAAGGAGCCGTAGATTTTGGTGAGGTTGGTGACTTCGATGCCGTAATCCATTGGGTCATCATACGAGTCCCGAAGTGCCGAGTTCTGAGAAGGAGCGCCGCCGTCCGCGGCGGCTGGCCCGGCGGCGTCCCGCCGCCGTCGGTGCGCAGGCGGGACGCCTGCGGGCCAGCCGGCGGGACGCCGGCGCTCCACAAACAAAAAGGACGGCGTTTCCGCCGTCCTCGCATCGTCTGTGGCTTGTCGAACGCTTACTGCCCGACGGTGACGTTGGCCGCCTGCAGGCCTTTGGGGCCCTGCACGAGGTCGAATTCGACCTGGGAGCCCTCCGCCAGTGAGCGGAAGCCCTTGGACTGAATGGCCGAGAAGTGCACGAACACGTCCTCGCCGCTTTCCGTGGTGATGAAACCGAAACCCTTCGCGTCGTTGAACCACTTGACAGTACCGGTGCTGCGCATGTCCTTGAATCTCCTTCTTGGTTTGTTGCTGAGCCCCCAAAAACGGCGGTTATTGGGGAGGAATTCCGAAGGAGTGCGGGCGTCCCGCCCGCACCCGCTGGGCGTCTCGCTCGGCGGCGTTATCGCCGCGGACTCGATCGGGCGGGACGCCCGATCGGTGCGGGCGGGACGCCCGCACTCCACGAGCAGATCGGGCAGGCGGCAAGATCGTGGTTGCGCGCCGGGCAGTGTTCGCGGCCGAAGTAGATGATCTGCAGGTGGCGCCTGCCCCACTCTTCGGGCGGCCAGAGCTTCTTCAGATCGCGCTCGGTCTGCTTGACGTCCTTCCCCCTCGACAGGCGCCAGCGCGCGGCGAGGCGGTGGATGTGCGTGTCGACCGGGAACGCCGGACGGCCGAACGCCTGATTCATCACCACGCTGGCCGTCTTGTGGCCCACGCCGGGGAGCTCCTCGAGCGCCTCCATGTCGGCCGGGACTTCACCGCCGTGCTGCTCGACGATCGCCTGGGCCAACCGCTTGATGTTGCGGGCCTTGCTCGGCGCGAGGCCGCAGGATCGGATCAGTTTGAGGATGTCGGTCTCGCTCATGGCGGCGAGCATTTCGGGCGCCGGCGCGCGGCGGAAGAGGGCGGGGGTGACGCGGTTGACCTGCGCGTCGGTTGTCTGCGCGGAGAGAACGACCGCGACCAGGAGCTGGAAGGCATCGCCGTGCTGCAGCGGGATGGGCGGCATCGGGTAGAGGTCATCCAGAATCTCGCCGATGCGCCGCGCCTTCTCGGCGCGTTTCATCGCAGCTCCACCGCCGCCCAGCGCGCGATCTCGTCCGGCATCGGCGGCGACAGCAGGTCGCGCCTGCCGGTGAGCTCCAGGATCTGCGCGGGCGTGATGTTCCCTTCCTTGCCGCGCAGCAGGCCTCGGACGTAGGCGATCGCATACAGCTCGCCGCGCGACTCGATGACGTGGCGGAAGTAGAGCCACTTCTCGTCCCAGCAGACGATGCGGGTGCGGACGATGAAGCGCTGGAACGGCAGCAGCGAGCGGCGGTAACGGATGGTCGAGCCTCCGACCATCGGCCGCCACCCGCGCCCGAAGACCTTCCGCAGCAGTCGCATGCGGCCGAGGATCTCCACGCGTCCGATGTCCATCATGCTGATGTAGCGGCCGCTGTTCATGTGCACGTTGAGGTCGAGATCGTTCGGCCAGACGCGCATGGCGACGCTCGCCTCATCGAACGGACCGATGGGCGGCTTGAGCCGGGAGCGGATGATTGCCCAGATGAGGCGGAAGAGGACGACCATTTGTAGGGGCGCGCGGCAGCGCGCCCGGCACCCCGAGCCGCGGGCGCGCTTGGGACCGTGATCGGCCTGGTCATCGCCTACATTGGCGGCCGGGTCATCTCCGCCAACCTGTACAAGATCGCGGCCTCAGACCCCGTCATACTTGGCGGCGCGGTGCTGCTCGTAGTGTTGATCGCGACCCTTGCGACGATGATCCCCGCGTGGC